>NZ_CP072934.1:600000-1200000 GCF_024453815.1 Corynebacterium pseudogenitalium | reverse complement strand
TCAAGCTTCACGATCACCGAGCCGATTGATCTATCCAAGGTTCCATCAGACGGTTCCGCTGGAACCGTGAACGTGGTCGGAGACTTGACCATCCATGGCGAGACGAATCGCGTCACAGCACCTTTTGACGTAGCCCTGTCTGGCAGCCATCTCATCGTCGCGGGCGATGTACCGTTTGATAGAGCTGACTACGGCGTTGAGACGCCTGAATTTGTCGCAGCGAAGATTGCCGAGAGCGGGCTACTCAATATTCGCCTCAATATGACCAAGTAGACTGTCCAGAATTACCCGCCCAATTACGTCACGTTACGTTATTGGGCGGGCTTCCGCTATCTATATGCAAAGTTGTGGAAATGTCCGATAATGTACATTATGTCAACTAAGGCACTTGACCCTTGCTTCTTATCGGCGCCCACCCCGGTGCTTCCGTACCAATACCGCCTGTGCCAGATCCAAGCCCCCTACTGATGCAACTGCTTCGCGAACCGCAAACTGCCAGAGCCATAGTCGGCGAAATACTTCGTCATAGCCATCGGCCGCGGCTTCACGGAGCCGCCCTTCAAACATTTGACGCTGCAAACGAATCGACAACCGAAGATGTTCCGGCGCACGGCTAATACTGATCGCTTGGAGATGCGTTTGCTGTTCAACTAGCTTCAGAAAATCGACTTCATATTGATACTCCATACCTGGCCATACATACGCACCAAGCACCTGAAGCGCACTCCGACACGCTCGGTTCACGGATTTTGATTGCACGCGACGTGCCATCACCGATTGCACACCGATACGCCCGCCTGGAAGTAGCATGCGGTCCATCGTGCGAAGGTACTGCACTTTATCGCGTTTCGGGCATGATTCAAGCTGACTAAATGAAACGATTGCATCATACGGCCCATGCTGCTGGGCCCATTGAGCGTCACCAAGTTTGCCCACGGCAACGCGCACATCGTTCGCAGCGCCATTAAGAATGAGGTATTCCCGAAGATGAGCGGCACTGTCATGGCTAATTGCGAGAGTATCAACCACCACTCCGCGCCCTATCGCGGCCAGAGCCACAGCACCTCCCGAGTTCGGATACTCGAGCATTCTCGTACCGCGCCCTGCACCGACTAGGTCCAGCAACTGCTGAGCGCTCCGCGCCTGTATATCACCCAAGTCGGCTCGATCCGCATCGAGCGGTGCTTCGTAGGTGGTCACATCGATATAGCGGCGCTTCGCGCCACGCTGTTTGGCACGCTGCTCCGGGTAGGACTTGGTCAGTTTGCGCTCGGTAGTTGCGACACCTGTAGCGAAATGACCCTGGAAAGCACTCACACGATCGCCCGAAAAGTGCTGTACGAGAGAACTCGGCAGCATCGCTCCAACAGTTTCCGGCCGTGGCTTCCACGATGTACGGCGGGGTACGTAGCCCTGCCCCAGCAGCTTCGCAATGACTTCAACAAGTACATCCGATGAGGTCACTGACCACTCGCCTGCCATGTACCCCTCTGCCAGGCCTGTCCAGCCAGCAGCCGCGATTCGTTCAAAAAGCCGCTCATGGTTCACGAGAATGTCGGCGTCGTCACCAGAAAGCGTTACACCCGCGGCGTCACAGGCTCGAGCAAACTCGGCCTCTGCAAGCCTGGCGCGAGTTTTCAGAGCAAACCCATCCAACGGCTGCACTAGCCGTGGCCACTTTGTGGCGTCAACAGTGTGTAAATGCGTTGGTACTGGTTCAGGAATCGGCACGCTTCCCCACCTTACTTGGTCAAACTTTCAGCGGAGTTTTCGACGCTTCATCTCCAAAACCATACCGTTCTAACATTATGGGCGTACTATAAAGGGAAGAAAATTCAAACAGCTTTCCCAAGGAGCGACACTTTTATGACTCAGACACCATACCGCCCCGCTGGAAACCGCCATCACGTCGTGATCGTAGGTGCGGGGTTTGGTGGCATTAACGCTGCTCATGCACTCGCGGATGCAGACGTAGACATTACGATTATTAACCGCACAAACCACTTCATCTTCGCCCCTCTGCTCTATCAGGTAGCGACCGGTCTTCTGTCTGTCGGCGAAATTGCCTCTTCGGTTCGCCAGATTTTGGCAAGCCAGGACAACGTTCGCGTTGTGCGCGGCAATGTTGACGAGATCGATACCGCGAATCAGATCGTCACTGCTTCCGATGATGGTGCGTCGTCACAGTATGCCTACGACTCATTGATCCTCGCAGCGGGTGCAGGCCAGTCCTACTTCGGCAACGATCACTTTGCGGAGTTCGCACCTGGTTTGAAAACAGCCGATGACGCGCTCGAGGTGCGCGCGCGCATTCTTGATGCCTTCGAGAAAGCTGAGCTAGCTACTTCCGCTGAAGAACGCGAACGGCTGCTCACTTTTGTGCTCGTCGGCGCCGGTCCAACTGGTGTTGAGCTCGCTGGACAGATCGCCGAGTTGGCGCACCGCGCATTTGCTGGAGGCCAGTACTCGTTCTCACCAGATCAGACCAAGATCCTTCTTATCGACGGCATGCCACAGGTTCTGCCACCATTTGGAAAGCGTCTTGGCCGGAAGGCGCAGCGCGAGTTGGAGAAGGCAGGCGTTACTGTCATCTTGAATGCCATTGTGACTAACGTCGACGCTGAGAGCGTCACGTACAAGAACACCAAGACCGACGAAGAGACCACTGTCTACACTCCAACGAAGATTTGGTCTGCTGGTGTCCAGGCTTCCCCGCTGGGCAAGCAGGTCGCCGAGCAAGCTGGTGTAGAGGCTGAACGTAACGGCAAGGTGCCGGTGAACGCCGACCTGTCCGTTGGCGAACTGTCGAATGTATTCATCGTGGGCGACATGATGAGCCGCGACCGCTTGCCAGGCGTCGCCCAGGTTGCAATCCAGTCCGGTGAATATGTCGGAAAGATCTTGAAGGCACAGGTTGAAGACGAGATTACGCCGGAACAGCGCGAGCCATTCTCCTACTTTGACAAGGGATCGATGGCTATCGTCACTCGCTTTAACGCTGTCGTGAAGATGGGCAAGGTCGAAATCGCTGGATTCTTGGGTTGGTTGATGTGGCTCTACGTCCACGTCTCATTCCTCACTGGACTGCGCAACCGCACTGTCACAGCGTTGACGTGGGTTTACAACGCTTTGAGCTCGAAGCGATACAACCTTCCGACGACACCCGGCCAACGCCACGCGAAATCCGAAAACTCAGAGAACTAAATGACTCTGCTGACGCGCCTCTCCCCTTTGTATACGGTTGGAGAGGCGCGTTCGTGTTCCGTTCTCGAAGGGCGTAGTATCTCGAGCGTTGTTATATCCCTCGCCCTTGATTGGCGTGACGCAGGTAGTAAAGGGGGCCACTATGCCACCAAGGATCCCGTTGTCGAGGAAGTCGTCGAAAAGCACGCTTCAACCATCGCGCATACCGGTGAAGGTCCCTCTGGAACGCTCGATCGACTTTTGCAAAGTATTTGTCGACGGCAAGCGCGTCCCTGGCAACTATCGGATTCCACAGGCACTGCAGGTCGCACGGGAGCACGATAACGCGTTTGTGTGGGTCTCGTTGAAAGGTCCGACAGATGAGCAGATGACGAAGATCTCGTCGTTTTTCGACATTGACGATCTGATCGTTGACGACGTAGTCGATGCCCACCAGAGGCCAAAGGTTGAGCGCTACGATGAGCAGCTGTTCATGGTCGTGCGCTCGGTGTATTACCGCGACGATGAGGAAGTTGCGGATGCCCGTGAAATCATTTCCACTGGTGAAGTCCAAATTGTGACCGGTCCGAACTTTGCGATCACAATCCGGCACGGCGCACCACTGCCTGATTTGACTGGCAAACTAGAGAGCGAGGAGGAGCTTGCGGTGCTTGGCCCAAGTGCCGTCGCATGGGTGGTGTCCGACTACATCGTCGATAACTATTTGAAGGTCGCAGACAACCTGAGCCGCGACGTCGATGAGCTGGAAAACGAAGTGTTTACGCCTCGGCGAGACATTAACATTGACAAGATTTACAACTACAAACGTGAGATCTTGGAGATGCGCCACGCGATCGATCCACTTGCACCGGCGTTAAAGAATGGGTTGACCAACAACCGTGATCTGATGCGGAAAGCGCTCAGATCTTACTTCCGTGACGTGCAGGACAACGCGACGATCGTGAGTGACCACCTCTCAGGCTTCGATGAACGCCTTTCCTCCCTGCTTGACGCCTCGGTTGCGAAGGTTTCGATGCAACAGAACTCCGATATGCGTACGATATCTGCAGTAGTTGGTATGGCTGCGGCCCCGACCATGATTGCCGGTGTTTATGGCATGAATTTCGAGAATATGCCGGAATTGGCTTGGAAGTACTCCTACCCGGTGGTGCTCGGCGTAATGATCCTGACCATGGCACTGATGTATTGGTGGTTCAGGAAGAACCGCTGGCTTTAGGGTACGAGGAGCTTCAGATTCGTCAGGGCCACTAACTTGCCTTCGTGATGCATTTCGATGCGCCAGAGGTGGGTTCGCCGCCCGACATGAACTGGGCGCGCGGATGCTTCGATTCGCCCGTCACGGACGCTTCGTAGGAGGTCGGTGTTGTTGTTCATGCCGACAGCAGGTCTGCCAGCTGTCGCCATCGCTGCAACGGAACCTACCGTCTCTGCGAGACCGGCATAGACTCCCCCGTTGACGATCCCGGCAGGCTGAAGATGCTGGGGTCCGACGTCTATATGTGCAGTTACGCACTCTGGGCTACACGCCGTGATCACCATTCCGATCGTGTTGGCGTAACCGTTGTTGTATTCGTTGAGGGTCCGCAATTCTTCCTCGTTGAGCTCGCGATCAACTTTTTCGAATAGAAAACTCATTCCGTTCTTTCCTCTCAGCAGCGTAGTATTGTCTGCATGACTACCACCGAGCATGATACGAATCAGTCCCAGACTCATCTCGCCCAGATCGGCGTTGTCGGTATGGCGGTGATGGGTTCGAACCTAGCACGTAATTTCGCCCGCAACGGACATACGGTTGCTATCTACAACCGGTCCCCTGAGAAGACTCGCGCCGTAATGGCCGAGCACGGGGATGAGGGCTCGTTTATCCCATCTGAAACGATTGAGGACTTTGTTGCCTCGCTGGAGCGTCCACGCCGTGCTGTCATCATGGTCCAGGCTGGCAAGGCTACGGATGCAGTGATCAATCAGCTCGTCGAAGCGATGGATGAGGGCGATATCATCATCGATGGCGGTAACTCGTTGTTCACCGATACGATCCGCCGTGAGAAAGAAGTCGCTGAAAAGGGGCGCCACTTCGTCGGCGCAGGTATCTCTGGCGGCGAGGAAGGTGCACTGCTTGGTCCTTCGATCATGCCTGGTGGTCCTGTCGAGTCATGGGAGGCGCTTGGCCCACTCCTTGAGGATATTGCCGCGAAAGTCGATGGCGTTCCGTGCGTGACCCACATTGGCCCAAATGGTGCCGGACACTTCGTCAAGATGGTGCATAACGGCATCGAGTACGCCGATATGCAGGTCATCGGCGAGGCATACCATTTGCTTCGCTACGCAGCTGGGTTGGAGCCGGCGGAGATCGCTGAAATCTTCTCCGAGTGGAATGAGGGTGACCTGGATTCCTACCTGATCGAGATCACCGCTGAGGTACTGAAGCAAGTCGATGAGCAAACAGGCAAACCGTTTGTCGACGTCGTTGTGGACGCGGCTGGCCAGAAGGGCACGGGTCGCTGGACTGTGAAGGAGGCCCTAGACTTGGGCGTCCCAGTCACTGGCATCGGCGAAGCAGTGTTTGCTCGTGCGCTTTCTTCTTCTACTGCGCAACGCACCGCGGCCTTGGAGGCCAACCTCCCTAGTGGCGTAGAAGCTTCGTTCGCTGACCTTGGTCTGGACAAGGCGCAGTTCGTCGAGGATGTCCGGCGTGCTCTGTACGCCTCAAAGCTCGTTGCGTACGCGCAAGGCTTTGATGAAATTGCTGCGGGTTCCGAGGAGTACGACTGGGGTCTGAAGCCTGGTGAGCTGGCGAAGATTTGGCGTGGTGGCTGCATTATCCGCGCGAAGTTCCTCGACCGCATCACCGAGGCGTATGAGAAAAACCCTGAGCTGCCATCACTGTTGCTCGACCCTTACTTCCGCAATGAGCTGGAGGGCGGCGTCATTGATGCGTGGCGTCGCGTCGTCATAACGGCTACGCAGCTCGGGCTTCCGGTTCCGGTATTCGCGTCCTCGCTCTCCTACTACGATTCCTTGCGTGCAGACCGCTTGCCTGCGGCGCTGATTCAGGGACAACGTGATTTCTTCGGTGCGCACACCTACAAGCGCGTCGATATGGACGGCACGTTCCATATCGCGTGGTCTGGCGACCGCAAGGAGCTTCGTTACTAAGCGTGGCGATAGCACCTGACCGCAAAAAGGCACTAGGGTGTTTGCAATGAAAAGTTTTGCCGATCTCGGCCTTCCCCACCCCCTGGTGCGCGCGCTCAACGCAGAAGGAATTACTCGGCCGTTTCCAATTCAGGAAGCGGCTATTCCTGATGCCCTAGCAGGCAGAGACGTGCTTGGGCGTGGTCCGACCGGCTCCGGCAAGACTTTTACGTTTGGTTTGCCGATGTTGGCGCGTCTGAGTGGTGCACCAAGTCAGCCTGGACGGCCCCGTGGACTTGTGCTCGCACCGACGCGTGAATTAGCAAGCCAGATTCAACAGCGATTGAACAGCCCTGCGAGCGCACAAGGCCTTCGCGTGCTGGATGTAGTTGGTGGCGTCAATATCAACACGCAGATCCGCGCTTTGGCGGCACCAGTCGACCTCTTGGTGGCGACACCGGGCCGTGCAGAGGATCTATTGCAGCGTGGCGTCCTCGATTTTCGGGCTCTGGAGATCGTCACGCTTGATGAAGCCGACCAGATGGCCGACATGGGCTTCATGCCTCAGGTCATCAAGCTTGTCGACCGAGCGCCAAAGGATTCCCAGAAGTTACTGTTTTCTGCAACGCTCGATGGCGATGTACAGAGAATCGTTGACAGGTACATGCATAATCCGGTTACGCACTCCACAGCTCCAGCGAAGTCAGCTGTAAAGACCATGAAACACTTCGTCCTGTTGTGTGGCAGTCGCGAGTCGCGCAATGCTCGAGTGCTGGAAATCGCCGCACGCGAAGGCAAGACGATCATGTTTATGCGCACGAAGCATGGTGTGGACAGGCAGGTGAAGAAGCTTCGTCGCGCCGGAGTTCACGCGCAGGGAATTCACGGTGACAAAGGTCAAGGTGCTCGAACTCGCGCACTAGAGGGGTTCGCTGATGGTTCAACTCCAGTCTTAGTTGCGACGGACATCGCAGCACGCGGAATCGACGTTTCGGGAGTCTCACTCGTTGTCCACATCGACCCGCCTGCAGAACACAAGGCATACTTGCACCGCGCGGGGCGTACAGCGCGTGCGGGCACTGAGGGCAACGTTGTTACGTTGGTCATGGATGAACAGCGTAAGGAGGTTCGCTCGCTTCTAAACAAAGCTGGAGTGCGAGCGACCGAAGTCCGGGCGCAGGAGCTTACACCTGAGGTCGTTGAGATCACCGGAGCTCGGCAGCCGTCTGGGAAGCCCCTGCCACCGCCTGGTGGCCAGCCACCACATCAGCGAAAGAACCACAACGCAACCAGGCGTTCGAAACGCCCCAGTGCGAATGCTCAACGACGACGGTCGACGGGAAGGAGCGGTAGGCGTCGGACGCCTCGGTCATAGTCGATGGATATAGTCATTTCAATCTTTGCTCTTTTGGGCTTCATCTTGTTGACGGCCTCAACGGGCCTGTTCGTTGCAATCGAGTTTGCAATGACAGGACTCGAGCGCTCAACTATCGATGAGCACGTCCGGGAGGTCGGCGACCGCACGGCGAAAGCCGTCGCTCGAGACCACGCGAACCTTTCGTTCGTGTTGTCAGGCGCGCAACTCGGTATTACCGTGACGACGCTCGCAGCTGGCTTCCTCGCCGAGCCGGTGTTGGGGAAGTTCTTCACCCCCCTGCTTGAGCTCGTTGGTCTGAGTGAAGCGGCCTCAACGACAGTAGCGCTGATCCTTGCGTTGGCGATTGCGACATTGCTCTCGATGGTTTTTGGCGAACTTGTTCCAAAGAACATGGCGATTACGGATCCGCTGAAGACTGCGCGGGTCGTGGTACCTCCTGTGAATGCGTTTAATACCGCAGCTGGTTGGTTTATTAAGTGGCTCAATTCTTCGGCGAACTGGGTTGTGCGAAAACTCGGGATTGAGCCAGCAGATGAGCTAGCCTCCGCTCGTTCTGGCCAAGAGCTGGGTGCGGTGGTCCGAAACTCGATGGAGTCTGGAGACCTTGACGCAGATACCGCAGCGGTGATCGACAGATCGCTGCAGTTCGGAGAGACCACCGCCGAAGCCGTGATGACGCCACGTTCAACCATTAATGCGCTTGACGCTGAGGACACCGTAGCGGATTTGATTGCGTTTGCACGTGAGACAGGCCATTCGCGCTTCCCCGTCCGCCGCGGTGACTTGGACGACACAATAGGCGTGGTCCACATCAAAGACGCCTTTTCGGTAGATAAGAAGCAGCGTGCAACCACCAAGCTGTCAACGCTGGCCAAGCCAGTTCCGTTTATCCCGGGGACGCTTGACGGCGATGCGGTGCTCAACAGGGTTCGTTCCGCGGGCTCACAGGTAGTGCTGGTTGCGGATGAGTTCGGCGGAACGCAAGGTCTGGTCACGATTGAGGACGTAGTCGAGGAGATCCTCGGTGAGGTGTACGACGAGTACGACGACCGCGAATCCGAGCGGGACTTTTTACACGTCGGAACGTCGTGGGAGATTTCTGGTTTGGTGCGGCTCGATGAACTGCAGGAGGAGCTCGGTTATGTTGCACCCGAGGGGCCTTACGAAACTCTTGGAGGACTGATTATGTCAGCACTTGGACATATCCCGACAGTTGGCGACAAAGTAGTGCTCCCCTCCGGCACAGCCGATTTCCAGGAACAGTTTGAAACAGGCAGCGCTGGCCACTGGCTCGCAAGGGTTTCCACAATGGATGATCGCAGGATCGACAGGGCAATTTTGAGTCCGATTTCTCCAGAGGAAGCAATCGAGTTTCAGAGGAGGTCAGCACAGTGAATATTTGGGTAGCATTCCTTCTCATTTTGGTCCTGCTGGCGCTCAACGCGTTCTTCGTTGCGTCCGAGTTCGCACTCGTGTCCTCCAGGCGCGATCGATTGGAGTCAATGCAGGCACAAGGCAAGACAAATGTTACTGGCGTGCTGTACGCGACGGAACACCTCTCGATTTACCTCGCAGGTGCCCAACTGGGCATCACCATCGCGTCGCTCGTGCTCGGTAAGGTCGCTGAGCCTGCGGTTGCACACTATGTTGAAGTTCCGTTTCTCGCGATGGGGTTGCCGGGTGAGTGGCTGCATCCTGTTTCCTTCGTGATTGCGCTGGCGTTCATCTCCTTCTTGCATATTTTGTTCGGCGAGATGGTGCCGAAGAACATTGCGATTGCCGGACCAGAGTCAACTGCTGTTTGGCTTACCCCCGCTATGACGCTTTGGATGAAGGCCACGGGGCCGTTTATTCGCTTCTTGAACTGGGTAGCGCGTAAGACGCTGGCTCTGTTTGGTATTGAACAACGCGATGAGCTTTCATCCACTGTGGACCAGAAACAGCTGGCAAACATGATTCGTGAATCACGCGAAGAGGGTCTTCTTGACGCTGAGGAAACAGCTCGCCTTTCAAAGGCGCTGCGCTCTGAGTCGAGGAACCTCAAAGAGGTAATGATCCCGCTCGATCGTCTGACAACCATCCCCTTTTACCCTGAGGGCGTCGCGCTTTCGATAATCGAGCAAGCTGTACGTGAAACCGGATATTCGCGCTTCCCCGTTGCTAGGCCTTCCGGCATTCTCGTTGGATATATTCACGTGAAGGACATTTTGGACCTGATGGAGTCCGATGAGGATGATCCACTGGTACCGGTGAGCCGCATCCGCCCATTGATGGTGATTGATGGCTCTGAGTCGCTGGATAGTGCGCTGACGTCGCTGCACCGTCGCTCTGCACACATGGCTCAGGTCCGCGATCAAGGTCGCCTCGTTGGCGTACTTGCTCTTGAGGACGTCATTGAGGAGTACGTGGGCACGGTCGCAGACTGGACCCACGAGAATTCATGATTCGTACGTTCCTGGAGTCAGCCGAATACGAGGCTCGGATCGCGTCGCATGAGGAACGTGCGGCCGGATTCGTCGAGCCACACCTAGCTCGCCGTCGTCGCGCACAGAAGCACCCGGTGTGGGACTTCCTGTTCGACTACTACAGGTTCCGCCCCACACACCTTAAGAAGTGGCATCCTGGCGCAAATACAGTGCTTCTCGACGCCTCTACGCTTCCTCAAGCTTCATGGCGCGACTACCAAGTTGTAGACAGCAGGCACGTGTGCGCAAACATCGCGTCGTTTCTTGAGCACCGTGAACAAGACGTTCGGGAAATTGACGAACTACTTCGCGCGACAGCCTCTCGTTCGGCGCACTTTGACTGCTTCGGTTTGCATGAATGGGCAATGTTGTACCGCGAGGAACGCCCTCGTCATGATCTTCCGCTTCGTCTCGGAGCAGACGGCACGAACTCAGTGGTTGAATCTCATCAGCTTCGATGCAGCCACTTCGACGCGTTTCGTTTCTTTACTCCCCCAGCTCGCCCCCTCAACGTTGTGGCGTTGCGGAGGGAAGACCAGGTATCGAGGGAACAACCAGGCTGTGTGCACGCCACCATGGATCTGTTTAAGTGGGCTTTGAAACTGGGCCCATTGGTCCCTGGTGAGCTCCTCCTTGACTGTTTCGAATTGGCCAAGGACGCGCGTCGCCTCGATATGGAGGCATCCCCGTACGACTGCCGGGAACTCGGCTTCGACATCGTTCCTGTGGAGACTACCGAGGGAAAAGCCACGTACGTGCAGCGCCAACGAGCGCTCAGCGCGCGTGGAGAAGAATTACGCTCCCGGCTCGTCGCTCTCCTCGACGTAGTTCTAGGGCGATAGACTGTGTGACAACGCTAGACGGGTTGTACACGAAGTAAGGACGGTATTGGCATGGGCCGACATTCTGATGGCAAGAGTAACTATCGCTTGTCCGGTGGAGCGATCCTGGTCATTCTGGTCGCGCTCGCTGTGATTTTGAGTGCCATTTTGATGATGAAGCTGAAGCCAGAACAGTCCGATGATGCTTCTGAAGCACAGTGCGTGTCTGGAGAACTCTCACTGCCAGTAGCGTCTACGGAACGATCGGTCGGTGAAGCGATCGTAGCCGCGTACAACGAGTCGCACCGTGTTGTGCGGGACTACTGTATGCAGGCAGAGCTCGTCGATAAGGTCGAGGACGCAGCTATCCTTCTCGCTCCGGAAACCGCGAACCCAGACGCCGTACTTAGGAACGCAAAACGCTCGGCGGCGGTACCTGACCCACAGATTGTTTACGCAGCACCTCTCGGCGTGGAGGGGCAAACTTCTACTGATCCAGCGACACTTAAGCTGGAGTCAGTGCGATTTGTGTTGCCTGAACGCTCGGATGCCTCTGTTGCTGTTGCGTCATTGCTTGCCAAAGATGAGGCAGGCGCCGTAGATGTCCTACAACAGCAGGCAGTGGAAGATATAGAGTCAATCCAAGATGAACAGAGTCTATACGCAGCAGCTATTGAACAAGCATCCGGTGACCGGGTTTTCACATCGCTAGATGCAGTTTTGAACTACGTCGGTATCCCGCTGAACAGTACTGATAACGTCGATGAGAATAAGTCTCGCGCCGGGCAGGACCTCATGAAGTACGCGGCGTCAACGTTGAAAACTGATAGCAAATCACAGGTGGTTGATGTCCCTGATCAGGTTTGGTCCCAGGTGGCAGAAATTCCGGTCGATGAAACAGAAAAGGAACAGAAAGAAGTTGGTTCCGAAAACCAACAGCAAGCTCTGGACACGTTATTCCTGTACGATACGTCAGATGCGATGCAGCCTTTCAAGCCAGCAGTCGACACCGCGATACGCGATGCTGCATACCGTGTCACCGAATCTGGCCATCAAGTAGCGCTTTGGAACTACTCTTCCCCACTGAACCCTGGTGTAACGAAGGGTTGGCGCAGCAACATTGCTATGACCAGTGATGCCGAGGACGTCGCATACACCGCCAGCTTGCTTGGCACCGGTGGTGCTCCGCAGACTCGTGAAGCGCTCTTCGCTGCTGCCGATGCCATGCGTGAGCTCGATCGCGATATTCGCATCGTGTTGATTACCACCGGCACCGCCGATGATGATGGTTCACCACAGGCGGCAGCAGCACTGCAGGACCGGCTCGGTGAGCGAATCAAGCTTGACGTCGTTCGTGTAGGCGATAGCCCTGCAGATACGGCTGTGACAGATGTCGCATCCGTGGTGAAAGAGGCTCCATCCGCTGAGCAGGTCAGTGCCGCTCTGACCGCCGTTGTGGACTAACCACTTGCGCTAGACCCACAGCAGTACGAAAGGCTGCAGCCCCGCCGGGGAGTAAACGGCGGGGCTGCAGCCTTTCAGAACTCTCTAGGAAGACTTACGACGGCGACGATCTGCGAGTTCATCAAACCCGGCAGGCTGAGGGTCATTGAGTTCGGGATTGATGGTTTCTGCTGGGAAGTCAGCAATAGTGCCAGTGAGATCCTTCATAATCTGCGGGACCGCGATACCAAAGACACCCTGGCCGCCGCCGAGAAGGTCAATGACCTCCTCGTTGCTGCGGCACTCGTACACCGTAGCGCCATCAGAGACCAACGTGATCTCGGCGATGTCATTCACACCCCGGTTACGGAGCTTATCCACGGCCAGGCGAATGTTTTGCAGTGAGATCCCGGTATCCAAGAGACCTTTCACGATCTTCAAAACCAGAATGTCCTTGAAGGAGTAGAGACGCTGGGAGCCGGAGCCCTTTGCGCCACGGATTGAAGGCTTCACCAAGTCAGTGCGCGCCCAGTAATCGAGCTGGCGGTACGTGATGCCTGCTACCTGGCATGCAATCGGAACTCGGTACCCCACTTCGTCAGAAGGCCCGATATCAAACAGCGTTTCCTGAACAGGCCCTTCCACTGCGGAAAGTTCAAGCTCTTGTTGCAGATCGCTCATTTTCCATACTCCCGTTTTCTATTGTCTCGGCTAACAGTATTTGTACCGATAGCTTAGGCATTTGACTCTATCAGCTCGGGCCGACACGCCGAAGTCTCAACCTTTACTTTACATTGAGGGAGGTTTAGTTGGCAGCCCCGTCTCCATCTTCATCATCGGAAGTAAAAAGATCATCCGCGCCAAGGCTCTTCATCAGCTGCTCAAAATCGCGGTCTGCTTCTGGGTCACCGCTTGCGGAAACACTTCCGTCTTCAGCGTCCCCTTCGACAACTGGAAGATCAAGGTCAAAGATACCTTTCGCATCTGCCGCGGAAATCCGTATGCCGGCTTGCCGCAAAACCTGAGGGTCAACCTCGAGAGCAATATCCCCTGTCCAAGCCAAAAGCAGCGCGTCGGACATGCTCGTGTCTACTTTGCTGCCAGTACTCAGCAACACCTCGGCATGAAACACGCCTTCGTAATAGCTCGCAATGCGCACGGCCTGCACTTGAGCGCCGAGATCCTTTAGCGTTTCCAAATACGTTTCGTAAATACTCGGGTTCAGGGGGCCTACATCATCAATGAGTGCGGCCAGCTTGCCTCCAGAAAATGGAGAAAGCCAAATTGGCAGGAATAGGTTCTGCTCTGGTGCGTGCAGCAACGCGCACAGAAAGTGTTCCGGGCCGACCGGGTAGACCCCGAGCAAATTCAGCGACCGCATCTCAGCGCCCAGAATTTCGCAGCTCGTTCTTGAGCAGCGAAGCGTGCAATGATACGACCAGGGCGGAAAGCTGCTGCCCGAGTTCTTCCGCTTGCTGTGCTGAATTTTCCTTACCGGACTTCGCAACGGGTTCCGTTACTTGAGAGATGAGATCAGCCTGGCGACGAGCCATAGTCCGCAGCGTCTTGAGGTGGCGAGAATCCAAACCGAATTCCGCTAGCGCCATGGCTGCAGTAACCACGCGGACGTCGTCGGCGGTGAAATGACCAGCCACATCAGGGACGATCAATCCATCACGCACGAACTCGTCGACAAGTTCTTGGTCTGCTTGAGCCTGCTCGGCAACGTCTCGGTCGCTCAAGTGTGTCGAAGTTGGTGCTCGGAAGCTATCTGGAGAAACTAGTGGATCAGCTTCGCTCACGCTCATGATCGCGGTGACCTGACCGGAATCCATGGCCTCGAGCTGCTCGCGGATCACCTTTAAAGGAAGGTAATTGTCTCGCTGGGTAACCAAGATGTAGCGAAGTCGCTCGACATCATCACTTGTAAAGCGCCGGTATCCGGACGCAGTGCGCTGTGGAGTGATCAGGCCTTCGGACTCAAGAAAGCGAATCTTCGACACAGTCACATCAGGGAACTCTTCCCGCAACTGTTTCAGGACAACACCAATAGACATGGTCTTTGTCCCTGACGGGGCGACGGTGGCTCCCATTTGCTCTGTAGCAGCTCGACGTATTGCACTCACGGTGATGATTAATCTCTTCTAATGGGCAGGGGCAGACAAACGGACAATACTATTTTTCGTCGGCGATAAAGACCAGGCGGAATTTACCAATCTGAATCTCATCCCCGGAGGAGAGAACCTGCGAGTCCTTTGGCTCTCGGTTCACATAAGTGCCGTTCAGTGATCCCACGTCAACGACTTCGAAAGAGTCACCATCGCGGCGGAACTCAGCATGGCGGCGGGACACCGTGACGTCATCAAGGAAAATGTCGGCCTCAGGATGGCGACCTGCGGTGGTTGCGTCCTGGTCCAACAGGAACCTTGCACCAGCGTTCGGTCCGCGCTTCACCACGAGCAACGCAACACCATCCGGCAAATTCTCCGTGCTGGTGACGTTATCGTTGGCTGCAGCAGCGCCGTTCTCCATCTCCTTCAAAAGGTCAGCGCGAAAGACGGAGGTCGTTTCGACCTGGACGATGTCTGCATCTTTGTTTTCGGCCATTCCAAACTCCTGACGGTGTTTTTGAAAGTCAATAAATTCTAAATCGCAATATTACCCAATTGTGGGTCAGCGTGCTGTTGCGGTTCTAGTGTAACGCTCTGAACCTCAACATGAGGATTAACGGAAAATATTTCCAATCCCGGAGATCACCGAGTTCCCCGAACCCGCCAACGGATTATCCGACACCATGTAGGTCCACGTCGCACTCGGGCGCTTCCAACCAGCGTCTTCGAGGTGTGCTCCATCGTTATCAATCACGACTTTCCTGAAAGTATCGACGGCCTGATCTACGGCACGATTCGCTAGTTCTTTAAATTCACGAATGGCGATTCGATGGTATTCGTCGATTGGCGTTTCACGGGCGATGGCGCGCAGGTGGATCGATTCGCGAACATCGTCCATGAGCGCGAGGTACTCAGACCACTCATGGTCCAGGTGGTAGAGCATTATCTCACGAGCTGCCTGCCGTAGTTTGTCAGCATCGATGGCATCCAGCTCGGTGGCGCGCTCCGGTGCTCGTTCGCTAAGCTCACGCCACGCCGCGTCGGTATCGAGCAATGACGCTCGCCGCTCATCAAGGATTGTACGGTGATCCGAGATGAGCTTGTTGTATTTCCACGTTTGCGAGTGAATTTCTAGCAGCTGGCCCTCTGTAACGCGCTGGCAGTGGTCAACAAACTGCTGTGCACGCGAGGATTCGATCCGTCCCGACGCGTCGGGATGTACGGTGATGCGCTCATCCTCTCCCCCGGTAACAACAATGTCGTCTTCCAGGGAAACAAAGAACAGGCTCAGGCCAGGGTCGCCCTGACGCCCTGCACGTCCGCGCAACTGATTGTCGAGCCGCGCTGTGCGATGGCGTGCTGTACCGATAACGGCGAGACCACCCAGCTTCGCAACCTTGTCGTGATCTCCTTCGTCAGCGCCACCTAGACGAATATCGGTACCGCGGCCTGCCATTTGTGTAGACACGGTCACCCGCCCTAAATCTCCAGCCTCAGCCACAATGCGTGCTTCCTCAGCGTCATTCTTCGCATTGAGCACGTTCACGCTGATCCCACGCTCGTTCAATGCCTCTGCGAGAGCCTCAGACTCTGCAACGTCATGAGTCCCTACAAGAACAGGTTGACCATTCGTGTGAAGCAGCGCGATCTCTTCGACGATCGCTTGGTTCTTCTCCTCCATCGTTGCGTAGATCCGGTCGGCTTCATCAAATCGCTGCAACGGATTTGCGCGGTCAATAACAGATACGTGCAGGTCGTAAAATGAACGCAGTTGATCGGTGGCTTCTACGGCGGTTCCAGTCATGCCACAGACCGTCGGATAGCGACGCATAAGTGCTTGCAGCGTGATCGAGTCGAGAATTCGGCCCCCCTCGGAGACCTTCAGTCCCTCTTTTGCCTCGACTGCTGCCTGCAATCCGTCAGGCCAACGCTGCAGTTCAGCGACGCGGCCGCGGGAGGCGTCAACAAGCGCCACCTTGCCGTCCTCGACGATGTAATGTACGTCGCGGATCAGCAGTGCTCGAGCGTGTAACGCAAGGTTGACCCGGACAAGTGTGGTGCCAATGTGCTCATCAGAATAGAGCGAGTCGATACCGAGCAAACGTTCAACTTTCTTCGCCCCCTCCTCGGTAAGGAAGACATTGCGACCATCGGCATCAGTTTCGTAGTCCTTCTCCTCGTCAAGGTGCGAGACCGCTTCGGTGATCTTGCCTGTGGGCTGCTGCGTACCTTCAGAACCAGCCAGGACGAGCGGGACGAGGGCTTCGTCGACAAGGACACTATCGGCCTCATCGACAAGAGCAACCTCGGCTGGTAACTGAACGGTTTGAGAGCGGTGCGTGATCTGATTATCACGAAGGTGATCAAAGCCGATCTCGGTCACCGGAGCATAGACGACGTCACATCGGTATGCCTCTACACGCTGTTCACGTGGCGTCGATTCCGTTACAGCGGCAACGCTGAGCCCAAAGAACTCGACAAGCGGCCGCATCCACGTGGCATCGCGCTCAGCGAGATAGTTATTCACGGTGATGAGGTGCACCCGCTTACCAGTGAGCGCAAAACCGGTCGCAGCGATAGCTCCAACGAGCGTTTTGCCCTCGCCGGTGGCCATCTGAATTACATCGCCTTCGAGTAGGCGCAAAACCGCCTGGTTTTGAACGTCGAACGGGGTCATCCCAAGGGTTCGAGTGGCGGCAACCGACAGAATTGCGAGGAAGCGAGGCTTGTCGACGACCTCTCCGTCACGCACGGTGTCACGCACAGCGGCGCTCAGCGCGGCGTCGTCAAGAGCTTCGAACTCTCCAATGAGCTCGTGGGCTTTCGCCACGATCCCCTTCGACTTCTTGTTGTTGCGTTCGGACGTTGCACCCATTGCTTTCCAAAACCAGCCAAATGCAGCCATTCCTCATACGACCTTTCGTCACGGCAAAAGTGGCCTTTTGCCTCTCGCACTACCTGGCCTACATGGTAAGTGCTTCTCACTCGTTCACGTCAATGTACTCTATCCTTGTTCAAGCAAAGACCACCGAATGCGTCCCCGTTCTCAGGAGGAAAGCCCACATGTTATCGCTGAACGTGAAGGTGCCGTCGTCGACGGGCAAGATGATGGCCGGAACGATTGACCGGCCTGACGGGCCGGCGAAAGCCTACGCGATTTTCGCACACTGTTTTGCGGGGTCCAGACATACTCCTGGTGCTTCGCGAATCTCCAAGCGGTTAACAGAGTTCGGCATTGCAACGCTCAGATTTGATTTTCCTGGTCTCGGACAATCTGAGGGTGACTTCGCCGATACTTCGTTCTCACAAAACGCTGACGACATCGTGGCTGCAGCAAAGTGGTTAGCCAAAGAGTTCAAAGCGCCACAGCTCATCATGGGCCACTCGCTCGGGGGCGCTGCAGCACTGAAAGCGGCGACCCATCCCGATCTCAAAAAGACGCTCAAAGCCGTAGCGACAGTCGGTGCGCCGTTCGACCCTGCTCACTCGGTGTTGCACTATGCGGATAAGATTGGTGACGCGGACCGCGACGGCTATGTCCCCGTCATCCTCGGCGGCAGGGAGCTCATCATTTCACGCGACTTCCTTGAGGATCTCGCCGACACGAACCCCGAAGAATACCTGCCGAAACTGCGCAAGCCACTATTGCTGGTCCACTCGCCTATCGATGTGACGGTAGGCATTGATAACGCCCAGTCAATTTTTAGCCTCACCCGCTACCCGAAGTCACTCATGGCGCTGGACAAGGCCGATCATTTATTGACGCGCCAAGGCACCGCACAGCGTGCGGCCGACATTATCGGCTCGTGGGTCATGCAATACATCACCCCCGAATTTGTCCCGGATGCCACCGGCGACTCCAACGCAGTCTCCTACTCCGCCCGCGGGACGAAGTATGGCGACGTAGTTCGCACCTCCAATCGTGCGATCGCAACTGACCGGGCTAAGAATGCTGGCGGCAAGGGCCAGGGCGTGACGTCGACAGGCTTGTACATGTCCGCGTTGGCAGTATCTTGTTCCCAGGCAATTCGTTCCGCCGCGAAAGGACTTGCGCTCAACGACGTGCGCGTGGAGGTCACACATCTCGGCGAGGGGCACTTCACACGTGACATCACGTTATTCGGCGACCTCAGCGACGCCGAGGCCCAGACGCTCATGGAGGCCGGCAAACGCTCAACCGTCGACGGCTACGTTCACAGCGCCTCGGTGCAGACAACCATCGACGTGGTGCGGTGACGTGAAACGCTGCCCATGTGGCCTCGATCGCCCATACCCCCTGTGCTGCGGCGCCCTGCACGCAGGCAAACCTGCTCCCACAGCAGAATCGCTCATGCGGGCACGCTACAGTGCGTTCGTCGTCGGCGATGCGGATTACTTGCTGCGCACCTGGGCTTCGAGCACACGACCGGCATCGTTGGAGCTTCCACCAGGTGGCGAACCATATATTGCGCTGCGAGTTCTCCACTCCGAACAAGGTGGCCCAACGGATACCTACGGAGAGGTCCGCTTCGAGGCTCTTCACCCGAGTGGCACCCAGCGAGAACATTCCCGTTTCATTCGCGAGGGCGGCGCATGGGTGTACCTCAACGGCACTGCCTTCTAACAGCTGGTTTCATAGTTGAAGTAACTGTGCGCTAAACTATCGGAGCTGTTCCGGTATTCGCCGGATGAAGGCAACGGGCTGTGGCGCAGTTTGGTAGCGCACCACACTGGGGGTGTGGGGGTCGCAGGTTCAAATCCTGTCAGTCCGACAACTATCAACAAAAACCCCGCTTGACCAGGTGAAACTCCTGGTTGAGCGGGTTTTTGTTTTCGTAAGCTACTCAGTTGCAGCGCGTTCTACCGGTACCAACCCACTCGCCGCGCGCTTCCCCAGCTCAACATAAAACGCTGCGTGGCGTTCACGTGCCGAGTAGGTTGACTCCTCAAGCTCACGCTTGACCTTCGCCGGCACTCCCGCGGCAAGCGAGAACTCTGGGATCACTTGCCCTTCGAGCACCACTGCGCCACCGGCGATGATGCTCCCCTTGCCAATGTGAGCCCCGGACAGCACGGTCGCGTTCATACCGATTAGGCACCCAGGTTCAATATGGCACCCGTGCACCATAGCAAGGTGGCCAATGGTCACGTCGGCTTCGAGAATGGTCTTCCCGTTCTCATCAACGTGCAGCACTGATCCATCTTGCACGTTGACCCTTTCACCGATTCGAATCGCGCCAACATCACCACGAATCACCACTCCGGGCCAAATATTGGCATCCTCGGCAATTTCGACATCACCGATAATCGTGGCTTCATCGGACACGAATGCGGACGGATGAATCTTCGGGGTTTTACCTTCAAATGAGTAGATCATGTCGCCATTATGCCGAAACCCTATTGGCCCTGCAGCGGAATCTATCGCATCAGCACCAACGCTTGTGGGATCACCCGGATAGTTGCTGCTTCGATCGACCCGATAGTGTCGCCATCAACTTCGAATACTTCGGGAGCGGCGAAAGCAACGCTTATCGTGTGTCCTTTGAAATAGTCCATCTGCGGAGCTGGAATACCCTGCCACCCGCCACCGAGGAGTGCACGCAGAGTGTTAAACACGATGCGTAGGCCAATAAGCAACCATCCGATAAGTCCACGCGGAGACATCGCCACGACATCAATTTCGCCATCGTCGGGGAGTGCATCGGGGAACAGCGGGATTTTATTCACCAAGTCACCGCAATTGCCGAAAATCATGGTGTGCAAGCGATGCCTGTTCGAAGGTTGGCCGTCGACAGTTACGGTAGCCTCCACACTGTTACCACCGCCTAGCGATCGTGCGATCCCTCCGATGTATGCCAACGGGCCTATGCGTCGCTTTAATTCCTCCCTGGTACGTTCAACCATCTGCGCATCAAGGCCCACTCCAGCCATGACTGTGAACCCATAAGTCTCCTGCGAGCCGTCGCGCCGAGTGACTGTGGCTTCGCAAAGGTCCACAGCGTGCTCTTCTCCAGTAAACGCACGGCGTATCGCACTCTCAGGATCCAATGGCAAGCCAAGATTTCGCGCAAGTAGATTACCGGTCCCAACTGGGATAATCCCCATCTTGATGCCAGTGTCTGCTAAGACGTGAGCGATGCGGCGGACAGTACCGTCACCTCCCGCGACGAGTACCACGTCCACGTCCTTGGTGAGTGCAGTCGCGAAGCCAGCAAGTGCCGTGTCCTCTTTTGTAGTGGGTACCCAGCAAATTTCGCGGCGAGGGTCAGCGTAGAGTTCGACAAAGCGCTCCAAAACCGCAGCGCGAATCTTCGTCGGGTTATACACCACCACAGCGGTGCGATGAAACAACTTTTCCGAAGTCACTTTTGCACCCCTATTCCGAAGAATTCCAGTACTGCTTCACTGGCAAAACCGATCGGCAAATTCGATGCCGACGAAGTACCAGGCCCAAGCCATTCGTGCTTGCCGCCATCCACTTTGTAATGCACAAGCCCCGCATCACAGCCGACCCATTCAGCTTTTGCTACACCGGGCAGTGCTTCTGACCACTCTGGTTTCGGCGCCTCCTCGTCAGTGGCTTTGCAGTGGTTGCGTCGAGCTTCTCGCTCAACGTCTTGATAGGCACCAGCGTAGTGCGTCTTGTGCCGGGTTCCTCCGCTGTAGTCAATGACGCTGTCAGCGGTCCCGTGAATGTCGATGCGTTTGACGGGGATCGCCGAGCACCCCTCAAGCACCGCGTCATAGACGGCGGCTGACACAGTCGCCACTGCGGTGTAATCCTGTGGTCGCTGGCAGCTCAGGAACTCCGCGAACCCTCCTCCATTTGAAAAGCCTGCGGCGAATGTACGAGCAGGTTGGGTGTGAAACTCTTGTTGTAGCTGCGCCCGCACGGCGTCAGCGAATGCCAGGTCCTGACGTGCATTCGTATTTGCATACGGTGCCGGCGCCCACGCCTTGTTCACACCTTGCAAGTACGCCACAACCGCGTCCGCGTTGTTAAAGCCCGTCGTGCGCTGCATCGACGCAGCTGTGCTCGTGTAACCGTGGAATACGAGTATGAGTGGCAAACCTTCTCGCTGCTGTGCACCCTTTGGTAGCGAGAGTATGTACTCGCGCTGCAGTCCCCCAGCCGGGATCGTCCGTGACTCGACTGATGCAGAGCTCCACGGTTCGACTTCCGCAACCGTGTCAGGCCGACTACCGTTTTCCACTGTACGCAGGGGATTCGGCAGCGCATCGGCTGCCTCCGGCTCCTCGTTGTCTCCACTACAGCCAGCCATGACTGCGCAGCCAAGCAGCACAGCGAGCAGCACCGTACGCAACGACCAGCGCCGGTTCATCGTGTTGGAAATGTTCACTCGCGGATTCTCCTGACAGTCACAGGTTGTTAGGTTAGTTGATTATGAAGCCAAGCGGAAAGCACCAACCACTGTTTCACAGCAGTGAGCACCGGCTGAATTCGTCACGCGCGTTCACAGTCGGCGCAGACACTTATGATGCGGTCAGACCGTCATATCCGGACTCAGTAGTTGAGCTACTTGCCGGTCGCGGAGTCGTCCGCACTGTCTTAGATGTTGGTTCCGGTACCGGAATTTTTGCTGCACAACTGCACGCCGCCGGGCACCGAGTTGCTTGCTGTGAACCCTCACCAGACATGGCGAATACACTGCGCGCCCGACACCCAGAGCTTCCAGTATGGCGCGCAACCGCCGAGTGCACCGCATCAGCACCCAAGCATTTCGACGCCATCACCTTCGCCCAAGCGTGGCACTGGGTCGACCCACACCTCGCTAGCGCAGAAGCTGCCCGAATCAGCAAAGATGACGGCGAACTTCTCTTATGCTGGAACACCCTCGAGGTGGAGCATCCGTGGGTACTACGTCTGGCAAAGATTATGCACTCTGGCGATGTGCTTACCAAAGGCTTCTACCCCACTGTCTTCGAGCCTTGGCACCTCAAGCGGGAACTACGAACAACGTGGATTCAACCGATCCGGACGGATCAGCTATTCACGCTCATGGCGACCCGTTCCTATTGGCTTCGCGCAAACCAGCGCACTCGGGACAAAATGACGAACAACCTCACCTGGTACCTGCATGAGCGCCTCGGATTCGATCCTGGCCAACTTATACCACTGCCGTACAGGACCGACGCGTTCCTGTACGGCCGTAGATAATGCTACTTACGACGCCGCGGGTTACGTTCACGCACACGAACTGCGATCCGAATCGGCGTGCCGTGGTAGCCGAACTGCTCACGGAACTTTCGCTCCAAGTAGCGGCGGTAGCTGCCGTCTAGGAACCCCGTGGTAAACAGGACGATTGTCGGTGGGCGCGTGCCAACCATGGTGGCAAACAAGACCTTCGGCAACCGGTTGTTCTTCATCGGCGGTGGGTTTGCGGCAATCGCATCGCGCAGCCAGTTGTTCAGCTGTCCCGTGGTGATTCGACGATCCCAGTTCTCAAGTGCTTCCTCCATCGCCGGCTCAAGGCGGTGCAGCCCGCGCCCAGTGTCTGCCGAGATATTGAGTTTCGTCACCCACGGGAGGTGCCCGACCATCTCATCAAACTCGCGGTCGAAGTAGTAACGACGGTCCTCATCCATCAAGTCCCACTTGTTGAAGCAAATGACCATCGCCTTGCCTGCTTCAAGCACCATGGAGATCACTCGCTGGTCCTGCTCAGAAATCTCCTGGGAGGCGTCGATAAGCACGACGCACACCTCCGCTGCCTCGATGGTGCCTCGGGTACGAAGGCTGGCGTAGTACTCGTGCCCCTGCGCATTCTTGACTTTCTTCCGCAGCCCGGCAGTATCGATGAACTTCCACAGTTTGCCGTCGAGCTGGATCAGTTCATCAACAGGGTCAACAGTGGTACCTGCAACGTTGTCGACTACGGCGCGCTTCGATTTGGAAAGCTTGTTCAGCAAACTCGACTTGCCCACATTTGGGCGTCCAACCAGCGCAACTGCGCGTGGGCCATCTGTGATGGAGTCCTTCGCGCGCGGCTCATCCGGAAACAGTCGCAGAATCTCGTCGAGTACATCCGCGCCGCCGCGACCGTGCAATGCTGAGACTGGCCACGGGTCCCCGAGGCCGAGCGCGTACAGCTCAGCAACGTCGCCCCATTGCGACTCGGACTCAAACTTGTTCGCGACCAAAATGACTGGAACTTCGGAACGCTGCAGATTGCGAGCCATCGCCTCATCTGACATCGTGATGCCGGTGTGGGAATCGACCACAAAAACGATGACGTCTGCAGTTTCCATAGCAGCTTCCGACTGGTGCGCGATAGCCGCGTTGATGCCTTTCGCGTCTGGGTCCCAGCCACCAGTGTCTTGCACCCAGAAACGTCGCCCTCCCCAGTCAGTAATGTAACTGATCCGGTCGCGAGTCACACCAGGGTGGTCTTCGACCACGGCTTCACGACGCCCAATAAATCGATTTACCAGTGTGGACTTGCCCACGTTTGGGCGTCCAACGATGGCCACCGTCGGTAGGGCCTCTTCGATGTAGTCAGGATTGAAGATGCCGAACGCTTCCTCAACGGCTGCCCACTCTTCCTCGGTGTACTCCTCAGCGGAGTTGAGATCTCCGAAGTCCGCCTCACCGAAATCCGCATCGTTGAAGTCAGCTTCATTGAAATCCTGTGGAAAGGAATCTCCTGTGGTCATTTGCTGCTCCTTTCAATCACGTCGACGAGGGCCGCCAGCACCTGTTCAGGAGCCATCTCAGAGGTGTCTACGATCAATGCGTCATCAGCTGGCTTCAGTGGGCTGGTCTCACGGGAGGAGTCAAGGGCATCACGACGTTCCACGTCTGCTAGCACCTTTTCAAACTCTACTTTGCGGCCTGCTGCTGTGTCCTGGTCGAACCGGCGCTGTGCACGCACCTGGGCTGACGCCGTCATGTACACCTTGGCCGGTGCATCTGGCAAAACTACGGTGCCAATGTCCCTGCCCTCAACGATGGCGCGATGCGCCTCAGAGGCGAGGCGACGCTGCAGGGCCACCAAATTTTCACGGACCTCTGGGATCGCGGCAACAGCAGAAACTGCACGGGTAACTTCCGCCCCTCGGATCACGTTGGAGACGTCCCGGCCGCCCAAAATAACAGCCTTGTCATCGGGGTCGTCGGAAACCTCCATCGGCAGATCAGCAGTAGCAGCGATGACTGCACTAGTGTCTTCCGGATCCACGCCGGCGTCCAACACCGCCAACGTCGCAACTCGATACATCGCGCCCGTGTCGATGTACTTTGCGTCAAGCTTCTTGGCTAACGCTCGGCAGATTGTCGACTTGCCAGTACCCGACGGCCCATCCACTGCGAGCAGCAGACCATTATCTGGCTGGTTACTCAACATCGTTTCCTCCATTTACATCCCCACCGCCTTGAACAGTGATGCCAACTCAGATGAGTTAAGTGCGCGCATCGATCCTGGCTTCATATCGCCGAGCTGCACCGTGTGCACTTTCGTTCGCACCAGACGCTGTACCGGGTAACCAGCTGCTTTCAGCATCCGACGGACAATGTGCTTGCGGCCTTCGTGTAGTTCGACGCGAACAATCGACTGACCATTGTGCACATCGACGATCTGCACGTAGTCTGCCTTCGCCACACCATCATCGAGCTCAATACCGTCGCGCAACTGCTTAGCATCAGCGGATTTAAACTCGCCGAGTACCGTGGCCAAGTACGTTTTTCGAACTTCGTAGCGCGGGTGCATGAGGCGGTTTGCAAGCTCGCCGTCGTTGGTAAGCAGCAAGAGCCCTTCAGTGTCGGCGTCGAGACGCCCGACATGGAACAGACGCTGACCTGCAGCGACTCTCTCAGCAACAAAGTCACCAACAGAGGCGCGATCATGCTCATCTTGCATGGTTGTGTGTACTCCGCGCGGCTTATTAAACGCGAAATACTCCAAGTCCTCATTTACATTGATGCGTGCACCGTCAACTCGAATCACGTCGACGTTCGGATTCACACGGGTGCCCTGGACGGTAACGATCTTCCCGTTGACCTCAACGCGCCCCTGATCAATCATAATCTCAGAGTGCCGTCGCGACGCGACGCCTGCTTGTGCGAGCACTTTTTGCAGACGGATCCCGTCGGTGTTCTTCTTGCGCTGCTTTGTTTCTTCGTCGTCCCACCAGTTGTCATCGAGTGGGTTCGGAGCCTCATTGGCAGCCTTGGCGCGCTTGTCACGCTTGACATGTTGTTTACGTGCCGGTTTCGCATACGAAGGATAGAACGGCTCGTTCTTTCCTTGTTCCGGTATGCCATCTCGGCGAGCGGGAGGATTCATCTTGAGTCCTTTTCTCTTTGCGAGTTATACAGTTCTTCGAACGACCGCAAGTGTAGCAGCCTTTACCATGCTTCCTCGATATCGTCGATCTCAGGCAACAATGGCGCCAGGTTCGGCAGTCGCTCAAGTGAATCTATGCCCAGCAACTCAAGAAAGAGCTCGGTAGTGACGTAGCGGTGCGCGCCGGTCGACTCGTCTGGATCAACCTCGGCAATGAGCCCTCGCAGCGTCAGCGTTTTCATCACACCATCAACGTTGACGCCGCGTACTCCGGAAACCTGCGTGCGTGTCACCGGCTGGCGATATGCAACCACCGCAAGTGTCTCCATTGCCGCGCGGCTCAGCTTCGTCTGTGCACCATCAAGCAGAAATGCCTCCACGGCGTCTGCGTATTCTGGTCGCGTGTACAGTCGCCACCCCTCAGCTGTCCGCCGAACGTCGATCCCGCTGCCGCGCAGTTCGCATTCCTCGGACCAGTCCTCGAGCTGCTTCTCGACGTCTCCCAGCTCCGCCCCCAGTGCCGACGCTAATGCATCTACCGTGACTGGATTGTCCGCGACCAGCAAAATCGATTCGATACGTGCGCGAAGCTGCGAAACCATTTGGGGAGCATTCATGGTCTGGCATTCTATCGCTATTCCCAGTTGCTTGACGCAACCACAGCAGGATCGACGTTGATTCCTGTCCAGGAAACCTCCAGGCTACCGAGGGCTTCTGGCTGCTCGGTCTCCACCGCGCGAGCCTTGTACAACTCCAACAACGCCAAGAAGCGCCCCACGAGTTCCATGGAGGAACTACAGTCCTTCGTGAGCACCTCAAATGCGACCCACTGCTCCGCACCAAGGAGATGCAGCGCGCTCAGTAACTTCCCGGCCTGCTCGGGCACCGAAACGCTGACCGCGTGCAAGTGGTCCGTCCGCACTTCCTCCGGTGGGCGGGGCCGAAACACAGCAGCGGCCAACTCCGCAAAGGAATCAAGCGTGTGCCCCAGCTGCACAGGTGGAAGCAACGCAGCGAATCGGTCTTCGATTGAGACCGCACGCGGGTATCTCCGCTTCGCGTTGCGTTGCCAGGCCACGAACTCGTCAGCGACCTGCTGATACGCACGGTACTGGAGGAGACGCGCAAAGAGCAGGTCCCGGGCCTCCAGGAGCTCAAGATCTTCAATCTCTGTATCTCCGTCGCGCGGGAGCAATCGTGCAGTCTTCAGATCCAGCAGAGTGGAAGCCACAAGAAGAAATTCAGTGACTTCGTCAAGTTGCGCTGCTGCACCTAGCGCACGTGTGTATGCAATAAACTCGTCGGTCACCTCGGCTAGTGCAACTTCGGTCACGTCCAGCTTCTTGGAGTGGATGAGGTGCAGGAGCAGATCAAACGGCCCCTCAAAGTTCTGGAGGGCCAACGTAAAACCGGTGATCTCGGGCTGGACTCCCGTGGTGGCGTCCTCAGACACGGTGCAACAAACTACTTATCAATGCGCTCGAGCAGCTCAAGCGCCAACTGCCGGTACTGCTCTGCGCCTTGGGAGTGCGGCGCCCAAGTAATGATCGGTTCACCGGCAACCGAGGTCTCCGGGAATCGAACCGTTCGGGTAATCACCGTGTCAAAAACTCGCTCGCCGAATACCTCAACGACTCGATCCATCACTTCTCGCGCGTGTGTAGTGCGGCGGTCGAACATCGTGACCAGGATGCCTACGATGTCAAGGTCGAAATTGATGCGGTCTCGCACCTTTTCCACTGTGTCAGTCAACAGCGCAAGACCACGGAGCGAAAAGTACTCGCACTCCATCGGAATCATCACGCCCGCCGAGCACGCCAGCGCATTGACGGTCAACAGGCCGAGCGAAGGGCCACAGTCGATGATGATGATGTCGTACTCGTTGCGCACAGGGCGGAGCGCACGGGCCAATGTGTGTTCACGGCCGACTTCATTGACCAGTTGAATCTCCGCAGCAGAAAGGTCAATGTTCGCGGGGACAAGGTCCAGCCCCGGCATATTCGAGTGCCGAATGGCCGCGTGGATCGACGCAGTGTTGTCAAAAAGCAAGTCATACACGGTGACTTGCTCTTCATCATGGGACACTCCAAGACCGGCAGAGAGCGCTCCCTGCGGGTCGAGGTCAACAAGCAGCACCTTGCGCCCTTGCTCTGCGAGACATGCACCCAGGTTGATTGTCGACGTCGTTTTGCCGACGCCACCCTTCTGATTCACCATCGATAGGATGGTCGCCGGGCCGTGGTGCTCGAGCGGTTCAGGCTGAGGGAACTCGCGGAATGGACGTCCCGTGAGAAACTTCTTTTCTTCAGCAGCGTCAAACAATGCGTTGCCTGCCATTGTCATCCCTTCCGTCCAATGCGCGTCACGTGTAAGCCCTTGACGCAATCATCTTACAATGCCATACCTAGTTATGTGCCTGTCGCCTCTTTCGAATCAGGAACACGATGAGCAGCAAGGCCACCAGTACCGCAATTCCTGCGATGCCCAGGGCAAGAAGGCCGTCATTCGCCCTCGATTCGTCAAGTGTTTCCACTTGACTGTCGCCTCCCTGGGCATTTCCATCCTTTGGTGCAGCAGTCGGAGCGTTCTTTGACGTTATCACCGCGATGAACTCCGCCGCCGATCCATCCCGGACAACCTCCATGATGAACGGGTTATCCGGCGTCTGTCCCTCCGGGTACGTTAATGTCAGTGTGCGCGACGCTACGTCCACGTCACGCTTCACACCTTCAATGATATTGCCGTCCACGTCTACGTAACGAAGCGTGGCGCCTTCCTTATCGGTCTTAGCGTACTTCATCAGCTGTCCGGCCTTACTCAGTGGCACCTTCACCACAATGCTGTTGTCCTCGATGACGCCCTCGAACTCCAGGCGCTTCGCGTTCGTGGTATCCACCTCCTTGGCTGGGACACGGTGGGCCTGTGGCGCAGCAGGCGCGTCGTGCACACGTTGATCTGAGCCTGAACCAGTCTCGGATCCGTGTCCTTCCCTGTTTGAGTCATCAACGCTATCGCCATGTGGCTTGCCAGCACCATCATTGTTTTCAGGCTCCGCAGCGCTCTCAGGTGGAGCATCAACGGTCTCACCACCGCCCACTGCGACGAGATTCACGGTCGCCGAGTATCCCCCAGCGGAGACCGGAACGCTCACCGTTGCACCTGGAGTATCAGGAGCAGTCACGGACACAGAAGTGCCAGATGATACAACGGTCCAGCCACCCGAACTGTAATTGAGGCTCAGCGGAACACCGGTGTCGACAGTCGTAGTCTGCCCGGCCTGCACGTGGATCTCGGAAGGGATGGCCTGCTGGATCGCGGCAGGATCAAGCCCCTCCGGCAACTGCGCATACGCGTTCATATCAACTCCCGAGGTGCTCAGCCCGAGAGCGCATGTAGCAGCAGCGACAGTTGCGAGAACGTGGGGTCGTCGAAAAGCCATGTGGCAAGAATCCTTCCGGTCGTGCATCAGAACATGTCAACCCTACATACCTATGCACGAGGGTGCGTAGCGTGCCAGACTTCCCGAAGGCTTTCCGCAGTAACGTGTGTGTAAATTTGGGTAGTCGTCACAGATGCGTGCCCAAGCAGTTCTTGCACTACTCGTACATCGGCGCCGCCGTCGAGCATGTGTGTTGCAAAAGAATGCCGCAACGTGTGAGGAGAAACATGCTTGGTGATCCCGGCTCGCTCAGCGGCCCGTTTGATGACCGTCCAAGCACTTTGCCGAGACAAGCTGCCGCCACGTGCGTTCAGGAACAGCGAATGAGAGCGCCCTTTGGCCAGCGCTGGGCGTCCGCGCACCAGATATTTTTCGACGGCCTCCTTCGCCATCGACCCCACCGGCACGATGCGCTGCTTATTGCCTTTGCCTGTCAATGTCAGCACCGCGTGCTGTTCGCCTTCGAGTGCCATGAAGTCATCGACGTAGAGCGCCAGTACTTCCGACACACGCGCCCCCGTGGCGTAGAGCAACTCCAGTAACGCTTTGTCTCGTAACCCAATCGGCTCCTCCGTGGGGCACGAGTCCAGCATCTTGCCGACCTCTTCGATACTTAGCGTATCGGGCAGCTTCTTACCAGGCGAAGGTGGAGCTACTTGGGCTGATTCATCACCTGCAAGTACGCCCTCAAGCACCCCAAACTTGTGTAGTCCGCGGGCAACCACAAGTGCGCGCGCAGCCGAAGATGCCGCCAACGGCGCAGCCCCATCAACTCCACGCCGTAGGTCCGCCAGGTACGCCTCGATGTCTGCAGCGGTCACCTCAGACAAGTTAGCTTTGCCGTTGGCATGCAGCCACGAGGCATACCGTCTAAGGTCCCGACGATAGTTGCTCAATGTGTTTGCTGAAAGACCTCGTTCAACTGCAAGGTGCTCGAGCCAACGCCTAACAAGCTCATTGACGTCCAACTAGATCCTCTTCATATCGGGCGTGACGCCTTGCGCTGTGCGTCGCTCTGCTAGCGATCTTGGCCGCAGGTCAAAGGGCTCGGTTACATCACGCGGCTCTACCTCGCCTTCTAGCACTCGCGCCGCTGCCATCACTCCGGCAATCGCAATCGAGTTCACGATGTCACCGCGAAACACCATCGATTGTGCCTCTTCAATTGGCACCCATTCCAGCACCATATCGGCTTCTTCGAACTCGGCTTCACCACGAGGGGCCTCACGGAGATCCGAAGCCAGGTACACACGCACCGCTTCTTCTGCGAAACCCGGGGACGTCACCAGATCCAGCAACAATGCCCACTTCTCAGCAGCCAAACCAGCTTCCTCGGCCAACTCACGCTGAGCGCACACAAGCGCGTCTTCCTCGCTGACGTCGAGAAGTCCAGCAGGAAGTTCCCACAACCGGCGCCGAACGCTGTGCCGGTACTGGCGGACCATCGCAATCCTTCGTTTGGAATCGACGGCCACCACTGCAACCGCACCGAAGTGCTCTACGATCTCGCGTGCCGCGGAAGCGCCCCCCGGCATCGAAACAATATCTTTGCGCACCGCGATAATCGGTGCATCCAGCAGCAGCTCCGACTGTTGAACTTCAAACTCGTGCATCATTCGACCGCCAATTCTTCCGCAAGCGAAAGCACCGCCGACACCCTGCCTGCTTCCGTATCAACAAACCCACCGTCTTCATCTGGCGCCGCATACACTGCCGCAGCTAAGTCATTGAGCTCCGCGGTCATGTCTGTCAACAGTTGTGTCCCGAAAGAACGCTCCCCGCCGGTATCACCGGCGCCGATCACAACAATCGCATCAGCAGGCGCTGAAACATCTGTGTCGTCTATAAAACCGCCTCCATGCAGCGCCTCTATAACGAAATTACGATCAGATTCCGGAGCCACCGGTTCACCAGTCGCTGGATCCTTGAGCAGAACGCTCCCCAGCGACTGACCAGCATGTGTGCCAGGCGCGCGTCGATCAACGGAAAGCTGCGCTCCTGCCGGCAGGGTGTTCGCGATGATCGTACTCAATGCATCAGCCGACTCCTGCTGGGTAAACTTCTCGCCCAACGTAATCTGGCCCGCTTCTGATGCCCCTGCGGTGCGAAGCAGCCACGTTACAGCATCGACATCTTCTGCTGACGCATCGTGCGTGCGAAGCACCATCACTGACTTACCATCCAGCGTGTTCGCAACAAGCTCGGCCGAATGCTGAGCTATCACTGCATCGGAAAACTCAAATTTTGTCCCCTGCGAGGCGTCAGCCGACTGTTGCGACTCGCCTAACTGCGACGACGTTGAAAAATCAAGCGTGCCCATTGCTGGCGCAATCACCAGCATTCCTGCTGCGACACCAAGTGCAATGCCCCAGCCCAGACCTGCTGCAACATAACCTGCCGAACTACTTCCTGAAGACATCAAAACCACCTACTCCCTATTAGCTCCACAGACTCTGCAGCTGTGTAACTATCGTGTTCCACGTATCCGCCAGGTTCGTGCTAAACGGCCCACTCCCGCCAAGCCCGACGATGAGTACAATCGTCGCCGCAGCAACAAGCAATCCCAAAATTGCCCATGCCCAGGCGACTCCCCGACCAGTCGTCAGATTGTACAAATCAGCTATCACTGTGGAATCCACCAGTTTTTGACCCGCTTTCAAACGAGTGAGCAGTGCTGCCGGCGAGCTTTCGTCTGATTCGGTAAAGATACGGTCCAGGTTCACGGGCTGCTCAACCATCACGATCATTTCTGCATCGTGGAACACGCTCAGTAACACCGCCAGGTCTGTTGCAGATTCGGTCGCGGCGGGAAACGTCATCGCGCCTACTCCAAGATCCTGGATGCGCTCCAGACCAGGCGCGTAGCCGTCGGGGTCCGCTGGCAAAATCACCCGCGCGTCGCTTCGCAAATTTTCTTCAGCCACGTCGCCCGGGTCGCCCACGATAAAGTCGGGCGCGTACCCCATCTCCGCCAAGGTATTCGTCGCCTTGCCTACGCCAATCAGCACAGGTGTGAACTCACGGATGAAATTGCGCAACGATTCGATACGTTCTCGGAGATCTGGGCACGGGCTCGCGATAATAACTTTTCGGTCCGCAATCACGTCACCTAACTCAGGCGCGCCAACACCATCGATAAGCAGCGGCGATTCGGAGTGAATAAATTCGATCGTGTTTCCGAAGTACGCCTCCATGTGATCTACGAGGTGACGCTGTGCTTCAATAAACGTCGCGTCAACATCAGCGCGCACCACTGGTGAAGCAGAACCGACTTCCTTGCGCCCAACCTTGATCTCACCCGAAGCCGTTACGGATGTCTTCTTGCCATCGCGTATCGACGCCCGCATCTCCGCACCGGCAGCTTCAAACAGTGGAATGCCGGCGTCGAGAAGCAAGTGCGGGCCGTAATTAGGCACAGCCCCAGTGCTAAATCGTGCAATATTGACAACCGCCGCCGGTGCCGCGTTGATCAACATCTCAGCTTCCCTACGGCTGATATCTGGAGCATCAACGAAGGCAATATCCCCAGAACGAAGACGGCCGCGCCCCTTGCCTTGCGGCGTGCAATCACGCAGCGGTCCCTGCAACGGCGCGCTAGTCGATTCAGAAGTTGCAGAAGTTTCAGTCATATGTTGAATTCTGCCTGCATCGCACGCCAAGTACTGCTAGGCGCGCGGGCTATCGACGAAACTCTTTTGTTTCGCGCTGTGCCTGCTCCAGTAGCTCCGCCGCGTGCGCCTTTCCTGTTTCCGAGTTCGCCATCCCAGCCATCATGCGAGCTAGTTCCTCCACGCGCTCGGCATCGTCAAGCACAAGCACTCCTGATGTCACGGTTTCATCGCCAACGTTCTTCGCAACGTGTAAGTGTCTGTCCGCGTAAGCCGCAACCTGTGGCAGGTGCGTCACCACAATTACCTGATTGTTTACTGCGAGCCGTGCAAGGCGACGCCCTATCTCCACCGCGGCCTGACCACCGACACCAGCATCAACCTCATCAAAGACGAATGTCGCACCGTGCGTTGACCCGGCAAGGATCACTTCAATCGCGAGCATGACGCGTGAAAGCTCACCTCCTGACGCGCTGGTTGCCAATGGCTTTGGCTCTGACGCAGCGTTAGGCGACAGACAAATCTCGACAGCATCAGCGCCATCACGGCCGTAGTCTGCCCCCTCAACGCGGACGCTCAGCACAGCCTTAGGCATCGCCAGCCCATGCAACTCCTGTGTCACCGCCTCAGAGAACCGTCGTGCAGCATCGCGACGAATGCCCGTCAACTCCTCAGCGTGCTGCTTCATCTCGGTCGCAGCGTCATCAACCCGCAGTTGAAGCTCCGCGAGGGCCTCATCCGACGTATCAATTGACGCCAACCGTTGCTGCGCCTCGTCCCTCCAACGCAGCACACCATCAATGTCCGACGCGTACTTTCGGGTCAGCACTTTTAACGACTGTTGCCTCTGAAGCATGTTCTCGAGCGCATGCGGATCCGCATCCAACGAAAACAAATACGTTCCAAGTTCCGAAGAAACATCCGAAAGCACAGTGGCGGCTTCTTCTAGTCGACGCCCCAGCTCCTGCAGCTGCGTATCAGTGGATGCACCAAGTGCACTCGCAGCCTGCCCTACCAAATCTGAAGCGGCGGACGCCTCGTCATACTCACCAACCGCCTCAGCGCCATCGATTGCAACCATCGCCTCTTGAACCGCGGAGCGCAATCCATCAACATCTTGCAGGCGCTGAATCGCAGAGACGAGCTCAGCGTCTTCACCTGGCTCGGGTGCGACCTCGTCGATCTCGTTGACAGCAAACAGGAGACGGTCCTGTTCCATCGCTAATTCTCGACGCCGCTTTGTCCGCTCCTCTAAATCTCTCTTCGCAACGCGCCAGCGCTTCCACGCTTCCTGATACGCACGGAGAACCTTTGAAGCAGCAGGATCGAAGCGGTCCAACGCATGTAGTTGCTGTTCTGGCGACATCAAACGTAGCTGATCGTTCTGGCCATGAATCGTAAGCAGGTGCGAGGAGACTTCGCTGAGTGTCGCAGCCGGTACCGCCCGGCCACCAAAGTGTGCCTTCGACCTGCCTGTCGATTTTACGGAACGGACTACGACGTACTCACCGTTTTCATCGAGGACCGCGCCAGCGTCCGCCGCGATCTTCGCAATAGCCTCGCGACTGTCCTCGTGGATTCCTGTTACCGCGAACGCGCCCTCCACCACCGCTTCCGGCGCTCCCGTCCGAACACGAGAAGCATCAGCACGACCACCAGTCAACAGCCGCAAACCCGTGACCACCATCGTCTTACCGGCGCCAGTTTCACCCGTAAGGACTGTCAAACCTTCCGAGAGCTCCGCGCTAGCGTGAGGGATCACACCAAGGTTCCTGATAGCAATTTCCGACAGCACGCCGATCTACCTCTCTTTGTCTGGGCCACGCCACCCAGATACCGGAAGCTGAAACTTCTCCACCAGGCGGTCGGTAAACGGACGCTCATCAAGCCGAACCCAGCGCACCGGGCGGCGACCACGCGTCACTTCGACCCGTGCACCTGGCGGCATCATAATCCTACGAACCCCATCCATCACGACAACAGCGGAGCTGGTCGTCGAAAAGGACTCAACCGCTACCGTCGACAATGGTGAAACAACCATTGGCTTCGCGAAGAGGGCATGCGCATTATTCGGAACCACCAAGATGGCATCGAGCTCAGGCCACATCACCGGACCACCAGCCGAAAAAGCATACGCGGTTGATCCAGTAGGCGTAGATACCAGCACACCATCACAACCGAACGAAGACACCGGCCTGTAATCAATCTCTAGAAACGCATCAAGCACTCTTGTACGATCCGAGTTCTCAATGCTGCATTCATTCAGCGCCCAACTTTCGCCAAGCACTTCACCCGTCGCATCCAAAACCCGCACGTCAAGTGTCATGCGGTCTTCAACCCGATATGAGCGCGCTATCACCGAGGACAGCACATCTTCCAGGCTTTCCGCTTCGGACTCTGCCAAGAATCCCACATGGCCGAGATTCACCCCGAGCACTGGAATGTCCTGAAGGTGCGCAAAGTTTGCTGCGCGTAAAAACGTTCCATCGCCTCCAAGCACAAATACAAGCTCGCAGCCTCGGCCAGCCTCGGCCCCTGGGCTTACGTGCTCGAGCTTCTGCAATACTGGATCCTCTTCAGCGGGACTTGATTCCCCCGCAGAAAGCAACTGCACCTCAATGCCAGCCTGCTGCAGCATCCGGGCAGAATTCGCTGCAGCCTCAATATTGTCGGGCCTGTAAAAATGGGGCACCAACAAAATGCGTCGCCGATCATCTACAGACATGTCTACGCTGGCCCTTCCTGCACCGCCTGTGCTGCCATCTCTTCGACGGCCTCGACAGATTGTTCCTGCGCATTTGCTGTCTTACGCAGCCACAGAAAGTATTCTACGTTACCACTCGGACCTGGCAACGGAGATGCAACCATTGATTTCACCTCAAGCCCCAGCGACTGTGCGAACAATGCGACATCTACCACTGCTTCTCGACGCAGCTCTGCCGAACGAACGACACCCCCGTGACCAACGCGGTCTTTACCAACCTCAAACTGTGGTTTCACCATCGGCAGGAGGTCCGCCTCGTCCTCAAGCGCTGCTACCAGCGCAGGAAGCACAAGCTTCAAAGAGATAAACGATAAATCACCCACCATGCAATTGGCCGACTCGCTCAGCATGTCGGCAGTCAACGACCGTATATTCACACGGTCCATCACCGTCACACGCGGATCGTTTTGCAGCCGCCAAAGTAATTGCCCGTAACCGACATCTACCGCAAAGACCCGGCGGACACCTCTTCGTAGCAAAACGTCAGTGAATCCCCCCGTTGACGCTCCCGCGTCAATCACCGTCCTATCCTTGACCGTAAACCCAAGCTTTTCGAAGTGCTCTAGTGCCCCCAGAAGTTTGTGCGCGCCACGGGAAGCCCAGTCATCGGTGTTATCAACATCGACCTTGATGGAAACATCGGGTTCGACAACTGTAGCTGGCTTTTTTGCAGGAAACCCTCCGACCTCAACGCGTCCTTCAATAATCCATGTCCGGGCCTGCTCCCGTGAACGAGCGATCTTTCGTCGAACAAGTTCTGCGTCAAGGCGTCGCCGACCAGGTGCCACCCGTACTCCTCTCCTACGGCGATGCTCAGTCTTTTAGCGCTTCTGCTAAAACGTCATGAGCCTCAGCCAACTGTTCAAGTTCATCCCTTATCGTAGACGGCATCCGCGCCAGCACACTATCTACCTTCGAACGCAATTCTTCCGGTGAAATGCCGACTCGCCTTGGATCGTGGGGTTTCGGGGCGTGCCCTACCACCACGACTCCACAGCCTTCTGCGCCCACTGCGATACCGGCTCAACCACTCGTACTTCGGCCTCTGCAGACCACGCAACAGCCAGAGCCGTTCGCAAGGCCTCCGTAGGCGAAGAAGATGCAGCACCACCGTTAAGCAGGAGCGTATCTCCTTGCAGCTTCGCCACGAAACCGCCCTGTGCTCCCGGCCGCAAGCTCTCCGCATCTGCCAAGAGGCTACGCAAGTCATCACCAATATATGTCGGGCGCTCCACCGGCTTAGCCGCCAACAAAGCATAAGGACCAGACACACCTGTAAGTACCTGCAACGTATCCATCCCCGCACGATTTCCACCGGCAATATCGGTATCTAAACGGTCACCGACCGCCAACGCTCGCGTAGCACCCGACAGCTTCACAGCCTGATGGAACATAGCCGGTTCTGGCTTTCCGGCCGCCTCTGGGACAACGCCGGTTGCTGACGTCACCGCCGCCACCATCGAGCCGTTACCGACCATAAGCCCCCGCTCCATCGGCAAGGAAGTATCAAGGTTTGAAGCCAAGTAGACCGCCCCGTTGTGAATCGCCAACGCTGCTTCAGACAGCTCACGCCACCCAGTTTCCGGGCAGTGCCCTTGTAACACCGCAACTGGTGCGTCGTCAGCACTAGAGACTACGCGATAACCGGCCCCAGAAACCAAGTCTTTGAACGACTGCGCACCAAGAACAAGGATGGGATCATCCTCTTTCAACAGGGGTCGCGCTAGCTCCAAAGCTGCCTCTGCTGAGGTAATAATCTCCTCACTCGAGCACTCTAGCCCAATATCACCAAGCATTTCGGCGACGAGGGCCGAAGGCCGGGATGCATTATTCGTGATGTAGAAAGGTGTCACACCACATTCGATGATGCTGGAAACCGCATTGTCTAACGCGCGGCCGCCCTCCCAAACCGTGCCGTCTAAGTCAAAGAGCAACACGTCATATTGATGAGCAAGAGAACCCAAAGCCACTACTCCGTCTCTTCCAAACGCTGCTTCGCATCCGTCAACATCTCCGGATCCAACTCAATAACATGCTTGAACCAGTCAGCCGCTTCAGCCTTTCGGCCAGCAGCCAGCAATGCGTCGGCGTAGGCGTAAGACAAACGCATTGCAGAGACGTCCCGCTCGTCCTTGTTCGGACGTACACGTTCCAACGTCGCAATCGCAGAATCAACCTGGCCCAGATCGCGACGCGCACCAGAAAGAACGATGGCAAGCTCAATACGTCCCTCACGATCGAGGTCTCGCGCCTCAGGACTCCGACCAAGCTCCAACGCCTTCTCGGGACGACCAAGTCCGCGTTCAGCATCAGCCATCACAGCCAAAAGCCCAGGGCCGCCACTCATGCGCCGGGCAGCTCGCAGCTCAGAAAGTGCCTCTTTCCACTCACCTGCGTGGTAAGCGATTACACCATTCGTTTCACGAACAACCCCAACACGTCCGGCACGATTCTTTGCTGCCCTAGCATGCCGCAAGGCAAGCGCCGGGTCGTCGTCGAGCAGCTCTGCAGCCATAATCATGTGCTTCGCGACGCGAGTTGCGTTGTCATGTGACAACACCTTCAAATCTTGCAGCACGGACGGGTCGAGAACACTGATGTCAAGATCGGAAGGCAGGTCGGGTTCAGAAAGCTTTTGAGCCATCCTATCCTCGCGGTAGCCCTGCCGACGAGGCTGCGAGCGATTGTGACGATTGTTGAATTTGCGTTCTTCATCGCCGCCAGGACGAGCGTTTCTGCTCCTACCACGGCCGTCACCGCTGCGATCATTGCGACGATCCCTACTGTCGTCGCGCCGACCTTTCCGGCCCCCATTGCCTGGCCGCCCGTTCCGCCCCTTGGAGGAAGAAGAACCGTGGTTGCGACGTGGTCTCTCGTTAGAGCGATCGGACATGAAACACCTTTCTATTGGAACAAGTCATTATAAACAGGAATGTCCGAAAATAAGAACTTATTGTGCACCTGTTGAAACAAATTCCCAATCATCCGGTCAGCCAGAGTTGCACCTCTGAGTCTACAAACAAGGAGCGCTGGCGTCATCAGACTTCGTAGAGACGGCCCTCGTTGTTTGTTGTGGGGGTGCACAAAAAAGAGTGTGGTGGGTACCACCACCCCCACAACGGGAATAATGGAACCCACCACACACAAGAAAATGAAGTTATAGGCCGGCGGTAACCTACTCTCCCACACCCTCCCAGGTGCAGTACCATCAGCGCGGGCGGGCTTAGCTAACCGGGTTCGGAAAGGGACCGGGCGTTTCCCCGCCGCCATCAACCACCGACACGACCAAATAATCGTGCCAACACAATACTGTTGATAACAACGACAATATTCAAATAATCAGCACAGGCATGTCATGCCAGACACTGCACAGTGGACGCAAACACTCTCTTCTCGCGGAAGAACACTCATTAATTTGACCATAAACAATGCACACCATGTGTTTGTTTTAGTCTCGGTGTAATTAGTACCAGTCACCTTACACACCTCACAGTGCTACCAGATCCGGCCTATCAACCCCATCATCTCTAGGGAACCTCAAACGAAACCTCATCTCAAAACAGGCTTCCCGCTTAGATGCTTTCAGCGGTTATCCCTCCCGTACGTAGCCAACCAGCCCTGCTCCTGGCGGAACAACTGGCACACCAGAGGTACGTCCGTCCCGGTCCTCTCGTACTAGGGACAGCCTTCTTCAAGTTTCAACGCGCGCGGCGGATAGAGACCGAACTGTCTCACGACGTTCTGAACCCAGCTCGCGTGCCGCTTTAATGGGCGAACAGCCCAACCCTTGGGACCTACTCCAGCCCCAGGATGCGACGAGCCGACATCGAGGTGCCAAACCATCCCGTCGATATGGACTCTTGGGGAAGATCAGCCTGTTATCCCCGGGGTACCTTTTATCCGTTGAGCGACACCACATCCACAAGTAGGTGCCGGATCACTAGTCCCGACTTTCGTCCCTGCTCGACTTGTAAGTCTCACAGTCAAGCTCCCTTGTGCACTTACACTCACCACCTGATTGCCAACCAGGCTGAGGGAACCTTTGGGCGCCTCCGTTACATTTTGGGAGGCAACCGCCCCAGTTAAACTACCCACCAGGCACTGTCCCCAACCCAGATCATGGGCCAAGGTTAGACATCCACTACGGTCAGAGTGGTATTTCAACAACGACTCCACAATCACTAGCGTGACCACTTCACAGTCTCCCACCTATCCTACACAAACCGCACCGAATACCAATACCAAGCTATAGTGAAGGTCCCGGGGTCTTTTCGTCCTGCCGCGCGAAACGAGCATCTTTACTCGTACTGCAATTTCACCGGGCCTGTGGTTGAGACAGCAGGGGAGTCGTTACGCCATTCGTGCAGGTCGGAACTTACCCGACAAGGAATTTCGCTACCTTAGGATGGTTATAGTTACCACCGCCGTTTACTGGGGCTTAAATTCTCCGCTTCGGACATGAGTCCTAACAGGTCCTCTTAACCTTCCAGCACCGGGCAGGCGTCAGTCCGTATACATCAACTTAACCGTCTTCGCACGGACCTGTGTTTTTGATAAACAGTCGCTCCCCTCTATTCTCTGCGACCCCCACCAGCAACACACCGAAAAAGGTATGCAACCAGCAAGGGCCCCCCTTCTCCCGAAGTTACGGGGGCAATTTGCCGAATTCCTTAACCACAGTTCACCCGACCGCTTTAGTATTCTCTACCTGACCACCTGTGTCGGTTTCGGGTACGGGCCATACACACACATCGCTAGAGGCTTTTCTCGACAGCAAAGGATCACCACCATCACCCACAATTGGGCTACGCATCACGCCTCACACAAAATATCGACCGCATTTCACAAGTCGACGTGCCACACGCTTACACCAAGTAATCCAACACTTGGCGCGGCTACCTGACTGCGTCACCCCATCACTGAACTACCACGGATCAGGCCCCACGCATCACCAACAACCACACACCACAAGTGGTGCGCATGTTGCCAGTTCAGGGTGGTTAGTATCACCGCTTCACTCTTTGTCGCATGCATACGGGTACGGGAATATCAACCCGTTGACCATCGACTACGCCTGTCGGCCTCGCCTTAGGACCCGACTCACCCTGGGAAGACGAACTTGACCCAGGAACCCTTAGTCATCCAGCGGATACGATTCTCACGTATCTCTCGTTACTCATGCCTGCATTCTCACTCGCACACAGTCCACCACCCCTTACAGTATGGCTTCACCCCATGCACGACGCTCCCCTACCCATAGTAAAAACTATGCCGCGGCTTCGGCGGTGTACTTGAGCCCCACTACATTGTCGGCGCAGAACCACTCGACCAGTGAGCTATTACGCACTCTTTCAAGGATGGCTGCTTCTAAGCCAACCTCCTGGCTGTCTTCGCGATCCCACATCCTTTTCCACTTAGTACACCCTTAGGGGCCTTAACCGGCGATCTGGGCTGTTTCCCTCTCGACTATGAAGCTTATCCCCCACAGTCTCACTGCTATAGAACACTTAACCGGCATTCGGAGTTTGGCTGATGTTGCTAAGATGATAGTCCCGCTCAACCAACCAGTAGCTCTACCTCCGGCAAACTACTATAACGCTGCACCTAAATGCATTTCGGGGAGAACCAGCTATCACGGAGTTTGATTGGCCTTTCACCCCTACCCACAACTCATCCCCTCAGTTTTCAACCTAAGTGGGTTCGCGCCTCCACAACCTCTTACAGCTGCTTCACACTGGCCATGGGTAGATCACCCCGCTTCGGGTCCAGGACATGCCACTTACAACACCCAATTAGGATTCGCTTTCGCTACGACTACCCCACACGGGTTAACCTCGCGACATGCCGCTGACTCGCAGGCTCATTCTTCAAAAGGCACGCCATCACACACACGCGGTGCTCTGACGGATTGTAAGCGCACGGTTTCAGGAACTCTTTCACTCCCCTCCCGGGGTACTTTTCACCATTCCCTCACGGTACTTATTCACTATCGGTCACACTTAGTATTTAGGCTTACCGGGTGGTCCCGGCAGATTCACAGCAGATTCCACGAGCCCACTGCTACTCGGGCAAACAATCACCACAACACGACACGCCTTCACGTACAGGGGCTCTCACCCTCTCCGGCACACCATCCCAGGTGACTTCCGCTAACACGCCGCATCATAGGGGTACATGGCAGCATACCCACAATCATCGCCCACAACACCACACGCGCAACCCCTGCCAGGTATCACACACGCATGGTTTAGCCTCATCCACGTTCGCTCGCCACTACTAGCAGAATCACAATTGTTTTCTTCTCCTACGGGTACTGAGATGTTTCACTTCCCCGCGTAACCCCCACACAGACTATACATTCATCTGCAGGTAACACTCCATAACAAGTGCCAGGTTTCCCCATTCGGACATCCTCGGATCAACGCTTTGTTGGCAACTCCCCGAGGCATAACGCAGCCTCACACGTCCTTCATCGGCTAAGCATGCCAAGGCATCCACCGTACGCCCTTGTAACAAAACAAAAACACACAACAAACAAACAACAAACAACCACCACACACAAACAGCATGACAATCACTTGTTGTTAGGCAAACTTACAATCAAAAAATTCTTCCACAAGAATAAAGATGCTCGCGTCCACTATACAGTTCTCACACAACACACCCCACACACCAACCACCAACCAAACCAGTCAGTGATCAACACGCGGAATCATTCAAGACAACACAACTGCTGCCTCAGACACCCAACAGTGCACCAACACACAATAATTAACACTTCTTTTTGACTACAAAAACCCGGCCACACTGCAACCACAACCACAACCACCACACGAATGCATGACAGTCCGTGACTGGTGTGTCTCCACCCGGAAACAACAATTGGCAGCCACACCCACGGTGACTCAACCAACAAACAAGCCCACAACTGTGAGCCACAATAAAAAACTCCTTAGAAAGGAGGTGATCCAGCCGCACCTTCCGGTACGGCTACCTTGTTACGACTTCGTCCCAATCGCCGATCCCACCTTCGACAGCTCCCATGACAGGCCACTGGCTTCGGGTGTTACCAACTTTCATGACGTGACGGGCGGTGTGTACAAGGCCCGGGAACGTATTCACCGCAGCGTTGCTGATCTGCGATTACTAGCGACTCCGACTTCATGGGGTCGAGTTGCAGACCCCAATCCGAACTAAGGCCGGCTTTGTGCGATTAGCATCCCCTCACAAGGTAGCAAACGCGCTGTACCGACCATTGTAGCATGTGTGAAGCCCTGGACATAAGGGGCATGATGATTTGACGTCATCCCCACCTTCCTCCGAGTTAACCCCGGCAGTCTCTCATGAGTCCCCACCATTACATGCTGGCAACATAAGACAAGGGTTGCGCTCGTTGCGGGACTTAACCCAACATCTCACGACACGAGCTGACGACAACCATGCACCACCTGTATAGCGACCACAAGGGAAACCACATCTCTGCGGCGATCCGCTACATGTCAAGCCCAGGTAAGGTTCTTCGCGTTGCATCGAATTAATCCACATGCTCCGCCGCTTGTGCGGGCCCCCGTCAATTCCTTTGAGTTTTAGCCTTGCGGCCGTACTCCCCAGGCGGGGCGCTTAATGCGTTAGCTACGGCACAAATCCCGTGGAAGGGACTCACACCTAGCGCCCACCGTTTACGGCATGGACTACCAGGGTATCTAATCCTGTTCGCTACCCATGCTTTCGCTCCTCAGCGTCAGTTACTGCCCAGAGACCTGCCTTCGCCATCGGTGTTCCTCCTGATATCTGCGCATTTCACCGCTACACCAGGAATTCCAGTCTCCCCTACAGCACTCAAGTTATGCCCGTATCGCCTGCAGTCCCACAGTTAAGCTGTGGACTTACACAAACGACGCGACAAACCACCTACGAGCTCTTTACGCCCAGTAATTCCGGACAACGCTCGCACCCTACGTATTACCGCGGCTGCTGGCACGTAGTTAGCCGGTGCTTCTTCTCCAGGTACCGTCACAAAAAGCTTCGTCCCTAGCGAAAGGAGTTTACAACCCGAAGGCCTTCATCCCCCACGCGGCGTCGCTGCATCAGGCTTGCGCCCATTGTGCAATATTCCCCACTGCTGCCTCCCGTAGGAGTCTGGGCCGTATCTCAGTCCCAATGTGGCCGTACACCCTCTCAGGCCGGCTACCCGTCGACGCCTTGGTAGGCCATTACCCCACCAACAAGCTGATAGGCCGCGAGCTCATCCCATACCGCAAAAGCTTTCCACAACAATATCCAAAAAGTTGTCCTATCCGGTATTAGACCCAGTTTCCCAAGCTTATCCCGAAGTACAGGGCAGATCACCCACGTGTTACTCACCCGTTCGCCACTCGAGTACCAGTGCAAGCACTGGCCTTTCCGTTCGACTTGCATGTGTTAAGCACGCCGCCAGCGTTCATCCTGAGCCAGGATCAAACTCTCCACAAAAACTATTTCAGAAAGAAACAAGGCCGTGAAAAGCCCAAAACCTAACCAAAAACAAACCAACCACCAACAACAGTCAGTGTCTGGCAAAATCCTAAAATTACAAAAAAGTAAAGTACAAACAACACCGGTCCCAACCCGACGGGGCAAAACAGGACCAGTCACAACCACATCAACCAATAAAGTCAACGCGACCATGCATCTGCACCAACCAGTGACACCCAATCATAGGTTCAAGCATCACCGCCGGCACACACCAAAACATGGCACACAGCACGCAACCAAAAGTCAATGCAATCAAAAAAATAAAAAGTACATTGGCACACTATCGAGTTCTCAAACAACAACCGCACACCCAAACACACCACAAAACACAGTGGCGCATTCAAAGCGACGAAGATTGACACTAACAAAACATTCTCAACAACGCAAACACGCGCCGCATCACAGAACCTATTTTGTTATGTCGGCCAGCGGTAGTTTTCCTAACCGCCATCTCACCAACCAACTCTTTACCGAGTCTGTCTGGCGGGGCGTTGTCGGTCTCGCTGACTCACATAAAGTTACACACACACCAACAACAACACAAATTGGCTGGTAGAAGTAGTTTATTGAGAAGGCGCTAACGGATCAGATTGCGTTCCCCTAACGCCTTCTCAAGGAGTTAGAAAAGGACAAAGATCAGAAGCGTGATTAGGAATGCCGCCACGGATTCTATGGTCTGCTGCAGCGTCCAAGTTTTCAGTGTGGTCTTGACGTCCATCCCAAAAAGACGGCCCACAAGCCAGAAGCCGGAGTCGTTCACTAGAGAGCAGCAAACCGAACCGGCCGCACACGCCAATGTAATTGCGACGATCTGAATTTCCGAGTAGCCGCCAGCCAGTACTGCTGGAGCCATCAATCCGGCCGTGGTTGTCAGCGCTACAGTTGCAGATCCCTGCGCAACGCGCATGATCACCGCTACCAAGTACACAGCGAGGATGACTGGAATTCCTAGTCCTTGCATGAGATCCGCGATGGCATCGCCGATACCAGACGCACGAAGAACTCCGCCGTACATGCCACCGGCACCAGTAATGAACACAACGGATGCAATTGGCCCTAACGCCGAATCGACGAGTTTTTCCAGCGCCGAACCCTTCACCCCACGTGAGGTCCCGAGCACTGGAAGCGCGACGAGAACCGAAATCAACAGCGCAATACCGGACTTTCCAAGGAATGTGAACGCCTGCGCCCAGGTTTCGTCACCTGTAATTGCGCCAGATTTCGTCGCAAAGTCGACACCCGTGTTCAGGAATATCAACAGCATCGGGAGTAGCAGAATCGTAATGACAGTGCCTGTTTTCGGCAATGACTTAATATCGCTGTCGTCCGAGTTGAAAACGGCGTTTGCTACTGACGTAAACGGGAACTTCTTTGCGCAATACTTACCCCACAAAAGGCCCGAAACATAAAACGTTGGAACTGCAACAATCAAGCCAAAAACGATCAGCAGACCAAGGTTTGTGTCGAAGAATGTCGAAGCAGCGACTGGTCCTGGATGCGGAGGCACGAAGACGTGCATGACAGAGAATGCAGCAACCGTCGGAATTGCGTAGAGCAAGATTGGTCCACCGATACGAGCGGCAACTGCGAAAATGATCGGCAGCATGACAACGAGGCCGGCGTCGAAAAACATTGGGAAGCCAAGCAAGAGCGAGGCCACACCAAGCGCCATCGGCGCTCGCCGCTCGCCGAACCTATCGATCATCGTGTTGGCGAGGACTCTAGCGCCACCGGAGTACTCAATAAGTTTGCCAAGCATCGCGCCCAAACCGACAAGAATACCGACGTCGCCAAGTGTGGATCGGAAGCCGCCCATCACAACGTCATACAGTTCTCCTGTTGGAATGCCTGCCGCGATAGCGGTCAAGACAGACACAAGAATCAGCGTGACGAACGCATGGACCTTGAACTGAATAATGAGCAAAAGAATGAGGGCAATGCCGACCGCAGCGATCCCCATTAAGGGGCCGGCCGACAACGTCTGTTCCCAAGTTTCCATGAGCTATCCTGTCTCTTCTCAAGCGAGGCTTCAAGGCCGTATCGACGCACCGATCTACGGGGCGTCAATACGGAAAACTGGCTATAGCGTTAGAATACACATACTTCAGTGGGCGATCGTGCACTGCATCAATGTCAGGGCGACGCTTTCTTTAGCTACCCCCACTCGTGAAGCATCAAGGAGGGAAGAACATGCATGAAGCAGAGAAGCTACCCCCGGCGCACCTCATCCTTATGGGAGTGTGCGGAAGTGGAAAGACCACCATCGCCGAGATTCTTGCGCAGAGATCCGGCTTTGAACTCGTCGAGGCTGATGAGTTTCATCCGGCGGAAAACGTCGAAAAGATGAGTCAGGGCCAACCTCTCACCGACGAGGACCGCTGGCCGTGGCTTGAGAAACTCTCGAACTGGCTTCAAAAGCAAGACAGTGCTGGAAAGCGAACCGTCGTTACATGTTCAGCGCTGAAACGCATTTATCGCGACAAGCTCCGACTAGCCGACGTACCCCTTATATTTGTGCACCTAGACGGGCCGCGTGAGCTACTGCTGAAACGGCTGAGCCACCGTACGGATCACTTCATGCCTGCTTCAATGTTGGATTCCCAGCTAGATACGCTTGAATCGCTCCAACTGGACGAGCTGGGTTTCGCTGTGGATATCGATGACACTCCCGAGGGCATCGCAGCAACCATCATGGAAAGACTTAACGCGGTGGCATAGGCTTCTGCTCTACCACCGCGTTGCTTTCAGATGCTGTCACCTGCGCCTAGCTGCGCTTCACGCCTGCGAATGTCTTCTTACCACGACGCAGCACGAGCCAGGTTCCATGCAGAAAATCATCCACGGATGGAACCCAGTTCTCATCTACTACACGCTCGTTGTTGGCGTAAATGCCGCCTTCCTTCAGCGATCTACGGGCAGCACCCTTCGAGTCGGCCAAGCCGGAGCCGACCAGCATGTCCACGATGCTGACTTCAGCTCCAGCCGCGACCTCGAACACATTCGTCTCGGCAACAGCGCTGGCCAAGGTACGCTCATCGAGATCAGTCAGATCTGCTTTACCGAATAGCGCCTGGGACGCTAACTCAACGGCCTCACGAGCTTCGCGGCCATGGACGAGATCTGTCATCTCTTGCGCCAACCGCTTCTGTGCCTCTCGCTTAAATGGTCGCTCTTCGACCTCGACGGCAAGAGCATCCAGCTCTTCCTTATCGAGAAACGTGAACCACCGCAGGTACCGGATCACATCGGCGTCCGCCGCATTAACAAAGTACTGGTACCAGGTGTACGGGCTGGTCATTTCTGGGTCAAGCCACAACGAACCACCGCCGGTGGACTTGCCAAACTTCTTGCCCTCGGAGTCCGTCACAAGCGGAACGGTCAACGCATGCACGCGCTCCGAATCCATGCGTCGGTTCAGATCAACACCAGCAACCAGGTTGCCCCACTGGTCGCCACCACCAACCTGCAGCACACAATTGTGCGTACGACGCAACTGTACAAAGTCATGTGCCTGCAACAGCATGTACGAAAACTCGGTAAAAGAAATCCCGTCGTTTTCCAGGCGACGCTTCACGGTATCACGACTCAGCATTGTGGAGAGCGAAAAATGCTTGCCGACGTCGCGAAGGAACTCAATGACCTTCCAGTCCTTAATCCAATCATTATTATTCAGCAGCAGCGCACCGTTCTCACCGTCAAAATCGACGAACTTTGACAGCTGGCTTCCAATTCGCTCGGCCCAATCTGCCACAGTGTCATCGGAATTCATCGTGCGCTCGCCCACGTCACGCGGGTCGCCTATCTTGCCGGTAGCACCACCTGCTAGCACAATTGGCCGGTGTCCAGCGAGTTGGAACCTGCGCAGCATCAGCAGCGGCACCAGGTGACCTGCATGTAGTGAAGGGCCTGTCGGGTCGAAGCCACAGTACAACGTGATAGGCTTCTGCGTTTCTTCACGCAACGCCTCCAGATCCGTGTGCTGATTGATCAGGCCACGCCACTCGAGTTCGTCGATAATGTTTGCGTTAGTCATGAAATTCCTTTCAGAGAGTCGTCTTCCCAGCGTTGTTACTTGTGGGTGTTTGTATAGGGAACTGCTTCATCGATTAGCAGGACCGGAATACCATCGTCGATCCGATACGCGACACCAATGCGTTCATTCACCAGCAACTGTTCGTCTTCCTTATACTCAAGCGGCCCTTTGTCTTGCGGGCACACCAGTACGTCGAGAAGTTTGGGATCAAGACTCATGCAGTTGAGCTTACCTCACCCTTGTTAGTCACTTATCGACGCCACCACTACAAAAAGTTGAAACGCCCACCGAAAGGTGGGCGTCGCAAATGCGGTACCGATGTTAACCCCGCACAGGCTTCTCTGCCCACGCTCGATACTTACTATTTGCCTCCGCTACGCGTACACGCTGTTCTTCTACCCGTGGACCGGCGGTTCCGCCGCGTGTATCGCGCGAGCTCACAGCACCCTCAATCGTGAGCACGTCACGGACTCCTGCGTTAAGTCGAGGGTCTACGCTCGCGAGCTCCTCATCTGTCAAGTCAATAAGGTTGACGCCTCGGGACTCCGCGATGCGCACGCATGCTCCGGAAGCTTCGTGCGCCTCTCGGAATGGCACGCCCTGGCGAACCATCCACTCTGCCAAATCGGTAGCAAGCGTGAATCCCGCAGGTGCAATCTCACGCATTCGATCACCATGGAACTTGAGAGTCGAGACCAACCCGGTAAACGCTGGCAGAAGAATGTTGAGCTGGTTTACGGAATCGATTACCGGCTCCTTGTCTTCTTGCAAATCGCGGTTATACGCGAGAGGCTGCGCCTTAAGAGTGGCCATCAATCCGGTAAGGTTGCCGATTAACCTACCTGACTTGCCTCGGGCAAGCTCCGCAACGTCTGGGTTCTTTTTTTGCGGCATGATCGAAGAACCAGTCGACCATGCGTCGTCCAACGTGACGTAACCGAACTCTGGCGTCGACCAGGCGATAATTTCTTCCGCAAAGCGGGACACATCCACTGCAATCTGGGCTAGAACGTAGGCCGCTTCGGCTGCGAAATCACGCGAAGCTGTGCCGTCCAGTGAGTTGTCGGTTGCTTCATAGAAGCCAAGTTCTTCCGCAATCGCCTCCGGGTCTAGGTGCAACGAAGAACCCGCCAAAGCGCCAGAGCCGTACGGCGACACAGCCAACCGCTTGTCCGCATCCTGAATCCGCTCCAAGTCACGCAACAGCGGGTGTGCGTGAGCGAGCAACGAGTGTGCGAGCAAAATAGGCTGCGCAGCCTGGAAGTGGGTCTTACCCGGCATGATGATATCGGGATGTGCAGCCGCCTGTGCAACGAGAGCATCGATGAGATCCGTAATGTGCAGAGCAACACCGCGCAGGGCATCACGAACCCACATCCGGAACATCGTTGCCACCTGCTCATTCCGCGAGCGCCCTGCACGCAGGCGCCCTCCTACCTCAGGACCTACTCGGTCGATCAGGCCGCGCTCCATTGCGCCGTGAACATCTTCGTCCGTCGGTTCGGGAACAAACGCACCACTTGCAACGTCTGCGCCGAGTTGCTCAAGCCCCTCGAGCATGGTCTTCAGGTCTTCGTCCGAAAGAAGTCCTGCACGGTGCAAGACTTTTGCGTGAGCTTTCGATGCCAATACATCATAAGGCGCAAGCACCCAATCGAAGTGCGTCGATACGCTCAGCGCGAACATCGCCTCAGAAGGGCCGCCAGAAAACCGACCGCCCCACAGCGCGCCTTCATTCGTCTTATGCTGCTGCATAACTTCCAAAGCTCCCTGCTATTTCGCTTCGCGATCGCGCTTGTTCGCGATCTGCGATGACAAACCATGCAAACGGACGAAGCCCTTAGCGTAGGTCTGGTCGAAAGTGTCGCCTGTGTCGTACGTCGCGAGGTTGAAGTCGTACAGGGAGTGGTTGGAGCGGCGGCCATTGACCACTGCCTTACCTGCATGCATTTCCATGCGGATGTCCCCAGTGACGTGCTCCTGTGTCGACTCGATGAACGCATCCAGGGAGCGCTTGAGCGGACCGAACCAAAGACCGTCGTACACTTCCTCCGACCAGCGCGCGTCGATAAGTCGCTTGTAGCGAGCCAGCTCGCGCTCAATCGTAACGTCCTCGAGCGCCTTGTGCGCCGTAATCAGAGCGACCGCACCTGGCGCTTCGTAAATCTCACGGGACTTAATGCCAACCAAGCGGTCTTCGACCATATCCAGACGACCGATGCCCTGCGCACCAGCGCGACGGTTCATCTCTTCGATTGCTTCCAACATCGTTACCGGGCGGCCGTCGATTGCAACCGGCTTGCCTCCCTCGAACGAGATAATGACTTCGTCAGGCGCATTGCCCATCGAAGGGCTTTCCGTGTAAGCGTATAGATCCTTCGTCGGCGCGTTCCAGAGGTCCTCCAAAAAGCCTGTCTCTACCGCGCGCCCCCAAACGTTTTGGTCAATCGAGAATGGCGAAGCTGCCGACTGCTCAATTGGCAGGTCCTTTCCTTCTGCGTACGCAATCGCCTTATCGCGTGTCCACGCAAAATCGCGAGCAGGCGCAACAATTTCCAGATCTGGGTCCTGGTTCAGGAATCCAACCTCAAAACGAACCTGGTCATTGCCTTTACCGGTGCAACCGTGTGATACGTGAGTGCCACCGTGCTCCTGTGCGGCCTTCACAAGGTGCTTTACGATCAACGGGCGGGAAATTGCTGACACCAACGGGTACTCACCCATGTACATACCGTTCGCCTTGATGGTTGGCAGGCAGTAGTCCTCAGCAAATTCATCTTTCGCATCGATAACGATGGATTCCACAGCACCGCAATCTAATGCGCGCTGACGTACGGACTCCATATCTTCGCCGCCCTGGCCAAGGTCGAGTGCTACTGCAATGACTTCGCCATTAAGCATTTCGCCGAGGTAGGAAATCGCAACAGAGGTATCGAGCCCGCCTGAGTATGCGAGTACAACACGGTTAGTCATGGATCAAAGCTCCTTGTGTTTCTAGATCATATTCTGCACTGCGGTACATAGTATACCTAGCGCGGGGTTTGTGCTTGCTTCGGCGTCACTTACGCCTTTGTATTGCGTCCAAATACCTGCTGGGCTAGGTCACCGCCCTTAAGCGGATCTCGGGCGAGAACAAAAATCGTATCGTCACCAGCGATACAGCCTACTACCTGCTCCAAACCGACTCTGTCTATATAGCTAGCCAGATATTGTGCAGCTCCAGGTGGAGTTCGCAGTACAGCCATATTCGCAGAATGGTCAACAGAGACGACGAGTTCCTCGATCATTCGACGAAGTTTCTCACGTGGGCCTGTATGCAAGGCATCAAAAGCCTCGGCATCGGAGTTCACCGTGTAATATGCACGGCCTCCGTCGCTTGGCCGCACTTTCTTTGCTCCCAGCTCATCAAGATCACGGGACAGGGTTGCCTGCGTAATCTCGATACCCTCGTCTTGCAAAAGCTCGGAAAGCTGGATCTGAGAAGACACTCGCGTGCTCACAAGTATCTCCAGAATCCGAGCTTGTCGCGCAGTTCTTGAGACAGTTTGGGTCATTATTGGTGCTCCAACAACCAGGTCAACAACGCCTTTTGGGCGTGAAGACGATTTTCAGCTTCATCGAAGACTCGCGACTGCGGCCCATCGATTACTTCTGCGGTCACTTCGTTTTCACGATACGCCGGTAGGCAGTGAAGAAATATCGCATTATTACCGGCCATTTGCATAATTCCACTATTTACTTGGTATGGCAAGAACGGAGTGCGTCGATCTTTTCCATCTCCCTCCATGCCCATTGACACCCAAGTATCCGTGATAACCACGTCTGCTCCAGCTACCGCAGCAACATCGCTGGTAACCGTGACTGTCGCACCTGTCTGGCTTGCACGATCACGCGCACGGTCCACAAACCGCTGCTCCGGATGAAACTCCGGAGGCGCGATGATCGCGATGTCTACCCCCGCAGTTGCGAACCCAATCATGTAGGAGTTGGCCATATTGTTAGCGCCATCTCCCAAATACACAGCTTTCAGGCCGTGGAGTCCCGCCGGCCCCTGCTCAGGACAAAAGGTTTCGACGATTGTTTGCAGATCCGCAAGAATTTGGCACGGGTGCAGGTCATCGGAAAGCGCGTTAACAATCGGAACCTGTGATGTCTCCGCCATCTGGAGCAAATTGTCGTGGGCATACGTCCTCCAAACGATTGCTTCGACGTATCGCGAAAGCACCGCCGCCGTATCTTGGTAGGACTCACCCTTGCCCATTTGTGCATTCTGAGTTTCGACAACAATCGCGTGCCCACCCAGCTGTGCAATCCCTGTATCGAAGGAGAACCGCGTGCGCGTGGAGGTCTTGTCGAAAAGTACCGCAACAGACTTCGGCCCTTCGAGAGGTCGGTGCGCATAAGGGTTCTTTTTCATCTCTGCGGCAAGCGTGAGCACTTGCGCTTGTTCCTCTGGCGTCAAGTCATCGTCTGCGAAAAAGTGCCGAACTGAGTTCACCATGCTGTTTACTTCCTATTTCTGCGTTATGATTGCTGCAAAATATGCGGACGTCTCCCCTATTGTATTTTCAAAGCCTCCTGGACGTTCGCTTTTCGACGCCCACTTTCCCCTTACATAGGCTCCAAAAGCGTCCGCACTGTTGCTGTACCGACGCCACGAGTTCCTAGATCCAGCGTAATAGTCACGTGTTCGTCGTAGTCAAGCACCCGGCTTGTCAAGAGCGGAGTGATTCCCTGGCAGAGCTGTGTTCCATTGACGTTGATCTCCAGTGCCTCAGCATCTAGGCACACTTTTGTCTTCCCCGCAATCGCGAGTGCGCGTGGCCAGTCCGGAGCACCACTGAGTAGCGACTCTCGAAAACGTCCGTCACATGCTACGGCTTGTGCTGCGATGCGTGCCTCTTCATCATTTGCAGCGCCAGCTACGGCAAGCGTCAATTTCTTGGTCGCGCTTCCCTGGTTGACCAACAAAAGCTGCTCCACCAATGCCTCGCAAACCGCAAGCACTGCCTCATCCAACTGAGTTTGGTTGGGGGTGACCTGGCTCGCACCAGATGCGAGCAACAACACCGTATCGTTCGTTAGCGGGGCTGTAGATCGATCAAGCGTATTGAACGTAGTTTCCATAGCCCGTCGCAATGCCTTTTCGAGTGAAAAGGCCGGTACAAGCGCATCTGTGGTGAGGCACCCCAGTACTGTGTCTAGTGTTTCCTGTGAATTTCCAGCCCCCTGGGAAATGCCCCCAACACTCCAAGCTCCACAGCTCACGCCTGCTTGATTGATCGTTCCTTGGGTTGACGCTATTGCGGCCGCAGCCGATTCAGCGTGCGCAGGGGTATCTCCCAGATCCGTGGCGAGTTTGGCTAACCCAGTTTTCACACGCTCCATTGGCAAAGGCACTGCGAACTGTCCCTTCGCGCAGACTGCGACCCGGTCTTCTGGGACTCCAATCTCTTGGGATACGCGCTTCTGAATCTCACGAGTGTCCGCATCCCCCGTTGAACCGTTGAACGCATTAGCGTTGCCTGATGTTAAAACAACTGCGTTCACAGCATGCGAGCGCATAACTTCGCGCGTAGCTCGAACAGGCGAGGCGCAGACCCGACTATCTGGAAACACCGCTGCTGCGTTCCAAGCAGGTCCCTGATTAACAATGAGCGCCAGATCATGCCCCTCGCCTTCGCGTATTCCCGCATGAAGACCTGCAGCCACAAATCCCTTAGGGGTGAGAACGGTCTGTTGTGGCATGGTTTTATGGCTCCTTTACGGGTGTAGACGCTTGTGGCTACGGAGTCCCATCCTGCCAGACAAATGGCAAGCTCGTGCCGATTCAAGATACATGCATTCCTAAAACGACAGCAGGCAGGACGCCGCTCACTGCGATGTCCTGCCTGTCAGCAGCAAAAGTAACCTACGCCCTCATCGTGGCATTAAATTCCTGTTTCGCTGCCTCAGCCGCAGCTAAACGCCCTTCCGACGCTTCGTCTTCAGTGAGCGTTCGGTCATCCGCACGGAACAAGAGTCCAAATGCGAGCGACTTCTTGCCTTCGCCGAGGGACTCAGAACGATAGACGTCAAACAGCGTTACATTTTCCAATAACGGCCCGGCGTGTTCTGCTACGGTCTTTCGCACGCTTTCGGCCGGTGTCGAGTCGTCCACGACCAATGCAAGGTCCTGGTGAACTGCCGGGTACGCAGACAGCTTCGGAGCGGGCAGGTGAGCACTCTGTGGCAATGCCGAAAGGTCCATCTCCATTGCGCAAACTCGTGCAGGTAAGCCACATTCTTCCAGAATCTGCGGGTGTAGTTCACCTGCGTGACCAACAACTTGGCCGTCGACCAGCAACTCTGCGCAGCGTCCCGGATGCCATGGTAGGTAGTCTGCTGCCCGGACCTCGAGCTCTATCCCGGCTGTCCGCGCCACTATCTGCGCAGATTCAACAGCATCAGCCCACGAGTACATTCGCGAATCGCCCCAAGGCCCCTCTACTTCGGCATCTCCGACGCCAACAGTTGCAACATGCAGCGGCTGCTTCGGCAATGAGTTCACCACTGCTGCCAGGGTCTCTTCGTCCGGGCGGTGATCAACGCTTGGCATTGGTGTTTCAGCTTCCCCGCCGATAGCTACCTGTGCAACTGAGTAAATCGACACGTCATGCTGACCGCGGGCCGCATTTTTCGCTACTGCCTCGAGCATTGCGGGCAAGAGTGTCGTAGCGAGTACGGCATAGTCGCTATCCAGAGGATTCTGAACCGACACGGTTGCGCGGCGGGCATCGTCCTTGCTCAGGCCCCAGGCGTCGAAAAGACCCGTGGCCATAAACGGTGTAGGAATAATCTCTGCGTAACCTGAGTACGCAAGAGCATGCGTCACTGCACGACGACGCTTTTGCGTTGCAGTCAGGCCACGTCCCCCCTTCGGCGTCGGAAGAATCGATGGAATAGCGTCAAGCCCTTCGAGCCGAACAATCTCTTCTACAAGCTCTACTGGGACCGTAAGGTCATTCCGCCAGGAAGGTGGCGTCACAATGAAATTGCCACCACTTTCTTCAACGCCGCACCCGACTTCATGTAGCCGCTGAGAAATGGTCTCTTCAGAGTACTTGACGCCGATCAATGCCGAAGGGAACGTTTTCGCCATAGAGATCTCAGTTCGCTGATGCACCTCACCCACCAACGTACGACCTGCTGCAACCTTGCCCCCGGCAAAGCTCGTCAGCAGCTCACAAGCTACATCCAACGCTACCTCCACCAGTGCCGGATCGACTCCACGCTCAAATCGACGGGAGGCTTCTGAGCTCAGTTTGTGGTGACGAGCAGTACGCGCAACCGTAAGTTCATCCCAAGTTGCTGCTTCGAAGTAAACATTCTTCGTGGTTTCCGAAATTTCTGAGGTCGTGCCACCCATGACACCAGCCAGAGACTGAATTCCAGAGTCATCAGAAATGACTACATCGGAAGCGCGAAGGGTTCGCATTGTATGATCCAGTGTTTCGAATTCAGTGCCCTCTTCCGCATTATGGATGCGAAGCGCGCCAGAGATTGTATCTGCGTCAAAGGCGTGCATCGGCTGACCGAGCAGCAACATTACGAAGTTCGTAACATCGGTTGCGCCGTTCACTGGACGGATGCCGCTGAGCATGAGCTCGCGCTGCATCCAAAACGGCGACGCCGCTTCGGGGTCGATGCCTTCCACCTTTCGCAGCCCGAAGCGCTTCGTAGCGGTGTCCGGCTCTACGGTGACGTCGAGAAGGGAACCTGCTGGCGCAGGAACTGCAGAAATATCGATGCCGGCGATGTCAGGCTGCTGAGCTGGGTCGACAAAAGCGATGTCGAATGCCGACGCAAGCTCTCGCATTAGGCCACGCGCCGACAAAGCGTAACCACGATCCGGAGTGACGTTCACTTCGAAGATAGTGTCGTCGAGATCCAGAACTTCCCGCGCATCAGTGCCAGGGGCGCCGATTTCATCGCTAAGAGTAATGATGCCAGCACTCTTCGCGGTCAGACCGAGCTCCGCCGCTGACGCCATCATCCCGTTAGAGATATGCCCGTAAGTCTTTCTCGCAGAAATAGCGAAATTACCCGGAAGAACGCACCCCGGAAGCGCGACAACTACCGTGTCGCCAACAGTAAAGTTACGTGCACCGCAAATAATGCCCTGCGGCTCACCCGTGCCATTCGCCTGTCCCACGTCAACCTGGCAGTAACGAATCGGCTTCTTGAACTCGGTGAGCTCTTCAATTTCAAGGACCTTGCCGAGCACTAGGGGGCCCTCGGTTTTTTCAATCGGGGCGTAGCCTTCAGTCTCAAAACCGACGCGAACGAAGCCTGCGTCCATCTCTTCGTCAGTGACAGACCAACCAGTATTGCCCGCCTGTTGCAGAAGGGTGGTGAGGAAATTTTTTGAAATCAGCATGTCATTAACTCCTTTAAGCCTGCACACCAAATGGGACGGTGAAACGGATATCTCCTTCGACCATGTCACGCATGTCTGACAAGCCGTTACGGAACTGGAGAGTTCGTTCAAGGCCCATCCCGAACGCAAAGCCTGAGTACTCATCCGGATCAATGCCTACTGCGCGAAGCACGTTCGGGTTCACCATGCCGCAGCCACCCCACTCGATCCAGCCAGCACCACCCTTTTTATTTGGGAACCAAACGTCTACTTCAGCAGATGGCTCGGTGAAGGGGAAGTAATTGGTACGCATACGCGTCTTCGTCTCTGGCCCGAACAGCGTCTTCGCAAGGTGGTCGAGTGTGCCACGCAAATGAGCCATAGTCAGGCCTTTATCGACGGCAAGACCCTCAATCTGGTGGAAAACTGGGGTGTGCGTTGCGTCAAGTTCATCGGTGCGGAATACCCTGCCAGGGCAAGCAATGTACACAGGCACATCACGGTCAAGCATCGTTCGAACCTGGACAGGCGAAGTATGCGTGCGCATCACCTGGCGGGAACCAGGTTTACCAACGTAAAAGGTGTCCTGCAGCGTCCTCGCCGGGTGATCCGGAATGAAGTTCAGTGCATCAAAATTAAAGTATTCGGCTTCGATTTCTGGCCCCTCGGCGATCTCCCACCCCATGCCGATAAAGATATCTGCGATCTGCTCACTCAACGTTGTGATGGGGTGCATCGCGCCCAGCTGAGAACGACGTGTCGGTAGAGTTACGTCGACAGCCTCTGCTTTCAATTGAGCCTCGCGGTACTCGGCTTCACGCACCGCGTGAAGTTTGGCATACGCCTTCTCTACACGGCCTCGGGCCACATTCACTGCCCTACCAGCGTCTTTACGGTCTTGCTTTGGCAACGAACCGAGTGCACGCCGAGCCTGAGGGATGTAGGCTTGGTCGCCCAAGTGCTGCTTGTGAGCCTCTTCTAACGCCTGCAGGTCTGCAGCTGCTTCAAAATCCGAAATTGCAGCTTCTGCTGCCGCATTGAGTTTCTCTTCTGACAATTCGATTCCACTATTTTCCGACACACTCGGTCCTTCCGATTACGCTTTGTAGTAAAGGTTGTAAAGCCGTTAAAACGAAACTAAGCATACCTGTCGCTTCAGACACGACACATATAACTAAAGCTCTTGTTGCGCCATCTTTGCTTTGGCAGTTTCCCAAAGACACATTGCTGACGCTGTTGCAAGGTTCAGCGACTCTGCAGATCCCTGAATCGGGATTGATACCCGTACATCAGCACGATCTGCAATAGCTGTTGGCAATCCGTGTGCTTCATTTCCGAACAGCCAAGCAATCGGGGCAGAAAGCAGATCACTTGTTTTCTCAAGGGATACCTCGCCGTCAATAGTCGTCGCTACTGTCTGAAGCCCTGCTGCTTTTAACTGGCCAAGGACGTCCTGGGTATTGCGCTCGCGTGCCACAGGTAAGTGAAACAACGAACCTGCTGAGGCCCGCACAGCCTTGCCCGACTCAGGATCGACGCAGTCGCCGGCAAATATGACAGCGTCCGCCCCGCACACGTCAGCAATGCGAATCATGGTGCCTGCGTTACCCGGATCGTTAGTATCAATCCCGACCACAACAAAAGAAGGCTTGCCGCGAAGAGCTGCCCCGACTGACCACAACACTGGCTTGCAAACAGCAAAAATACCAGTGGTGTTTACAGTGTCGCTCAAGTGCTTCGCTGCGATGTCTGTAATGGCATGAACATATACATCCATATATTCTGCGGTAGTCACAACGTCAGCAAAGGCTTGTGAAGCATGTTCTGTCACGAAGAGGTCAGTAGCCGCGCCCGTAGCTACGGCAGCCTCGACGCTGTTCACCCCTTCCACCAGAAAGCGGTTTGCTTTCTTGCGTCCCTTTGCGCGGAGCAGCTTCGCTGCATTCACGACTCGCGGGGTTCGTTCGGTGAAGGGCTGTGAAAAGTCAAGGGCCACGAAATTTCCTACTCCTGAATGTAAAAACCCGCCGCCAAGCGTTCACGCTTGCCGACGGGCTCCGTCCTAGTTCAACGTTCTAGGCAACTTATGCTGCATCAACTGGCGCATTTACGTCAGCTGGCAAGGCCTTCTTAGCGATCTCGCAGATAGCGGAGAAGGCTGCAAAGTCGTTCACTGCGAGCTCCGCGAGGATCTTGCGGTCAACCTCGACCTCTGCGAGCTTCAAGCCGTGAATGAGACGGTTGTAAGTGATGTCGTTCATACGGGCCGCGGCGTTGATACGCTGGATCCACAGCTTACGGAACTCACCCTTGCGCTTACGACGATCGCGGTAGGCGTAGGTCTGGGAGTGCAGCCACTGTTCTTTTGCCTTACGGTACAGGCGGGAGCGCTGGCCACGGTAGCCCTTTGCGGACTTCAGAATCGCGCGACGCTTCTTCTTGGCATTAACTGAACGCTTGACACGTGCCATGAGTCAATACTTCCTTTTCTTTCGTTCACCGGTTGTTTTAACTTGGGCAGTGCTTAGGACATGCCGAGGAGGCGCTTCATGCGCTTCACGTCGTTCTTAGCTACGTCGGTGGTACCCGAGAGCTTGCGACGACGCTTCGAAGACAGCTTCTCGTTCAGGTGGCGCTTACCAGCCTGCTCACGACGCAGCTTGCCCTTGCCGTTAACCTTGATGCGCTTTGCGGTGCCCTTGTGGGTCTTCTGCTTCATGTTGAAAGCCCTTCAGAGTTGAAAACTTGATCTACTTTTTGCCCTTGCGAGCAGGTCCGAATACCATCGTCATGTTTCGCCCGTCCTGCTTCGGACGGGACTCCACGACACCAACCTCTTGAATGTCGTCTGCAAGACGCTCGAGGAGGCGGTAGCCGAGTTCTGGGCGCGATTGCTCGCGGCCACGGAACATGATGGTGACTTTGACCTTGTTGCCCTTCTCTAGGAAGCGCTCCACATTGTTTTTCTTCGTCTGGTAGTCGTGCTCATCGATCTTAGGACGGAACTTCTGTTCCTTCACTACGGTCTGCTGCTGGTTCTTGCGGGCCTCGCGAGCCTTCTGATCCTGCTCATACTTGTATTTGCCGTAGTCCATGATCTTCGCCACGGGCGGCTTCGCCTTTGGCGCAACTTCGACGAGGTCAAGATCGGCCTCGTAAGCCAGTTTCCGAGCATCGTCGGTACGGACGATCCCTACCTGCTCGCCGGACGGGCCGACCAAGCGGACTTCCGGGACGCGGATACGATCGTTAATCCGAGCTTCAGCGCTGATGAGAACTCCTAAAACATAGAAACCAATGTGTGATCGCTACCAGACCACCAGTGATTCTGCGCAAAAGCACAAAACCCGCGCTATTACTAATAACGCGGGAGCTTTCCGTAGGCAACCAAAAAATGCTTTGGCTACCTTGACCCGTATCCTGATCACTATCGACCGGCATGGGGTGGGATTCACTCCACTTGTGGCCCAGGCACCTTTGTAAAGAATGCTCTGGGCGGTAGTGGTGAGAACTTTAATACATGAAGTTTATTCAAGCAAATCATGCATTCAAGCTGGATCTATTGCAATATCTCCTTCAAGAAAGCACCTGTATGAGACTTGCCATTACGTGCTACGTCTTCTGGCGTTCCCTGCGCGACCACCGTTCCACCGCCTGATCCCCCCTCAGGCCCCATGTCAATCACCCAGTCCGCCGACTTGATAACGTCCAGGTTGTGTTCGATCACCAACACAGTGTTGCCCTTTTCCACCAGGCCATTCAGCACAAGCATGAGCTTACGAATGTCTTCGAAGTGCAGCCCCGTAGTGGGCTCGTCGAGGATGTAAATTGTTCGGCCGTTAGTTCGCTTCTGCAATTCTGCCGCCAGCTTCACCCGCTGTGCCTCACCACCGGATAGCGTTGTCGCAGCCTGCCCAAGACGTACATAGCCCAGGCCGACCTCTACAAGCGTGTTGAGGTATCGATGGATTGACTGAATTGGCTCGAAGAACTCAGCTGCTTCAGAAATCGGCATATCGAGAACTTCGGCAATGTTCTTACCCTTATAGCGCACTTCGAGGGTTTCACGGTTGTATCGTGCTCCCTGGCACACCTCACACGGGACGTATACATCCGGTAGGAAGTTCATCTCAATCTTGATAGTGCCATCACCACGGCACGCTTCACAGCGCCCGCCTTTGACATTGAACGAGAATCGGCCAGCCTTGTAGCCACGAACCTTTGACTCTTGTGTTTCCGCGAATAGGTTGCGGATCTTGTCAAACACCCCTGTATATGTCGCAGGGTTTGATCGTGGTGTACGTCCGATGGGACTCTGGTCGACTTGGACAAGTTTATCTAGATGGTCAAGGCCACTGACTTTCTTTACCCGTCCCGGGACTTGTCGAGCTCCATTGAGCTCATTCTGGAGAGTCTTAGCCAGAATCTGGTTTACCAGCGTAGACTTGCCAGACCCAGATACCCCAGTAACAGCTACCAACACTCCCAGTGGAATATCCACTGATACGTTCTTGAGGTTGTTCTCTCGCGCGCCCTCAACTCTCAGCTTGCGGTCTGCGTCTACCGGTCGACGCTGATCCGGGACCTCAATCTTTTTCCTGCCCGCAAGGTAGTCTCCGGTAATGGAGTTCTCTACTTCACGGATACCGTCGGGTTCTCCCTGGTAGACCACTTCCCCGCCGTATTCTCCGGCGAGCGGCCCGATGTCTACCAACCAATCTGCCTCCCGGATTGTTTCCTCATCGTGCTCGACCACAACTAGCGTGTTCCCAAGGTCGCGAAGTTTCTTCAGAGTCTTAATCAGCCTCTGGTTATCCCGTTGATGCAAACCGATTGACGGCTCATCAAGCACGTACAGTACACCGGCAAGGCCAGACCCAATTTGCGTGGCCAGACGGATACGCTGCGCTTCACCGCCCGACAGGGTGCCGGCTGACCGAGCTAGCGAGAGGTAACTCAGTCCTACGTCCAAGAGAAAGTGCAGTCGAGCTTGGATCTCTCGAAGTACCGCACCCGCGATCATTTCCTCGCGGTAACCAAGTACCAAATTATCAAGGTATTCGGACGCATCCTCAATGCTCAGTTCCGTAAGCCCGGCGATGGAGCGTTCACCATGGGTTGTTGAGTCGAGGCGAACGGCGAGAATCTCGGGCTTCAACCTAGCGCCCTTGCACGAAGGACACGGTACCTCTCGCGTATAAGCAAGCAGTCGGTCTTTCTGGGTATCGCTTTCGGCCTGCTCGAGCTTACGCTCCAGGTACCCAATGACACCTTCATAAGCTGCGCTGAATGACCGCTGCCTGCCGTAGCGGTTCTTGTACCGCACGCTGATCGTGGTTTTGGAACCATTTACCAAATGCTTCTGCTGCGTTTTTGTCAGCGAGCTGAACGGAGCGTGAGCATCAAAGCCCTCCTCTTTTGCTAACGCTTCAATCAATTTGACGAAGTATCGCTTGTTCGGGCTGGAGTTCCATGGCTGGAAAGCATCAATTGCTGGTGCGTCTGGATCTGGAATAACGAGTTCTTCGTCAATCTTCTTCTGCGTCCCGAGACCGTCACACGTTGGACAGGCACCAAACGGTGAGTTAAACGAAAACGCGCGCGGCTCGTACTCCTCAACGTTAAGTTTGTGCCCGTTCGGGCACGCCATCTTTTCAGAGAAGATCTGGATCCGATCAGGGTTGCCCTCATCGAAGTCAACGAATTCGAAGCCAACGAGGCCGTCGGCAAGTTTGAGTGCTGTCTCCACTGAGTCGGTGAGACGCTGCTTTTGGCTTTGCTTCACTTGAAGGCGGTCCACTACCACCGAAATCGTGTGTTTGACCTGCTTCTCAAGCTTCGGTGGATCGCTGAGCTGGTACAACTCGCCGTCCACGCTCACTCGAGAGTAACCCTGAGCGGCGAGATCCTTAAACAAGTCAACGAACTCGCCTTTACGCTTTCGTACTACCGGAGCAAGGACTTGGAACTTGAGACGCTCTTCCATCCCCAGCACGCGGTCCACAATCTGTTGCGGCGTCTGCCGTTCAATCACAGCGTCGCACTCTGGACAATGAGGAGTGCCAGCCCGCGAATAGAGCAGGCGGAGGTAATCGTAGATTTCGGTGATGGTACCTACAGTCGAACGGGGGTTACGGTTCGTCGATTTTTGGTCGATTGACACCGCGGGCGATAGCCCGTCAATGTAATCGACATCGGGCTTATCCATCTGTCCTAAGAACATCCGAGCATAGGACGAAAGAGACTCAACGTATCGACGCTGCCCCTCCGCAAAGATCGTATCGAATGCCAGCGAGGACTTACCCGATCCAGACAGGCCTGTAAATACGGCCATCTTGTCCCTCGGCAGAGACACATCGACGCCCTTCAGGTTGTGTTCTCTTGCTCCACGTACAACAAGACGGTCAGCCACCTAGATACCTCTTCCAGAAGATCGGTTCATTTTGTTCCGAACATACCAGCGTATACCACTTCGGTGATCACTGTTCTGGCGAGGAAAGAATTGACTAGGGTAGGCACCATGAATTCAGAATCAACTCCACTGCCCCAATTAGCACTGCACCAGGTTTCCGTCGGCTCGATGGACAACAACTGCTATCTCCTCTGCGCAGATGGCCAGGGCCTGCTAATCGACGCCGCTGACGACGCGCCGGCTATCCTCGCCATGGCCGAACAGGCCGGAGTCAAGATCACGGATGTATTAACGACGCATCGCCACCACGATCACGTGCGTGCATTGGCTGCAGTCCTAGAAGCAACGGGCGCTACACACTGGGCACCGTTCCTCGAGGTACCTGCCCTGCCTGCTCCTGTCGACCGCGAACTCCACGACGGCGACTCGATTTCGTTCGCAGGCCACGAGCTCCCAGTGGTAATTCTGCGTGGACATACCCCAGGTGGCGCAGCCGTGCGCGCCGACCTCAAGGGGGTGCCTAACCTCTTTGTCGGTGATTCCCTTTTCCCTGGTGGGCTTGGGAAAACAAATTCCGAAGGCGACTTCGTGCGACTCTTCCGCGATGTCAAAGAAAAACTCTTCGACGCATATCCGGATGAGACAATTGTGTGGCCGGGCCATGGTAAATCCACTACGCTTGGTACAGAGCGTCCAGATTTAGATGTTTGGTGGAACCGTCGCTGGTAAAAGCGTAATCCGAATGTCGGACGTCACATAGAACGTATATACAGCGACCGGTACGTTGCGAAAAGAAAAGAGGAATGCATTTATGATTCGAAAACTCGCAAGGCCAATGCTCGCGTCCGTCTACATCGTTGACGGTGTTCAGACGCTGCGTGACCCAAATGCCAATAAAGAAAGCACGAAGGCGCTTTTAGATAAGGTCCGCGGTGCCGTTCCGAGCGAGTACCGTGGTCTGATCCCGAGCGACCCGAAGACGGCCGCTCAGGTCGTTGGTGGCATTAAAGCAGGTGCAGGCAGCCTCTTCGCCATTGGCAAGCTGCCACGCACTTCCGCTGCACTGCTCGCTGCGACTGCAATCCCCTCGATTATCGGCCGTAATGCCTTCTGGGAGGCTGACGAGGCGAATGAGAAGCAGCGTCGTCAGACTGGCGCGCTGACCGATGTCGCTCTCGCCGGTGGTGTGCTCCTCGCGACTGTGGACACTGCTGGCAAGCCAGGGCTGCAGTGGCGCGCCCAGCAGGCTGCCCGCACCGCGAAGAAGAACGTACAGCAGGCACTGCCTACCCAGTCTGAGACCGAAAAGGCTCTGGGTAAGGCAAGTAACTGGCTGTCCGATACTGCAGATCAAGTGGTCGACTACGTCGATAACAACAAGGATGACTGGAAGAAGCAGGCCTCTAAGTTTGCGGACCAGGCATCTGACGCAGCTGAGGGCTTCTGGCAGGATGCGCGCAAGCAAACCTCCTCGTTCCTCTCTGATGCGGGTGACTGGATGGAGGATGTTTCCGATAGCGCTCAAGACACCTACAAGGACTTGAAGCCAAGCAAACTCCAGCAGTTCAAGGCAAAGCGCAAGGTTAACAGCGTTGTTGGGGATCTCCAGGACAAGCTGGAGAGCCTCGAGCCAAGCAAGTTGGACCAGTTCAAGGCAAAGCGCAAGGTAAAGAAGAGCACCGCGAAGCTGCAGGACCGTGCCCAGGACGCGGTTGACTCCCTGCAGGATGCCTTCGACAACTTGGATGTTGCGCCGTCAAAGTGCAAGCAGTGGAAGTGGAAGCGTAAGGCTAAGAAGGCCGAAAAGCGCGCGAACAAGCTGGTAAAGAAGGTTCAGAAGAAGCTCAGCTAATCTGACTTTCTGTAGTACACCCCGTGGCCGCATAGTTGTGGTTACGGGGTGGCTTTTACTTTGAAGGAGATTATGTTCACCGTGTCAGAGCAAGAGGTTGCTCGCGAACAGCACTACGTCGACGGTCTATTTTCTCGTCTTGACGATGAAGTATCGAAGGCCCAAGCCAAACTGGAAGCGGTGCAACGAGATGTCGACCCTGACAACCCAGATTCTGATGCGCTCGTCCGGCGCGAAACCGAATATCATGGGCTGAATGCAAAACTCGATGCACTCAACCTGGCAGAAGTTGGCTTAGTTTTTGGCCGAATTGATGTGGAGGACGAGTCTCCGGAGAATCTAGTCCCTAACAGCGACAATCTTGACCGACGCTATATAGGCCGGATGGGCATCGACGCCCCCGAAGACAAGTACCGGACGCTCCTCATCGATTGGCGGGCGCCCATGGCACGGCCGTTTTACCTCGCGACGACGGCGCACCCTTCAGGCGTGCAAACCCGGCGAAACATCCGTATGAGGGGTCGCACGGTGGAAACCATTGACGACGAGGTCCTCTCCGGCACAGGTACGGGCGTTGAAGCCTCGGGTGTCGGATCCGAGGCTGCGCTGCGACGCGCCATGAATCGGCCACGCACTGCGCACATGCAATCCATCGTTGAGACAATCCAGCGTGAACAGGATGCCGTCATTCGTGACGCTACGCGTGGAGTGATGGTTGTCGAGGGTGGTCCAGGTACTGGCAAGACTGCAGTCGCTCTCCATCGTGTTGCGTATCTGCTCTATACTTGGCGAGCGCAGCTGGCGAAGACCGGCGTCTTGGTTCTTGGCCCCAATACCGTCTTTTTGGACTACATCTCGCGAGTTCTTCCGGAGCTCGGCGAGACCGGCGTAGTGCTTTCCACAACCTCAGACTTAATCCCCGGTTTTACCCCGGAAGGTAGCGAGTCGCTTGCTGCACGGGAAGTCAAAGGCTCGATTGAGATGGTCACGATTCTCAAGCGGGCTGTGCAGTCATATGAGACGGTTCCGGAGCGCGCGGTAACCCTTTCAATTGAGAACGTTCCTGTCGCTGCGACGCCAGCCATGGTGAAGGCAGCCAGAACCAAAGCACGACGGTCACGTCGTCCTCATAATGAAGCACGAGCCGTGTTTGCGGAACATCTTTGCGAACTTCTTGCGCAAGCACTTGCCAACACCATTGGTGCGGACCCTCTAGGCGGTGAGAATCTGTTGTCTGCTGCAGACGTCGATCAGCTCCACGATGACCTGGCTGAAGAATCCCAGGTCCGAGACTTTATTGACGCCCACTTCCCCACTCTGTCGCCTACAGAGGTACTACGTAATTTGCTTGAAGACCGCGACGCAATCGCAGCTGTCGCGTATGACTACGACGACTACACACAAGATGCCCTCTTTCGGGAGCCTGGTGCGGCAACGGCCCCGTCGGATGCAGCATTACTCGACGAACTGTCGATTCTTATTGGTAGTAGCCCAGCGGAGGGTATTCGTGACTCCGTTGACGATGCGTGGCAACAGCAGGTGGCCGAGGCAGAGGACGCGTTGGACGTCTTGGCTTCATCCGAGTCCACTGACAACGATGACGACCAGTTCGAGGCTGAGATCCTCTCTGCATCAGACGTCATTGATGCGGAAACGCTCGCGCAGCGCCAGGCGAGCACCGATATCCGTTCGACCGCAGAGCGCGCACGCGCAGATCGCACATGGGCCTATGGGCATGTAATTGTAGATGAGGCACAAGAGCTCTCACCGATGGAATGGCGGATGGTGTTTCGGCGCTGCCCATCAAAGTGGATGACATTAGTTGGAGACACCGCGCAGACTTCTTCGCCTGCGGGTTCAGACGACTGGTCAGCAACGCTGGAACCGTTCGTTGGCTCGCGTTTCCGCACGCATACCTTGAGTGTGAACTACCGGACTCCGTCGGAGATTATGAAGTACGCCGCGAAAGTTCTTCACGCGATCGACTCAGAGGCAGCGGTCCCTGAGAGTATTCGAAGCACCGGGCAACCCGTCGAGTTTTGGCCTTCCGGCACCACCCCAGAAACTGTCGCAACATACGAGGATGGGCGCACGACAGCGATCATCGACAAGTCAAATGTCGATGCGATGAAGGGACTCGAATTTGACCATGTAGTACTAATAGAACCCCAAGAAATTATCGACGCCTCTCCGCAAGGTTGGCAAGACCTCTACGTGGCGATGACCCGAGCAACTCAAAGCCTCGCCGTCATCGGTGAGATGCCATAGAACAACCTCCGGCCATGCAGTTGGCCGGAGGTTGTTACATGAAGACGTTAGCTGACGGTATGTACGATCATGACGTCGCAGTCCGATTGGCGAGCAACGTCTGCTGGGACAGACCCCAGCAGGCGACCGGTCAGAGAGTTGATACCGCGGTTACCGACCACCAGCAGTTCCGCATTGTTGTCACGAACAATCGCCATCAGAGCCTCTACTGGAGTACCCGGACGGGTCGCAGTCTGCACGTCTTTTGCTCCGTGCTGTCGCGCATGTTCTGCTGCCGCTTCAAGATTTGCCAACGCGTCCTTGTCACCGAGGATGGTGACCGAATCTTGTCGCAGGCTCTTCGTCGCGTCCGCTTCCGTTTCGTAATACGCGGTACCGATCACTAGCGTGGCACCAAATGCACTCGCCATTTTTGCAGCACGCTCAACGGCGAGCAGTGAAGACTTGGACCCGTCGGACCCTACGACGATGGTCTTGTAGTAATTGGCCATAGCTGTATTCTTGAGACCTTTCCTGATTCAGCTGTCGCTCGCTGGATAACGGTGGCGCCAACAAGCACGGTCAAATTTATAGTACCTGGTTCTCGCGCGGATGAAGGCTAGTCATGGCCTTCAGCTCGGGTGTCAACGAGCATGACATCAACCGGCGCCTTCTTTGCCACGCTACCTGGGATGTTGCCGAAGACTCGACCGGCGAGGGACCGCATTCCTTTGTTTCCAACCACGAGGAGATCTACGCTGTATTCCTTTACTGATTCCAGCAGTACATTCGCAGGCTGGCCGCCACTGGAGACCAAGTTAATCTCTGGTGCCTGTTCTTCGACTGCGATCGCCTTCGCACGCCTCAAGATATCCTCGGCGCCCGATTCCGTCACGATATCGATCTTGCTCAGCTCCGCGTTGGTTGCGTTCAGCATCGAGCCCGACGCTGTGTAGTGAGCACAGATGACTGTGAGCTTCGCGTCATACACGCGGGCCAGGCTCGCAGCAGCACGAACCGCAACAAGCGAAGTTGGTGAACCGTCAGTACCGACAGCAATCGACTTATAGGTATGCATAGATTCCTCGAACCTTTCTTAGTTTCCTGTATCTTTCATACCACGAAGTTCCTTTCGGAGATCAGCAATTTCATCACGCAGTCTGCCGGCGAGCTCAAACTTCAACTCGCGAGCTGCTGCACCCATTTGCTTCGTAAGGTCGTCGATCAATGCTTGTACCTGATCAGAGGCCATCTCGGACACGTCTGGCTTCGATACAACTGCGGTATCCGAGGCAACGCCATTTTCAGCTTCACCGTCAGTATTCTCATATACCTGATCCAAAATGTCGGCAATCTTCTTGCGCAGCGGCTGCGGATCGATCCCATGTTCTTTGTTGTACGCCAACTGAATTTCGCGACGCCGCTCTGTCTCACTGATTGCTTCCTCCATCGACTCAGTGACCTGGTCGGCGTACATGATGACCTCTCCAGATACGTTACGAGCTGCGCGCCCGATAGTCTGAATCAGCGACTTGGTCGAACGCAGGAACCCTTCCTTGTCGGCGTCGAGAATTGCAACAAGTGAAACTTCCGGCAAGTCGAGACCCTCTCGCAGCAGGTTGATGCCAACGAGGACGTCAAACTCTCCAAGCCTCAGCTGGCGGAGCAGCTCAACGCGCTGCAACGTATCAATGTCAGAGTGCAGGTAGCGCACCTTTACCCCGTTATCCAGGAGATAATCAGTCAAGTCCTCAGCCATGCGCTTCGTCAAGGTAGTGACCAGCACGCGCTCGTTCTTCTCCACCCGGACGCGAATCTCGTCAATCAGGTCGTCGATTTGTCCCTTCGTCGGTTTCACCGTGACCTTTGGATCGACGAGGCCTGTTGGGCGAATAACCTGCTCAACAAACTCGCCGTGTGCTGCTTCGAGCTCGTAATCGCCCGGTGTCGCGGACATGTACACCGTCTGCCCCACGCGCGATTCAAACTCATCGAAGGTCAACGGACGGTTGTCGACGGCACTCGGCAGCCGGAATCCGAATTCCACGAGGTTGCGCTTCCTCGACATATCGCCTTCAAACATTCCTCCAATTTGCGGGACGGTCACGTGGGACTCGTCGATAATTGTGAGGAAGTCTTCCGGGAAGTAGTCGATGAGCGTCGCCGGCGCCGATCCTGCCTCGCGCCCGTCCATGTGACGAGAATAGTTCTCAATGCCTGAGCAGAAGCCAACCTGCTGAATCATCTCGAGGTCATACTCGGTGCGCATCCGAAGTCGCTGAGCCTCAAGTAGTTTTCCGCGGTTCTCAAGGTCCTCTAAACGGTCTGCAAGCTCTTCTTTGATGGATTCGATCGCCTTTTCCATTCGCTCTTCAGTGGCCACGTAGTGGGTAGCAGGAAAGATCCGAAGCTCATCTTCTTGGCTCAGAACGTCTCCCGTGAGCGGATGAATGTAATACAAGCTGTCAATCTCGTCTCCGAAGAACTCAACCCGAACCGCGACTTCCTCATACGCAGGAATGATATCGACGACGTCGCCCTTTACTCGGAACGTACCGCGTTTGAAGTCAATATCGTTGCGCTCGTACTGGATATCAACGAGTAATCGAAGGAAGCGGTCACGCTCAACCTCTTCCCCCACGCGCAGCACCACAGAGCGATCAAGGTAGGACTGCGGCGTACCAAGGCCGTAGATACAAGAGACTGACGACACCACCACTACGTCACGACGCGACAGCAATGCGGAGGTAGCTGAGTGACGCAGGCGTTCCACATCATCATTAATGGAGGAATCTTTTTCGATGTATGTATCCGTCTGAGCGATATATGCCTCTGGTTGGTAATAGTCGTAGTACGAGACGAAGTACTCAACCGCGTTATTTGGGAGGAGCTGCCGAAGCTCATTTGCTAGCTGCGCGGCGAGCGTCTTGTTCGGAGCCATCACGAGCGTTGGGCGCTGCTGCTTTTCAATCAGCCACGCTGCCGTCGCCGACTTGCCGGTGCCGGTGGCACCCATGAGGACGACGTCTTCTTCTCCCCGGTTGAGACGTTCATCTAGCTCTGCGATCGCTTTAGGCTGATCACCCGATGGCTCAAACTCCGAGACGACTTCAAAGGGCTTTTCACGACGCTCGATCTCGCCTACTGGTCGAAACTCCGAATGTGCTAGGACCGGATGCTCTGCTGCAAATGCCATGCAGCTCAGTCTAATGACTCAACCAGATTCCTCAACGTTGATGCTGCAACAATTCTCGCTCGACATAGTCGACCAAAGCGTCCACCTGCGGAGCGAGCTCAGACAACGGACCGTTGTTATCAATCAAGTAGTCAGCGGCCGCGAGTCGATCGTCGTCATCAATCTGCCGTGCAATACGGGAACGGGCGTCTGCCTCCGCTAGACCGCGCGATTGAACCAGTCGCCTCACTCGCTCTTCCTCATTCACGTCGACTACAACAGTGAAGTCCATCTGACGGTGCAGCCCAAGCTCTACAAGCAGTGGCATATCGTACACAGCAACCCGGGCTCCTTCAGCTTCAGCGGCGTCGAACTGCCGTGATGACTCCTTACGAATCGCAGGATGCGTAATCGAATTCAGCTTCTGCGTCTGTTCCTCCGAGGCAAACGCCCGCTGCGCCAGCAACTTGCGGTTCAAAGCGCCGGAAGCGTCCACCAGGTCATCGCCGAATGCAGCAGCCACCTCTTTTAGCGCATCGTTTCCTGGTTGCAGAACATCGCGCGCGATACGGTCAGCATCGACTACGACGAAGCCACGCTCACGTAACAACGCGGCAACGGACGACTTTCCGCTTCCGATTCCTCCGGTAAGCCCAATTCTCAACATGCGTCACATAATAGGCGAAAACCCCTTCCTGGATTCCAGGAAGGGGTCGTCGATTAGCTAGTAAAGACTAGTTGCCAGCGAGCTTGTCGCGAAGTGCTGCGAGCTGCTCGTCAGATGCAAGCGAGCCACCTGCGCTAGCGGTCTCATCCGCTGCCGGAGCTGCAGCGTTGGACTGCGAGGAGTAGTTCGCCTGGTCACCCGCCTGCTCTGCCGCCTCGGCAGCAGCAGCGCGATGACGCTCGATCTGTGCAGTGTGCGCCTGGAAGCGGCGCTCGGCCTCTGCGTAGCGAGCCTCCCACTGCTGACGAGCTTCGTCGAAGCCCTCCATCCACTCGTTGGTCTCCGGATCGAAGCCCTCTGGGAAGATGTAGTTGCCCTGCTCGTCGTAGGAATCAGCCATGCCGTAGCGGGACGGATCGAACTCTTCGTTGTAGTCCTCGTCCGCCTGCTTCAGCGACAGCGAGATACGACGACGGTCGAGATCGATGTCGATGACCTTGACCATGACCTCTTCGCCAACGTTGACAACCTGGTCCGGTACCTCGACGTGGCGCTGTGCCAGCTCGGAGATGTGAACCAGACCCTCGATGCCCTCTTCGACGCGAACGAACGCACCGAATGGAACAAGCTTGGTGACCTTGCCCGGCACGATCTGGCCGACAGCGTGGGTGCGTGCGAACACGCGCCATGGGTCCTCCTGGGTCGCCTTCAGCGACAGGGAAACACGCTCACGGTCGAGATCGACGTCGAGAACCTCAACGGTAACCTCATCGCCGACGGTGACAACCTCAGATGGGTGGTCGATGTGCTTCCAGGACAGCTCGGAAACGTGAACCAGGCCGTCTACGCCGCCAAGGTCCACGAAAGCACCGAAGTTGACGATGGAAGAAACAACGCCCTTGCGTACCTGACCCTTCTGCAGCTGGTGCAGGAAGTCGGAACGAACAGCGGACTGCGTCTCTTCGAGGTATGCACGGCGGGACAGGACCACGTTGTTGCGGTGCTTGTCCAGCTCGATGATCTTTGCCTCGAGCTCCTGGCCAATGTATGGATCCAGGTCACGGACGCGACGCATCTCAACGAGCGACGCAGGCAAGAAGCCACGAAGACCGATGTCGAGGATGAGGCCACCCTTGACAACCTCGATGACCGTACCAGTAACTGGCTGGTCGTTCTTCTGCAGCTCTTCGATGGTGCCCCAAGCACGCTCGTACTGAGCACGCTTCTTGGAGAGCAGGAGGCGACCTTCCTTGTCCTCCTTGGTCAGGACCAGTGCGTCGATCTCGTCGCCGACCTGGACAACTTCGTCCGGGTCAACGTCATGCTTGATCGACAGCTCACGGGTAGGGATAACACCCTCAGTCTTGTAGCCGATGTCAAGGAGAACCTCATCGTGGTCAACCTTAACTACGGTGCCGGAGACGATGTCACCATCATTGAAGTACTTGATGGTTGCGTCTACAGCGGCGAGAAATTCCTCAGGTCCGCCGATATCGTTGATTGCGACCTGTGGTGCGTTGGAAGTGCGCATAAGTTAAATGTGCTCCGAAATTGAAATAGGAGATCGTATTTGGACAGGGGCATATCATCTCTTACCAGCGCGGAAAGATCCCGCAATATGAGCCGGTGATGCCCTCCTATTACGACACCACGAGACCTATTGCCCAGATATGCTCGTGCAAGAATATCGCCTTTGCCCAGCTCGCGCAAATATCAACACTCGGATAAATCCCCATCAGGTCGACCGTTAAGGCAAGCAACACATCCTTCACCGAACTCGCCAACTGAGAATGCCGTAAGTCTGCCACACCGCCGATAAGGCGCAAACTCGCAGGTCAAAGCAATACACTCGCCATCCCACACCCCCATAATTAGTCAATATTTTGTTTAATGTAGTCCATTTTTGGCCAATTCTCTTACGTTCCCCACAGACGTCTGTTAGTGTTTTCATTGCCACGATCAAGGCGCAGCAGCGATAGATGAGGCCAATCTAGAGCTGTGAAACCTCGCGAGGTGAACCGTGGCACCGCTTCTCGGGGGAACTCGGGGGAAGAAGCGGTTGATGGGGGGAAGGCAGTCCCAGACGGATTGAGAAGGAGGCTCTGGGACCGTCTCGGGGCTATAGAGCGGAATAATGGGGGCCGCTCTATAGCCCCACACTTCCCGCCTTAATGGCCAGCATCTTGCCAGTTCTCTCCGTATCCGGTAGAAACCTCGAGCGGCACGTTGAGCTCAATAGCGCGATCCATCTCCCGCTCAACAATCTCACGCACTTCATCGAGCTCACCCGGAGCGACTTCAACAACCAACTCGTCATGCACTTGCAACAGCACACGGGACTCGTAATCAGCCAACGCTCGGTCAACGTGAATCATCGCTACTTTAATGATGTCTGCGGCAGTACCTTGAATAGGAGCATTCAGGGCCGCCCGCTCAGCATTTTCTCGGGCGACTCGGTTGTCGCTGTTGAGCTCAGGCAGGTAGCGTCGGCGCCCAAACACAGTTGCCGTGTATCCATCTTTTCTGGCTTTCTCGACGACCGAGTCCAGATAGTGCTTCACCCCACCGAAACGGTGGAAATAACTCTCCATGATTTCCTTGGCTTCACCTGGCGAGATCGAGAGCTGCGCGGCGAGGCCGTACGCAGAGAGCCCATAAACCAAACCATATGACATTGCCTTGACCCGACGGCGTAGCTCGGGCGTCACGGCGTCGATAGCAACATCAAATACCTGTGAACCGACGTAGTTGTGCAGGTCTTCGCCATCCTTGTACGCGGAGATGAGCCCCTTGTCCCCGGACAGGTGCGCCATCACTCGCATCTCAATCTGTGAGTAATCAGCGGTCAGAAGATACTCATACCCCTTACCAACGGTGAATGCTGCTCGAATCTTTTGACCTGTCTCTGTACGGACGGGAATATTCTGCAGGTTTGGATCAGTCGAACTCAGTCGGCCCGTTGAAGTCACGGTTTGGTTGAAGGTTGTGTGAATTCGGCCATCACTGTGTACCGCCTTGATAAGCCCCTCGATTGTGGACTTCATCTTCTGATATTCACGATGTGCCAACAGATGATCAAGGAACGGATGCGGATTCTTTTCTGCAAGCGCCTCGATCTCCTTGGCTGCCGTCGAATACCCAGTCTTTGTTTTCTTGGTTTTAGGCAAGTCAAGTTTGTCGAAAAGAACGACAGAAAGCTGCTTCGGACTCGAAAGGTTGAGAGCTGGCTCGTCGACAAGCGTGCGGGCCTCTCCTTCTACCTGGGCAACCTTGTCAGTAAACTCCTTGCGAAGATTTTCAAGAGCTTCGATATCAACAGCCACACCGACGTCCTCCATCCTGGCAAGAATGGGTACAAGCGGCAGCTCAAGGTCGGCGTACAGCGCGTAAGAGTCGATTTCACGAAGTTCTTGAGCAAGATGTTGCGCCAGTTCCAGCACAGCAACGGCGGCATCAACCTGTGAAGTTTGATCCAACAGACTGAGTTGCTCTTGCCCTACGTCCAACTGTCGCTGCAAGTGACGCTGGTATACATCAGCCAGCGCATAGGTGCGCTGCCCCGGGCGAAGCAGGTAGGCAGCAATCGCTGTGTCATGCGCAATCCCGCTGAGTGTGATACCTCTGCCCCGCAGCATGTGATACATAGCTTTACCGTTGTGGAGGTACTTGGGGTCATCTGACTCCAACCAGTCCTTCAGCGCAACATCCTCTTCAGGGGTTAGCTCCGCTGTTTCGCGTTGGATGCCGTGCCGCTCCTTATCGACGATCCCAATCGCAGTAGCATCGCCGTTTGCCGGCAGCGGACTACCGTCCACATACAGCGCTAATCCTTGACCCCTATGGGAAGCGATCCATGCGTCCAACGGCCCTTCGTCGATCACAACTTCTGGAAGCTCCACAGGCAAATGCTCTTCGGCGTCCCCTTCCGTAGGAAGCGCGGATAGCACACGTTCGCGAAGATTCGTGCCGAACTCCAAAGAATCAAATCGCTTCGCAATAGCACCGATGTCTACGGTCTTTAGCTCCAAGTCATTTGGCGTAACAGGGAGCTCTACGTCGGTGACCATCTGCGTGAGTTCACGATTGAGCTGCACTTGCTCGATACGGTCTCGGAAGTTTTGACCTGCGACTCCCTTGATTTCATCCGCGTGGTTAACGAGTTCTGCAAGCGAACCGTATTGCGTGATCCACTTTGTCGCCGTCTTCTCCCCGACCTTCGGAACCGAGGGGAGGTTATCAGACGGGTCTCCCCGAAGCGCCGCAAAATCCGGATACTGTGCCGGAGTCAGCCCGTACTTCTCCTCGACCTTGTCCGGAGTGAAACGTGTCATCGTCGAAACCCCGCGCATCGGGTACAACAGCGTCGTTGAATCGTCTACCAGTTGTAGGTAGTCACGGTCCCCTGAAACCAAGACAATTTCGAAATCCTGATCAGCGCGAGCCAGGTGCACCAGCGTCGCCACGATATCGTCAGCTTCAAAATTCTCCTTCGACAAGCTGATGATTCCGAGGTCCTCAAGACACTCCTGAATCAGCGGAACCTGCCCCTTAAACTCTGGCGGAGTGGATTCGCGCTGAGCTTTGTACTCCGGAAAACGTTCCGTTCGAAACGTCTTGCGCCCCACATCGAACGCCACACCAATATGCGTCGGTGCTTCTTGCGCCACAACGTTGGCGAACATCGACAAGAAGCCATACACCGCATTCGTTGTTTGGCCACCGGTCGTCGAAAAGTTTTCAGCAGGCAGAGCGTAGAACGCTCGAAATGCCATGGAGTGTCCGTCAATGAGCAATAACCGTTTCTTCACGGCCCCTAGTGTAGACGTACGTCCCGACATGACGACTCAAACAAGAAAACCCGGCTTATGGCCGGGTGTTGTGCCCCAGGTGAGACTCGAACTCACACTGGACGGGTTTTGAATCCGTTGCCTCTGCCAATTGGGCTACTGGGGCGACGTCGCAAAGTATATAGCAGGCAAGCGCTCAGGCGTGAATCGCACCACGCGATCATCTAAAACGCCAGTTCACTCCAGGTATCTAAAATTCGTCAGGTAGGGTGATGAGCGCTGTATATGAAGCAGAGCACAGGAGGGTGCAGTGACAACAGTTCTGATCGGGATCTTCCTGGCTGTGTTCGCTGGAGCTGCCTTGCAGCGAATTTCAGGAATGGGCCTTGGGCTTATCGCGGCCCCCGCACTATCTGTCCTCCTCGGTCCAGTCTCTGGGGTGTTGATGGTCAACGTGCTAGCCACAGTCAACGCGATAGCCAACACCTATTCAATGCGCGAGCGCGTTGATTGGAAACGCTTTGCCCCAATTGCCGGAGCCCTTGTTTTGGGTGCGGTACCCGGCGCATTCCTCATACGGGCAGTTTCAACTAGTTTGCTTCTAATCATCGTTGGCGTTCTATTGTTGATCGCGCTCGGCACAGTGACGTTGGGAAAACGCTACATACCGAATATTGAAGGCACCGTACCTTCTGTTATCGCAGGTTCACTTGGTGGTTTCATGAACACGTTGGCAGGCGTAGCTGGCCCATCAATCACCGTGTACGCCCACGCGGCACGCTGGCCTAAGGAGATCTACGCAGCTACGCTCCAGCCAATCTTCCTGGTCAGCGGCGCACTCTCATTCGCCATTAAGGAAATCACTGGTGCAGCAAACCTCTCCGCGGTGACTCCTGAAACGTGGGTGGTTGGCATTGTTGCGATGGTGTTGGGCATCGTTGTTGGCACCCGTATGGCACCACGGGTACCAGTACAACTGGGGTACCGAATAGCACTCGCCCTGGCGATCTTCGGCGGGTTCACCGCACTTGTGCGCGGTCTACTCGGTACCGGAGCATAATCCACTAACCAACGCTACTTTTAAACTGAGCCCCAAACCACAACAGCACCGGTTCCTTTCCAGTATCCGGGCGTAGAGCCATAAACACGCACTTGGCGCGCGACACGGTATCTAATCCGCCTCAGATAATGGACAATGCATTCCAGAACGAATAGTATGAAAGCCATGGGTAGACCACGAGAGTTCGATGAAGACGAAGTCATCCGCAGGGCTATAAAGCTTTTCGGTGAACGCGGGTATACAGCACAGTCCGTTGACGCAACTCTTACCTACCTTGAGATAAATCGTTCGAGCTTCTATAAAATCTTCGGTTCCAAACATGGCCTGCTGAGAACGGCGCTGGAAGCAGTATGCCGAAACGCTAAGACAGGTGAAGTGACACTAGAAGCCAAGAGTCTTGTTGCAGTCACTCTCGTGGAAGTCGCGCCCGTAAGCCAAGAGCTACGCCCCTTGATTCTCGAAGCAAATTCCCTTTGCTTTGCTGGAGGCCCAGCAGCACTAGGCAAGCACTTACTCGACCGCGCAAGCGGCACTTCCAAAGGAGAAGCACAATGAGCAACAACAATCTCAAATTCACCGACGCTACTCTGGTTGTTGAGCCACTCGGCTTAGATAAGATTTGGTCGTTCAAAGGATCCATCGAGGTTCCCTGGGAACATGTACGCGGAGCTACACATGACCCGGGTATGAAGAACGAGCCGAAGGGTTTTCGCTGCCCAGGACTAAGGATGGGTGAAAAGCTTGCGGGAACGTTCCACTCAGATGGTGAAAAGCTGTTTTGGAACGTCAGCGGATTCGAGAATACGGTCGTAATCGAGTTAGCTGATGAGAACTTCGCCCGCCTCGTCCTCACAGTTGATGACCCAGTCACAACTGTTGAACGCATCAACGAGTTGGCATCAGCCTGATAGCTAAGTTTCGTACAAAAGGAGCCTGGTCGAGGGAATCCTCGACCAGGCTCCTTGTGCCCCAGGTGAGACTCGAACTCACACTGGACGGGTTTTGAATCCGTTGCCTCTGCCAATTGGGCTACTGGGGCGTGCCTGCTCAATATAGCGCACGGCGCGAGCAGAACAACAATCGGACGCCGTTAAGGTCAGCGCACAGTAGAGCCGGGTTGGTTTGGTAGCAGATCAAACTCATCGATCGCCTCGAACGAGGCCTGCGCGTCATCTTCCGAAATGACGTCCATTGCGAATCCATTCTGGATGAGCACCCACTGCCCCACCTCAACTTCTGGAAGATATGCGAAGCAGCATGGCCGCTCCTCACCCTTCATATCGATGGCCCCCATCGGCATGGGGCTGGACAGGTCGCCAGTGCTGAGCACTTTCGCTGGAACTCCAAGACACATCGCTACATCATTTCCTTTCAATGTTGATGTTCATGGCGCCTTCCGGTGCCGAGGTGCACGGCAGGCAAGGATCCGCGCTACGGATCGCATACTCCATCTCTGCAGGAGTCGATGCCTCTGTGAGCATCCGAGCAAGCCATCCCTCATTTTGCGCGGTAGGGCTCAAAATCTGGCAATCGATCAGATTGCCGTCTTCCACAGTGTAGCGGTGCACCAACAAGCCTCGAGGACCGTCAACGATTCCCGTTACGGTGCCATCGCGCAGTGAATTATCGACGACGACCGGCTCAGCCAACAGCTCAGGAACCTGCAAAAGCTTTTCGATATCGTCGAGTACCGAGCGCACAAGCGCAAACTGGGCGTCGCGCGCGCTCAGATGGGGGAATCGCGCAACTGGGCCTACCCGGTAGTCGCGCCAGTGGCCGTCGATAAGTACCTGGGGCCGCGGGGTGATAGCACCGGGGTGCTGCTCTCGAACGTGCTCATAGAAATCATGCGCTGGGAACACATGCAGCTCACCCTCGAAACGCGCGGCAATGCACTCTCCTAGTGGATCTGCTGCGCCGTCGGCATCACACGCGAAAAGGTCGGCAAGCTTTGGAGGATGCTGTTCCACAGGCTCAACCGGTTGGGAAGGCAAGAGACTACGGATCGTCGAGACGCCTTCAGCTGCGCGCTTGACCTCATCGGCATCGGCGTGTGCGTGCACTCCCCCAGGAATCGCAACATCGGGAAAGTGACCCGGACAACCGGCGGCACGCAGCACCAGCTTCGCAAACTTGCGGATCTCTAATCCGTGGTCAGGCAGCAGGCGCGGTGCGAGCGTGTCAAGGACCGAACCCGCATGAAGAAGGCGCCGGAGCTGCACGGCCTGCTCGCTCATCGAATCGCTCGACCCAACAAGTTGGTCAAGTGCTCGCATCCCCGCCAAGTGGTGCGTTACCGGGCACAGCCCACAGAGTCGCGTCACGATAGTCGGAACTTCGCTCGCGCGCTTGCCCACTAACAGCTTGTCTACGCGCGGCACGCCGGCGATGTCGAAGCGTGCCGTGCGTTCACTTCCCTCGCCTTCGACAATAACTGTCGCTGCAAGCGGATCGATGACGGCGTCAAGAAACAACTTCTCTGACAAATTCCATGCTCCTTACTCGCGTTGCCTACCCCAATTGAACATAATGGGGGTATGCATGAATTGAGTCTACTTCGCGGGGTAATCGATGCAGTGAACGAGTCGGTGCCCGGCCGAAACGTCCTGGCGGTCGGTATGAAAGTAGGCACGCGCTCCGGGGTTGATGTGTATGCGCTTCGCCAAGCATGGGATCTTGCACGCGTCGATACAACGTGTGCTCAAGCCCGGCTCGACTTGGACATTATCCCCGCGGCAGTCTGGTGCCCTCAATGTGAAGATACCGTCGAGATTGACGAATACTTCGCGCTGCGATGCCCTAAATGTGACACCCCCACTGCAGATCTGCGTGGGGGTGACGAGTTCCAAGTTACTTGGGTTGATGTTGAGTAGCTTCTGCTGTCCACTCCTTTAGCAGCTGCCGGGCCCGCTGCACTGCTTCTGGAATTGCAGCACTGGTCTCCTCACTCAGCGATGTACGGAATTCGACGTCGCGCGCCGTGATACCCACAACCGCCACGTTGTCGGGTTCTTGACCTGTGAGGCGCGCGGCGCTCAACAGGTCCAGCAGTCCCACCTGGTGAGGCGATAGCTGCTGTTGCAATAGGCGCGGAATTTGATCACCGACGAGCACAGCCACATCACCTGGCTGGCCCTGTTTGAGCCCATCGAGCACCAGCAGGTAGTCGGCGTCCTGCACCATGGGTAGGATCTCCATGCCAGACGTTCCTCCATAGATGAAGTTCACACCCTGGATCGGGTCCGCCTCAAGCTCGCGGAGGATGGCCAGCCCAACTGCGTCATCCGCCATGATCTCGTTTCCAATGCCAATGACGTTGATAGTGACGCCATCAAGCGTCACCAGCTCAGGCGATGGCACCGGGACATCTGGCGCAGGACGAAGCTTCCTCGTGACCGTCATACTCTACTCAACCTCAGGACCGTCAACCGGCTTCGTGCCCTTCGGCAACCAAACACCGCCGTTGATCATTGCAGACAGGCCACCGTGGCGCTCCGTCGCATCGGCACGGAACACAAGGTAGACGTGCAGAATGACGAAAGCCCAAATAATGAACATGATCAATGCATGCACCAAACGGAAGTATGGGATGCCGATCCATTCCACGGGTGCAGCCATGAGCCGCCAGAACCAGCTATCCTGCTTTGGCAAACCGAAAAGCGCAAGACCAGAGTAAATCTGCACCATGCACATGGCGTAAATGCCCGTGTACGCCGTCTGCTGGAGACCATTGTGGCCAACACGTGGTGGCGGTTCGTTCGTAAGGAGCAGGTAGTATTTCGTCTGCTCCCACATCAACTTCAGATCATCTTGGCTTCGCACTGGCCACAGTGCCCGCCACTTCATCTGTCGTGTTTGAGCGAACACCATAATGGCTAGGCGCCAGATAGACAGTGCGATCCACGCGAAGGCTGCAATGAAGTGGATGAGACGGTTCCAGCCCATGAGCATTCCGGCATCGTGAGCATTCGAAGGACCGAAGAATGGATCCATGATGTAGTAACCAGTGATCGTCATCATGATGATCAAAATCATGTTGATCCAGTGCTGCCAACGCAGTGCAACCGGCCACATCTCGATGCGGGTGTAGCCGCCCTTGGATACAGGACGCGGACGGACATGGTCGCCGATGCCGAATGCAATATAGCCTTTGAGTACAAATTCACCGGTCTTGTCGCCATCTACAGGTGCAACGGCGACACCCATGCATCGATTGCCGAACTTCGAAACAGTGTCGACGTTCTGCATCATCGTCTTCATCTCATGCTTATCCCATGCAGATGCTTGAACTACCGATGCAAGGTCTCCACGCATGACCGCTACGTCCTGGCGCTCGCCGAGCAACTTTGCGTTACGCACGACCGAAAGCGAGTACTTTCGGCTTGGCGTCGCGGGGCTGAAGCTCTCCACGGTGCCGTAGACGTAGTCGGGGTCAACAGCACGCAGCAGCGCCTGATCAACAGGATCTGGCGAGTTTGCCGGCTGCGACGATGCCAGGCGCAACAGTGTTTCCGCACCGATATCGTCTATCGGCCGTGATTCTGTGACGCTCAACACCAGATTTTTATCTGGAGCGATCTTGCGAGTCTCAGGCACGCCACCCGAGCTCGAAGAAGCACGGTTTAGCTGGGTGCTCATTGCGTGATCACCTTCACAAGTTCATTGCCTTCCGTGTCCAGCAGGTGCACAGCACAGGACATGCATGGATCAAACGAGTGGATGGTGCGAAGTACCTCTAGCGGTTCCTCTGGGTTGGCCAGCGGGTGCTTGCCATTCGCCAGAGATTCCTCGTATGGGCCCATCTTGCCCTCAGGATCACGACCACCGGCCAGCCAGGTGGTCGGCACGACGGCCTGGTAGCGCTCCGTCTTACCATCCTTGATCTTGGTCCAGTGGCTGAGAGAGCCACGGGCGACTTCCATCATGCAGAAGCCTTCTGATTCCTTCGGCCAGGAAGAAGGTTCCCACTTGCTGGAGTCGAAGACGTCGTAGTCACGCTTGCGCAATCCTTCGATGAACTCGGGCAGCAACACATTGGTCATGGCCTCAGAAGTCGTTACAGCTTCCAGAGCACGAGCCAGCGTACGGCCACCGGTCGAATTCAGCTGTTCGAGCTTAATGCCAAGCTTCTTCAGCGCATCATCAACGAGGCGCTTCGTGCTTGGCTCGTTCTGAGCATATGCGAGCAGGATACGGGCAACTGGGCCAACCTGAACGACGTGGCCGTCGTAACGCGGCGCCTTAGACCAGGTGTACTCCTCGTTATCGCCGAGCCATTTATACGGCAATTTAGGACCGGTGTAATCGGCGATAGTGTCGCCCTCAAATGGGTGTTTGCCTTCGTTCTTGTCATCCTGTGCGAACCATGCCGAGGAAACGTATTCCTTGAACAGGTCCGGATTGAGCTCATGGACCTTGGAGTAGTCACCGTTGAGCAGTACACCCGGAGTGATGTCCGTGTGCGTGTACCCCATGGTTCGCTCCATGTGATCACCACGAACTGTTGCGCCAGCCATACCAACTGCGAGGAAGTTCGGGGCAGCCGCACCAATATCAAAGTAATCCTTGTACACGCCCATAATCGCCATTGCGTCAGGCAGGTACACACCGTTGATGAACTCATGGATCTCTGCGACCCAGTTCTTGATTTGGTCAATCGAAACCTGGTTGACCGTCTCTGACTTATCCTGGTCGATCGTGCAGGCCATACCCCCGACGAGGAAGTTCGGGTGCGGATTCTTACCGCCAAACACCGTATTGATGCGGATAATCGAGCGCTGGAACTGCAACGCATCGAGGTAGTGCGAAACCGCCATCAAGTTTGCTTCTGGTGGCAGACGGTAGTCCTCGTGGTCCCAGTAACCACCGGTGAAGATAGAAAGCTGACCGGAATCAAGAACCGAGTTCAAGGTGTCTTTCACCTGCTGGAACTTGTCGACGGAGTTGAGCTTCCAGTTCGAACCTATCGATTTCGCAAACTCGACTGCCTTCTCTGGGTCAGCCTTTGCTGCGGAGACAACGTTCACCCAGTCAAGGGCGTGCAGGTGGTAGAAGTGCACAACATGGTCGTGGATTTCCTGACTTGTCAGGACGAGGTCACGAATAAGCTGCGCTTGCTTTGGGATGTGGCTTCCAATCGCATCCTCGACGGCAACAACACTTGCCAGGGAGTGGACGCCAGTGCAAACACCACAGATACGGCCAACAAACGCCCAGACGTCGCGTGGATCTCGACCTTCTACAATCTTCTCAATGCCGCGAAACATCGTGGTCTCGCTCCAAGCGTTGGTGATGGTGCCGTCTTCGACTTCCATCTCCATGCGGAGGTGACCCTCGATACGCGTCAACGGGTCTACAACAACTCTTTCAGCCATTTTTAGTTGCTTTTCCTTTCAATCGTCGTGAACGCCGCTTACGCGGATGGGTTGGGTCGGTGGTGTCCATCAGTATCGGTGGTGGTCGCGAACGCCTGATCACCCTCTGCCATAAGTGCCGAGATATCCTCGGGACCGTCTTCTTCGCCAAAGGCCGCAAGAGGCTGAACTTCGCCACTCTTGCGACGGATGCCAACCTCCTTGACTACGCTGAGTGCGCCATGGACTGCGGTACCAGCGGCGGCGACACCAATGAGGCCGAGGCCAATCTTGCCAGCGGAAGCTTCTTGACCGAATGCACGAACATTCGGCAGTTCCTCGTAGAACGGAGTAAACCGGTCAAAGAAGTCCTTTTCCGTACAACCGATGCACGGGTGACCAGCGCCGATCGGCCAGCCGGACTTGAGGTTCCATTGGATGATCGGGCATGGCGAGAAGGTCGATGGGCCCTTGCAACCAACTTCATAGAGGCACCAGCCATTACGAGCGCCTTCGTCATCAAACGTGCGCACGAACTGGCCCGCATCGAAGTGTGGACGCTTCGGACAGGAATCGTGAATGCGCTGATCGTACGCAAAGAGTGGACGACCCTCTGCATCCACCTTTGGTGGCTCACCGTGGGTCAGCAGGTAGGTGATTGTTGCGGTGATAACTTCACCGATAGGCGGGCAACCAGCCACGTTGATGACTGGCTTATCCTTGATAATTTCGTCAACACCCACTGCCCCGGTCGGGTTTGGACGAGCAGCCTGTACTGAGCCATACACTGCACATGCACCTACGGAAAGGATTACGGTTGCGTTCTCTGCGGCTTCGCGGAGAACTTGCTCGGCGCTCTTGCCGCCGATCTGGCAGTATGCGCCACCTGCACCAGTTGGAACAGAGCCGTTGACCACCAGAATGTGCGGTTCCTTGTTCATCTCTTCCAGTGCCTGCTCGGCTGCGTGCCCTGATGCAGCCATCACGAGCTCGTTGTAGTTCATCGACAGCTGGTTCAAGACGAGGTCCTCAACTGTGGAGGAACCGGAACGAAGCACCGACTCCATACAGCCGGTGCACTCCTGTAGCTGAAGCCAAGCAACCATTGGCTTCTTTACATCACCGAGTGCCTCGGCAATTACCTCAGTCTCTTCAGCGTTGGCGCGTGAGGCAAGCGGCGCACCCACTGCAAACACTGCAGCCATAGAGCTGCACATTTTAAGGAAGTCTCGACGCTTCACCCCCTTCTTCGACAGGTTTTCCCAAAGCGTTCCACTCTGCCAAGTGTCTTGTAGAAGCATCGATTTTCCCTCTCATGCGAGAGCCATGTGCCGGCACATACTCCGGCCCATACCCCTCAAATGAACGTGTACAGATTCCATCAGCGGTCAAGCTGCATGCTTAACGCATCTATAGGGCCAGGGTATCAAGACATGAAAGTAATTCCGGTGTCGTGAAGTCGGCAGGGCTAGAAATCTACCCCCGATTGGGACATAAGCCACTCATTCCACTCGTCTAATCCTTCCCCCGTTGTAGCTGAGGTAAGGATTACCTTCACTCCAGGATTCACCTTCTCAAGATTTTCCTTGAACAGATCGAGATCGAAATTCAGGTAAGGCAGCAGGTCAACCTTGTTTACGACGACCACTTCGACACTCCGGAACATGACCGGGTACTTCAGCGGCTTATCCTCCCCCTCGGTAACTGAGGCAACCATTACCTTATGATGCTCTCCAACTTCAAATTCAGCCGGACACACTAGGTTGCCAACATTTTCAATCAGCACCATATCGACATCATCGAGGTTGAGCCCCTTTAAAGCATGCGCAACCATCGGAGCATCGAGGTGGCACTCGCCCCCAAACCCGTTCCCGGTATTGAGCAGACTTACCTGTGCGCCGAGGTTTTCCAAGCGCTCTGCGTCTAACGCAGTTTCGATGTCACCTTCTACAATCCCGAAACGGATTTTGTCCGCGAGCGCTTCCAAGGTTTTACGCAGCAGCGTCGTCTTTCCTGCTCCCGGGGAGCTCATCACGTTGATGCAAACCACGCCGTGCTCTTCAAACGCGGAACGGTTTGCGGCCGCTTTTACATCGTTTTCCGTGAAAATATCCTCAAGCACCGCGATGCGTTCACGTCCAGTGTCATACCCAGTGTGGTCTCCGTGCTCAGAGTGCTCCGCATCTACTCCCACGTGGAGGTGATCGTGTTCGTGGTGGTGCGTGTGATCATACGAATGATCGTGGCTGTGAACAGTCCCGTCGTCGTGGCGGTGGAAACGTCCCATGCTTCTTTTCTCCTTCTTAACGGTCAGATGTCACATCAATGTCTACGACAGCGAATTCCTCGCCCGTAATCACACTCGTGGGAGCGTTGCATTCCTGGCATCGGACGTCGAGATACTCATTGGGGTCGAGTATTCTTCGATGCCCGTTGCTGCACTCGATCTCGGCTGGAACCCAGTCGATCCGCAGCTCCGACTTTTCCATGGGGCTCCCCTTTGTGACGAACCCCCAGGCATACTCGAGTGATTCCGGCACGACTTGTCGCAGCGCACCGATTCGGAGGTGCACCGACAGCACCGTTCGTCCGCGCGCTGCGCGCTGAACTGCTGACGCTAACTGATGACTTAATGCAACTTCATGCACAGCACCTAGCCTAGGCGATTATTCAAGAAGTTTGTAGAGTATGCAGCATGGGAGCACAGAGCAGAGTCCGCGTCTTTCTCGAAGGCATTGTCCAGGGGGTGGGAATGCGTCCGCACGTCGCGCGAATCGCACAACGCTTCGGCCTTACTGGACTTGTCGGCAACAACGAGCGCGGAGTCTTTATCGAGTTTCAGGGCGACGCAACAGCACTCCACAATGCGCAGAAGACGCTTATCGACGAGCTCCCGCCTCTCGCCCACATTTTGGATAGCCAAACGTCTCCACTCCCACTCGTATACGGCGAAACGGGGTTTCGGATTGTCGAGTCAGAACATGTCGAGGGAGAAAAGACACTCATCTCCCCTGACATGACAACGTGTGAAGCCTGCCTAGCCGATATTGATGATCAAGACAACCGGCGCTACCACTACCCATTCACCACTTGCACACACTGCGGGCCACGTCTCTCCATCATTACTTCGCTCCCCTACGACCGCGCGACTACCACCATGAGCGCATTCCCTATGTGTCCACAATGCGAGGAAGAATACACGAACCCAGACGACCGGCGGTTTCACGCGCAACCAATAAGCTGCCCACATTGCGGCCCTACTTTGTGGTGTACGGATGCCAACGGTGCCGTCCTCGCCGAAACGCGAACGGATGCGCTTGCATTGGACCCCGGCAAATTCGACGAGCTCGTGCTCAAGGTTCAAAACGCCTGGGAATCTGGTGCGGTCGTCGCGGTCAAAGGGATTGGTGGCTTTCACCTGATGTGCGCGGCGGAAAACGAAGAGGCCGTCGAAAAGCTGAGGGAGCGCAAGCGTCGACCCGACAAGCCTCTCGCGGTGATGGTGCCAAATCTCGACGCCGCCAAATCCATTGCAACACTCAGTAAAGAAGCGGAGGATCTTTTGGCATCGCCGTCACATCCGATCGTGTCTGTTCCGCTTCACGAAGGAGCACTCTGCGAAGGTATTGCGCCTGGTTTGAGGGAAGTAGGCCTCATGCTTCCGTATTCACCACTGCACCATCTGTTGGTTGACCGACCTGTGGTAGCTACCTCGGGCAATCTCAGCGGCGAGCCTTTATGCGTCACTAATGAAGAGGCACTTCGGAAACTTACGCACCTCGCGGACATGTTTGTGCTCCACGATCGTGAGATTTATGTGCCCGTGGAAGACTCGGTCTACGTCGATACGACGCTTGTTCGGAGGTCTCGCGGACTGGCGCCGATTCCAATGCTGCTCGACACTGAGCGAAAGCCAACTGTCCTAGCGGTAGGGGGCGAACTCAAGAACACGGCGACTCTGGCCGTTGGGCGGTACGCACACGTCTCCTCGCATGTAGGCGATATGGGGTCATGGGATGCCCAGCGGCACTTTGAGAAAATGGTAAAGCAGCTCTGCTCAATACAAGGCGCACAACCCGACGTTGTTGTGTGCGACATGCACCCTGGTTACCAAACTTCGATGTGGGCGCAGCGTTACGCTGACCAGCGTGACGTCGAGCTCATTGAGGTCCAGCATCACCACGCACATGCACTGTCACTGTTGGCTGAGCATCAGCGGCTATCGACGCCCGCCGTCGTTGCAGCTCTCGACGGCACCGGTTACGGAACGGACGGCACCATTTGGGGTGGCGAAATACTTCATGTAGCCGACGATGGCAACGCCGAGCGGCTCTGGCACCTACCACCTTTTTCCCTCGTCGGTGGCGATAAAGCGGTGCGAAATCCGTGGCGGATTGCGCGCGGTCTCGCGCATAGCTGGCAACTCGAAGGCCTCAGCGTGCCTCCTGAGGTTGATCTAGACGAGTTGCGATTAGTCGACTCTCAGCTCAGCAGCGGGTTCGGCACCACTGCAACAACTTCGATGGGACGACTCTTCGATGCGTTCGCATCGATACTTCAGGTCCAACAATCGGTGAGCTACGAAGCGCAAGCAGCGATGGAGCTTGAGGCTCTCGCAGGCAAGTCTCGCCTTTCGTCGGCAGAAGCGCTTGACGCAATCGAAGACATTCGATCGTTCCCGCATCTTGCACAATGGGTGATCAACGCAACCCTAGATGGAACACGCCTCTTCGAAGACATTGCCCGGATTGCACACGCAGGCATAGCGACACTCGTTGCTCGCTCGCTTATTGACGCCGCCCAAGAAGAAGCTACCGAGGTCATTGGCATCACGGGGGGCTGCGCCGTCAACCGCATTTTGATGACCGACATCTTGCAAGTATTCCGGCACCAACGCCCATCATTGACAGTGCTAACGCATAAAAAAGTGCCCGCCACTGATGGCGGGCTCAGCCTCGGCCAGGCGGCCGCAGGAAGGCTCTGGTCGCGGTAGCGAACCCATGCAGCCTCAGGAACTTAACAGATTCGTGGCAACGGATCGCCAACCAGCTTGTCGACCATACGGGTACCACCAAAGCCGGTGACCAACACCACCGCTGCAGCTGGTTCCTCGACGATCTTTCCAACCACCGCCGCCCCTTCAGCGCCTGCTGCATGCAGCGCCGCGAGTGCTTGGTCGGTCTGGTCTTCCGGCACCACCGCCGCAAACGTTCCTTCGTTCGCGACGTAGAGTGGATCAATGCCCAGCATGTCGCAAGCGGCGCGCGTCATCGGCTGCACAGGGATCTTCTCGTCGTGCAGTGCAACGCCGTAGCCAGTTGATTCTGCAAGTTCGTTCATGACTGTCGCTAGACCACCACGTGTGGCGTCACGCATCCAACGAGTCTCGGGGGCATCGGCGAGCATCGCCCGCACCAAACTTGCGACCTCGCGCGAGTCGGACTCGATCGGTGCTTCGATTGCGAGGTCTCCGCGGGCCATCATGACCGCCATACCGTGGTCTGCGATCGGGCCAGAAACGATAATCCGGTCACCAGGCTTGACCTTTGCAAAACCGAGTTCCCGTCCAGCAGGTACTACGCCGATGCCTGCAGTATTGATATAAATCTTGTCCCCAGCACCCTTCGGAACTACTTTTGTGTCGCCAGTCGCAATCTGTACTCCGGCGCGTTCTGCTGCGGTGCGGAGATTCTGCGCGATCCGGCGAAGCGTCTCTACTTCAAGCCCTTCTTCCAGAATGAAACCCACCGAAATATACTTCGGCTCCGCACCACCCACGGCAAGATCGTTGACGGTACCGTTTACCGCGAGATCCGCGATGGATCCACCCGGGAACTCTATCGGGTTCACCACATAGCTGTCGGTTGTAAACGCCAGCGTCCCGCCGTTCAAATCGAGGTCCAACAGCGTCGAGTCTTCCCCCTGTGAGAGCAGGTCGTTGCCGTATTCGTCGAAAAATACTTGCTCTAGCAGTGTCGCGCTCGCCTTTCCGCCCGCCCCGTGTGCGAGCGTGACATATTCATCCTTCAAGCGTCCGCCACGACGACGCACTCGAGCAATGTTGTCATTGACCTTGGACTCATCTACATTGAGGCGGTTTTTAGGCTGCACAGCACTTTCCTTTTCTTATTTTCGCAACTAGCCACCGTGTGGAATTGCTACGAATAGTTCCGTGTGTGAATTCTACCGCCGGTACCGTGTTTTGGGTTTTCGGGGCTTGAAGGTTGTGGGTGACGCGCATAGTTGGCTTGCTGGGTACTTTTAGAAATGCACAAATCATGGGCAATAATGTAAAACGGAATAAGCACGAAAAAGTGTGAAAATAATGCAATCGATGGAAGGCTCTGCTTTATGTGTCTGGGAGTACCAGCGCAGGTTGTCGAAATTAAGGATCCCACCCGCGCAACAGTCAGCATCTCGGGAGTAACCCGTGCAATCTCCACTGATCTTCTTGTTGAAGAAGGACTCGAGGTCGGCGAATGGGTGCTGGTACACGTAGGATTTGCGCTGTCAAAAATTGACGAGGATGAGGCCGCGACAACCCTGCAACAGATTCAACAACTCGGTGCAAATACGTTTGAGGACGAGCTCGATTCGTTTACAACCTCAAGAATCGACTAAGCCACCGCCCCCTACGTTCCTAAGAAAGGACCCCACATGAAATTCGTCGATGAGTTTCGTGACCCAGCCGCAGCTCGCCAACTGATTGCAACCATTGAGGAACAGGCGAAGCAACTCGACCGCCCGATTAAGCTCATGGAAATCTGCGGTGGGCATACCCATACGATCTACCGCTACGGCCTGGAAAACCTTCTCCCAGACTCCATCGACCTCGTTCACGGACCTGGTTGCCCAGTCTGCGTCATTCCGATGGGCAGGGTCGATGACGCACTCTGGCTTGCAAACCAGCCTGACGTTATCTTGACCACGTTCGGCGACATGATGCGTGTTCCAGGCTCCGAGGAGTCACTGTTACAGGCTCGCGCACGTGGTTGCGACGTTCGCTTTGTCTACTCTCCACTGGACTCTCTCAAGATCGCGGAGGAGAACCCGGATAAGCACGTTATCTTCTTCGCAATTGGCTTTGAGACGACGACGCCATCCACCGCTGTGACGCTAACCGCCGCCAAGCAACGCGATATCCCAAACTTCTCAGTCTTTTCTAACCATGTGACCATCGAGCCACCACTGCGTGCAATCGCCAACGGGGGTGTCACGGAGGTTGACGGCTTTATCGGGCCCGGCCACGTAGCAACTGTGGTCGGCACAAAGGCTTTCGATTTCCTGGCTGAAGAATTTAACCGGCCAGTCTCCGTTTGCGGCTTCGAACCTTTGGATATTCTTCAGGGCGTTGCCCAGTTGCTGGAGCAGTTTACGTCGGGCGACATTGCCGCGGGCAAGGCACGCGTCCAAAACCAGTACGCCCGCGTCGTGCGCCCAGAGGGCAACCCTTCAGCGCAAGCGCTCTTGGATAGGGTCTTCGATATACGGGACGAGTTCGAGTGGCGTGGCCTTGGAACCCTTCCCCATTCCGGAATGGCCATCTCTGAAGAATTCGCCAAGTGGGATGCGGAGCGCATTTTCGATGTGCCCGGCAACCGAGTCGAAGACCCCGCGGCATGTGAGTGCGGGTCTGTCCTGACCGGCCACATCAAGCCGTGGCAGTGCAAGGTCTTCGGTACCGCCTGTACGCCGGACACCCCGATTGGTACCTGCATGGTTTCCCCAGAAGGAGCCTGTGCCGCATATTACAACTTCGGAAGAATAGATAAAATCACCACTTCTTCCCTCTCTTAGATTAGTAAACCCCCAGGTCAGAACTGCCTGGGGGTAAAATCTTTCGATTTGTTAGCGCAAAACTGTCCGAGTGGGTATTATTCACTCATGCGCAAACGTATCACGGCCGCGGTCACCGCGGCTTCTCTCATTGCAACGGCTTCGGTGGTCAGCCCTTCCGCACTTGCGGAAATCCCAGCCCCCGAAGCACCTGCTACAAGTTCGATAGACTCTGATAAAGACGCCGGTGAAGCTTCTAGCGCGTCCGAGGGCGAAAAGAAGAGCTCCCTGGATCAAGACCCAGAGAACGACCCTCTCTACATTCCGCCCGAAAAGAACCCAGTGCAGAAAATCTCCAGCTCTGAGCTATTCCTCAAGTGGACTGATGACATGCCAGAGGGCGACGGCAAGGACTTTGTTCAGGGATGGGCGAAGGGGTCGTCGATACCAAGCACCGCAAACCCGCTCGAATGGACTAAAGCTGAGGTACAGGGATCTTCGAATATGGTCCGTGGATTGTTCACTGGTAATTTTGCTCAAAGTTCTCAGGGCTCAAGCCAAGCGACAGCACCAGTGCTTCTCGCAATGTTGAGTGTGTTTCTGGTTGGACAAACGGTAGAGCTCATCATGCGTGGGCTGCGATCGCTTCCAACCCCACGCTAGAAACAATCCCAAACAAGGTCGAAAACAATGAACCAAAACAAACGCTTTGGCAAGGCGACGAGGGTCCTCAGCGCGTTCACGTTGATGATGGGCGTTGGTCTTCTCAGTGGCTGCGTTACCAACGTGGAAGGTGGCAACCCAGATGGCTGGGAGCCTATTGAGCCTGCTACCGTTCCTGAGATTGCGGCGATGGTGCCCGAGAATGTCTCGAGAGACGGCAAATTCTCAATTGGCGCCAACCCGCCATTCGCCCCTTTCGAGTTCAAAGACTCACAAGGTAATTTGATCGGGCTGGAGCTTGACCTCGGGCGCGCGCTTGCCTCAATCATGGGTCTCGAATTCGATCCACAGGAGATGGATTTTTCTATGATCCTACCTGCGGTTCAGGCAGGCAGCCTTGACGCTGGCATGTCTGGATTTACTGATAACGAAGAGCGCCGCAAAAGCTTTGAGTTCGTTAATTTCCTCTTCGCAGGAATCCAGTGGGCTCAACTCACCGGTACGCATGTGAACCCAGAGGATGCTTGTGGTCTCACAGTTGCGGTTCAGCGCACAACCGTTTCCGAGACCGATGACGTGCGTCCGAAGAATGATGCTTGTATTGAAGCAGGAAAACCACCCATCACCATCCTGTCGTTCGACACCTCTGACAACGCGGCGCTCGCGGCACTGGTTGGCCGTGCAGATGCCTTTAGTGCTGACTCCCCTGTCACGTCTTGGGCGGTCGAACGCTCCGACGGGAAGCTCGAGCTCGTGGGTGACATGTTCGACGCAGCACCATACGGAATCGCGGTGCCAAAAGACTCAGGTCTGAGCATTGCGCTTGCCCACGCAATGCAGCATCTCATCGACACTGGCGATTACGAGCGCATTTTGGCGCAGTGGAACGTACGAACTGGCCTGCTCGATACCGCGCTTATTAACGAACAGCCCCTTACAGAATGGAAGTAACAGACCATGACCACACCATCTACTAGCCAAAGTCGGCCTGCCAGAATTGAAGCGAAACCGTTACGGCACCCAGGACGGTGGGCGCTCGCGGTCCTGCTCGGCGTCCTCGTTGTCTGGTTTATTATTGGCGCAGCCAAGAATGAAGCGTATGGGTGGGACACATACGCGCAGTACCTCTTCGATACTCGAATCGCGGTAGCTGCTCTACACACCATTGCGATTACGGTCCTCGCGATGCTTATTGGCGTGGTCGGCGGTGTGCTCCTTGCCGTGATGCGTATGAGTCCCAACCCGGTGTTTCGCACCGTAAGCTGGGTTTTCCTCTGGATTTTCCGCGGTACCCCCGTGTACGTTCAGTTGATGTTCTGGGGCCTGATCGGAGCAATCTACGACTCCATCAATCTCGGGTTTACGCAAATCTCCCTCGATCCGTTCACCTCTTCCGCATTTGCTCTCGCCGTCGTTGGTCTGGGCCTCAATGAGGCCGCCTACATGGCGGAAATTGTCCGCTCGGGTGTCTCCGCTGTTCCAGAAGGACAGATTGAAGCGTCGAAGTCGCTGGGCATGAGCTGGTCCCAGACCATGACTAGGACAGTTCTTCCCCAAGCGATGCGCATTATCATTCCGCCGACAGGAAATGAATTTATCTCCTTGCTGAAGACGTCTTCGTTGGTTGTTGCGGTTCCTTACTCCCTGGAGCTGTACGGCCGCTCGATGGATATCGCTGCAGCGCTGTTCCAGCCGGTTCCGTTGCTGCTTGTGGCAGCAACGTGGTACTTGGTAATCACCTCCTTGCTGATGGTCGCGCAGCACTACCTGGAGCGCTACTTCGACCGGGGCGCAACCCGCCAGCTCACTGCCCGGCAGCTCGCTAGCTTGGCCGACGCCGAAGGCACAATTCCAAACAACGTCGAGATCATTGAAGCTCCAGAAAGGAACCAACGGTAACCATGGCTTCTCCTACATCTTCTTCCCCCGCCCAAACGCCAATGATCCAAGCGGTTGACGTATGGAAGTCCTTCGGCAGCTTGGAAGTACTCAAGGGCATCAACCTCGAAGTAGCTCCGGGTTCTGTTACCTGTTTGATCGGTCCTTCCGGTTCCGGCAAGTCCACATTCCTTCGCTGCGTTAACCATCTTGAGAAGGTCACTGCTGGTCGCCTGTACGTTGATGGTGATCTGATCGGGTACCGCGAAAAGAACGGCACGCTCTATGAGATGAGCGAGAAGGATGCCGCAGTCCAGCGCCGGGACATCGGGATGGTCTTTCAGAGCTTTAACTTGTTCGGGCACCGCACCGTGCTCGACAACATCATTGAAGCTCCGGTCCATGTCAAGGGCGAGTCGCCGGAGAAGGCAAAGGTCCGTGCGATGGAGCTTCTGCGCATGGTCGGTCTCGAATCGAAGGCGGACGCCTACCCGATCCAGCTTTCAGGTGGTCAGCAGCAGCGAGTCGCTATCGCTCGTTCGGTCGCGATGGATCCAAAGCTCATGCTTTTCGACGAGCCCACGTCCGCACTTGACCCGGAGCTTGTTGGTGAAGTGTTGCGGGTGATGAAGCAACTTGCGCAAGACGGTATGACGATGTTGGTGGTCACGCACGAGATGGCATTCGCGCGCGAGGTCGCAGATCACGTTGCATTCATGTCCGACGGTCAGATCGTCGAGTACGGCACCCCTGAACAGGTGCTCGACAACCCTCAAAAGGAACGCACGAAAGCCTTCCTTTCGACGATATTCTAGCTTGAGCGCCCAATCGGAGCCCGGTAGATCTTTTTGGCTGATCTTCCGGGCTTTTACTTTACTTCGCGCAGGCGTTCGTTCATCGCCTGCATAACCGCCGGAGGTACCAGTCCCCCGATATCGCCTCCGAAGCGGGCGACTTCCTTGCATAGCGAGGACGAAATGTAGCCGTACTTCTCGTCAGTGAGCAAGAAGAACGTCTCAACACCGGTGAGGCGGCGGTTCATCTGCGCCATTGGCAGCTCATACTCATAGTCAAGTGACGATCGCAAGCCTTTCACCAGGGCAGTAATGCCGTGTGCGCTGGTGTAGTCGACCAACAACCCACCCCAGCTGTCTACTTTCACGTCCGGCATGTCGGCGACGGCGGACTGGATCAAGGCGACTCGTTCCGCCACTGTAAACATTCCAGTTTTCTTGGTTGGGTTCCCAGTTACCAGAACGACTACTTCGTCGAAGTGGCGTCGAGCACGGTCTACGATATCCAGGTGCCCGTTCGTGAAGGGGTCGAACGACCCGGGGCACACCGCAACGTTACGGGCCGAAGCTAACGATTGGGCCATAACTCACTCCTCCTGAGCGTCTGAGGGGGCTGTATACACTGCCATATCGAACCGTGCGATCCCGTACAAGCGCTTCTTGAGTTTCTGTCCCGTAGGGGTAAACGCGGGCGGCCATGCGGTCTCGGGGCTTTCGCGGTGACGTTCGATGACGACCACGGCGCCGTCGACGAGTAGCTCCTGCAACGCAGTGACCATTTCGGCCACGGCTTCATCGGCAAGGTCATAGGGTGGATCGGCGAGCACCATTGAAAAGTGCTGCTTGGGAGCACGCGCCACATACGTGGAGACTTTCACGGGCTCGACACAGGTGTTCGGGTGCCCGACAACGCCCGCATTGTGCTCAATCACCGCGACCGCTTTCGGGTCGTCTTCCACAAGCACCACTTCCTCAGCGCCACGCGAGGCTGCCTCCAGCCCTAGTGCGCCGGATCCCGCAAAGAGGTCAAGGACGTGCTGCCCAGGGAACCCAAAGCGGACCTGCAGAGAGGAAAAGAGGCCCTCTCGCGCGCGGTCCGACGTTGGCCGTGTCCCCTCCGGTGGAACTTTAATCTTGCGCCCACGGGCTTCACCAGAAATGATGCGATTCATGGTACTCACTCTAGCTTTAGCTCTTTTCTAGGTACACAAAGTCCTCATCTTGGAGGTGTGCACTGAGCGCCCGTGCCTTCTCAAGGTCTTCTTCGACAAAGCGGGCCGCATCGCGGTACGCACTGGTAACGATCTCGTAGTCCTCAATCAAGTCGATCAATTTAAACGTGCGACGGATACCTGACTGCTCTGTTCCGAGCACGTCACCCTCACGGCGGTGGCGCAAGTCTAGATCGGCAAGAGCAAAGCCATCGCTCGTCTGAGCAACCTCCCAGACCCGCTGAAAGGCATCACTGCCTTCTTCTGCCTGTGTATGGAAAAGACACAGAGATTGATTGCCGCCTCGCCCGACTCGGCCTCGCAGCTGGTGCAGCTGTGAAACGCCAAAGCTTTCTGATTCCCGTACCATCATGACAGTCGCGTTCGGCACGTCTACGCCAACTTCGATGACGGTCGTAGCTACCAAGATGTCAATGCCACCCGCTGCAAAATCGGACATCACAGCGTCTTTTTCCTCAGCACGCATCTTGCCGTGCAGTACGGCTACTTGCAGGCTTGGGAACTCGGTAGCGCGCAACCACTCGGCAGTCTCAAGGACACCACCCTCGCCGTCAATACGCGGGCACACAATGTAGACCTGGTGGCCAGCCGCGACATCTTCTCGCATCTTCTCCCACGCACGTGCAATCCACGTCGGCTTGAACTCCGGAACAACTGAGGACTGAATAGGCTTCCTTCCGCCTGGCAGCTCGTTGAGCACCGAGACCTCGAGATCACCAAAGACGGTCATTGCGATTGTGCGCGGGATCGGCGTCGCTGTCATGACAAGTAAGTGCGGAGTCTGCGCCCCCGACTTAGCGCGAAGTCGGTCGCGCTGCTCCACGCCAAAACGATGCTGCTCGTCGACAATGACGAAGCCAAGGTTAAAGAACTCCACGCTGTCTTGAATCAGCGCGTGGGTGCCCACGACTATGTCCGCCTCACCCGAGACAATCTTGAGGAGGGCATCTTGCTTCAGTGCCGTCGGCATGGAGCCTGTGAGTGGCACCACAGTCGTGTGCAGCCCGGCGCGCATGAGTGTCTCTGTAAGCGATCGTGCGTGTTGCTGCGCGAGCACCTCGGTAGGTGCGAGCAGGGCTGCTTGAGCACCGTTATCAACCGCTTGGAGCATGCTGATCAGTGCGACGATAGTTTTGCCGGAGCCGACCTCTCCTTGGAGGAGGCGGCTCATTGGGTGGGCGTGAGTCAGGTCGGTGGAGATTTCCTGGATGACGCGTTGTTGCCCGCCAGTGAGTGGGAATGGGAGTTGTGTAATGAGTCGGGATTGTTCGCCGTTTGGTTGTTTGGGAAGGGCTGGAGCGTTGTGGTTGTTTGCGTCGGTGCGTCGCACGCTCATGGCGAGTGCGACGGTCATGGCTTCGTCGTATTTGAGGCGTCGGCGGGCGGGTTCGGGTCCTTCGGTGTCAGGTTGGTGAATGGTGCGGATGGCGCTGTCGCGGGCGATGTATCCGTCAGGGCTTGCGCCGAGTGGTTCGGGGACTGTGGGGAGGCTTTGCAGGATGGTGTGGACGGCTCCCATGATGGTCCAGGTGCTGACCTGTTTTGTTGCCGGGTAGATTGGGAGCCATTCGCGTCCGGAGAGGATTGCTTCGAGGTCGCCGAAGTGTTGGAGTTGTCGTAGTGCTCCGGTGGCTTGGGTGGGGCCGTCGAGTAGTACGAAGTCTGGGTGTTGGAACTGGATTTCGTTGCGGTACGTGCTGATTTTGCCGGTCATCATGACGCGGGTGTGTTCTTTGAGCACTCGCATGGCGTAGTTGGAGCCGAAGAATGTTGCGGTGAAGGTGTTGGTGCCGTCGTAGACGTGGGTTCGGTAGATGGGTCGGTTGGGGTGTTTTCTGTTGGGGATGCGTTGGGTAGCGGTGATTTCGCCGACGATGCTGAGTGTATCGCCTTCATTGATGGTGGCAAGGTCGGTCGCGGTGCCGTAGTGGAGGTATCGGCGTGGGTAGTGCTCGAGGAGCTCGCCGCAGGTGCTGTATCCAAGGTGTTTGGTGATTGCCTTGGCTTGTTTCAAGGGGATGACGAGGTTGAGCGGCCTGGGGTCGATGTTTCCTAGCACTTCCTATTCGACTCCGATCTCGGCGACGGCACCGAGCCCGTCTGCGGGGAAAACGATGACGTCGACGTCGAGTTTGTCGTCGAGTGCCGCGAGGTCTTCGGCGCGCAGTGATGCGGTATCGAAGAGTACGGTGACTTGTTCCCCACCGGGCTCGAGGAGGCGCTTGCAGGTCTTTTCGACGGCGGCTATCGCGTCGTCAGCGATCAGGAGTGTTTCGCCGTGTGCCATGGCGATGATGTCGCCCTTCGAGACTGCCCCTCCTTGCACGAGCCCGGCTTTAGGGGCGCGCTGGAGGACAGCGGTTCGCATTTCTCCGGCGGCCTCCGACATGGTGAAAGCTGCCGTCGCGAGTGGTTGGGCTGGGTCATGAACGGCGAGCGCCGCGATACCGGAAACAAGCCGCACGGTAGGAAGCAGGGTGATGCTTTGTTCGAAGGCGTGGGTTGCTTTCTCCACTGCGGCGAGGCTTCGCTGATCAAGCAGTCCGTTCGGCAGCAAAATAACTTCGCGAGCTTCGGTTTTGTGGACGGCGGCGAGGATGTCCGCGACAATATTCTCGCCCGGCGCGACTGTTACCGCACCTGCCTGCGCGTAGAGATCAGTAAGTGATCCGGGAGGCGTCACTGCGACAACCAGTCTTGTGGGAGTTTGCGTGACAGGTTCGTCCGGGAGCACTTCGAGATGCAGTTGTGTCACGGTACCGCGGGCGAACGCGCGCTCAATCACTGCGCCGGCCTCGGTGGAGTGAATGTGGACTTTGCCGCTGTGCTCGTTATTGCGAGCGATCACAAGACAGTCGCCCATGGTGCTCAGTTCGCCCTCAAGGACATCCATGTCGCCTTCGAAGAAGAACATGACTTCCAGGTTTGCCTTGCCACTTGCGTGTGAGATCACGTGAGAGGTTCCGTGTGTGGCAGGCTGCGCTACCTCGTAGGGTTGGCCGTCGAGTTCGTATACAAGTGATTCCAGGAGGATAACGAGGCCGGTGCCTCCTGCGTCGACGACGCCCGCTTCCCGTAACGCTTCCAGCTGTGACGGGGTACGTGCGAGTGCAGTTTGCGCAGCGTCGGCGGCAGCCTGTGCGATGCTCAACGCGGGTGCTTCTCCCCCTGTTTCCTGCAGCGCTTGCGATGCCGCAGTCGACGCTGCCCGCAGCACCGTGATCACGGTGCCCTCTACCGGCTCGGCAATTGCGCGGTCAACAAACTGCACTGCTTGGGCAAGCGCGTTCGCGATGAACTGCCCGCTTCGAGTATCTTCATCGGCGGTTTGCGCGACGCCTCGGATGACCTGGGACAGCACAACACCCGAGTTGCCACGCGCGCCGCGAATGGCGCCAACGGCAAGCGCTTCGGCTACTTCCTGCATCGACTGAGCATCAGATCTTTTCGACGCCTCTTCGACAGCCGCCGCCATCGTCTGCGCCATGTTGGAACCAGTGTCCGCGTCCGGGACGGGAAACACATTGAGCTGGTTGATCTCGTGTCGGCGACGTTCGAGTTCTGCCGCTGCCCGACGAGCCCAGGACAGGAGCCGTGGTCCATCGAGTGCAGTTGCTGTTTCCATGGTCAGACAGTCTACAGTGCCCAGTCGACAGGTGAGGCACCCTGTGCAATGAGCGCCTGATTTGCCCGACTGAATGGCCGCGACCCGAAAAATCCCCGGCGCGCCGACAGCGGCGACGGATGTGGGGACTCAATCGTTGGCGTACTCCCGAGGAACTGTTTCGCCGTTTGTGCGTCTCTGCCCCACAGGATCGCAACCAACGGAGTATTACGCTGAGCGAGCTTTGCGATTGCGTGTGCGGTCACTGCTTCCCAGCCCTTCCCGCGGTGTGACGCCGGCGCGCCGGGCCGGACTGTGAGTACTCTGTTGAGCAGCATGACTCCGTTTCGCTGCCAGGAGGTCAAGTCCCCGTCGGCTCGTGGGGGGATACCGAGGTCATCGTTGAGCTCCTGGTAGATGTTTACCAACGATCGGGGCGGTTTCACGCCTGGCTGCGTCGAGAATGAGAGACCCATGGGGTGGCCGGGCGTCGGGTACGGATCTTGGCCCAAGATGAGCACACGGACATCTTCAAATGGGGTCGAAAACGCACGGAGAATGTCTTTTCCGGCAGGCAGGTACGCGGGTTCACCGCGGAGAAAGTCTCCCATCGCGTGGATGGCAGGTTCTACTTCCGCCAGCGGTTCCTGCCAGGAAGGGTGGACGGGTAAGTTCATGAAAAAGGCTCCCATTCATGGCGCGCGGTGTGTGCGACGCCGTCGATTTCCACGCCGACTTTGCGTGTGACCGTACCGATCGAACGATACCCCACGGGTGCGTCCCCATCGATCGTGCCCAGCAATGTGTGGTCTTCTCCCCCGTTGAGTACCCAGTCCCATGGGTCGACGCCTAGGAACTCACCGGCTTCTCGCAGCTGATCACTTGGGGCTACAGCGGCGCGCGAGATGTTAATCCCCACGTTCGAGGCCCGGGCTATCACGCCCAGATCGTGCAGTAGCCCGTCGGAGTTGTCTGTCATGGCTGTAGCCCCTGCTGCTCGTGCAACAACCCCGCGCCCAGGAGTCAGTTGCGGGCAACGGTGCGCATGTACGATATCCGCAAGCCGTTCCGGGATTTCCCGTCCGGACTCCAGTAGTGCAAAGCCTGCAGCAGAATAGCCGATTTTCCCGTGCGCTATCACTCGCTGCCCCGGACGCGCTTGGCTCAAGCGCAGTGGCGGCAAACTGCCTCCTAACGAACCAATCGCGGTAATCGCGATCGTCAGTTGGTTCCCACTCGTGATGTCCCCGCCGACGAGTTCGCTCGAGTATCGCTCCAATTCGAGATGGATCCCTCGTGCAAGCTCACTCACGACGGCGAGCGGGGTGTCCGGAGGCGCCGAGAGCGCGAGTAGCGCGGCAACGGGGCGAGCACCCATCGCCTCGATGTCGGCGAAGTTTTGCACGATGGCTTTGCGCCCCAACAAAGCAGGGGTGGTCGTCGAAAAGCGAAAGTGCTGTCCCTCCACAAGCATGTCCGTTGTTACGACTGCGCGGCTATTCGGCGTGTGCGATTCGAGCACTGCTGCGTCATCACCATTGAGCGGCGATGGCGATGCACCAACGATGGCGTCAATCGTTGCTTGTTCTCCCACCTCCCGGAGCGTCGGGCCGTGCGTGGGAAAGCCGACGTTACTCACCAAAGTGCGCCTTTCAGTAGACTTGTACGCCATGAATGATTCCACTGGCGCGTTGCATGATTCACAGATTAACCGTACAGCGGTCTACATCAGTTTGGGCCTCGCAGTGGCGCTTGTTCTGGGCGTCATTGTGGGTGCTCGGTATTTTTTCCAGCAGGTGGCACTGCAGCCTGTGGCGATGACTGAGCTGCCTTCCCCCGAGGCTGATTCACCCGAGTGCGCTGCGCTCGTGGACAGCCTTCCTGAAAAGGTGCTTGGGCACAAGCGTGCGGAGCTCGCCGCCCCGGCTCCGGCAGGTGCTGCCGCGTGGCAGTCGTCTTCATCTCGACGCGTCACGCTGCGCTGCGGCGTGGAAATGCCCCTGCAGTACACCGAGTACACCCCGGTGTCCTCCCACAATGGTGCAGAGTGGATCAGAATTGACGACGCCACCCCAGGCTCAAGCATGGTCACGTGGTTTAGCGCGGACCGTTGGCCGGTAGTCGCCGTGACTACCGACGCGGAGGGACTCGGCAGGGCAGATACGCCAGTGGACGAGATTAACGTGAGTGCGCTGCCGCAGCGCGATCTTCCCCGCAACCCGGCGCCGCTCTCTGAGCTGCAGCCAGCGACGCATTCAACGGACGGGAGTGGAGCAAACGCATGCGGCGGATTGCTTGCTGCGCTTCCTGAATCGCTCGTCGAAGGCTATAAACGGCTTCCTGAGAACAAAGTGGCTTCGCCGCAAACTGCAGTCTGGACGCAGCTTGGCCACGAACCGATTGTGCTGCGTTGTGGTGTGAACGACCCGGAGCACTACGAGGCCGGAGCGACCTTGCAACAGATCAACGGGATTCCTTGGTTTGAGGACACCATCACTGCAACTGGTACCACCTCGTCGACGTGGTACGCGCTCGGGCGAGAGGTCAACGTTGCGGCCTTTGTGCCCTCAGGTGAGGGCAATGAGGTCATCACCACGCTGACCGAGCTCGTCGAGAAGCACGTCCCCGAACGCAAGTCTTAGTCCGTTGCGCCGTCGGCTGCCCGCAGCGCAGTGCGGACCAGAGTGTCGAGCAGTTTCGGGTAGTCGATGCCGCTTGCGTTCCACACCTGTGGGTACATCGAAATTGCGGTGAACCCCGGCATGGTGTTGATCTCGTTGAGCACAGGACCCTTGTCGGTGACGAAGAAGTCCACGCGTGCCAATCCCTTACAGTTCAGTGCATTGAATGCACGGACTGCTTGGTCCTGCAGGGTAGCTATCAAAGAGGCGTCGTAAGGCGCGGGGATTGTTGCTGTAACTCCCTCTTCCATGTACTTCGTTTCGAAGCCATAGAAGCCTTCTGCGGAGGCATCAGTTCCATTGAGTTTGGCCGGCACGGAAGCCTCGATGCGGCCATCGGGAAACTCCAGAACTCCAACCTCGACTTCGTCGCCGACCTGCTCCGATTCGACGATCACTTTCGAATCACACTCGTACGCTTGATGCAGTGCGGCATCGAAGTCTTCCCACGTGGTTACCTTGGACACACCAATCGACGATCCACCGTTGGCGGGCTTGACGAACACTGGAAGGCCTAGGCGCTGCTTATCCTCATCGAGCAGCAGTTCACCTCCGCGGAGAATCACTTCCGGAGTCACTGTAATTCCGGCAAGTGCCACGAGCTTCTTCGTGTACTCCTTGTCCATGCCACTCGCGGACGCCAAGACGCCTGGCCCCACGTACGGGATTCCCGAAAGCTCGAACATGCCTTGGATTGTGCCGTCTTCACCAAACTGCCCGTGCAGGACCGGGAAAACAACGTCGACCTGCGCGACGGTCTCGCCGGTGGCGACATCAGTAAACTCACCGCGGCGCGAAGGGTTGATGCTCAACGCGATCTCTGCCCCACCACGAACTTCGGGAAGCGCCTCTCCGCCAACGGGGTCGATTTCCCCGCGCACCCACGTACCATCCCGGCGAATACCTACCGGAAACACCTCGTACACCTCGGGGTCGAGGTGGGCCATGATGGAGCCGGCAGAAATACAAGAAATTGAATGCTCGGTGGAACGACCACCGTAGACTACTGCAATACGAATCACAGCTGACACATTACCTGGTGTCTACTCCGACTTTTTCGACCGACCCATCAACGCAGCAATCGTTTCTTCCACCGTCACACCCTGGTGACACACGGCGAAAACGGCTTGTGTCAGCGGCATGTCCACGCCGTGGCGCTCGGCGAGCTGATAAATGCTGCGTGAGGAAATAACCCCCTCGGCAACCTGGCCCTTCGTCGCAGCCTTCGCTTCTTCAATCGTGGCACCCTTCCCCAGCGCAGAACCGAAAGTTCGGTTACGAGACAGCGGCGAAGAGCACGTGGCAACCAAGTCCCCCATGCCCGCCAGGCCTGCGAACGTCCGGGCGTCAGCACCCAACTCCTGGCCTAGACGCGTACTTTCAGCCAAGCCACGGGTAATAAGCGTTGCCAGCGTGTTCTCCCCTAGCCCCTGGCCAGAAGCCATGCCACAGGCGAGCGCGATGACGTTCTTCGTCGCACCTCCGATCTCACAGCCGACAACATCAGTGTTCGTATACGGGCGCAGGTACGACGTCGCACACGCAGCCTGCACGAGCTTCGCACGGTTGATGTCACTGCAGGCGATGACGGTGGCCGCCGGCTGTTCCTCAGCAATCTCGCGGGAAAGGTTTGGCCCGCTGAGTACCGCGATTCGGTTCTCCTCTGCGCCGGTAACCTCAGCGATGATCTCCGACATTCGCATGTATGTGCCGGTCTCAATACCTTTCGAAATGGACAACAGCGTGGTGTCAGTACGCAGCAGCGGGGCCCACACTTCCAGGTTCTGGCGCATGGTTTGGCTCGGCACAGCAAAAATAGCGATATCGGCAGCCTGCAGTGCCGCTTCCGCGTCAGACGTTGCGAAGACCCCGTCCGGCAGCGCAATCCCCGGCAGGTAATCGGGGTTCTCCCGAGTCTCCTGCATGGTCTTCGCCAGCTCGTCCCGGCGTGCCCACAGCTGCACCATGTTGCCGGCATCGGCAAACACTTTGGCCAAGGTTGTCCCCCAGGAACCTGCACCCATTACCGCTACGTTTACCACTTGTGCCACCGCCATTCCTGTCTGCATGAACCGTTTCACGCTAGCACTTTTCTACCGCCAATATCCACAATCAGCCCGCTGACCTGTCGCTGCAGCGAAAACCTGCAAAGTGCGTAAAGATAGAAAGTATGTCACGTTCAACGAAGCTCCACGAACAACACAAAGACCAATTCGGAGAAATGTTCATTACCGGACGCCACCAAGAAGTCCCCCGCCATCCGCGTCGAGAGTTCAAGAAGACAACACTCGCCGCGGGTGCCGTGCTGTGGCGTGGCGATCTGGAGCATCCGGATTCTATAGAAGTCGCTTGTATCCACCGCCCACACTACGACGACTGGTCGCTCGCCAAAGGCAAGGTGGATCCAGGCGAGTTCCTCGTTACCACCGCCGTTCGCGAAATCCAGGAGGAAACTGGCTACGAAGTCCGGCTGGGAAAGCTGATTGGTAAAACCGTGTATCCAGTCAAGAACACGACGAAGGTTGTGTACTACTGGACCGGCAAGGTAGTCGGCGGCGAGTTCACCCCTAACAATGAGGTCGACGAGATTCGCTGGCTCAAGATCGACGATGCGACGCAGGTGATGAGCTACGAGCTCGACAGGCAAGTATTGCTAAAAGCTGCGAAGCGCTTCGCCACCCCTGCTGACACCCGAATTCTGTACGTGCGCCACGCACGTGCGAACTACAAGGAGGCCTGGAAGCACGACGATAGTCGTCGGCCGCTCGATAAGAAGGGCAAGCGCCAGGCGAAGGCGCTTGTGCCGCTGCTGCAGGCGTTCGCTCCTGAGTCTCTCTATTCTGCCGAGCCGTTGCGTTGCGAGCAGACACTGATCCCACTTGCGAAGGCACTCGGTAAAGACATCACGATCGACGCCACCTTCGGTGAAATCGCGTGGCAGGAGAACCAGGTAGCCGCCCGCGCAGATTTTGACGCGCTCATCAAACGCGGTGGCACACACGTTGTGTGCTCGCAGGGCGGGGTCATCCCTGAGATGATTGCTGCGCTTTCGGCCGACGGGCGTCTGCCGATCGATTCGCCGATCCTGGCGAAGAAGGCGTCGGTATGGGTACTGTCCTTTAACGATGGGCAACTCATCGGCGCCGACTACATGCCATCTCCACTACCGGTGCTCTAAGGACACTTCGCCTAGAAAAAGAAAGGACTGCCCAGTTGCAGCCAGTTACCCAAGAACGAATCGAAGCGGCACTCGATGCGCTTGAATTGCAGTATTTCCGCAGTTCCGAGGACGGCCTCACCCGCACCGCGTTTCCGTCGATCATGTGCTTCTTTGAAGTCAAGGACATCGGATTCAAGATCACCAGCCAGTGGCTTGGAACCGCGAAGATGAATGCAGATAAGAGCAATCTTCGTCTCAGCATCAATGAGTTGAACCGCTCACTGCCCCTCGTTCGTGCACATCCGATTCAGCGCGAGGACGGTGCTCTGGTTGCGCTATTTGAGGCACCGTTTTTCTCCTCCGACGGTTTCAGCGACGAGCAGCTGCAGTCAATGCTGCAGTTTTACTTCTCCATCATGCACTACGCGGTGGAAGCGCTCGACGAAAACTTCGCGCATCTCAAAGACAAGCACCCGTACAAGCAGGAGAAGGAACAGTAAAATGCAACAGCTACAGCCGTTAAGTCTTGATCGTCTTCGCAAATTGTTTGACGAGCGAGGTTGGGAGTACCGGGAGCCTACGCAGTACAACTCTCTCATTACAGCATTTTCCGGTATCGGCTTTGAGATGAAGCTGGTCGATACAAGTCTGCATTTCGTCTCTACTGTCTCAATCGATGCTGTCGACGCAAGTCGTTTCGACGAAGTGCTCACGTGGTGCGAGGACTACAACAACGCCCACGCATTCCCATCGCTCGTCGTAATGAAAGACGAGAAGCGCGATGTCTCCGCTCTGGGCGTTGCGTATGTCATGCCGGGCTATTGGGAGTACAGCGACCAGCAGTTCGCGGACCACGTCTCCTCCGCTATCCACGGCATCACGACGTCAGTCCGCGACTTCTTGTCGACGTTCGCACCTTCGGCTCTCGAACGTCTCGGCACCCCTGCTACCGAGGAGAAGTAGCGGGGTAAAACGGGCGACGCTGCTGTTCGTACCCCTCGATGGCTTGCTCGTTTCGCAGCGTCAGCCCGATATCGTCGAGGCCTTCGCTCAGGCGCCAACGCGTGTAGTCGTCGACGTCGAACGAGTAGGTACTCTCCCCGACTGTGACGGTGCGGTCCGGTAGTGAAACAGTAGCGACAGTGCCTGGTGCCTGCTCGAGCTGCTTCCAGATCAGTTCGATGTCAGACTCCGACATGATGCCAGCTAGAAGGCCCGCTTTGCCCGCGTTGCCTCGGAAGATATCAGCAAACCGTGGGCTAAATACCGCCCGGAACCCGTAGTCCTGCAGAGCCCACACCGCGTGTTCGCGGGAGGAGCCAGTGCCGAAGTCAGGGCCGGCGAACAGTACCGACCCTTCCTTGTATGCCTCGTTGTTCAGCACAAAGTCAGGTTCATTGTTGCGCCAGTTTGAAAACAGGCCATCTTCGAATCCGGTACGGGTCACCCGCTTGAGGTAGCGGGCGGGAATAATCTGGTCGGTGTCCACATTTGACCGCGTCAACGGAACTGCGACGCCACTGTGGGTTGTGAATTTTTCCATGATCGTGTTCAGCTCCTGACTACTGTGCGTTGGCGGTGGAAGTGATGTCTGCGGGTGCGGCGAGGTGACCGAGTACTGCTGTAGCTGCCGCAACTTCGGGCGAAACTAGGTGTGTGCGACCACCAGGTCCTTGGCGGCCTTCGAAGTTTCGGTTGGACGTCGAAGCGCTGCGCTCTCCAGGTGCAAGCTGGTCGGGGTTCATACCCAGACACATCGAGCAACCTGCGGTGCGCCACTCAGCGCCGAACTCCTCAAAGATTGTGTGCAGGCCTTCTTCTTCCGCCTGCTGCTTGACCTTGGCAGAGGACGGCACGACCAGCATGCGGGTCCCCTCCGCGATTTTTTGGCCGCGCACAACCTCTGCAGCGGCGCGCAAGTCTTCGATGCGCGCGTTCGTGCACGATCCCAGAAAGACCGTATCAATCTTGATGTCACGCAACGGCGTGCCAGGGGTCAACCCCATGTACTGCAATGCCTTTTCCGCGGCCTGCTTCGCACTGTCGTCTCCGAAGTCCTCAGGATCAGGAACAGAGGCGCTCAGCGGCAAGCCCTGGCCAGGATTGGTACCCCAGGTGACGAACGGGGTAAGCGTCGAGGCGTCGATCTCGACGACGGTGTCGAACTTCGCGCCGGGGTCAGTTGGCAGCGTCTTCCAGTACGCCACTGCGTCGTCCCAGTCCTTCCCCTTCGGCGCGTACGGACGTCCCTTAACGTACTCAAATGTCGTCTCATCGGGTGCCACCATGCCGGCACGGGCGCCTGCCTCGATGGACATGTTGCAGATGGTCATGCGCGCTTCCATTGAAAGTTTCCGAATGGCTTCGCCACGGTATTCAATGATGTGCCCTTGGCCACCGCCAGTACCAATCTTGGCGATGATTGCCAGGATCAAATCTTTCGCACTCACACCAGGTTGCAGCGTTCCACTGACCTCAATCGCCATCGTCTTGAACGGTGCCAGCGGCAGCGTCTGGGTCGCCATGACGTGCTCTACCTCAGAGGTGCCGATACCCATGGCGATCGAACCGAACGCACCGTGCGTCGACGTATGCGAGTCGCCGCACACGATCGTCATGCCCGGCTGGCTAATGCCCAGCTGCGGACCAACGGTGTGGACGATGCCCTGTTCCTCATCACCCATTTCGTGCAGCACAACGCCGAACTCTTCACAGTTCTTTCGCAGCGTCGAGACCTGGGTGCGCGAGGTCGGGTCGCTAATTTCTGTCAGCTCGCCAGAAACGATGCCCGTGGTTGGCACGTTGTGATCTTCGGTAGCAAGGTGCAGCTCTGGGTGGCGCATGCGGCGCCCGTTGAGGCGCAAACCATCAAATGCCTGCGGTGACGTCACCTCGTGCAGGAGTTGAAAATCGATGTAGAGAAGATCAGGCTGACCGTTCTCTCCACGGGTGACCACGTGATCACGCCACACTTTTTCCGCCAGCGTTAATGGCTTTTGGCCCATCTTGCTCCTCCTCAACAGTCGCAACCACCTCCCACCGAGTGAGATGGTAGAATCCATGACGTGAGACAGTATAGCGAAGACTCTGGAATTAAAGTGCTCGATCGCTCGATTTCCATCGTACGAGCGGTCGCAGGCGGCGACAAAACCCTCGCCGAGCTCAGCGAAGCAACCGGACTGCCCCGAGCGACGACTCACCGAATAGCCACTGCACTGGAAGTGCATAACGTCCTAGCAAGGACAGAGGACGGACAATGGACGATCGGCCGCGCACTCTCCCACTTTTCAGGGCACTCCTCCCCCCGTTTGCTCTCTGCCGCCGCACCAATCATGCGCAACCTCGTTGAAGTCACTGGCGAGTCCGTGCAGCTCTACAAGCTCAGCGGAGACACTCGCACCTGCATCGCGGCAGAAAAGCCCGAGAGCGGCCTCACCTACACAGTTCCCGTGGGCTCGCAGCTCTCACTCACCGCAGGCTCAGCTGCCCGTGTGTTCGCCGCCCACTCACTTATCGACGCCTCGCCGTTTCCCTCGCAAGACCTCGAGGCGATCCGTGAAACCGGACTCGCTGAGTCAATCGCAGAGCGTGAAGTTGGGCTGGCGAGCCTGTCTGCGCCCATCACCAACCCAGACGGATCAGTCATCGCTGTCCTTTCCGTTTCCGGGCCGGCCGAGCGGCTCACCCCCACCCCAATCGAAAAGTGGGGCCCCGAGCTGCATGAGGCTGCTCAGGAGCTCACCGAGGCCCTGCGGTAACCCTTGATTGCTGGCGGCGCTGCCCGCCAGCAACAAGTCCAGCACGCTTCGCTCTCACCGTTCTCATTCCGAGATACACCCAGGCGGCCACAGCACACCCCGACAGAACCGCCGGCAACGGTTGGTGCAGCAACGTATTCGACGTCGTGGCCGCTGCAAACGCTGCGAGGTTGAGCCACACGTCATACACAGGGGCGATGAACTGGTGGTTCAACACATGCAGGGCTGCGATGATCAGCCCGCACGCGAACGTGATGGAGAGCAACACTGTAATCAGCACGTGACCAGGGTACTCTCCGCCACCGTGTGGTTAACTCGTTGCATCCAAGGTCAGCTCGCGACCGTTCATGTCCTGAACAGGGCGTGCGTTCTTCCCAATAGTCGATTCGAATGCTTGCAGCTGCTCAGTCGAAGCCGTCACCGGCTGCGTCATCACGATCCAACGAACGTTTTCAGTGCAAGGTGGCGTCGTCAAAGAGCCTGCATACGTGATGTACTCATGTGATGCTGGAAGAGCATCCGAAATGTTGACTTCCTCTTGGGAAATGTGCGAGGAATCTACGGTGTCTGGAGCGTTATCGAGCAAATACTGCACTAGCTCGTTCGGTGCACCTTCCTCAAGCAGAATTCCGAGGACTGTAATGTCACCTGCCGCATTCTTGTGTACAAAGTGGATCTCGCCAGGAAGCTGCTTACCGTCGACCTCGTGCTCTGCAGGAGTGTGCATGTGCAGCTGCGCGAGCTCCAGATCTTCACCGTCGAGAGTTACCTTCTGCGTTGTCGACGGCGTGTACTGCAACGTGTGTCCGTTATTCAGAACTTCACCCGTGCTGGCAGCATATGCAAACTCTATGTCTGCCAAGTCTTCAGGGGTAGCATCACGCAGGTTAATCGGGCTCTGCTCCTTGCCTGCCCCACAGGTCTCGAATTCAGCAGAAAGCTCTCCCCAATGCTCTGGGGAACCATCGCCCTCGTACCCCCAGTGCGCTTCACTGGCCGGGGCGGCCTCTGACGATGTGGATGGTGCGCTCGTGCCAGCTTGCGAGCAGCCGCCCAGCAGCAGTGCGCTAGCAGCCACCGCTGCAAGCGCCGCAGAATGAGCTTTTCTCATGATATGTTCACGTTCCTTTCATCTTGGAGTTTGGTCCTCCGATGGTACGCGAACTGCGCAGCCTGTAAACTACATGCCTTTGAAGCACAAAAAGAAAGGCAGCCAGTGCTTGCACTGACTGCCTTTGTACCCCGTACGGGATTTGAACCCGTGTTACCGCCGTGAGAGGGCGACGTCCTAGGCCGCTAGACGAACGGGGCGCGCTCGCTTTTTGCGACTCGTTAACAATAAACGTCGCCCTATGAACTCTCCAAATCTGCAGGCCACGCGCCACTTTCCCGCAACGCGCCCTCGATGGTTGGCCATGACGCTCGCAGCATATGCTCAAACACTCCCCACGTATGGGTTCCCTCAACGATTTCATGCCACGTCACGTTGAGCCCTTGCTGCTGCGCTGTCTCAGCGAAGTACTTCGAGCATGCATACGAAGTTGCTTCGATTACCATGGGCGCTCCGAGCCTCTTTGACGATGCCTCCTCGTCAATCGCGCCGGGCACGCCCTGTGCGGCCCCCAGCCATAGCGTGGTCCCGCGTAGTCGCTCCAGGTTAAGAATTGGCGAGTGCCGCCACCACGCCCTGTTCGACGACGTCCCCCACATGTTGACCGGGTTCCCCTTGTTCATCGTCACCCCTGACGATGTGTAGATACCGCCGAGCACGCCGGTGGTCGCCGGGCAGCCCGAGTAGGATGCGGCCGCCACGAACCGATCCGGAGCATTCACGGCGATGTCCAGCGCAGGGCCACCAGACATCGAGATGCCGGCGATGGCGTCGTGCCCGTTGCCGTGGAACTGGGCGTCGATAAGTGGCGGTAACTCACGAGTCATGTAGGTGAGCCACTTGTTCATACCTGTAGCCGGGTCCTCTCGATACCAGTCGGCCTGCATTGAAGACACTGACCCCTTCGGTGTCACCACATTGACGAGCTTGCCAGCGAAGAACGCTTGGTACTCTGAGGAATTCGCCCAGCTGTAGCCGCCCGCAGCGCCATCTGCCCCCATCATGAGGTAAAACGTTGGTCGAGGCGCGGTGCCACTCGGCAGCAGCACATCATTCGTCACCTCTCGCTGCATCGACGGCGACCACACCGTGAGTTCCCACAAGTCCCCTTCAACTTGGCGCATAGACCGCAGCTCAGCGGGCGGCGCATCATGCGCTGGAAACGTTGCTGATGCATCTCCTCTCGACGAACCAGTGGAGCTTCCCGGATACAGCTGGTACATCGATGACCCCAGCTCTCCCCTGCCTAACGCAACCAACACCGCTGCGGGGATGGCGAGCAATGGCACTGCGGAACTCAGGCTGAGAACCGCCAACACCACGCTTGCGGCATCAAGCACGCTCGACCCTGACCGCGAAGGCTCGCCTGTAAAGATGGACGACAACGGATTGTTCTGGGCTGAACTGGCCTCCGCTTCAGCTGGCGGTACCTGCGCCTGGGCAAGCATCACTACCACCGAGACTGCTAGGACACAGCGTTTTCGTACAGGGATCGGCATAGAGAAACTGTACCAACCATACTGACGGACCGACCAAGGTAAACAAAGCAAAACAGCCAGTGCAACGCACTGGCTGTTACTTGTACCCCGTACGGGATTTGAACCCGTGTTACCGCCGTGAGAGGGCGACGTCCTAGGCCGCTAGACGAACGGGGCATTAGGACACAGAACCAAAGTTCTGTAGCTGGCCTACCTGGACTCGAACCAAGAATGACGGTACCAGAAACCGTTGTGTTGCCAATTACACCATAGGCCATTGTTTTTCTTCACTCACAAGACTAAACTGTTTCTTTCGTTTTGCCTTGCTCGCTCTGAACAACGATGACTACTATAACCATAAAGCCCAATACGACACAAATCGCCTGGTCATAATAGAAAAAGAGGTATCGCAAACCATGCGATACCTCTTCGACTTCGCCAATGCTCGTTAGGCCCGTTAAGCCTCCGGCGCAGTGTACGGAGTAACCTCACGCGCAGCGCGCAAGCGCGCCATCGTGGACTGCTTACCCAGCAGCTCCATCGACTCGAAGAGTGGTGGAGAAACCTGCTCCCCGGAGATTCCAACACGGAGCGCACCGAACGCAACGCGTGGCTTCAACTCCAGTTCTTCGATCAGCGCGGTGTGCAGAGCCTTCTCAATGGACTCAGTAGTCCAGTCATCTTCAGCAATGGCGTCGAGTGCCGCAATGCCGGCGTCGAGAGGCTGGACAGCAGTGTCCTTGAGGTTCTTCTTCGCCGCTTTCTCGTTGAGGACAAGATCTGCATCCGGAGTAACAAGGAACTTCAGCAGTCCATACGCATCTGACAGGACCTTGATACGGGTCTGAACCAACTCGGCGGCGAGTGCGAACTTGTCAGCCGGGTAGTCGACTGGGAAGTCGGTGAACTCGGTCAGGTAATCACGCAGGCGCTGTTCGAAGTCCTTTGGCTCAAGCAAGCGGATGTGGTCAGCGTTGATCGCCTCTAGCTTCTTCTGGTCGAAGCGCGCAGGGTTACCAAGCACATCAGAAACATCGAACGCCTCGACAAGCTGATCAACGCTGAAGATGTCTTCATCAGAAGACAGCGACCAGCCCAGCAGCGCGAGGTAATTGATCATGCCCTCCGGGATGATGCCGTTGTCGCGGTGATTAAACAGGTTCGATTCCGGATCGCGCTTGGAAAGCTTCTTATTGCCCTGCCCCATCACGAACGGCAGATGCGCAAACTCAGGAGTGAACTCAGCGACGCCGATACGCTGGAGCGCCTCATACAGAGCAAGCTGGCGCGGAGTCGAGGAAAGCAAGTCTTCGCCACGCAGGACGTGCGTGACCTGCATCAGCGCGTCATCAACTGGGTTGACCAGCGTGTACAGCGGCGCACCGTTCGAACGTGCAACAACGTAGTCTGGCTGCGTCTGCGACTTGAACGTCACTTCGCCACGCACCAAGTCGTTCCAGGTCCAGTCCTTGTCCGGCATGCGCAGACGCCAAACTGGCTTGCGGCCTTCAGCCTCGTATGCAGCGATCTGTTCTTCGGTCAGGTCGCGGTCGAAGTTGTCGTAGCCAAGCTGGGGGTCCCGCCCTGCCGCCTTGTGCCGCGCCTGAACCTCCTCGTTCGTGGAGTACGCCGGGTAGACCTCCCCGGCTTCGATCAGCTTGTCCAGGACTTCCTTGTAGATATCCATTCGCTGCGACTGGCGGTAAGGCTCGTGTGGGCCGCCTACCAAAACGCCTTCATCCCAATCCAGGCCCAGCCACTTCAAGGAGTCGATGATTGCCTGGTAGGACTCTTCCGAGTCACGTGCGGCGTCGGTATCTTCAATGCGGAAAATCAGGGTGCCGCCACTGTGTCGTGCCTGTGCCCAGTTGAACAAGGCCGTACGCACCATACCGACATGGGGCGTACCTGTTGGAGACGGACAAAATCGGACACGCATCTTTGCTGGTTTATTCATGTGCTTTATCGTAGCGCCCCTGCCCCATCAAGGCGCATATGGCAGGCCCTTAGTACGGGCTACGGGACTGCGCCTAGTAAAATATGACCACATGTGTTCAGCCCGCCCCACCACTGCGCCCGACTTCCTGCTTTCCCGAAGCACCGGTTCAGTGCGCACGCAAGGTGCCAATCAAACGTTCTCAGACGCATGGAAAGCTATCGACGCCCTCGAGTCCGGCGACGTCGAGATGGTGGTAGGCGCTCTCCCATTCGATAAAGACACGCCCGCGGCGCTGACAGTGCCCGAATCCATAGTCCGGGAATCTGGCACGCTCGAGCCTCATCCTTACTATCGAGTCGGCCCAGGCTCAAAGCTGCACGCGTCGCTTATCGACGTCGATCCCACCCCGGAAGAACACCTGCGCCGGGTTGAAGCAGCGGTCTCCACGATCCAGGGGTCCATGTTGGACAAGGTGGTCCTTGCTCGTGCAGTGGACATCGCATTCGATCCACCCGTCGATCCTCGCCTGGTCGCCGCGCGCCTGATTGACCTTTCTTATACCCGCGACGGGTTCATCGCAGACCTCACACCGAGCGGGCGTGTCGGCCACTTCTTCGTGGGCTCATCACCTGAGGTTTTGGTGCGCCGCAAAGGCAATATCGTGAGTTCGTATCCGCTAGCAGGATCAGCTGCCCGTGTCCCACACGACCCTGCGGCTGATGAGGCGAATGGTCAGGCACTCTTTGCTTCCGCCAAGGATCGCGACGAGCACGCGTACGTGGTCGAGCACATCCGCGAGATTCTGGCGCCACTGTGTTCCCAACTCGACATTCCAGACGGACCACAACTGGATAAGACTTCAGAAATGTGGCATCTTGCCACCCCAATCCGCGGCGTTCTGAAAGACCCTGCGCCAACAGCGCTCGACCTTGCGCTTCGCCTCTACCCCACCCCAGCTGTTTGCGGTACCCCGCAAGCCGCGGCGGAGGCGCTCATCACCACCGCAGAGACCGACCGAGGGTTCTATGCTGGCACCGTCGGCTATACCGACAAGAGCGGCGATGGCGAATACATGGTTGCGATCCGCTGCGCGGAGGTCAACGCCGCGGGCACTCAGGCTCGCGCCTGGGCTGGCGGCGGGCTCGTCGCAGATTCCGTCCCGCAAGATGAGCTCGACGAGACCACAGCCAAACTGCGCACCATCATGCGTGCGCTCGGCCTTTAGCCCCAACTAGGCGCGCGCCACCGGGTTAGTCAGCGAGCCGATACCTGGGATCTCAATCTCAATCACGTCGCCCGGGACCATTTCCGCGGTCCCCGCAGGTGAGCCAGTTGCGATGACATCGCCCGGAAGCAACGTGAATGACTCGCTGACCCACTCGACGATTTCGCCGATCGACTTAATCATCTGGTCCGAGTTGGAATCCTGCTTTGTCGCAGTCTCCCCCTCATGTGTGAGGTGCGCCTTGATCGGCAGCGAATCAAAATTGAAGCGCTCAAGATCTGTCTCAATCCATGGCCCTAGCGGAGCGAAGGTATCCATGCCCTTCGCGCGTGCCCACTGCCCATCGGAGAACTGGAGATCACGCGAGCTGACGTCGTTAATAATGGTGACACCACGCACTACCGACTTCCACTGGTCCGCTTTCACGTTCTTACACGGCACGCCGATGACGAGTGCAAGCTCTCCCTCGAACTCAACGCGGGTAGCGAACTTGGGGATGCGAATTAGCGCGCCGGGACCGACAACTGCTGTCGGCGGTTTGATGAAAATCGTCGGCGGCAAATCATCCGCGGTCTGTTGAAAGACTTCCTTGACGTGGTCCGCGTAGTTGCGGCCGACTGCCACAATTTTCGACGGCAACGTCGGTGCAAGCAGCCTCACCTCTTCAAGCTTCCACTCTTTGCCGGTGAACTCAGGGTCGGTGAATGGCGTACCAGCAATAGCACGCGCGGTCGTCGCCGCTTCATCAATGACAGCGAAGGTCATGCCTTCGGGTGTAGCAATTCGTCCAAAACGCATAGGGACGAGCATACAACCCCGAAGGCTGCTCGCACTTTATTGGTAGCTCACGAACCACGGCCGAGGTTGGACGTCGTTGTATGTCTGCTCCGGGCTAAAGGTTGGGGTGTCCTCGTCGATAAAGTTCTTCCACGCCATGAAGTAATCAGGACTCAAACCTTGACGCAGGACGTTCCAGGTATCAAACTTCTGCTCCGGCACGCCGTGGCCGTCCGCATGGAGCACCCACGCCAATTCCGGCTGGTCAGTGCGGATATTTTCACGATCCGGGTACATGTCCAGCCTGAACTGGTGCAGGATGAGCATCTTTTGTGGCAGTTTGTGCTCTCGAACGAGGGCCGCAAGCCAATCAGCAACAGCATTAATCTCGCCCGAGGTTGCCGACCCGATACGCGACAATGGCTGCTCGCCGGGATTCAGCTTCCACTCGGCATCGAGGGCCAACCCCACGTTCGGCCGAAGCAGGAGCTCTTCGTAGAGTCGAGCCTGGTGAAGGAAATCACCCTGACCGGGCTGGAGGTCGAGCACCGCGTAGCCACCAGCCTCAGTGATCGCATCGATGTACGGTACGAGGTCCTCGATCGCTGTCTCGTTGGAGTAGTCGCCGTCAGGGCCGGGAGATTGCGAAGCCACCGTGACAATAATCTCGAACGCAGGGATCACCGGCTGCCCGTCCAACGGTTGGTACTGTTGCGCATACGATGTTGCTAGCTGCGCCGCTTCAGCCGGAGGCTGCTCCCCCATAACGCCGAGTGCTGGGCCCGACGGGTGCCCGTACAGCGCAATCATGCGCCGTCCGGGAAAGACAAGACCGCCACCTCCAGGTAATTCACCGTGGGTCGCGAGCGTGATCTTGTCCCGGTACATTTCGGTGTTGCCCCATTGCAGTCCAAGGGCGAGCGTGTCTTGCTCCAACACTGTGCGCATAGCGTCTGAGGTGATACGTGGATCCGGGAACTGCAAGACTTCGAGTTCCGCACCTGCTGCACGCGCGGACACGGCGGCTCCAAGCGACGTCTCCTCCGTCACCAGGACCGGTGGCAGTGTGAGTGCCCCAGGTTGCTGTGGCTGCGTAGCCGCAACTGTGGCGATATCACGCTCAGGGTTGTCGCTTTGCAGCGGCTCCACGCCCGCTTCCTCTGATGGCGTGATGACTTCGGTGGCGCCTAGACGTTGAATCTCTACATCAACAGTCTCGTCTGTACCTGGCCAACGCACTAACAAAGGGATGCCACGTTCCAGGGCGATTGCCGCACCAAGCAGTTGCGACTCCCGCTCCTTACCCGCGACAACCACAGCGTCCGACGCTGGATACAACCGCTTCGAAACTTCCGCGCCGGTACCGTCTGGGTCTTGAATAACCTCGGCACCGGACATCTCCAAGGCTTGCGCGCCCTGCGCTCCTTTTTCGGCGTCGCCAGTTGCGCACGCACTCAAGCTTGCCGTTGCGACACCGAGCGCAACGATGACGCTGCCAACACGATGCCGGGTCGAAGCCATCTTCAATGTCTCCCGCCTTTCCTACACGGAGGTCCTGTTTAAATCTGGCCTCAACCCTACGTGGTTACCTCAGCGCGGCAGCAATCCGGTCGCCAACCTCAGTCGTCACAATGTCAGCCCCTTCGCGGCCCGTCACTTCCTTTTCCACGGCCGCTTCAATTTTCTGGGCATTGTCTTCATCGCCGAGGAAGCGCAGCATCATCGCGACGGAGAGAATCATCGCGCACGGGTCGGCGATCCCCTGACCTGCAATATCCGGTGCAGAACCGTGGACTGGCTCAAACATCGAAGGCGTGACCTTTGCCGCGTTGATATTGCCCGAGCACGCAAGGCCCACACCACCTGCAACTGCGCCGGCCAAGTCAGTCAAAATATCGCCGAACAGGTTATCCGTCACAATGACGTCGTACTGCGAAGGGTCGCTGACCATGTAAATAGTCGCCGCGTCGATGTGGTGGTAGTTCGTGGTCACCTCTGGGAACTCCTGCGCGACCTCGTCGAAGACTCGCTGCCACAAACCACCAGCGTTGACCAGGACGTTCGTCTTGTGCACAAGAGTCAACTTCTTGCGGCGCTGCTGAGCAAGCTCAAAGGCGTAGCGCACGACGCGCTCAACACCGTAATAGGTGTTTTGAGAAACTTCGGAGGCAACCTCATGCTCGGTACCTTCGCGCAGCGTGCCACCATTGCCGGCATAGAGCCCCTCGGTTCCCTCGCGGACAACTACAAAGTCAATGTCACCCGGCCGTGCCAGCGGCGAGGTCACACTCTTGTACAAGCGCGACGGGCGCAGGTTGACATAGTGATCCAGCTTGAAGCGCAGTGGCAACAGGAGCCCGCGCTCAAGCACACCAGCGGGAACCTTTCGCGGGTCCCCGACTGCGCCGAGCAGGATTGCGTCATGTTCACACAGCGCCTCGAGGTCACCGTCCGTGAGCAGCTCGCCGTTACGCAGGTATCGACGCGCACCGAGGTCAAAATCCGTGGTATCTACGTCCGAGCGAACAGCATTCAGAACTTTGAGCCCCTCTGCCATCACTTCAGGGCCGATGCCGTCCCCACCAATAACAGCAACCTTCATTTTTGGGATTCCTTTCTCACCAGACGGACAGTGCGTTTAGTGTAACACTGTCCGCCCGTGAGGGAACCGCCTTTAGGAATCCAAATCGAGCTGGATCGAAGTGGCGTCGATAGACTGCGCGATCTGCTCCTCGAGCTGCTCTGGAACTTCCTTATCCACGCGCAGGATAAGCACCGCACCGTCGCCCTTCGTGGTGCGAGTCAGCGCGGCAGCATCGATATTGATATCGTGCGCACCAAGCTGCGAACCCACCTTTCCGAGCGCTCCAGGGACATCGGTGTAGCGGAAGAACAAGTTGCGGCCTTCCGCACGCATGTCTACACCGCGACCATTGATGCGAACGATCTTCTCAACGCCCTCCAGGCTCGTCAGCGCGCCAGTCACCGTAGCGGTCTGCCCTTCTGCCCCAACGGCCTGGACCTCGAGCGCGCTGCGGTGCGTCAGTGCTTCAGTCTCTGTCTCGACCGTATAGCTCAATCCGCGGGCCTCAGCGATAGCAGGTGCGTTCACAAACGTCACAGGCTCATCGACGATGCCCGAGAACAGACCGCGCACAGCAGACAGGCCCAACAGGTTGACTTCCTCCGTGGACAGCTCACCGCGAGCCGTCACCTTCAGCGATACCGGAGCCTCTTCCAGTAGCTTGCCTGCAAGCAGCCCAAGCTTGCGCGACAAGTCGAGCCAACGAGCTACCTCCTCGCCCGCGTTGCCACCAGCAACGTTGACAGCATCAGCGACGAACTCGCCGGCCAGTGCCTTCAACACAGAATCCGCAACGTCAGTACCCGCGCGGTCCTGCGCCTCAGCCGTAGATGCGCCAAGGTGCGGCGTTACGACGACCTCTTCGAGTTCAAACAGCGGCGAATCCGTGCACGGCTCGGTTGCATACACGTCGAAACCTGCACCACGAATGTGGCCAGACTTGATGGCGTCGGCAAGCGCCTGCTCATCAACGAGGCCACCGCGGGCCGCATTGATAATGATCTGTCCCGGCTTGGCCTTCGAAAGCAGCTCCGCATTGAACATGCCTGCAGTTTCTTTCGTCTTCGGCAAGTGGATCGTCACAAAATCTGCACGAGCCATCAGCTCCTCGAGCTCGACGAGCTCGACACCCATCTGCGCTGCACGCGCAGGGTTCGCGTAAGGGTCGTATGCGACGATCGTGGTTTCGAACGCAGACAGACGGTGCGCGAACAGCTGGCCAATGTGCCCGAAGCCGACAATGCCTACGGTCTTGCCGAAGATCTCGGTGCCTTTAAACGCCGAGCGCTTCCACTCACCATTACGCAGCGTGGAATCAGCTGCCGGAATCTGGCGAGCGGTAGAAAGCAGCAATGCGATTGCGTGCTCACAGGCTGAGTGAATATTCGAGGTCGGGGCGTTAGCAACCATCACACCGTGCTCGGTTGCCGCCGGAATATCAACGTTGTCAAGACCGACACCAGCACGGCCGATAATCTTAAGGTTTGCACCTGCTTCGATCACCTCACGATCGACCGTCGTTGCTGAGCGAACAAGCAGCGCGTCCGCGGCGGGGACTGCCGCGAGCAGCGCCTCACGGTTTGGGCCATCTACCCACTGGACTTCCACCGCGTCGCCAAGTGCGTCAACGGTTGACTGGGAAAGTTTATCGGCGATGAGGACAACAGGTTTCGACATAAGAATGGGGTCTCCTGAGAATCAAACAGAGTGGATACCCCGAACACCTTAATAGGTCAGTTACCGGTTGTCCTGCGGTTAGCCTGATACTTTTCTTCCGCTTGCGAAATCCTGCGCGATAGCTCGTCGCTGGTCCCGAAATCGGTTCCAAGTGCAACGAGCGGGCCGTCCGCTAACCCTGCAAGAGCAAATAGTGTTTCAAAGGATGCTCTCGGGTCCGGCTCGTCCACGAAGACAACCTTCGCCCCAAAGCTGCGCGCATTCGCGATCGCGGCAATCGAAGTATTCGCCGTCGCCACAACCAACGGAGCCATATCGGCATCCCTGCGGGAGAGAATCGGGAATGGTCTTGCCTGCGCCCCCTTCATCACGGCAGGGTCCGCCCACGCGGCTCTCAGCCAGGTCGGCTCACGCGAGCGCAACTTCGCCACTTCCTGCGCAGCAGACTCGGGTGAGGATATCAATCGTTCCTCAAACATCAGCGACGTCATCGGGCCTAAAGCTCCCCGCCCACCCGGGTCGCGGTACACACGCATCCGTCCAGTGGTTTGCGCCAGTGGCACATCACCAACCGTAAGCACCGTATAGGTATGTAAACGCTCGGTTTCTTGCAGAATCTCGTTGTGTCGGTTCGGGTCGTAGACCAACATCGGGGCGTGGGCAACAACGGCGATTGAGGCAGCTCGCAGCTGTGCTTCTACTGAAGGATCCGACACCACTAGCGTCTCGGAAGCACGGAAGAAATACTGCAACGATGCAAGCCCCGTCCGGTCTGCTAACACGACAGGATGCTGCTCAAACATCGCTGATACATGGCGCGACTGGTTGACTTTCCTCGCCTCTCCCAGCGGGCCTAATTGTTGCTCTGGCGAGCAAGCAACAAGCAGCGTTGCCACGCACAACAATGCGAGGCAACGCTGCCGTATCCCAACCTGCTTAATCCTCTTCGCCTTCCGGCTCTTCCTGCTCAACTTCTGGCGCCTCAAACTCAGGCTCTTCAGCAGCTGGTGCAGGTTCTACTTCTGGCTCGGGCTCTTCAGAGAAATCAACCTCTGACTCAAGTGGGCCATCAATATCGCGGATCACGGCCTTATCAAGCGCATACTCGACAATCCCGACGAAACGTTCGCGACGATCCGCCAAGAACTCCGTCCACTGAGAGTTCAGCAAGAAAATTGGCGTCATCTCATGGCCTTCGAGGACTTCATCAAACTCGTCGTCGTCCATGAGCGACTTCGACTGCAGGCGCGGAATGTAGCGCTTCGGCTGATTGTCCTCAATCAGCACATCCGTGCGCTTACCCATCGGCGTGCGGTTGAGCACCGACTGTGCAACGACTGGGTCAGCGCCAATGTCATCACAAAACGCAGGTGGGAACACAGTGTTGAAGTACGGCTGCAGCTCCGCAAACGTCTCCCGGTTGAACGGCTTTCCTGTCCTCCAGTCGAGCGCGCCGCGTGCCATCAGCAGTGCGTACAGTCCGCGGTAGACACCGCTTTCCTCCGTCGCCGTAAGCAAACGAGACTCCGAGAACGTGGCGTCCGACACTGTACGTGGCGTCGCGTCAGTCTCTTGCAGCACCCACGGGGTGACCTCGGTAACGTCGAGGCCCGCACGGATCGTCGGTGCGTGCGCACCGTAGAGCTCTCCAAACACCCCCGACCAGTACCAGCGGTTGAGACGGTCCTTCGACTCCTGGCTACGGTCCCACTGCGGATGCTCTGCCAAACGCGCCAAAATCGTAGCCAGTGGCACAATCTGCGAGGTGTACGGGACCTGATCCACGCTGAGAATACAACGCTCAGCCATAAACTCAGCCGCCGCCTTAAACGCATCCGCCATTTCTTGCGCATGCTGGCGGTAGTCATCGAGGGAAAGGTTCAAGATGTCGCCGCGGTGTCCAACAGCGTGTCCATGCCGACTCGTCAGCAAAAGTGACATCGCACGGAGGAATTCAATGCGCCCAATGTCATCCAAAGCTGGGTACTCGCGCAACTGCTTTTCGACGCCCCGCCAATGCTCAGCAAGCAAAAAGTCAGGATCTTGCGTAGCAAACATGGCCGTCAGCAACTCGAAAACATCCATCTGGACACCCGCCGAGTTTGCGTGGGCGAAGATTTGGCCAACGCCAATCTGCGAGGTCTCCCGGTCAATGCGGATCACTGGAACATCGTAGGCCGGCATCCAGCGCATGACTTCGTTCAGGAAGAGCTTGACCGCGTCGCGCATTTCATGATCCTCGGCATCCGCCGCCATGTCTAAAAGCAGGTCATTGCCCTCTTTCCAGAGCAACAGCGACACCGGCACGACACCGTGCTTCAGCATGTCCTCCCGGTTCCGGATGCCCTCCGGAATATCCGGTCCAAAGTGCGAACGGATCTGGCCTTCTTCGTCAACAGCGAAGACTGCTTCAACCGGCATTGGATCGGCAGAGACGGCCATCCGCACATCCACAAAGAACTGGCGGTGAATGCGTCGACCAAGGAAGTCTACGGTCGGGACGATGCCGTCGCCCTTAAATGCGTGGTACAGCGAAGTGAGGCGCTGCTGGCCGTCGAGAAGCAACAGCCCCGGTTGCGGTTCCTTGACGCTCGGCTCGAGCCCTTCGAGCGGGCGCGGGCGAAATCGCATTGGTGTCCCGCGTGTATCCAACGCGAGGAACGAGCCGATTGGATAGCCGCGCAAGACTGAGGTAACCAGGGTGCGAATGCGGTCAACATCCCAGATATACTCGCGCTGAAAATCGGGTAGCTGCAGCTCTCCGCGCTCAGCCCGCGCGAAGAGATCCTTGAGTGAATAGCTTGGCGTAGTAAAACCCATAAGTCATACTTTAGAACAGAATCAACAAACATTCTCGTGGCCGCGGTGTTCGGGCAGCTCAACCTGGATCGTGGAATGCTCAATCCCCAGCTCACGCAACACTTCTTGGGCGTCGTCGAGAACACGGGCTCCTTGCTCACCAGGGTGCTTAACCACGTGAACCGTCGCCAATACGGACACCCCATCGAGCGACCACAGGTGCAAGTCATGGATATCCACCACACCGGCAATTGCTCGCAGGGCCGGTTCGACGCTCTCAACATCGAATCCCGGAGGGACCTGCTCCAGTAGCACCTGGAGGGAGTGACGGAGCAGCGACCACGCCCGTGGCAACACCAACGCCGCGATCAAGAAGGAAGCGATAACGTCCGGCAGCTGGCTGCCAGTAAAAGCAATCACCGCACCGGCGACGAGCACCGCAACCGAACCGAGCATGTCCACAAGTACGTGCAAAAACGCGCCCTCAACGTTGACGGAGTTTTCCCTTTGGCTATGCAGCACCCACGCAGATACCGCGTTTGCGACCAAGCCAATGAGGGCGATCACCATCATCGGTGCCGTGTCAATCTCAGTAGGTGCAGAGATTCGACGAATGGCCTGCACCACGATCCAGACAGAAATCACAAGCACCGTCAGCGCGTTGGTCGCCGCGGCCAGTACTTCAACGCGCCGATATCCATACGTGGCCTTCATCGAGGCTGCCCGCTTCCCTATCACCACGGCGATCACCGCAATGATCAGTCCAGCAGCGTCCGACAGCATGTGCATGGCATCGGCCATCAGCGCCATCGAACCGGTGAGCCAGCCACCGATCAATTCTGCGAAAAAGACCACGCTGGTGACTCCCAGCGCGATCAGCAGGGCACGCAGTGGCGCGTCGCCGACGTGATCGTGGTCGTGAGTGTGAGCGTGGTCCTGGCTATGCGACATGCCGTAATTCTAATCCACCTTTTAATATCGGTAAAGCGGGCAACTTCGGAAGCAATCAGAACGATTTTTGCTAGCCTGGACCAAAAAGAAAGGAAACACGTGACTCAGCAACCACACGAAACCCCAAACAACCCCCCACTCGAGATACCAGAGGAGCGACGCCACCTTCCCGCTCCATCCGAGCCAACTCCGCAGAACGGCGGTTGGTGGAAGTGGCTCCTTGGCATCCTCGTCTTCCTCCTTCTCGCATGGCTACTGTGGTCCCTGTTCGCCGGCGGCCAAAGTGAAGAAGAATTCAACAACAACCAGCCCAGCGTGACGGCAACTGAAACCGTCGATATCACCACCACGATGACAGAAGACACCACGGAAACGGTTGAGCCTGCTACCGAGACGAACACTGACGCTTCCGAACCGACAGTGCCGGAAGAAGTCACTACCACAGTGAATCTCGACGAAGTCCTTAGCGACGCACCCGAATCCGAGATGGCACCAGCGCAATAGCGCAAAGCACAAACAAAACTGGGAGCGGCCCTTCTGTTGGGTCGCTCCCAGTTTTTACGTTATGAGAAAGCCTAGGCGGTCTCATTCAGCGGGTTCTGCACCCAGCTCATCATCGAGCGCAGTTCCTTGCCGGTCTTCTCAATCGGGTGCGAGGAGACCTTGGCGCGCAGGTCCTCCAGCTCCTTGTTACCGTTCTTCACGTTCTCAACGAGGCGCTTGGTGAAGGTGCCATCCTGGATATCACGCAGCACGTCACGCATGCGGTCTTTAACGCCCTCGTCGATGAGGCACGGACCAGACAGGTAGCCACCGAACTCTGCGGTATCGGAGATGGAGTAGTTCATGTTCGCCATGCCACCTTCGTAGATCAGATCCACGATCAGCTTCATCTCGTGCAGGCACTCGAAGTACGCCATTTCTGGCTCGTAGCCAGCCTCGACGAGGACATCGAAGCCCGTCATGATGAGATCCTCCAGGCCACCGCACAGAACGGCCTGCTCTCCGAACAGGTCGGTGACGGTTTCAGCCTCGAAGGTCGTCGGGATGACACCGGCACGAGCACCACCGATTGCTGCAGCGTACGAGAGTGCCAGGTCGCGGCCATTGCCCTCCGGGTCCTGCTCGACAGCAATCAGGCACGGCACGCCCTTGCCCTCAGTAAACGTACGACGCACCAAATGGCCCGGGCCCTTCGGCGCAACCATGCCCACGATGATGTCGTCCGCTGGTTCAATCAGGTTGAAGTGGATGTTCAGGCCGTGACCGAAGAACAGGGCGTCGCCAGCCTTCAGGTTTGGCTCAATATCGTTGCGGAAGATTTCTGCCTGGGAAGTATCCGGTGCCAGCAACATGATGACGTCCGCCCATGCGGAAGCATCAGCGTTGCTCTTGACCTCGAAGCCAGCCTCCTTGGCCTTTTCCGCGCTCTTCGAGCCCTCACGCAGGCCGATCACAACATCGACGCCGGATTCACGCAAGTTCTGCGCGTGCGCGTGGCCCTGCGATCCATAGCCGATTACTGCAACTTTCTTTCCCTGGATGATGGACAGGTCTGCATCCTGGTCGTAAAAAACTTCAATAGCCATGAGTCGGCTCACCTTTCTTTATGCGTATGGAGAAATATATCGGAGTTAATAGCGTCGCGCTTAGGATTGCGATGCCATTGTTTCGGCGCCGCGCGAAAGCGCGACATCACCGGAACTCGCAAGCTCGCGAATTCCGAAGGGCTCGAGTACTTCAAGCAACGCCCGCAGCTTTGCGGGCGTGCCCGTCGCTTCAATCACGAGGGACTCGGGCGAGACGTCGACGACACGTGCGCGGAAGATGTTCGCGGCATCCACGACCTGCGGCCTGTTACTGTTGTCCGCGCTCACCTTGACCAGCATCATTGATCGGGCGACGGTGGCGTCGTCGTCAAGCCTCTGGACTTTAATAACCTGGACGAGCTTGTTGAGCTGCTTCTGGATCTGCCCAACGGAGTACTCGCTCGCATCGACCACGATGGTCAGCCGGTTGATGCCTTCGGTCTCAGTGCTTGCCGACACAAGCGAGACCATGTTGTAGCCACGGCGCGTAAACAGAGCGGATACGCGCGTAATGATGCCATCGACATCCTGCACAAGCACCGACAGCCTATGCCGAGTGATTGTTTGCACTGGTGCCATCTTATTTCGCTCCCTCTGTTTCATCTTCGAGTGTCGTCAACACTTCGTGAATTGCTTCTGGGGTTTCCGCGGCGGATTCCTCCATGTCGAAGAACGGCCGCATCCCGAGCGCGTACTGCATGTCTGAGTTCGAAGCGCCCGCAGCGACCATCGGCCAAACCTGTGCGTCCTCGCCGACGATGAACTCAACTACGACCGGCCGATCATTGATACCGCGCGCCCACTCAATCGCGGGGACGACGTCCTCTTCCTTCGTGACGCGAACAGCCTGCGCCCCGAGTGCCTCAGAGAGCTTCACAAAGTCAGGGACGTATGCCTCTTCCCCACCGAGCTTGGTGTGCGAGTAGTTGCCTTCATAGAACAACGTTTGCCACTGGCGGACCATGCCGAGGTTGCCGTTGTTAATCAGGCAGACCTTGATTGGCAAGCCCTCCATCGCCGCGGTGGTGATCTCCTGGTTCGTCATCTGGAAACAACCATCACCGTCGACGGCCCATACCTCTTTATCGGGCATCGCGGCCTTCGCACCCATAGCGGCTGGCACCGCATACCCCATGGTGCCGGCACCGCCGGAGCTCAACCAGTGACGAGGTTTATCGAAGTCCAGGAACTGCGCTGACCACATCTGGTGCTGGCCAACGCCGGACGCGTAAATCGCATCCTTTCCGACGGTCTTCGACAGCATCTCGATCACAAACTGCGGAGAAAGCTTCCCATCGTCTTGCTTGTCGTACCCACGCGGGAACCGCTCCTGGAGATCCTGAAGCCGCTCCATCCAGGCGTCTATCTTCGGCGCCGGAGTATTCGGCGAGCCTGTAAACGCTGCAGTGAGCTGAGCAAGCACCTTCTTCGCATCACCGACGATCGGCACATCAACTGGACGAATCTTCCCGATCTCTGCCGGGTCGATGTCAGCGTGAATCGTGTCCGCGTGAGGCGCGAAAGTGTCAACGTCGCCGGTCACGCGGTCATCAAACCTGGTTCCGATTGCGATCAGGAGATCCGCTTCCTGCAGGGCACCAACCGCCGGCACGGTGCCGTGCATGCCAGGCATGCCCATGTAGCACGGATGGTCCTGCGGGAATGCGCCCAACGCCATCAAGGTAGTCACCACTGGGATGCCAGTGGCCTCGACAAGCTCAAGCAGCTCCTTGTTCGCAGCAGACTTGACGACGCCACCACCGATATATAACACCGGCCGCTTCGCCTGCGAGATTCGCTCCGCAGCCTTCATTACCTGTTCGCTGAGCGGCTCGTCAGCGGGAACATACCCAGTCTCGAGCAGTTTCGGCGGCCACGAGAACTCCATGAGCTGTGCCTGAACATCCTTCGGGATGTCCACAAGCACCGGACCCGGACGGCCACTAGATGCGATGTGGAATGCAGTTGCAATCACACTCGGGATCTCGTTGACGTCCGTGACCATGATGTTGTGCTTAGTGATTGGCATCGTAATGCCACGAATATCCGCCTCTTGGAACGCGTCGGTTCCGATCATTGACGAACCTACCTGGCCGGTGATGGCAACAATCGGGACCGAGTCCAGATAAGCGTCACCGATCGGTGTGACAAGGTTTGTGGCCCCCGGCCCGGAAGTGGCGATGCACACGCCAACCTTTCCAGAAGCAACCGCGTACCCTTCTGCGGCGTGGCCTGCACCTTGCTCATGGCGAACCAGCACATGCCGCAGCTTCTCTGCTGCGAACAGTGCGTCGTAAAGAGGAAGCACCGCGCCACCGGGGAGGCCAAAGACAATCTCGGTACCTAGCTCCTCAAGACTGCGAACGACAGCGTCGGCTCCGGTGATCAGCGGCGCGGTGCGCTCATCACCAGGCTGCGTCGATGCATTCGTCGGGGGCTTGTGTGAAGCAACCACGATGTCGAGCTCCTTAGTGTTTCAAATAACAACAACCATCGAATCAGATCTAAAACAAAAGCCCCCGACCAAGCCGTGTGGCTGTCGAGGGCGCTTGAGTTCGCGACTGACTAGGCAAGCAGTCCGCTACGGCAAGCGCCGGTGCGGAATAAGAATGACTAGTACGTGCGAAATGATCATGAGTTGAATCATACACATTCCACAGGGGAATGTGAGGGATTTGGATTATTATTCAAAAACTATGCCGATGTCATACATTGCCGAACAGATTTGGCGCTGGTTCGCGGAGACGGGGATCAACCTCGCTCTCCTGCTCACACTCGCATTTTTAGTGCCACGAGCTGGCCGTTTCCTGAACCGTCACGCTGAGCGGCAGGTCAAAGAGTCTGGTGAGACGGACGAATCGAAGGGCCGCCTAGCAATCGTGGGCGTCGGTGTATACATCGCCCAGATGGTTGCCTACTTCTTGATTTTCGTCTTTGCACTGCAACAACTCGGCTTTTCACTCGCCGGTGCCGCGATCCCCGCAACGGTTGTATCGGCAGCCATCGGTTTTGGCGCACAGAACATCATCGCGGATTTCCTGGCGGGTTTCTTCATCCTCAGCGAAAAGCAGTTTGGTGTGGGCGACTACGTCGCATTTCAGGGCAACGGGATTGACGTCTCCGGTGAGGTCATTCAGATTACAATGCGCGCAACTCAAATCCGCACCATCGAGCAATCGACCATCTCTATTCCGAACTCGACGGCACGCATATGCATCAACCAATCCAACTACTGGTCCAGCGCGGTCGTCGTCATTCCTGTCCCACTGCTCGGTTCAACGTCTGCGGAAGAAGCGTTGAAGAGGACCCTCGCCGCGGCGCAGCGTGCGATTGCGCAACCCGACATTGCCGACGCCACCATCGACGAGGTCGAAGTACAACCCGCAGTAGCGGTGAACGCCCCCGCAACTGTCGGAAGCTCATGGACCGTGGATATGCGCGTGATGGTTCGCACTCAACCATTGATGCAGTGGAAGGTGGAGCGCGCAATCCGCATGGCGATCCTCGACGAGTTTTGGAACGAGTACGGCGCGGCAACAACATTCGAGGGCGCACTGGTGCAAGGTTTGGAACAACCGACCAGGCACTTTGATGTGCAAACGCCCACAGAGCGTATTTCAGAGTCCTTTCCTCAGACGCAAAAGCTGCCGGCGACAGACCCAGTGGCCCAAGATCCGGCAGCAGTTGATGACTTGACGCTTACTGATGACGACGCACCTGCACCGAAGCGCGTATTCCGCGGAATTATGCGTATGTCCACAGCGTTCCTCCTCGCGGGGTTCGCCATTTTGCTCATTGTCCGCGGCCTCATGTTGCAACCCGCGGAGGAAAGCAACGCAAATTCCGGTGTTTGGGCGCCACCTGCCCGGCCGGTTGCATCCACGAGCGCCCCCATGCCTGCCACCCAAGAAGAGATCCCCACGTCCGACGTCACCACTACTATTCCAACAGCCACGCCAACCACCGAAGCAACCACGCCTTCATCCACAACGACCGAGTCGGAATCATCTGATTGGATGTCCGAAACATCCACATACGAACGACCGGAACCGGTGGCCACGCCAGCTACTCAGGAAGAGACGGCGACGGACGAAGTGGACGTCGATAAGGAGCAACTCCCGCAGCCGTAACAAGATTGGCTAGCATAACTTGCATGACTGACTCGCCCACCACCTTTCGCCCTAGCAAACAACACGTCATTGCGGTTGTCCTCATGACAGGCATCGCGTTGATCGGAATTTCCTGGGCTCCGCTCCTTCTTGGCTGGCTGCTGATCATTCCGCTCGCGTGGTTGCTCTGGATCTTCACCGCCTCCACCACGATCAGCGAACGCGGCATTGCTCTGCGGTACATGGTGAAGCCAAACGTGACCATCGCCTGGTCTGACCTGGCGGGAATTGCATTTCAGGGTGCGAAGGCGAAGGCCACAACTCTTGACGGAGCATCGCACACCATGCCCGGTGTGACCTTTAATATGCTACCGGAACTTGCAGAAGCTTCCCGGGGCCGAATCACGGACGTCATCACGCAGGCGCAGGAAGCCGCCGACGGAAAATATGAAATCATCAACAAAGACGGCAATAAAGTATTAATGTCGCGAGAAGCCTACGACGAATACGTCAAGGCACACCCTGATCTGCCCGGGCCACGGCCCGAGCCCGCGCCACGTACAAAGGAGTAAGCCGTGATCCCTCTCCGCTCACGAGTCACAACCATTGGCCGCCAAGCTGCAGGCGCACGTGCACTATGGCGAGCAACCGGTACAGAAGAAAATGAGTTCGGCAAGCCGATTGTTGCCATCGTCAACTCATACACGCAGTTCGTTCCTGGCCACGTGCACCTCAAAGAGGTAGGGGAAATTGTTGCGGAAGCTGTACGCGCCGCCGGCGGTGTGCCGAAAGAATTCAACACCATCGCCGTCGACGACGGTATCGCCATGGGCCATTCCGGCATGCTCTACTCCCTGCCCAGCCGCGAGATCATCGCGGATTCGGTGGAGTACATGGTCAACGCCCACACCGTCGACGCAATGGTATGCATCTCCAACTGTGACAAGATCACACCGGGCATGCTGAATGCTTCACTGCGGCTTAACATCCCTACGGTTTTCGTCTCCGGCGGCCCGATGGAATCAGGCAAGCCAATTAACGTTGGTGGCGTCGAAAAGCCAGCCTCCGACCTTGTTGACGCCATCGCGCTTTCCGCAAACGATGCTGTCTCCGATAACGAACTCGATGCCATCGTCGAAGGCGCCTGCCCTACCTGTGGATCGTGCTCCGGCATGTTCACCGCTAACTCCATGAACTGCCTTACCGAAGCGCTCGGCCTTTCACTCCCTGGCAACGGCACCACCCTGGCCACGCACACAGCGCGCCGTGAGCTGTTCGAAAAAGCTGGCGCCACCATCGTTGACCTGTGCAACCGCTACTACGGAGAAGGCGACACCTCAGTATTGCCGCGCGAGATCGCAACCGTGCACGCGTTCCGCAACGCAATGGCCCTCGACATGGCCATGGGTGGATCGACGAACACGATTCTGCACATCCTTGCGGCCGCGCAAGAGGGCGAGGTGAACTTCTCACTCGCGGATATCGACGACCTGTCCCACCACATCCCGTGCCTGTCAAAGGTTGCTCCAAACGGCACAGCCCACGTCGAAGATGTCCACCGCGCCGGAGGCATCCCAGCAATCCTCGGCGAGCTCCACCGCGGCGGACTGCTACACGAGGACGTGCACTCAATTGTCTACGACTCCCTCGACGAGTGGCTCAAGGACTGGGATATCCGTGGCACCGGCGCATGTGAAGAAGCCATCGAACTCTTCCACGCCGCGCCGGGTGGCAAGCGAACCACGCAGGCATGCTCGCAGTCAGCGCGGTGGCCGAGCCTGGATACCGATGCCATCCGTGGCGTGATCCACGATGTCGACCACCCGTTTACTTCTGACGGCGGCTTGGTCGTCCTGCGTGGCAACCTTGCTCCGGACGGCGCGATCCTCAAAACTGCAGGTGTTGAAGAAGGTCTCTGGGAGTTCTCGGGACCGGCGCATGTTGTGGACTCGCAAGAGCAGGCGGTGTCGATGATCTTGGCACACGAAGTACTTGAGGGTGAGGTTGTCGTGATCCGCTACGAAGGACCCGCGGGTGGGCCAGGCATGCAGGAGATGCTTCACCCCACTTCCTTCTTGAAAGGTGCCGGACTGGGCACGAAGTGCGCCCTGATTACCGACGGCCGATTCTCCGGCGGCACGTCAGGACTTTCCATCGGACACATCTCACCCGAGGCTGCCCACGGTGGCCTCATCGGCCTGATCGAAAACGGCGATACCGTTTCGATCTCAGTGTCTCGACGCGAGCTCACCCTCGATGTCGACGAAGACGTCCTGGAAAAGCGCCGTGAAGCAATGGAAGCCTCCGAGCACCCGTGGACACCAAATCGTGTCCGCGAAGTGTCGAAGGCTCTCAAGGTGTACGCAAAGATGGCAACGTCCGCCGACAAGGGCGCCGTCCGCCAGCTCGACTAGCGGGCAGTCGTGGTTAGGCGAGCGGGTTTACCCCGGCGCCGAACCACCACAGCGCACCAGCTGCGGCTAACCCAAGGACTGCGAAAATCCAGGAGCTTGCCAGTGGTCGGCGCGCCCACGAGCGGGTCGCGTCGACGCCGTACAGGCCAGGGCCAGCAAACTGCAGCGCGAGCACCACACCGAAAAGCACTGCTGCCAAGACTGTTGCTGGTTCCCACTCGAACACGTTCAGGCCAACTCCGCTCACAACAATGCTGTGTAAAACGGCAAAGCCAGTAACTGCGATGCCCACCATCGCTGCAACTGGCGTCAACAGCCCTAGCAGCAAGAAGACACCTGCGGCGAGCTGCAACGTCGGCAGGATGATAGCCAGGCCGTCGGTAAATGCGTAGCCCTGCGCAGCAAATTCTGCTTCCAGCCCACCGATACCAGCCGAATCGCCTAGACGGAAGAACACCGCAATCGCTTGCAGGATGAGCGCGAGCCCGAAGGTAAGGCGCGCAATCAGCAAGCCAAAGTCGAGCGTACCGCGCTTTGCGTGCTCAACCTTCTCCTCTTCCAGGTCAGAGTCAGCGGCAACATCTGGTTGCGCATAGGTCGTCGGCACCGAATCGAGCGTGTTGTTGGCAACAACCGTTTCGGTCGCCGGTGTGACATCGAAGCCGCCCGGAGCGTCGGCGTTTGGAAACACCTCAGTGGGAGCAGCCTTCCCCGTCATCGAATAGATTCCCTGAGCCGAGTCGCCTCGAGCCGATCCCTGAAACTCAGGAATGCCTTCGAGTCCACTTACATCCTCGGGTGTAGCATCGCGCAAGTTTTTATCAGTCATGCCTAGCAATCTAGAACAAATCTGCCCGATTACGAGGCTGTACGTCGGCGCGCCACAAAACTTCTTGCCATAAAAGACGCCACCTTCGTTCAAACGTAGCCCCGGAAGCTGGGACTCTGAACAAAATTAGGTTGAAATCTGTTGTAGTTACTAACATCTCATCACATGCATCGATTCAGTTGGCTTGATGAACACGACACTGAAATTTGGCTCACTATGTGGGCAATGATCTCGTGGATCCCTGCCCGCCTTGACGAAGCACTCAAGGCCAATGAAAGCATGAATCTGTCTGACTACCTTGCACTGGTAGAGATCGCACAAGCTGACGATCAGAAGATCACGATGAGCCAACTCGCGAAGGCAACACAGATGTCTGCATCACGCTTGTCCCATATCGTCGCACGTTTGGAGAGACGTGGGCTCGTGGCACGAAGCCAAGACTCGACGGACCGCCGCACCAACATCGCCACGCTCACCAAAGACGGCGTCGAGTTCATCGTGCGGTCCACGCCTGGTTACCTTCAGAAGCTGCGCGAGCTCGTATTCGATTCCATTACGCCGGAAGAGGCCGACCAACTCAACCGAATCATGAAGAAGATCGTCGCCAAGGCAGGACCAGACCATTAGGGCACGAGCCTAGCCAAGGTAACAGTTCCATAACGCTTTGGCGTGCATCCCATTCTTTTTGACGCCAGCTTCTCTCTCCACACGTCCCCGCACCTCCCCCGTCTGATCACCTGGCAACTTCTCCCTTACTACCAGGCGGTTTATTCGATAGTCGCAACCCACGCCCACCAAGGCCGAACGCTTATCAGCGCCACCCCCAGAGCCTTTAACACTACTGTTCCGTCCGTTTTGTGGTGTGCGCTGGAGAAATGCCTTTGATACCATCAACTCCCGTTCGGTGGACGTTGCAATAACGCCACCGCTAAGTTTTTATATCGATTTCTACATATTCAATAGGGACAAAGTTTTATGCGTAAATCTATCCGTGTGGCACTCGCGTTCGTAGGGTTGCTCGTCGGAGCTGGCTTCGCATCCGGCCAGGAAGTGATTCAGTACTTCCTCGCGTACGGCTACTGGGGCCTTGTCGGCTCGATTGTTGCTGGCATCATTATCGTCGTCGTTGGCTCGACGCTCTTCCAGTTGGGTTCTTTCTACCTCGCTGACGACCACAGCGCCGTCTTTAAGAACGTATCAAAGCCACTTGTATCGAAATTTATGGACGTCGCCACGATGTTCACCCTTTTTGCGATCGGCTTCGTCATGGTCGCCGGTGCAGGCTCGAACCTTGACCAACAGTTCGGGCTCCCAACTTGGGTGGGCGCGGCCATCATGACCGTCCTGCTTGTCCTTTCGGGGTTCCTGGACGTCGACAAGCTCACGAACGTCATTTCCATCATCACGCCATTTCTTATCGTCGCGGTGATCGTGGCGCTGATGATCACGCTGGTGCACATGCCAGACAACATCAGCCAGATCAACGAGCTCTCCATGCAGAACGCACCTGCTACAGGTGTGGGCAACAACTGGTTGCTCTCTGCAGTCAACTACGCAACGCTTTGCATCATCATGGCTGTTTCGATGATCCTCGTCATTGCGGGCTCGCAGCTCAACCCTCGCGAAGCTGGCATTGGCGGATTGCTTGGCGGGTTCATCTTTGCAACCCTACTGGTCATCCTGAATTTCATCATTTTCATGAACATGGAAGGCGTCTACGGCGCCGACTTCCCACTGCTCATGGTGTTTGACAACATGCACCCAGCGGTCGGCTTCGTCGTCTCGCTGCTGATCTACTTGATGATCTACAACACCGCGGTAGGCATGTTCTACGCCATGGCGCGGCGTCTCGCTCATGGCCGCCAGGAAAAGTTTCGACTCATCTACTTCATCGTGGTGGGCATTGGCTTCGCGCTGTCTTTCATCGGTTTCTCGGCCCTCGTTGGTTGGGTCTACCCTGTCGTTGGCTATCTCGGACTTGTGCTCTCGATCGTCATGCTTATTTCCTGGTTCAAGGACCGCGGACGTATCGCGGCAGAGACCAAACGACGTGAGCGCCTCGCAGAGCTCGCAGAAACCGCGCTGGACCCAGCAGAAAGCGAACTGTCCGCGAAGGAGCGCGAAGAGGTCGAAGATCTGGTCACCGAGTCCCACGTTGGTGACACACACCTGTGGCAATCCGTCCAGGAGGAAGTCGCTGCGGATCTCCACGCTGATCCAGAGAATGAGTTCTCGCTCGACGACGCACCGGCACTCGACCCCGACTCCGAGGAGTACGACGGTGCACCTGGTGACACCGACTCACACGACGACCCAATCGACTGGGAGGCCTACTCAGAGATGTACGAAACTGGCACGTTCCCAGCCGTCACCGACGAGGACGTCAAGAACGCATCGAAGGGCAAATAGATCCGTTTCGTTGCAGTACATGGAGGAGCCCCCGCACCGGTTCGAATCGGCGCGGGGGCTCCTTTATGCGATGTAGCTTAGGACAGCTTCTTCGCGATCAGCTTGTTCACCTGACCAGGATCAGCCTTGCCCTGCGTTGCCTTCATCACGGCACCGACAATCGCGCCGGTTACCTTCTTGTTGCCGGCTCGGTACTTCTCAACGATGTCCGGGTTGGCAGCCAACGCGTCGTCGACAGCCTTTTCGATAGCGCCATCATCACGCACCACCTCGAGGCCACGAGCAGCGACAACCTCATCAACATGGCCCTCGCCAGCAATCACGCCGTCGATAGCCTGGCGACCCAGCTTGGTCGTCAGCTTGCCTTCTTTCACCAACTCGACCACACGAGCAACGTCCTTTGGCGTCACTCCAACTGCGTCAAGGTCCTTGCCGAGCTCGTTTGCCTTGCTCTGAATGTACGACACCCACCAAGCACGCGCCTCGTCAGGAGTCGTACCTTCCTCGACTGTATCCACAACCAGATCCAACGCGCCAGCGTTCACCAAATCGCGGAACTCCTTCTCAGGCAACTGCCACTCTTCCTGGATTCGAGCCCGGCGCACCCACGGAAGCTCCGGAAGCGTCTTGCGGATCTCCTCCACCCACTCAGGCTTCGCAATTACTGGGGGCAGGTCTGGGTCGTTGAAGTAGCGGTACTCAGAGGCCTCTTCTTTTGGACGCCCCTTCGACGTCGAGCCATCCTTCTCCTGGTAGTGGCGGGTCTCCTGCACAATCTCTTCGCCGTTGACGAGCGCCTGTGCCTGACGCATCATCTCGAAGCGGACGGCCTGCTCAACCGACTTCAAGGAGTTGATGTTCTTCGTCTCCGTACGGGTACCGAACTTCTCCTGACCGATCGGGCGCAGCGAAACGTTCGCGTCACAGCGCATCGACCCCTGGTCCATGCGTGCATCAGAGACACCGAGAGCCTTCACAAGCTCGCGGAGCGCGCCAACGTACGCACGAGCGACCTCGGGAGCACGCTCCCCTGCACCGATAATCGGCTTCGTCACGATCTCAATGAGCGGAACACCAGCGCGGTTACAGTCAACCAACGAGGCCGTCGCACCCGTGATGCGCCCCGAGGCAGACCCGAGGTGCGTCAGCTTACCGGTGTCTTCTTCCATATGCGCGCGCTCGATTTCAACGCGGTACTCAGTACCGTCATCGAGCAGGACGTCCAGGTAGCCGTCGTACGCGATCGGCTCGTCGTACTGCGAAATCTGGTAGTTCTTCGGCTGATCCGGGTAAAAGTAGTTCTTACGCGCGAAGCGCGAGCTTTCCGCAATCTTGCAGTTCAGCGCAAGGCCGATCTTGATTGCCCACTCAACGCCCTTTGCATTAACGACGGGCAATGCGCCAGGCAACCCAAGCGACACAGGGTCGACGTTGGTGTTTGGCGCCGCACCGAAGTGGGCTGAAGATGTCGAGAACATCTTGGTCTCGGTTGCTAACTCAACGTGTACCTCCAACCCCATAACCGGGTCGAATTTTTCCAGTACTTCGTCGTAATCCATCAGGTCGTACGCAGTCATAGTGCTCTAGTGTAGTGCTCTCCTAGTTCTCCGTGTCGCTTGGCGCGCCCATAGCACGTTTCCGCTGGTCTACGGAGCGACAGATGAACGCAAATACCGCACCGGAAAGGTTGTGCCACACAGAAAACACTGCCGCTGGAAGTGCCGCGACTGGGTTCATGTACTGTGCGGCAAGCGTGGCGGCTAGGCCGGAGTTCTGCATCCCAACCTCGACAGCCATTGTTCGAGAAGCGGTTTCCGGCTGACGCGTGACCTTTCCAGTCAGGTAGCCCAGCAGGTACCCCAGGATGTTGTGGATTGCTACACACAGCAGCACCAAGAGACCAGCCTCTGCAAGTTTCTCACGGGAGCCCTGCACGACAATCGCCACGATCATCGAGATCGCAATCACAGAGACCCACGGCAGCGCAGGCAAGATGGCGTCAACAAGCTGAGGCAGCACGAGGCGCACGACGAGACCGAGCACGATTGGAACGATGACCATCTTGACGATCGACAGCGCCATTGCTGCTGCACTCACTGGCATGTGCTGGCCTGCCAGCCACAGAGTCAACAGCGGCGTCATGATTGGTGCAAGCAGCGTCGATATCGACGTCATAGTGACCGACAAAGCTACGTCACCACGGGAAAGGTAGCTAACGACGTTGGATGACGTACCACCTGGTGCGCATCCAACCAAGATCACACCTGCCGCGATTTCAGACGGCAGACCGAGCACCACAGTGATAGCTACTGCAATAGCAGGCATGATGACGAACTGCGCAACCACACCGATGAGTACCGGGAGCGGACGCGAAAAAACGAGACGAAAATCAACTGGACGCAAGGTAAGCCCCATGCCGAACATCACAATGCCCAGGAGCCACGTAGTCCAACCAGAAATTGGGGCGACCGCGCCAGGTGCTGCTGCACCAAGCGCGAAGCCAATCAGTACTAGCACTGGGAAGCCCAGCGTTGCGAGGTATGCAGCGCGGTCCTGGGCATTCCCGCTAGATGGTTCTCTTTTCTCATCTACCGAAACAGTCATAGGTCACACTATAGACACACAAAAGGAGCGCCCGCGCCAGTTTCCGCAAAAATCTTTTGCACTGGCGCGGGCGCTCCACCCAAAAATTTCTTATCCAAACATGCTTCGTGCAGTCTTGTACCGGTGTTCCGGAACCGTCTTCAGGTGTGCCACTGCGGACTCGAGCGGCACGAGATCGATATCCTCACCGTGCAGGGCTACACAGGTATCAAAGTTGCCTTCGTGTGCGGCACGGGCTGCGTGCACGCCGTAACGAGTGGCAAGCACTCGGTCATACGCCGTTGGCGTACCACCGCGCTGGATGTGCCCCAGCACCGTAGTTCGGACATCGTAACCGAGGCGGCGCTTAATCTCGTCAGCGATGATCTGCCCCATCCCGTTGAAGGTCTTGTGACCGAACTCGTCTTCCTCACCGAGGCCTGCATCCATCGTGCCCTCTTTCGGGATAGCGCCTTCGGCGACAACGATGATGCCGTACTTCTCTCCCATCTGGAAGCGGCGCTCCATTGCCTTGCAAATATCTGCAATGTCGAATGGGTCCTCAGGGATGACCGTGTAGTGTGCACCACCTGCCATACCGGCATGGAGTGCGATCCAGCCGACGTGGCGGCCCATCACTTCGACAATCAGGATGCGGTTGTGTGATTCTGCAGTCGTATGCAGGCGGTCAATCGCGTCGGTAGCAACCGATACTGCGGTGTCAAAGCCGAACGTGTAGTCAGTCGCGGCGACGTCGTTGTCAATGGTCTTTGGAACGCCGACAACTGGAATGCCATTATCGGACAACCACTTGGCACCCTTGAGGGTACCTTCGCCGCCAATGGCGATCAGGGCGTCGATACCGGCGTCATCCATATTCGCCTTAATAGTGTCGATACCGGCTTTGAACTTGTCGGGGTGCAAACGGCCGGTCCCCAGGATGGTGCCGCCGCGCAGCAAAATCGAATCGATAAACGCATCGTCGTACAGGTCAATCCTGCGGTCTTCCATCAGCCCGACCCAGCCATCGAGGTACCCGACAACTGTCGAGCCATATTCCGCGCTGGCAGTTCGGACGATTCCGCGAATGACGGCGTTCAGCCCTGGGCAGTCGCCGCCGGAGGTAAGAGTGGCAAGTCGCATACACACAACCCTAGCGCTTTCAAGGCAAAAGGGCTTATTCCGCATGCCCAAAAATCTGATTTCCGCTGGTCACAGGCGTCAAATTGATGCTCCCATTCACACACAAATCCACAACATAGACGATTAAGGTGTTATCAAAATGAAAACGACCCCGCGGCAGTAACCTGCGGGGTCGTGGTGGATATGCCAGATAAGAAAGCTAGCGTCCAGCCTCAAACGCCGCACCAACACGGTACAGGCGCTCGTCTTCAAAAGCAGGAGCAATAATCTGCAAGCCAACGGGAAGACCAGTATCGCTTGCCGTCCCCGCCGGGACGCTCATGCCCGGGAGGCCTGCCAGGTTCAACGGCAAGGTGAAGAGGTCAAAGTTGTACATTGCCAACGGATCGTCGACTTTCTCCCCGATCTTGAACGCAGTCTGAGGAACGGCCGGGCCAGCGATGACATCCACCTTCTCAAACGCCCGACGGAAATCCTGCGCGATGAGGGTACGCACACGCTGCGCCTGCAGGTAGTAGGCGTCGTAATAACCAACAGACAACGCATACGTGCCGAGGATGATGCGACGCTTCACCTCCGGGCCGAAGCCGTCACCACGGGACGACGCCATCACATCTTCCGCAGAGTGCTTGCCGTCGTCACCCGTGCGCAGGCCATAGCGCATACCGTCAAAGCGCGCGAGGTTCGACGAAACCTCGGACATCTGGATGATGTAGTACGCGCCCATGACGTCGTCGAAGCTCGGGCAGTCCACTTCGACGATCTCTGCGCCCTGACGTTCGAACTGTGCAAAGGCGGCGTCGATACGCTCAGTGACGCCTGGCTGGGTACCTGGGCGCGAGAACTGCTTCACGCGTCCGATCTTCACGCCAGACAGATCGCCCGAAGCGCCCTGTTCAGCGGCAGCTGCGAGCTCCTGTACCGGAGTGTCAACGCTTGTGGCGTCGAACTCGTCGTGGCCGCCAATAATCTCGTGCAGCAACGCCGTGTCGAGGACGTTGTTCGCACACGGTCCAACCTGATCCAGCGACGACGCACAAGCGATCACACCGTAGCGGGAAACACCGCCGTACGTCGGCTTCACACCGACGGTGCCTGTCAGCGATGCCGGCTGACGAATAGAGCCACCGGTATCAGTGCCAATACCAATTGGTGCCTGGCCAGAGGCAAGTGCAGCAGCGGTACCACCGCCAGATCCACCCGGAACACGCTCGAGGTCATGCGGGTTACGGGTGACCTGATAGGCGGAGTTCTCAGTGGAGGAACCCATCGCAAACTCGTCGAGGTTCGTCTTGCCCAGAATTGGGATACCGGCCTCGCGCAACTTGCGGACTACCGTAGCGTCGTACGGGCTGCGGTATCCCTCAAGCATCTTCGATGCAGCGGTGGTCGGAGCATCCGTCGTCACCAGCAAATCCTTCAGTGCCAGAGGTACACCAGCCAGCTTTGAAGCCGGTGGCTTACCAGCAGCGACCTGGGCATCCACCTCGTCTGCCGCAGCGAGAGCCTCCTCGGCGCCGACATGTAGGAATGCCCCGAGCTCGTTATCAGTCTCCGCAATGCGGTCCAGGAATGCCTGGGTAACCTCGCGCGACGTCAGCTCGCCGGATTGGATTTTCTGTGCAAGCACGTGAGCTGGAAGCGACACAATGCCTTCAGATGGAAGCGTGTACTCAGTCATGCCTACTCACTTTCTCCAAGGATCTGTGGAACTACGAAGCGCTCTTCATCAACTTCAGGGGCCTGGTCAAGGGCCTGCGCCTGCGTCAACGTCTTCTTCTCGACGTCCGGCCTCATGCCAGCGTCAATCGAGTGGGGGTGGCTCATCGGCTCCACCCCATCAGTGTCGACCTGTTGCACCTTCGAAACAGCGTCAACAATGGTGTCGAGCTGCTGGGCGATCTGGTCAAGCTCATCCTCCTGCAACGCAATTCGCGCGAGGCGTGCGATGCGGGAGACCTCATCGCGTGAAATCTCAGCCAATGTGAAGTCCAATCTTTACCGTAGGTTAGCCACTAAAACGTGTTCATTCTACGTTATCCCCAGAACCCGCATCGCACTAGGCAACACCACACCATCGCCCCATCCCTTTTCGCCTCATTTTTACAATTGCATGCATATATTCATGTAATTGGCAGCATGCTGTCCGTATGCAGTGCTATAAAAGAGCCTATGTCTTACCTCGTACGAGTGACCTTGCCCGACCTACCCGGCAGTCTTGGCGAACTCGCGGAAGCCTTCGGCGTAATCGACGCAAATATTCAGTCCGTCGACATCGTCGAGACTGATCCAAGCGGTACCGTCACTGACGACATTGTTGTCAGCTTGCCCACCGGAACGATGGTCGACGCACTCATTACAGCAGCTTCAGCCATCGACGGCGTTGAAGTTGATTCGATCCGCCCGTTCACTGGGCGCGTTGACCGCAGTGGGCACATCCGGATGCTGGCGAAAATCGCCGAGCTTGCAAACAATCCGAAGCAGGCACTCGACGAGTTAACCGTGATGATCCCCCAGGCAATGACCTCTTCCTGGGCCGTGGTGCTGAAGCACACCCCCGAAGGACTCGACCGCCTGTGCGCCTCCCAGGCTGCACCAGAAGATGACCAATCCCACCCAATCATGCCACCGCTCGAGCATGCGCGGGTGCTCGTTCCGGACAACGACGCGTGGACACCAGAGTCGTGGTGGCAACTCGATACCGCGCTTGCCATCACTCCCCTCGGCGCCTCCGAGTACATTCTCGTTGTCGGTCGCATCGGCGGCCCTGATTTCCTTGCATCAGAGGTAGCTCAGATCGGAGACTTGGGAACCATCATCGGTTCGATAATTTCCTAGTCTTCAACTCCTTCTGGCCCCTGTTCGAGCAGGCGGGTGAACTCTTCCTCGTTGAGAATCCTGAGGCCGAGCTCACGCGCCTTTTGCTCTTTTGAACCGGCATTTTCGCCGACGACCACAAAGTCCGTCTTCTTTGACACAGACCCCGATGCCTTACCACCACGCGACACGATCGCCTCTTTCGCGCCATCACGCGTGTATTCCTCGAGCGTGCCCGTCACCACCACGGTGATCCCCTCAAGGGTTTGCGGAGCAACGTCGGCGGCATCAACTTCCATCGTCACGCCAGCAGCTGTCCACTTTTCGACGATCTCGCGGTGCCAGTCAACGCGGAACCACTCTTGGAACGATTCCGCAATGATGGCGCCTACTCCGTCTGTTTGCGCAAGGTCCTCCAGTGGGGCGTCGACAAGCGCTTCCATGTTGCCGTAACGGGAGGCGAGCGCACGAGCTGCGGTCGGACCGACGTGTCGAATCGAAAGCGCGACGAGGACTCTCCAGAAATCGGCATTTTTCGCAGTGTCGAGGTTCTCCAGTAGCTTGCGGCCAGAGGCATTTACCGCACCTTTCTTCGTGGTGTAGACCTGTGACTTCTTGAGGTCTTCCTCTGTGAGATCAAACAGGTCGCCCTCGTCTTGGATCACACCAGTGTCAATCATGTCCTGCGCGCCCTTTTCGCCCAGCGCCTCAATGTCAAAGGCGCCGCGACTGGCGAGGTACTTCAGACGTTGCGCCAGCTGGGCCGGGCATGAACGCGTATTCGGGCAGCGCCAGTCCGCATCCCCTTCCTTCGCAGGCGCCAACGTTGCCCCGCAACTTGGGCACTCCGCGGGGAACACGAACTCCCGCTCCTCTCCAGTGCGAAGATCTGCGACGGGACCCAACACCTCAGGGATAATCTCGCCAGCTTTACGCACTACGACCGTGTCACCAATGAGGACGCCCTTGCGGCGGACCTCGGTCGGATTGTGCAACGTCGCCATGGCGACAGTCGTACCAGACACGAAAACCGGCTCCATTACCGCGTACGGTGTTACTCGGCCAGTTCGCCCAACGGAAACCTCAATATCGAGCAGTTTCGTCGTGACCTCCTCCGGCGGGTACTTGTACGCGATCGCCCACCGTGGCGCCCGCGACGTCGCTCCTAGTTGGCGCTGTTCCTCAACCGCATCGACTTTTACAACGAGCCCATCCATCTCGTGGATCGCGTCGTGGCGGTGCTGTTCCCAATAGCGAACGGCATCCACCACCGCATCAGCAGTTGCTGCGCGCTTTGTGTATTCAGACACTGGCAGCCCCCAGGCTGCCATCTGCTCGTAGGCTTCGTGCTGGGTCTTCGGGGCAAACCCCTCGCGCGCACCGATGCCGTGGCAAATCATCCGCAGTTTGCGCTTTTTCACATCCTCGGGATCCTTTTGACGCAAGCCTCCGGCAGCCGCGTTGCGCGGATTCGCGAACGGTTTCCCGCCCTCTTCGATGCGAGCAGCGTTGAGATCTGGGAAGTCCTCGGGCCGGATAAAAACTTCCCCTCGCACCTCGACTAGCGCCGGGGCATCGCCCTGCAGCTGGTGCGGAATATCTTCAATGACCTTTGCATTGGCCGTAATGTCCTCGCCCACGCGCCCGTCACCACGCGTAGCAGCGCGAACCAGCTCGCCGTTTTCATACACGAGGTCGATCGAAAGCCCGTCGATCTTGAGCTCTGTCAGATACGGGCCCGGCGCCTTTGCCAGCCAGTCTCGTAGCTCTGCCTCCGAGAAAACATTATCTAGGCTCATCATCCGCTCGAGGTGCTCGACATCGTCGAACGCACCGCCGGTCGGCGCACCGACCTGCATCGTCGGTGAGTCCGGAACAGCGAGCTCGGGGTGCTCTTCCTCAAGTCGCACCAAGCGCTGGAAAAGCTCATCAAACTCGGCGTCACTAATAACGGGTTGGCTGTTGTAGTACAGATCCCGATGGTGACGAACTTGGCTGGCAATCTCATCCCAGAGTCGACGCACATCGACGTCATTAGCAGGCAATTCGTTCACATTTTCGTTCATAACGTGCAAGTCTAGCGTCTCTGTCCGACACGGTTAGTAAGGTAATGTGCATGGCTTTCTTCGACGCATCCCGCATGATGTCCTTCGACCTCGAGACGACTTCTGTGAACCCACGCACTGCTCGTATTGTGACGTCCTCCCTTGTCACGATCGACGGTGCGCAGGCGAACGCGCACGAGGCGCTCGCGGACCCAGGGGTTGAGATACCCGCAGAGGCTGCCGCGGTCCACGGCATCACCACGGAGTACGCCCGCGCGCACGGCCGCCCGCACGATGAGGTCTTGCAAGAAACAGTTGACATGATTAAGCGCGGTTGGGAGGACGGCCTCACTCTCATCGTTTTTAACGCGCCGTATGACCTTTCTGTGCTGCGACAGCTCACCGGAGACTTCACTGTAACCGGCCCGGTTTTCGACCCTCTCGTCATCGACCGGGCGAAGGACCGCTACAGGAAGGGGAAACGCAACCTCGGCGCTCTGTGCGAGCTGTACGGAGTGAAGCTCGACAACGCTCACGATGCGACGGCTGATGCGACCGCCGCTGCGCGCCTTGCGTGGAAGCAGGTCCGCTCCACCTACCCTGAACTCGCCCAGATGAGCACGGACGAGTTGATGGAGTTTCAGGCCGTGGAGTACTACAAACTCCAAACAGAGTTGCGGGAGTTCTTCGAGTCGAAGGGGCGTGATGTCTCAAACCTCACGACGTCGTGGCCGATGATCGGGGATGCGAGTTAGCGCAGCCCTTCCGCCATTTCAGCGGCTTCACGGTAGTTCGCAGCGGCCTGTTTCAACGTATCCGCGGGTCGTGCCCACACGTCGAAGCTGCAGGCCTCAGGGTCGGTTTGGAGTTCGTCGAGCACGTTCCACACATCCCTTGGCCGCATGGGTGCAAGCGCGAAGCGGCTGCCGCGATCGAGCAGTTGCGCAAAGCGGTCTTTTTCGGCGGTTGATTGTAGGTCCGCAAGGTCTACGGTCTGCCAAGGGACGTTGATCATCATTGGCGCGTGGAGTAGGTACTTACCAAAGCCTGCGAGGCGCTCCTCCGGTTCTGGGTATGCCGGGATGCGTTCGGCATCAGTCGCACCACGCAGTGAGCCTCTCATCACGGCGTCGAGGCTTGGCTCGTCGATTTGCAGCACTGTCGGAGCTAATCGACGCCCCACATCTTCTCGATGATCGTCAATAGCCTGTGCAAGCGCCTCGGTCACATCCCGCAGCGCACCAGTGTCCGTGATCATGCGGTGTCCATTGCGCATCTCAATTTCTGCTGCAAGTGTCCAAGGACCGACAACCTGGACTTTGATCGCATCGAGCTTGCCGGCCCACAGCGATTCCAGGACATCCAGGTCGCGATCCATCTGGTCACGCACCGCCCGGTGCTGGGTGCCAACGCGCCATCCGCGCGGGCCGCGGTCGATGGGAATGTCGAGCAACGCGGCTGTTCGCCCAATCAGGTCACTCCCGATCCCACGCTCTGGCAGCTGTGGAATGTGTGGCAGCGGTGATTCTGAAAGCACAACGTCCGCGGCAGTGACGAGGTCTGTGCCGGGCAACTCCCCGAGGCCGAACGCCGTCATGGTTGCACGCTCGAAGTCCCACAAATCGTGCCGGACCCCAGCACCACGTCACCGCGCCCGTCCGGGTCAGGCAAGTACAGCACGGCAGCCTGCCCTCGCGCGACTCCCTCCAGGGGCGTCTCCAACTCGAGATGCATGCTGTTGCCCTCAACGCGTGCGTGGCAGGCGACGACCCCGCCGTGCGCACGGATCTGTACATTGGCCGCGAACTCACCTTGCATCGCCGGATGCAGTACTTTCAGGCGGTCTGCGTCGATCTGCCAGACTTTGAGCGCTTCGCGCGGCCCGACAGTAACCGTGCCCGTGGTGGCGTCGACATCGGTGACGTAGCGCGGCTTTCCGTCCTGGGCTGGCACGCGAAGGTTGAGGCCGCGGCGCTGTCCGATGGTGTACTGGAACGCGCCGTCGTGCTCTTTGAGCTCGGTGCCGTCCTGATCGCGCACGATTCCTGGGCGCATACCGATGGACCTACCCAAAAATGCCTGGGTGTTGCCGTCCGGGATAAAGCAAATATCGTAGGAGTCCGGCTTCTGAGCGGTAGCGAACCCGAACGCTGCCGCCTCCTCACGAATCTGAGGTTTTTCCGTATCACCGACTGGGAAGATGCACTTGTCAAGCTCATCACGCGTCAGCACTCCCAACACATAAGACTGGTCTTTCAGCGGGTCCACCGAGCGCCGCAGGTTCCCGTCTTCGTCGATAGTTGCGTAATGGCCGGTAGCGATCGCGTCGAACCCAAGCGCGACAGCGCGCTCAAGCAAGGCAGCAAACTTGATTTTCTCGTTGCATCGCAGGCATGGATTCGGGGTCTCACCATGCTCGTACGACCACACGAAATTATCAATGACCTCGGCTTTAAAGCGATCGGAAAAGTCCCACACATAAAATGGAATCCCGAGTTTGTCGCACACACGTCGAGCGTCCGCAGAATCCTCCAGCGAGCAACACCCGCGTGCCGACTCTCTGGTGGCCTGCGGGTCCTGCGAGAGCGCCAGGTGCACGCCCACAACGTCGTGGCCAGCTTGGACAAGGCGTGCAGCGGCCACTGAGCTGTCCACGCCTCCACTCATCGCCACTAAAACTCGCATGTGGCGGAAGTGTACCCGCGAGCAGGAGGAGAAGAAAAGCGTACGCCGAATCATACCCAGGCATGACGACAGCCCTGCGCAGGTCGATTAGGTTATGGATATGCCTCCCTTTACTGCCCGCCTGCCGATCCGCATGCGTGACGCAAGCATCGCTTTTGTCCTCGGCGTGTGTGCTTCGCTTGGTGTCCTGAGTGCCACGAGATCTGCATGGGCGGTCGTACCTCTCCTGCTGTGGGCTATCGTCGCCCCTTTTTCCCGCTGGCGATGGCCAACTGCAACTGTGCTCACCGCATTCGTCCTATTGGGGATGCGTGCATTCAGCACGAACCTCACGGTAGCGGTGATTGTCGTTGGGGTCTTCACTGCCTACATCATCCGTCGCAATGTTCGCCCAGTTCTTCGCGACTTCGCTGCCATTGCGCTCGTTACAGGAGACCTCGTGGCACTCTCACTCGTATCGCCCGTGCCTCGGAGCATGCCCTTTGAGCAGCAGCTTCCCTACCTCGCGTGGAGCGCCACGTTGCTAGTGGCGGCTGGACTCTTCGGCGAGCTACGCAGGCGGACCGAAGAAGCCGCAACCCGCGAGCTCGAGCAGGCGCTGCGGCAGCAACGGATCGAGCTTCAACAGGCTATGTCTGAGCAACGCGCGTTCCTTGCCCGCGAGATCCACGACGTGGTTACCCATTCGCTCACTGTGATTGTTGCGCAGGCCGATGGCGGACGCTACGGCGGGGACTGCGACAAAGCCCTTCGAGTAATCGGAGAGGTCGGACGGGAATCCCTGGCGCAAATGCGCGAAGTGGTCGCGCTACTTCGTGCGCCCGAGTCGCGGTCGGTGGAACCTTCACCAGTGTCTCTAGATTTCGAAGAGCTGGTTCGTACGAGTCGACTCGGCGGCCTGGATATCACTTACTCGCAAACGGGATCTGCACCAGAGCAGCTACCACTTGCTACGTCCCTTGCGGCCAGACGCGTGGTCCAGGAGGCTCTCACGAATGCGCTCAAACACGGCGACGGCGCTGCTTTGCTTGATGTGACGTGGGAGGAAAAACAAGTGGTAATCCGTGTGAACAATGGATTCGATGGCACTGCAGCAAGCCTTGTCAATGGCCACGGCTTGCGTGGGATGCGGGAGCGCGCCGCTCTTATCGGGGCAACTTTGCAGGCAGGCCCCACCCCCACCAACAGCGGGCGTGCAGAGTGGGTCACGCAAGTGCGAATCCCCTACGTTGAGCAAGGTCTCGCCGGAGTGATACACCCCGACACGCTGGAGCATGCATGAGCACAATTCGCTTAGGGATCGTCGACGACCAGGCACTCTTCCTCCACGGTATCCAGCTCGTCATCGACTCCCAGACAGATTTGGGCGTCGATTGGCTGGCCTCGAACGGCGCTGAGGCACTCGAGCAACAGGCATCCCACCCGGTCGATGTAGTGCTGATGGATGTGCAAATGCCCATCCTCGACGGCATTGCCGCGACGGCCGAGTACGCCAGCCGTTTCCCGCAAACCAAGGTCATTATCCTCACCACGTTCGATGACGAGGATTACGTCGTGGACGCACTGCGGGCCGGCGCCAGTGGGTTCTTGCTCAAGGACACACAACCCGAGGAACTTCTCGACGCCATCCGTACCGTCGCTGCTGGCGATGCCGTCATCTCTCCGCGCGCCACCAAACGCATCATTGCTCGGATCTCTCACAGCACGCGCCAAGCCGCACACGCCGACGAGGAGCTTTCAATTTCTGCGACTGACCGCATGGCGCTTGGCGAGCTCACTGCCCGCGAGCGCGAAGTACTCATCGCAATCGGTCGTGGCTGGTCAAACTCGGAGATCTCTGAGCGCATGTTCATTTCCATGCCAACGGTGAAGACGCATGTCGGGAGGATCTTGTCCAAGACCCAGTCGCGCGACCGCGTGCATGCGGCGCTCTTCGCCTATCGCACGGGCCTTGTCGATCGTTCCGATCTCCTCGATGGCTAAGCACCATCATCCCCCGGTATGACTTGCAAGATCGTACCAAGCTCCGACGCTTTCGGAGCCTCACTTGGCGATAGTGAACACCATGAACTCACCAATCATTACTACGAAGGGCCTGACGAAGGTCTACGGTGCGCACACAGTCGTCGACAAGCTTTCGCTTGAGGTTCCGCAGGGCGCCGTGCACGGGCTCCTGGGGCCGAACGGCTCCGGCAAATCAACCACAATGAAAATGTTGCTCGGCCTGACCACACCAACTGCCGGGGAGATCACCGTGCTGGGGCAGCCGATGACCCGCTCAACACGCGGCGAGGTACTCGCTAGCATCGGCTCACTCATCGAGTCGCCAGCGGCATACCCGCACCTCACCGGTGCGGAGAACATGAAGATTGTGACGCGTCTATTCAAAGCCGATTCTGCAAACGCGCAGCGCGCGGTACGACTTGTTCGCTTGGAAAAGCACATGGACAAACAGGTCAAGAACTATTCGCTCGGCATGAAGCAACGCCTCGGCATCGCAATCGCGCTCGTACGCGACCCTCAATTGCTCATCCTCGATGAACCAACCAACGGCCTCGACCCTGCAGGTATCGAAGAAATCCGCGAGCTTATCATCAGTCTCGCACGCGACGAAGGCCGTACTGTCCTCGTTTCAAGTCACTTGCTCTCCGAAATGGAGAAGATGGCCACCAGCTTCAGCATTATCAACCAAGGCAAGCTCATATTTCAAGGCTCGAAGCAGCAGCTTTTCGACGCCCACCTCCCCGACGTCTACGTCCAAACCCCACAGGCAGCCGTTGCCACCGAAGTTCTACGAGACTTGCAACCACGCATCGTTTCCGGGGGCGTGGCACTACCCGGACTTACCGAGGAGGCCGTTGCTACTGCATGCGCGCAGCTCGTCCATCACGGAGTCCCGATCTACCAGGTTCTGCGAAAGCACCGCAGCCTGGAAGAAATTTTTATTGGGATGACAGGACGCAAGGGGCTTAGCGCATGAGCATCGAATTCTTGAAGCTGCGTCGTACGCACATCTCGCTACTGGGCGGCGTGCTCTCCCTGGGCATCGTACTGTTCGCTTGTATGAGCTTGTTCTCAGACGGCCAAATCGACGCGTTCACCGCTGCCCCGGAGGCAGCATGGTCGGGCCAACTGATTGCGGTTGCGATGTCGCTCGCATTTCTCACCCCACTGCAATTGGCGCTCATTGCCAGTCGCGCCGTCGATAACGAGCATGCAAGTGGCGGGTGGCTGCTCAACGCGGTTGCTGGCGTCCGCAAGGGCTCGCTGCTGCGACGAAAGTTCCGAGTAGTGGCGCCTCTCATCGTCACGCTCAAGCTGATGGAGTTCACGGCGTGCATCGCGCTACCAGTATTGCTGGGTGCGCCGCTGCCTAGCGGAAGCACAGCTGGAGCCTGGGCAGTGTACGGAGTTGCAGCCGTTGTCACTAGCCTAGCGATCACCAGCGCCATGTTCGTGCTCGCAGCGGTCACTGAATCGCAAGTAGGAGTGCTGGCATTTGGCGTGGCGGGAGGCTTCCTCGGCATCACCTCGCTGCTTTCCCCTGTGTGGCTCGCTGAGATGAACCCCTTCGGCTATTTTGCAGTCCTACTCCCATACACCTTCGCTAACGAAGGCGCAGTTCCTACGCAACCAGGTTGGGCTTCGTGGTGTGTCTACGTCGTGTTGCTCGCTACAGGGTTCGTTGCAATAACGCGAATACTCGACAGGAAAGAAATCTAATCATGGACATGATCGTTAACGAGTTTTGTAAACTTCGGCGCACTTACATCACAATCGTTGCCGTCGCCATCCCACTCGTCTCCGTCGTCTTCGGTGCTGGCAACTACGCCGCCAACTCTGAGACTTTGGAATCCGGGTGGACGAGCTATTGGTCCCAGGCGACGCTATTTTACGGCATGCTTTTCATGGTGGCGGGTATTTCGATTCTCGCGTCCTCCACGTGGCGCGTTGAGCACCGTGGCGGCAACTGGAACACGTTGCTTACCTCGTCCAGATCGGCGGCGAGTCTGGTCACCGCAAAACTTGCTGTACTCATCGCGATGACCTCAATTATGCAGTGCGTGTTCATCGTCTTGAGCACTATCGGTGGTTGGGTCGCTGGCCTATCAGGCATGCCGCCGATGGCCCTACTCGCATCGTCCTTACTCGCTGTGGTTCCTGCGATGGCAGTGGCCGCGTGGCAAAGCTTCGCTTCAATGCTGGTCCGCAACTTTGCCATGCCAGTCGCCCTTGGCGTGGTGGCCAGCCTCGTCGCTTTTGGTGCAATTGCTGCCGGCGCCACAGTAGCGCAGTTTCTGCTTCCTCCCGTCGGCGTGGCCACGATGCTGTGGATGGGCGGTAACGCAGTCGCGGGCTCGGGTATCCTCGAGTGGAGTGCGGTGTCCGGCGTCCTCGCAAGCACCCTGCTGCTTACTGCCACAGCGTGGCTTGCGTCCGTCGTGTACCTGCACCATGTCGACGTGAAGGCGTAAGGTACTGTCACTGTGCATGGCAGCAAAAAGTGAATTCCATGAAATCGATACCGGCGTTGCGGAGGTTCTCCACGAACCGGACGGCTCCATGGTGCTCCTCGTCAACGGCGTGCCGAGCTCCCACATCGTCCCCGGCGACCCAGAACGGCTGGACTTCGAATACATGAGGTGGATCGCTGATTTTCTGAACGACCAACAGCTTGTCGACGTCCCCCTTTGGCCCAAACCACGCCTAACCCACCTCGGTGGCGCTGCCTGCACACTGCCCCGCTACTTTGCTTCTAAGTGGAACGGCTCGCGCAACACTGTCGTGGAAATTGACATGTCACTTGCCGAGCTCGCCCGCGAACTTTTCGATATCCCCCGTTCACCCGTCGTTAAAATACGAGTCGGTGACGCCCGCGAAGTCACCGACAGCTTCAAACCCAACACCCGCGACATCATCATTCGCGATGTCTTCTCATCAGCGATCACTCCACGAAACCTGACCACGGTGGAGTTCTTCGAGCAAGCGCGGAAATCACTCAGCCCGTCAGGAATATATGTGGCAAACTGCGGCAGCCACGCGGATCTCAAAGAAGCGAAGGAAGAACTGGCTGGCATGCTCGAAGTGTGGCCACACGTTGCCGCAATCGCGGACCCACCAATGCTGAAAGGCCGCCGCTACGGCAACATCGTCCTCATCGCCGCAAACACACCAATCGAGGCCAGCCCTTCGCTAAACCGTGAACTGCTCAAAGGCGCCGTGCCTGCGCAGTTCAAGCACGAAAAATGGGCCCGTAGCCTTGCTACGAGCCCTCGCTACGACGCGCCTACCGACGTCTAGTGCGCAGCGTTATCCAACAGGATCAGCAGGTCACCAACCTGGTAATCACCAATCATCATGTTACGCAGGTCATCCACGGGCAGTTCGCCCTGAGAAGCCAGGCGCTGGACAAGGCCAGCGATGTTGTTCGCGTCCTTAATATCAAAGCCGAATTTCGCAGCCTCCGACGCAACCTGTGATGCACCCAGGGCACCGGCGGCCAACGCGAGGATCGCGACGACCAGCGCCGTGCTGTTCTGTTCCAGAACCTCAAGCTGATCGGAGTCCGGCACCTGGAACGTCTCAAGGACGCCACCTGCGGAACCGAGATTGCCAGCGGCGAAACCGCCGAACTGTGCACCGGTGCCGTTAAACAAGTTCATATCGACAGTCGCCGGAATACCAGCGACCCGGCCGGAGTCGCTACGCTGCCAGAACGTCAACTTGTCCCAGCCACCGACCGGACGTGGCGGCTGGTTCTGGTATGCGGCAAGCCACAGCGGGTAGCTAGTAAACGCGTTGGTGTTGTTCATCCGCTCGTACCAGAAATAACGGTAGGTATAGAGCATCGGCCGCTTGCCCGATGCACGCTCCAACTCAGTGAGGAAGATCTGCGTCCACGCCGCGAGCTGTGTTGGACCAAGCCCCTCATCGACCTCAAGGTCAAGAACTGGTGGCAGCTGCTGCGCAGGGCCAGCGTTAATGACGTTTGCGAAGTGGCGAGCCTGCGCAATAGGGTCCATCCCCGGTCGCGCATAGTGATATGCACCGACCTTCAAACCTGCATCTGCAGCAGCTTTGACATCTTCTTCGTAAAACGAGTTCTTGTACGTCGTTCCCTCAGTCGCCTTGACGAACGCAAAGTGCTGCCCACCGACCGTTCCTGCCATCTTCCAGTTGATTGGCGCACCACCAGGGCGCTGGTGATCAGCCACATCAACGCCAGAGATCAGACCAGGGATTGATTGAGCATCCGCATGAGGACTCAACGATTGAGGTGCAAAAACAGTAAGCGCAAGGGCAAGCGTCGCGGCCACAAAAGCCGCGGTTGCAGAGCGAAGTCTAGGGGCTACATACATACGCGACACTCTAGCGCACACCAGTCACACCATTCACACGCGACACACACAAATCATCAGACGCTTCAGTACTATCTGCCTGTATGTTGGCTGGGCACCACATTCCCACCACACGCAGACACGACCAGCAAGTTCTCGTCACGACGGGCGGCAAAACCCGGATTCTGGTGCACCCCCTCATGCCACTCGAAAATAGTTCGTGCTGCCGGGGAACAATCCCACACCCCAGCCCGACACACAATAGAAAAACGGAGCCCTCGGCACCGGGAACACTCCCGGCACCACAGGCCCCACAGAACAACTAGCTAGAAGTGCAGACCACCAGACATCGCCGCGGCAACACCACCACCAATTAACAGCAGCAGCACCACAATCGGAGCAACAATCGCCGCAATATTCGTCTCACCCTCCGCCTGGATACGATCCTTGCTTGCCGCATCCTGACGATCATCCTGCACACTCGCCGCTGGGCGCTGCGCCGTCGTCAACTGCTGCGAAGACTCATGCTTACCAGCCTTCGCCGTCGTCGGGGCAGTCTGCGTATTCTGCTGCGGTTTACGAGGCGCACCAGCCATCGCATCACCATCAACATCCGCATCCATGACCGCGGCAACATCAAACCGGCCAGCAAAGGCTTGGGAGCCATCCTCATTGACCACACGCACATCCAACGGCAACGACGACGTCTTCACCACACCAACACTGATTGGCAGCGCAACCGTCGCCTCGCCTTGGCCTGCAACCGTGACAACCTGCTCGGCCTTCCCAGACGGGTAGATCACCTCAAGGCGCATCCGGGCTGCATCCAACCCAGGATTTGCAACCTTCAAGCTCACCGTATTCTCACCACGGTGAAGCTCAGGGTCACCTACAACAGCAACCTTCGCACTGCCCTGCGCGGCCTCAGCTTGCTGCATCGCTTCCTGCTGCGCGGCAAGCGCTTTACCATCAACCTTCACATCGGCGGCACCGATGGTGGAGTTGTAGTCCTTACCAATCTTGCCGGTGTTGATCATCAGGTTGTCCCAGTCGGCTGGCACACGGTAGTCACCTTTGTAGCAGTCCATGCCTGGCTGGTTGCATACCTCTGGCAGTGGCCCACCGGAGACGGATTCTTCATCCGAGTAGTTAAAGTGGGTGAACTGGTAGAGGTAGTTCATCACCGAGTAGTAGTTCGGCAGGTAATCCGACTGCGGGACCTCGTTGGCGAACTTCATCGAACCATTGTGGTTGAGCCCCAGCGTGTGGCCGAGCTCGTGCATGATCGTGTTGCGCAGCTGATCATCGGTGCGCATGCGTTCATGCTTGGCAACATAAAACGAGTTATCCGCAACCAGGGCCAAGCCGGTACCCCAGTGGCCACGCTGCATCTGGTCCCCAATGACACCAACGCGGAAGACTGCCGCACGTGCACCCAAAATGGTATCGATATTATCGACCAGCTTCATGCCCGGGATGGTGCCCTCGAAGTAGTACGGGGCGTACGGCTCAGTCTGTCCACCATGACGCGTCGGGTAGTTTGCAATGTTGGTGTAGGTATCACCGGCATCGATGTGCAGGTTGACCCCGTACTGGTCGAAGCGATCCACCAGTTGCTGCAAAATATCGCGGTGTGGGCGGTAGCTTGCCACCGACATCTGCGCACACATGGCAGCATCCGCACCAGGTGTGTCGCAGCCAGCCTGCTGCCACTGCGAGTTCATCCAATTAAGCTGCAGGAACAAATCCGGTCGCTCAGGATCAGCACCCCACTGATTCAGTGGCATGGCCGTACCGTCGCTTAGGGTAACGCCTTCGCGTTCCCACATATCCGGCAGACCGTCACCATCAGAATCAACAGCACTGTCCTGGGTTGCAACCTCCATGTGCATAGCGGCAGTCAACGTTGCACCAGCATCAATGCGCTCAAACCAACGACCACGCTGGAAGCTGGCCCCTGCTGGATCCACAAACCCAACCTCACCGGCAGCCGTGGTGCGCTGGAACGCATCGGCTACACCAGACGAGGTTGCATTATCAAAGGCCACCGAGGTCTCATAGCCAAGCTGTGCCGGGGCAACAACAAACTTCCCATCCGTATAGGAGCCGGAAAGCCCGACCTGGGAGTTAATCTGGTTCGTCAGATCCGCCTGCACAAACGCTGAAGCATCCTTGTTGTTGGTCACCCGCACAATGACATCGACACGGTTGCCATCAAAGCGGTATTCACGCTCCACTGACACACCAGCGTCCTGGTCTTCACCGCGGTAGATGACCACCTGGGTGTTACCATCGCGGTAGGTATCCACGTTAAGGCCAGACTCTAAATCCACCAACGCACCATCGGCACGCAAGTCCACGTACAGTGAGGACTCCTGGCTGCCTGCAATGGAGCGGGCATCCGTAAACTTCAACGTCGAAATACGACCCGGCTGTGTTACCGAGTTGTGAAAGACCGCACCCGGCCCGTCAGCGGTCACTGTGACCGACGAGTCAGCAACAGCCATCTCCGCGTGAGCAACCTGTGCACCATTAGCCGCAACGGCCAACACACACGCTGCTACGCATACCTTCCGCGCAATGCTGTTCATCATCGTTGTCACAATCCTTATACCTTCCATCACGCACCACCCAACCGGTGGAACATGAAACCCTTCGTTGTTCTGACCCCAAGTTTATGCACCGCAACTATACATGGCTAATCAGCCCACAACGCCCCAACCAAACAGGCAAAAACACGCCTACAAAACCCGGATTGTTCAACACATCTAGCCCCACAACCTGCACACATAGCTTAAAAAACACTCAGAAACCATCGCAGCAAACCCAACATGTTCAACAAACTCACCGACACCTGTCGACGGGTGTTCAACAATCAACCCACCCGTATATTATGCCCTCTAGTGCAACAGTGGGTAAGAGAATACTTAACAAATCGGGATTACCAGGCACGACATATGTCATTCGACACGTGTCGCCGACGCTATTAATACACAACCTTTTTATACTAAAAACCTTTCGTGGTCTGGTGTAGTCAAACTTAGGCCCTATGGATGCGTTAGGCAGACCTTTTCGCGATCGTTGAACAGTTGCCACCCCCGTGTTTTACCCCCGTTGGGTTGGGTCGAAAGTATGAAAGGCCCGAACCAGCATGATGCTTGTACTGGTTCGGGCCCGGCAAACAACGCCAACACATCGACGTTAACTCGCCCACTATCGCGTGAGATCTACATGTTCCCCGCCGCTCGCGCCTTCGCAACTACATCAGCGATGTTCTGGACAAAGTAGTCGACGTCCTCACGTGTGTTCGTTCGCCCCAGCGAAATTCGTAGCGCGCCCAAGCCGAGCGCTTCCTCCACGCCCATCGCCTCAAGCACATGACTCATTCGGGTCACACCACTTGCGCATGTAGACCCAGTTGATACAGCGATGCCCAACGAGTCGAGCAGCATCAGCATCGCGTCCCCGTGGGCACCGCGGAACATGAAGTGGGCATGCCCCTCCACAGCTGGCTCCTGGGTTGTTACCACCACGTCCGGGACCTCACGCTGTACACCTGCCACGAGTGCATCGCGAAGTTCCTTCACGCGTTCGCGTTCACGATCCATCTCAGAGCATGCTTCCGCCAGTGCTACAGCTGTTGCAGCGGCAGAGGCCACGTCTACCGTCCCTGGTCGCAGTCCACGTTCCTGGCCGCCACCGTGAATCGATGCGGTCGGCGCCGGCGAGCGTTTCGCTAGCAGTAGGCCGGTTCCGCGTGGCCCACCAAACTTATGTGCGCTCGCTGCCAATGTGGTAGCACCGAGGTCGTGGAAGTGAACGGGGACCTTTCCAACGGCCTGCACAGCATCCACATGAACAGGAGTGTTCTGAAGCGCAGCTCTGCGAACAACCTCCTTCACTGGCTGGAGTGCGCCAGTCTCATTGTTTGCCCACATCACTGCGGCCACAGCTGCCGGAGTGTCAAGCGCCTCGAGGTCCGACAGGTGGCCGTCGTCGCCTACCGGGAGCCAATCCACGTGCTGTGCTCCTAGTGCCTTGACAGTCTCGAGCACTGCCGAGTGCTCAACCGGTGAACACACCACCCGGTCCCCTTGCTTGCCACGCATGGCTTCGTAGAGACCGCGGACCGCGATGTTGTCTGCCTCGGTGCCCGAGCCTGTGAAAATCACTTCAACCGGGTCCGCGCCAAGCAACTCCGCGACTTGTTCTCTTGCATCGGCAAGCACCGCGTTGGCTTGGCGTCCCGCTGCGTGTTGCGCACCGGGATTCAACGCACCTGCGTGTTCAACCCAGGCATCGATTGCTACCTGACGCATCGGAGTAGTTGCAGCGTGATCGAGATACTTCATGCGCACTACCCTACGCGCTGATGCTCCCTTGCCTCGCAAATGTATGCAGTCGGGCTGTTGCCTGTTCGCGCAATAAGTACCGCCATCTGTCGGTGCCCTTTCAGCTTCATCTTCTTCCGAAGCTGGTCCGGGTTGACGTCTACCCCGCGTACGAGGATCTCAAGCGCCCCCGCTTGATAGTTGGCCAGTGCTGCCTTAAGACGCTTGAACGGCACAGCCTCTAAGAAACGGAAGCCACTCGTTGCTGCGGGAAGCTCATCACCCGTAAGAAATGCAATGTGCGGGTCCACCATCCACAAGCTGTGCCGGTGCGCCCAGTGGCGAACTAGCCCGGCGCGGATGATCGCTCCGTCGGGCTCGATCATCCAAGTACCTGGTTCGGCGACAGTGGTGTCGTCAGGCTCGTCCGACCTCACTATCTCTCGCGAACCGTCCGCGCGCAGCACCACCGCTTCGCGAATGCCGGATCCGAAACCTTCTGTGTACAGGCAGGTTTCTTTGACGCCGCCATCGAGAGAGACGACGCTGACGAGCCCGCTCCACTCGCTGTAGTCGATTCCGGGTGCACACTTTACTGCGAGTTCTCTGCCACGATGTGCTTCCACGAGGTCTGGCAGGGGTGGTAGGAGTTTTGCTGGGTCGGTGATTCGTCGGCCGTTGGCGCGTCGTGCTGGGTCAGCCACGATGACATCGGCGCGGCTAATGGGTTGCAGTGCATCGGCTTGGCAGAGGAGCACGTTGGCGTCGGCAAGGTTTGCTTGAGCCATCGCAAGCCGTACGCGATCGAGATCGGAGCCTATCCAAGAGAGCTGTTGTTTTCTTATCGACGCCCCTTCGCTTCCCACTGAACAGGTCACGTCGTGGACCGTGGCTGCTCCGAAATCCTTGATCAGCTGCGCTCTGTATTCGGCAACGAGCTGTGGCGTTGCTTGTTGCGCGGCGTCGCTATCGGTAAGCCAATGTTCGGGCATCTTCCCACGGGCGCTGCGCTGCGCAGCGAGTAACTCCGAAACGACACGGGCATGATCGCCGAATTCCTTTTCCAGTACGGCTCTGTCGCGAATTAGCGTACTTGGAATGAGTTCGAGGTCCGGTCCAAGCGCCAGAATCTTTTGCAGGTTGTCCCGTAGGAACCCAACCTCGTCCAAAGTAAAACTCATTTGGGCGTCCCGATCCTATCTGTCGGGTGCTGGTGGAAAAACTCGTGGTAGCGCGGATCATCGGCGGGGTCTCCGATGATCGGGCGCATGTCGGCGTTGCGTGCAAGTTTGACCGCATCCTCGAAGGTGTCGCAGGAGCACAGCTGTTGGAGTTGCCCCCATGTTGATGGCACGAAGCGAACGAGCCCGGCGCGCCATCCTTCCATGAGTAGCTTCGGGGAGAACCAGTTTGCGTCGTCTGCCTCGCCGGTTTCCGCGTCTGGTTCTTGTCCGATGGGTGCTTTTGCGAGGAAGCTGAAGGTGTCGAACCAGTTACCTCGGTGCGAGCAACCTACCCAGCGTGCAAATGGGATGAGGAGGTCGCTGCAGACGTTGAGTTCATTGGCCTGCAGCATGTCCGTAAGCGAGATCTCGTGCGAGACGAGTTTGAGCCGTTGGTCGTGGAAAGGACGTGCGTCGCCGAGTAGGGTTCCTTCGTCGTCAACGGCGAGCAGTGTTCCGGTTTCTTCGAACAATTCGCGAACAGCGGCAAACAGCAGGGCATGTGCCTTGTATTTGGTGACGCCGAGCCTTCGTGCAACAGAGACTGCCGACTTGCCAATCCACAGGTCTCCGTCATTCCAGGCGCGGGGTGGGAAGTCGCGACTATCGACGCCACCTCCGGGAAAAACTGTCATGCCTGGGTAGTTTTTCATGCTCATGACTCGTTCTTGCATCCACACCTTGATTCCGTCGGGAGTGTCGCGGATGAGGATGACGGTGGCAGACAGGCGTGACCCGTTGAACCCACTGGTTTCTGTTGCGTCGACGGCGTCTGTTGCGTCGACAGAAAATGCGCCGGTTTTGCGGTACACGGTGCTCCACCTCCTCGCGTGGTGTTATGCGCGGTGCGCACCACTTCGTGCGCTTCGTGCACGGCGTGCATAGAACCGGCCGTCGTCGTGCTGCACTTCGATTGGCTGATGATACGCCTTAGAGACGTTTTCACTGGTCAATACGTCTTCGATAAGACCTTGGGCGATCACTGTTCCTTCGTCGAGCAGCAAGGCATGTGTAAAACCATATGGGATTTCTTCCAGATGGTGGGTGATCATCACCATAGCTGGCGCATCGGGGTCGAGTGCGAGGTCGCCGAGGTATGCGATGAGGTCCTCGCGTCCGCCGAGATCCATACCTGCCGCCGGTTCGTCCATGATGAGCAGTTCTGGGTCGATCATGACCGCGCGGGCGATGAGGACGCGCTTCTTTTCTCCATCTGAGAGCGTTCCCCACGTGCGGTCGATAAGGTGCATAGCCCCGACCTGTTCCAGGACTTCGAGTGCTTGCTCGTAGTCGACGTCCTCGTACTGCTCGCGCCAACGCCCGACGACCGCGTAGCCTGCGGAGACGACGACGTCGCCAACTTTTTCACTTGGCGGAATCATCGAAGCAATCGCTGAGGACGTCAATCCGATTGCCGCGCGAAGGTCACGCATATCTGTTTTACCGATGCGCTCTCCGAGTACGAATGCGACGCCGCGCGATGGGAACTCTTGGGCAGCCGCCATTCGGATCAGTGTGGTCTTGCCGGCGCCATTTGGGCCGACGATGACCCAACGTTCGTCGAGCTCCACCTGCCAGTCGATAGGGCCAACAAGCGTGTTGCCTCCGCGAATAAACTCGACTCCTCGGAAGTCGATAAGCAGATCTGGATCAGTGGTTGGTTCGTTCACGGCTACCATTCTGGCTTCTTTCTACTTCGGCGTCTTGGTGGATAGAAAAACAAGCGACTGAGTTCTCAGTGTAACCATATCGTTGTATGAGAATCGCCACGGATGAAAGCGAACCCTTATGTCGATATTTAACGCGAGAGTTAGCTAGTCTGAGAGAAGAAAGAGCACACCTATAGGTGTGTCCGACTTCCATCGGCCACATGTGAGGACAAAAACGACATGGTTGCACGCTTTGGTATCGACGACGTACGCCCTCAAGTTTCCGGGCGAACTCTTCCGGCAAAGGCGGTGGTAGGTGAGGTTGTGCCAGTCTCTGCCCTGGTGTGGAGAGAAGGCCACGACGCTATCGCTGCAAGCTTGGTTATTACGGATCCGAATGGAGAACAGTACTCCATTCACATGCAGCAAGAACCGTACCGCCCGGACTACACCCATGCGGTGTTTGTCCCCGATGCTCAGGGGCTGTGGCGCTACCGCGTTGATGCGTGGAGTGACGTCATGGCGACGTGGCGCAACGCCGTCACAAAGAAGCTGGAGGCCGGGCAGACTACCGAAGAAATGGCGAACGACATCGCCCACGGCATCCACCTTTTTGAAGCCGCAATTGCGCAGACTCCGGCCCCAGACCGCGAGGTGCTCGAACGGGCCGCTGCGGCGCTTGATAATCCCGCGCTGCCACTGGCTGAACGAATTCTCGCCGGCATTTCTGACGAAGTACTCGAAGTACTCAATGCTTTTCCGCTTCGGGAGCTCGTCACCCATGGGCCTATTTGCGATATCTACGTAGAACGACGCGATGCGCTGGTGAACTCGTGGTACGAGCTCTTCCCGCGTTCCACCGGCGGTTGGGACGATGAAGGCAACCCGGTTCACGGTACCTGGGCTACCACTGCGAAGGCGCTCGATCGCGTTGCTGCAATGGGCTTTGACACGGTCTACTTCCCTCCTATCCACCCAATCGGTGAGATCAACCGGAAGGGCAAAGACAACACACTTGTCGCCGAGGAGGGTGATGTCGGCTCCCCGTGGGCGATCGGTTCACGAGACGGTGGGCACGATGCCTTCCACCCGCAGCTCGGTGGTGAGAAAGAGTTTTGCGCGATGCTTGACCATGCGCACGAACTCGGATTGGAGGTAGCGCTGGATTTGGCCTTGCAGGCTGCGCCGGATCACCCTTGGGCGAGCGAGCACCCCGACTTCTTCACCATCTTGGAAGACGGCACGATTGCTTACGCCGAGAACCCGCCGAAAAAGTACCAGGACATCTACCCGATCAACTTCGATAACAACCCGGAGAAGGTCTACGAGGAGATTTACCGGGTTGTCATGTACTGGGTAGACCTGGGCATCCGAACGTTCCGTGTGGACAATCCGCACACGAAGCCGGTGAACTTCTGGCACTGGTTGATCACCCGCGTCCACGAGACGCACCCCGACGTCATCTTCTTGGCCGAAGCGTTTACCCGCCCACCAGTGATGTACGGGCTGTCGAAGGCAGGGTTCTCCCAGTCCTACACTCACTTCACCTGGAAAGTATCTAAGGGTGACCTCATCGACTTCGCTGAGCACATGGTCGACGTCGCGGATGTCTCGCGCCCGAACCTCTTCGTGAACACGCCTGACATCTTGCACGCCTCGCTGCAGTACGGAGGTCCAGCCGCGTTCGCAATTCGCGCCACGCTTGCCGCCACAATGAGCCCATTGTGGGGCGTATATTCCGGCTTTGAGCTCTTCGAAGGCGAAGCCGTCGCAGAAGGTAGCGAAGAGTACAACCACTCCGAGAAGTATGAACTGCGCCCACGCGACTTCCAGACAGCCCTCGATAACGGGCAGTCTCTAGAGCCTTACATCACTTCGCTGAACCGCTTCCGCAAGGCGCAGCCTGCGCTGCAGCAGCTACGTCAAATTCGCTTCCATCACGTGGACAACGACCAGATCCTCGCGTACTCGAAGGTCGATGCGATCTCTGGCAACGCGGTCCTCGTCGTCGTTAATCTCGACCCTTGGAACGCGCAGGAAGGCACGCTGTACCTCGACGCGCCGGCAGTTGGTCTCGAATATGGTGCGCAGTTTGCCGTCCATGACTTGGTAACTGACGCGTACTACGACTGGGGATCAGAAAACTACGTGCGCCTCGCACCGGAAGTCAACGTCGCTCACATTCTGAAGCTGCCTGATGTTGCGCCGCAGAAGCGAGAAGCGCTCGCATTCCGACAAATTTCAGATCACGACTACCGCCCATAACAACCGCGACCAAACAGACGCTAGAAAGATCATTATGTCTGCAAATTCAGTCAACCCAGCACTGCTGATCCCGGCACACGATCGGCACCGCCTCCTCGAATGCAAGCACCACGCACCGCACGACTTCTACGGATGGCACGCAGCACCCGAGGGCTCCCTCATTCGCACCCGATTCCTCGGCGCAACGAACGTCGAGTTACTCATCCACGATGAGATCCGGCAAATGCAGTCCCTTGGCGACGATATTTGGGCGATCGGCTTGACCGACACCACTGCGCCCGACTATCGCTTCAAGGTGCACTACCCCGAGGGCGACCCGGTGACCGTCGCCGACGCATATCACTTCCTGCCTACACTCGGCACGCTCGACCTGCACCTGATTAGCGAAGGCCGCCACGAGCGTCTCTGGGAGGTGCTCGGCGCCAACGTCCGTACCTACGAGACGACGCTCGGCACCGTCACTGGTACCTCGTTCGCTGTATGGGCCCCGAACGCACAGGGCGTAGCCGTCGTCGGTGACTTCTGTGCATGGAACCCAAACCAGTACCCGATGCGCGTCCTCGGTTCGACTGGAGTGTGGGAGATCTTCATCCCGGGCATTGAGGCAGGCACCACGTACAAATTTGCAGTACAGACGTCCGACGGCCGTCGCATCGACAAGGCCGACCCTCTGGCGAAGCAAACGCTGACACCTCCAGAGACCGTCTCCGTGGTTGCCGCCCCTTCCGAGTTCAAGTGGACAGATGAGGATTGGGCGCAAAAGCGCTGCGAAGCAGACCCGACCAACTCCCCAATGAGCGTCTACGAGTGCCACGTCGGCTCATGGAAGAAGGGCGCAACCTTCCAGACGATGCGCGACGAGCTCGTACCGTACCTCATGGAAAACGGCTTCACCCATGTCGAGTTCCTCCCGGTAGCCGAGCATCCATTCGGTGGCTCTTGGGGCTACCAGGTCACGGGGTACTACGCTCCAACCGCCCGTTGGGGAACTCCAGATGATTTCCGCGCACTCGTCAACGACCTACACGCAGCAGGCATCGGGGTCATCGTCGACTGGGTGCCAGCCCACTTCCCGAAGGATGACTGGGCACTCGCCCGCTTCGACGGCACCGCCCTCTACGAGCACCCCGACTGGCGCCGTGGTGAGCAGAAAGACTGGGGCACCTACGTCTTTGACTTCGGACGCAACGAAGTTCGCAACTTCCTGGTCGCTAACGCCCTGTACTGGTGCGAAGAGTTCCACATCGATGGCCTCCGCGTCGACGCCGTCGCATCAATGCTCTACCTCGATTACTCCCGCCAGCCTGGCGAATGGCTCCCGAACCAGTTTGGTGGGCGCGAAAACTGGGACGCCGTCCAATTCCTGCAAGAGATGAACGCAACGGTTCACCGCAACCACCCAGGCATCGTGACCATCGCGGAGGAGTCTACTGCTTGGCCAGGCGTGACCGCTATGACGGAAAACGACGGCCTCGGTTTCTCCCTGAAGTGGAACATGGGCTGGATGAACGACACCCTCGAGTACTTCTCTCTCGACCCGATTCACCGCTCATACCACCACAACGAAATCACGTTCTCACTGGTCTACGCGTTTTCCGAGCAGTACGTCCTGCCGTTTAGCCACGACGAAGTAGTCCACGGCAAGGGCTCCCTCTGGCAGCGCATGCCAGGCGATGACTGGAACAAGGCTGCAGGCCTTCGCACGCTCTTCGGCTATATGTTCTCCCACCCAGGCAAGCAGCTCCTCTTCATGGGCTGTGACTGGGGCCAGACCACCGAGTGGGACGAAGCGAACTCAATCAACTGGGATAATATTTCCGACGGCTGGGGCCACGAGTACCACCGCGGTATCCAGCAACTGGTTCGCGACCTCAACCGGGTGTACGTCGACACCCCTGCGTTGTACGCGCAGGACAACGTGCCTGCCGGATTCCAGTGGGTCAAGGGCGACGACTCACAGCACAACATCCTCGCCTACCTCCGGTGGGATACCGAGGGCAACCCTGTGTTGGCCGTCATCAACATGTCCGGTTCTTCGCAGCCGCACTACCGGATCGGCCTACCAGTCGACGGTGAGTGGGAACTACTCATCAACACGGACGCAGGTGTCTACGGTGGCGCTAACAACGACCTGCCACACACCGTGCATAGCGACGACGTCGAGTGGGATCGATTCCCGCACTCGATCGAGCTGCACGTCCCAGCGATGAGCGCACAGCTGTACAAGCTTCGCCGCTAAATCAACAAAGCCCGGGCCTCAGAAGTTCCTGCAGGTCCGGGCTTTTGCATGTTTCGTTAGAACAGTGCACTCGCAAGCTTCGTACGAGCGGACAATACTCGCGGATCGCTGGCGTCGAAAAGCCCGAAGAGCTCGAGCAGTCGCTCTTTCGCCTCCGGTGACTGCTTGACCAAGCCCAACAGACGGTCGAATGCTTTCTCAGGCGCACCGGACACGAGCTCAGCATCAGCAGCCACCAGCTGTTTCGCGACATCGTCAGGGTGCTCCGCAGCATCAGCAATAGGATCAACCGACAAGTTCGCAGGGTCAAGCCGCTTGACGACGGCCACCGTCGCCTTCGCCTGCGCAACCTCTTTGTTACCAGGCTCCTCGCTCAGCATCGCATCGTAGATAGCCGTAGCCTGATCGAAATCACCTGCCTGCATCGCACGAGCTGCCTCTTCCAAACGCGGGTCCTCTGCTGGGGCAGCATCCTCAACGGGCTCCTCGTCTAGGCCCTGCAACTGCCTGCCAACGTTGCTCACCAATGCCTCGAGCCAAGGCTTCAATTCTTCCTCCGACTGATCCCCCTCGAAGCTCGTCAGTGGGCGCCCAGCAGCAAGCGCGAGCGTAGTCGGAACAATCCGTACACCAAGCGCCTGCGCGATCTGCGGAGTGGCATCAGCATCAACGTATGCGTACGCGAATCCTCGCTGACCGGTAGCCAACTTGGTCAACGTCGCCCGTAGCGACTCCGAATCAGCTGAACGCGCACTACCGACATGAACGACAACCGGAATCTGCATTGAGCGCTGCAGTACCTTGGCTTCCAAATCTGCCTCAGTAACCGTAAATACTGGGACAAACCCCTCGCGCTGCATTTCCTCGCGGGCCTCCGCTTGCTTCGCTACCTGAGCTAAATCAACGGCCCCTGCCGTAAATTGTGGTCCTGTCACGTCCTAGTTCTCCTCAAGATGCTTGTTCAAAGACTCCATCTTCTGGTGGAGCATATCTGTAAACCCACGGCGGATATCCGCCTTAATCACCAGCGAAACACGTGGAGACACTTCCTCCACCGCTTGCGTCGCACGCTTAATAACGTCCATGACTTCGTCCCATTCACCCTCAACCGTGGTGAACATGGCTGTCGTCTCATTCGGCAGCCCCGATTCACGAACTACTTTCACGGCGCGTGCCACGGCCTGCGACATCTCCGCGTTCGGCGTGTCAGTGACGGCTGGTGCTACTGAAAATGCTGCAATCATGCCTCATACCCTACCGCCTCGACCAACAATGTTTATGCCAGTGCCGACGATCATCCGCCCCGCGCCCCACTTCTTTCGGCCACGCAACGACATGGGCTACTCCCGGAGGAATGTTCTGATTACATCCCGGGCACACGTAGAACTTCCGCGCTGCGGAAGAGCCAATCTGTCGCACTTTGTAGATCTCACCATGCGTCCACCGCGGCCCTTCCATTTCCTGGGTGCCGATAAAGGTGGACCCATCCCGCGGGAGTATATAGCTCGGCTGGATGTTTTGACGCCGATTTCTTCGCGGCACTGCTACATCGCTCCTCTAAAACAGGCGCAGCTCATCTGATTCAATTCCACGCAGGTCGTCATAGTCCAGCACAATACAGCGAAAACCACGATCTTCCGCGAGCGTGCGGGCCTGAGGCTTAATCTCCTGCGCAGCGAACACACCCTGTACTGGACGAAGTACGCTATCGCGGTTAAGCAGTTCAACATACCTGCTGAGCTGCTCGACGCCGTCGATCCCTCCCCGGCGTTTCACCTCAACGGCAACTGTCTTGCCGTCTGCATCCTTGGCGAGCAGGTCAACTGGGCCAATCGCCGTCGGATACTCACGGCGGACGAGCGTAAACCCATCGCCGAGCGTAGAAATATGCTCAGCCAACAGCTCCTGTAGGTGCGCTTCCACCCCGTCCTTCACAAGACCTGGATCTTCACCGAGCTCCACGTTGGTATCAGACACGATCTCCTCGACCGTTATGCGAAGCTGTTCGCCTTTTGGGTTCTCCACGATCCACAACTCGTCCCCCGTGTCTTCCCCATCAATATCCACGACGGCTTGTTCACGTATCGTGCACGGCGGTGTCATCCAGTTCAGTGGTTTATAAGCACGGTCGTCTGCGTGGATCGACACAGACCCGTCAGCTTTCATCAAAATAAGGCGAAGCGCAGACGGCAAATGCGCATCGAGACGACCAACATAATCTACTGAACAGCGAGCAATGACAAGACGCATGGATACTAGGCTACCGGTCGTGTCATTCTGTACGGAATTATCCCGCTAGTAGCGCTGATCGCGGCCGCGGTCACGCAGCGCACGCCGACGCAGCGCCTCGTAATCAACCTTTTCCTGCCGCTCATCAGGTGCAGACTCAATCCATGAAATCAACGCCATCTGCGCGCGCTTCTGGCCCGCGAATTCAATATCGCCATCGGCACCGTGCAGCAGTACGGCTTCCTTAATCCCTGGCATGAACGACTGCTCTTCTTGACTCAGCGCTCGCATTCCCTCGAAGCTGGTCTGGGTGCGCTCAATGCACATGTCGTACTGGAATGACAAGGACCGCAGTTTATAAAAACGGAGCTCCTCCGCGTGATAGATTAGCACACCGTGGCGCCAACCGTGGACCCCGGTGGCCGGGAGTTGTCGGAACAGGCCTATCGCGCCGGAGTTGCGGAACATTAAAAAGCGCCACACGCACACAGTGATAACAAAGAACACAAAGAACAATGCCACGTACAGTAAAACGATCACATTGCACCTCTGCTTCGTTCAAACCGACCTTGATGAAAGTATGCGCTTCATTTTAGCGACCTTCGCTGCCAGTGCAAGCAACGAAGAAACGGAAAGCCCCGCTGCTAAAACAGCGGGGCTTTACAAGGTTGAGCGTGGCGCTCTACCTTCCTCCTACGCGGTGACCGCGTTAGCGAGATTCACTGCGACGGACGGCAGCAAGCTCGGCCTCTGCACGAGACTTCGCGAGTGCGTCATCAATGTTCTGAAGCTCTGCCTGAGCTTCATCACGATTCACTTCGTGGGCGAAGATGGCGTAATCCGCAAGAATGGTCACTTTGTCACCTTGCACGGAAAGGAACCCACCCTGGACGGCGGCGACGATGCGCTCGCCGTCGATTGGGCGGATGGTCACGACACCATTGTCCTTGAGCTGACCAAGGATGGGTTCGTGGCCAGGCAGAATGCCGATCTCACCTTCGGTAGTCTGAGCAGTCACGATGCTTGCTGGACCCTTCCAGAGCAAACGGTCTACCGAGACTAATTGAGCGGTAAGTTCAGCCATTATTGCCTCCTAGCCCTGCAGCTTCTTGTAGGCAGCCTCAACGTCATCCAAGCCACCCAGGCCGTTGAATGCCTGCTCTGGGTATGCATCGAATTCACCGTTGCACAGCTTCTCGAAGGCATCGATGGTCTCCTCGAGAGGTACGTAGGAGCCCTCGTCGCCGGTGAACTTCTTAGCGACGAAGAAGTTCTGGCCCAGGAAGCGCTCGATCTTACGAGCACGCATAACCGTGACCTTATCCTCTTCGGAAAGCTCGTCCATACCGAGAATTGCGATGATGTCCTGCAGTTCCTTGTTCTTCTGCAGAATACCGATAACTCGCTGTGCAACCTCGTAGTGACGCTCGCCAACGATACCTGGCTCAAGGATGCGCGAGGTCGAGGTCAGCGGATCCACTGCTGGGTAAATACCCTTGGAAGCAATGGAACGCGAAAGCTCGGTCGTCGCGTCCAGGTGAGCGAAGGTCGTGGCCGGAGCCGGGTCGGTGTAGTCGTCAGCCGGAACATAAACTGCCTGCAGCGACGTAATCGAACGGCCCTTGGTCGAGGTAATGCGTTCCTGGAGAACACCCATCTCGTCTGCCAGCGTTGGCTGGTAGCCCACGGCCGATGGCATACGACCCAGCAGGGTCGAAACCTCAGAACCAGCCTGGGTGAAACGGAAGATGTTATCGATGAACAGGAGCACGTCCTGGTTCTGAACATCGCGGAAGTACTCCGCCATGGTCAGGCCGGACAGCGCGACACGCATACGAACCCCTGGCGGCTCATCCATCTGGCCGAAAACAAGGGCCGTATCTGGAAGAACGCCCATGTCCTCCATCTCGAGGAAGAGGTCCGTACCCTCACGGGTACGTTCGCCGACGCCGGCGAACACGGAGGTACCGGAGAACTCGCGTGCAATACGCGTAATCATCTCCTGGATGAGAACTGTCTTACCGACACCAGCACCACCGAAGAGGCCAATCTTGCCACCCTTCACGTAAGGGGTAAGCAGGTCGATGACCTTAATGCCGGTCTCAAGGATCTCGGTCTTACCTTCCAAGTCCTTGAACGCTGGTGGCTCGCGGTGGATGCCCCAACGCTCACCACCGACGCCGACCGATGGGTCGTCCAAGCACTGACCAAGCGCGTTAAACACGTGGCCCTTGACCTGGTCGCCAACCGGAACGGAGATCGGATTGCCGGAGTCGCGTACCTGTGCGCCACGGACCAGACCGTCGGTTGGTGCCATGGCGATCGTGCGGACGAGGCTGTCACCCAAGAACTGGGCTACCTCAAGCACGATGGTGCGGGACATTTCGCCGAGGTCGATGTCAACCTCAAGCGCGTTGTACAAAGCGGGCAGCTCGCCACGCGGGAACTCCACGTCGACGACTGCGCCGATGACGCGCACGACGCGGCCATTCTCAGACCCTGCCGGGTTCTGAGCGAAATCGGACTCATTCTGAGCCTGACCCGTTGGCTCCTCGCCGAGCTCGTCGTAAGAGTGAGCAGTAGTCATGATTTAGTCACTTTCTCCACTACCAGACAGCGCGCCAGCGCCGCCGATAATCTCGGTGATTTCCTGGGTAATTTTTGCCTGACGGGCTTGGTTAGCCTCACGGGACAAGTTGTTCGCCAATTCGGTCGCATTGTCCGTAGCGTTCTTCATCGCCGTACGACGTGAAGCGGACTCCGCTGCAGATGCCTCCAAGAAAATCGAGTACAGCGAGCGAGAAACATACGCCGGAAGCAGTTCGTCCATCAGCGTATCCGCATCAGGTTCGAAATCCATGTCCGGTTGCACATCCCCACTTGTGGTGAGCATGTCTTCCTGCTCGTACTCGTAATCCTCAAGCACCGGCTCAATTGGGAGCAACTGGTGCACCCTGGCTTCTTGTGTCAACATCGACACAAATTCTGTGTACACCACGTGTACCTGGTCGAAGCCACGAACCTCCTGACCCTCAGGGCCATGCAGGCCCTCGCGCCACTTAGCGGTCCCTTCAGAGCTCGCCATGAAGCCGTCGATCAGGTGACGACGAACGTCGTGGGTCGCTTCCCACGAAGGCTTCTGGGACCAACCAGTCCAAGAGCCTTCGACCTCCATATCGCGGAAACGGTAGTGGGTCACGCCCTTACCGCCCGTGATGTAGCGGACGACTTCGTAGCCAGCTTCCTCAAGCATGCGCTCGAGCTCTGCTGCCTTCTTCAACACGTTGTGGTTATACCCGCCGGCCATACCGCGGTCTGATGTGACCACGAGGACTGCTGCGACTCGACCATTCTCACGCTCACGGAGCATGGGGTGATCGAGGGAGCTCGCAGCTGCGAGGCGTTCCATGACGTCTTTCAACTCGTCGGCATACGGCTTTGCCGCTTCGACGCGCTGCTGTGCCTTGGTGATCTGCGAAGTCGCGATCAGCTCCTGGGCTTTAGTGATTTTCTTCGTGGAGTTTACAGACCTAATACGGTCACGTAGTTCGCGAAGTGTTGCCATGGTTTACTCTCCTCCCTTCCTATATGTAGACGTTTACGTCTTGTTCCAAGAACTACTTCTTGGAACGGCCGACGTTAAGGGTATTTTTCTTGACCTCACGCTTGTCCAGCGGATCCGCCTCTGGCTCGCGCACGATGTGCTCACCGGTGGAGGACTGGAACGAGCGAGCGAAGTCATCATTGACGCGCAGCAGCGTCTGCTTGCTCGTATCGTCGAGCGCAGCGCCACCGGAGATCTGTTCGTAGACTTCCGGAGCGACGGAGCGAATGTGCTCCTGCAGCTCGAACTCGTAGCGACGCACGTCTTCGACGGGAACGACGTCAAAGGCGCCTTCGTTTGCAAGCCAGATAGATACGATCTGGAACTCAACAGGCTGCGGAGCGTTCTCCGACTGCTTGAGGAGCTCTACGAGACGCTGACCGCGCTCGAGCTGGCGCTTCGAAGCTGCATCGAGGTCGGACGCGAACGCAGCGAACGCTTCCAGGTCACGGTATGCAGCAAGGTCGAGACGCAGGTTACCTGCAACCTTCTTCATACCCTTAGTCTGCGCAGCGCCACCGACACGGGACACGGAGATACCCACGTCAATAGCTGGGCGAACACCCTGGTTGAAGAGGTCGGACTGGAGGAAGACCTGGCCGTCTGTAATCGAGATGACGTTGGTAGGAATGAACGCACCCACGTCGTTAGCCTTCGTCTCGATGATCGGCAGTGCGGTCAACGAGCCTGCACCCAGCTCATCGTTGAGCTTCGCAGCACGCTCCAGCAGACGAGAGTGCAGGTAGAACACGTCACCTGGGTATGCCTCGCGGCCTGGTGGACGACGCAGCAGCAACGAGATGGCACGGTATGCCTCTGCCTGCTTGGTCAGGTCATCGTAAATCACCAGCACGTGCTTGCCCTGGTACATCCAGTGCTGGCCCAGCGCTGCACCAGAGAATGGTGCGAGCCACTTGAAGCCTGCGGAGTCGGATGCAGGTGCAGCCACAATCGTGGTGTACTCAAGCGCGCCGTGCTGCTCGAGGGTTGCACGAACGCCAGCGATCGTGGAGCCCTTCTGGCCCACCGCGACGTAGATGCAACGAACCTGCTTCGACGGATCTCCGGTCTCCCAGAAGTGCTTCTGGTTCAGGATCGTGTCGATGCAGACTGCAGTCTTACCAGTCTTACGGTCACCAATGACGAGCTGACGCTGACCACGACCGATTGGGGTCATGGCGTCAATAGCCTTGATACCGGTCTGCATTGGTTCCTCAACCGGCTGGCGGTCGAGAACGCCTGCAGCCTGCAGCTCAAGCGCGCGCTCTTCGTTGGATTCAATTGGACCAAGGCCGTCAATTGGCTGGCCCAGTGGGTTAATAACGCGGCCGAGGAATTCCTCCCCAACCGGGATGGACAGAACTTCGCCTGTCCGCTTTACTTGGTCGCCCTCGGTGAGGATCTCGAAATTACCCAGAACCACGACACCGATCGAATCGGTCTCAAGGTTCTGTGCGACGCCAATGACGCCGTTCGGAAACTCGAGCAGCTCATTCGTCATGCATCCTGGCAGCCCGGAAACCTGGGCAATACCATCTGCAGCCGAAGTCACCACGCCGACCTCCTCACGGGAGGCCTCCGCGGAGTAGCTCGAGGTGTAGTTCGCTATCGCGCTACGGATCTCATCGGAGGAGATCGTCAGCTCCGCCATGTTCTTCCTGCTCTCGGTAGTTTGTTCCAGCATTATCTCTTACTAAAGGGTCGCGTTGGCGAGAAGGTCGGTGCGCATGCGGTTCAACTTACCGCGCGTCGACCCGTCAATCAGTTCATCGCCGACTCGGATGGTCAGTCCACCGAGGAGGCTGGGGTCAACCTCAGAATGGATCGCCATCTCACGACCGTAAATGTTCTCAAGTTTCTGTGCCAGTGCATCGCGCTGCGCATCAGAGAGCGCCTGTGCGGTGACCACACGTGCCACGGCCTTCCCACGCAACGCGGCGACGTCAGCTGCCAGAGCTGCGAGATCGTCTACCGGGTGGTGTTCTGGACGGCCAATGACCTGCAAAGCTAGCGCTTCAGTAACCGTGGTGACCTTGCCGTAAATGACATTCGCAAGCAGACCGCGCTTCTGTGCGGCTGTAGCGGTTCGGTCGGAGAGAAGCTGAGTAAGCTTCCGCTCCTTCTCAAGCAAGGTGGAGAGTTGGTACAGCTCGTTTTCGACCTGCTCCAACTGCCCTTGAGCCTCCGCGCCCTTCATCAGCGCGCGTCGACCTAGGTTGATCAGGCCTGCGCGGAACTCGCGCGGGTTTGACCACTCCTCGGAAGCTGCTGCAGCAAGGATCTGTGCCGTAGGCTCTGCCACCTTGGCACCGAAAACATCGTTGATGATCCCGCGACGCTGCGCGGCATCAAGCGAGTTATCAGCGACAGCGATGCGCAGTGCACGCTCGGCGTCCAGCTGATCCACGGTCAGGAACAGTTCCGTACCAAGCTGCAATGCAACAGCAACGGTGTCCCCTGCCCCTTGAATCAGCTGATCAAGCTGCTCAGAAACTTTTGTTTGTGCTTCGCGACTAGCTGCCTTCATTTCGCCTACTTCCTCGTAGAAACGTTGTCGAGTTCGGCGAGGAAAGCATCAATCGTGTTCGAGCGGCGGGTATCATCCGAAAGCTCGGTACCCAGCAGACGCTCTGCCAGACTGATGGAGTTCTGACCCATCTCGTTGCGCAGTTCAGCGACGACCTGCTCGCGGGAAGCCAGAAGCTGCTTTTCGCCTGCTTCAACAATTCGACGAGACTCTTCCTCAGCGCGCTCACGAAGTTCTGCCTGAATCTCCTTGCCCTTTGCCCGGGCAGCTTCACGGATCTCAGCAGCTTCGGCGCGTGCCTCAGCGAGTTCAGCGTTGTTCTTTTCTAGAGCAGCCTTAGCCTCGGCCTGGGCAACCTGAGCACGCTCAATGCCGCCCTTGATTCGGTCTTCGCGCTCCGCCAGCACTTCCTGGTACTTCGGAAGGACATACTTCCTGAAGAGCAAGAACACGATGACGAAGACAACGGTCGACCAAACCACGTCGTACATGGCAGGCAGGAGAATGGACGGCTCCGTCTCGAGCGGAAGCTTCTCTCCCTCTGCCAACACGAAAATATCGTTGACGTTAGTCATTGGTTGCTCCTGATCTAAAAAGTGTACGTGGAATTCGTGAGTTCTTTTTAGAACAGGAAGCCTGCAACGAGGCCAATCAGGGCAAGTGCCTCAACGAAGGCGATACCCAGGAACATGGTGGTACGCAGCTGGCCAGCCATCTCTGGCTGACGTGCCATACCCTCAACGGTCTTACCGACCAGCATGCCGATGCCGATGCCAGGGCCGATGGTTGCGAGGCCGTAGCCGATGGTGCCGAGACCGGTGTATTCGGTAGCGGCTGCTGCCTGAGCAAGAATGATGTCGTTCATGTGAAAGTCGTTCCCTTTCTTGGTGTCTGCTTGCAACGGTTCCCGCAAGCAAACGAGTGACAATTTGTATGGGGTTTATTCAGTTTGACCAGTAGGTTGCGCTTTGTTAGTGCGCGTCTGCATGCAGCGACAGTTCGATGTACACCGCAGTCAACAGAGCGAAGATGTACGCCTGCAGGAAGATAATGATTAACTCATACAGGGTGAACAGCAACGCCGCGATCAGGGTCAGCCCTGACACACTCGTCCAGGCCGAGATCTGCCAGAAGAAGAAGTTCGTAGCAGAGTACAGCAGAACGAGAATGATGTGGCCAGCCAGGAAGTTCGCCATAAGACGAAGTGCCAGCGTGACCGGACGCAGAATGAACGTCGAGAAGAACTCGATCGGCACAACAAGGAAGTGCAGAGCGAACGGCAACCCAGGAATCACGGTCGAGTGCTTGAAGAAGGCAACGCCGTAGCGCTGCACGCCCGCGTAGATCATCGCAATGTAGGCAACAACAGCCAGCACAATCGGCATACCGATACGTGCGTTTGGCGAGATGTTGAGGCCAGGGATGATCGTGGCGACATTCATGAACAGGATCGTGAAGAAGATTGTCGCGATTACCGGCAAGAAACGCCGGCCCTCTTTCTTCCCCAGCGTGTCTTCGGCGATGTGGATGCGGACGAAATCCACGCCCAACTCACCGATATTCTGCAGACCCTTAGGAACCAGTTTTGGCTTCCTAAAAGCAATAACAAAGAGGACCACCAGTACTGCCGCCATGAACAGGCGAACCAGCATGATACGGTCCAGCGCGAACCAGCCATTGGCGAAATCTTCACCAATAAACTGGTCGAACGTGTGCCCCGGGAAAAATTCTGGACCCAATTGGGGTGCGTGGAATGTACCCTTCATGGCCAAAGTTGTAACGCTCAGCGTTCTCTCCCGTTCTCGGGCCGCACTTAACGTGCGGTGCGATGGACGTCTCCAACAAGCTGTCTCCGTGGCGGACTCCGTCGCACATCTTCTACCACGGGACAGGGGATGTATTTTCGTGCTTCTTCCAGCGAAAAATAAGGAAGCAGCAGACCTTAACTAACCCGCCCGATACTTTAACAGGTCACAGCGTATTTTCACGCTTTAGGGGGTCTTCCAAAGCTTCTTCTGAGCATTTTTCGGTTACACGCCACTAAAATATGGCTGGTACTGGCGTTTTCACCTAAAATGTTACTTCCCCCACACCCGTTCCAAAAAGGGGTAGACACCCACAAATTCGGTAGGAATTCCCCTACATTCCGACATAGAAAAGCGTTGCCACCCCAAGGCGAGGGGGTAGCAACGCAAATGTCTGTATGTCTTAAGGCTTCTGAATATATGCCGTTCGTACGCTCAGTACCCCCATAGCTTCGGCGCCTAACGCAACAACAAGTGCCGCGATCGTAGTTACACCGAATGCTGTCGAGTCGTAAAACGTTGCGTTCCGAAGCCCGAGCAAGATAAGCACGATGACGACCATCTTGATGAGCCAACCGCCGAGGACGACAGCCATCGTGGTTGTAGGGGTGGAATTAGACGTCGCAAGAACACTGATAGCGGTCAACAGCACAAAGCCACCACCAATACCGACCCCCATCAATACAGCCCAAAGACCTGGCGCGCCGCTCACGGCTCCCCATGCCATCAGCGAGATGATAAGCAGCGCCAGCAATGCCAACGTTCCAAAGCGCAGTGCACGCAGCAGCGGCCGCCGTTGGTTCTCATACTGCTCAGTGTCTGACACTTCCAGGTTCGGCGTCACAGGGTTCTTTGGAGTATCCACGATTGGACATCCTACACAGATACAGGGCCAATCTTGCCTTTCAGCCATGGAATGAGCGTCGCAACAAAGGCCACCACCAACGAAAGGACGGTAAAAGCTACAGCAAATCGGGTGGGGACGATCGAAAAGCTCACCGCACCGAGGGCTACTGCAGAAATCCACATGTAGAGCACCAATACCGTGCGTCGGTGCGTATGCCCGAGGCGAAGCAGTCGGTGGTGAATATGTCCGGCGTCTGCCTCCCACGGTCGCTGGCCACGGATCACACGTCGGATGACCGCCCAAATCAGGTCAAGCAACGGCAAGGCAATTGCAGCAAACACAACGATGATTGGGCTCACTAATGCCACCATGTCTGCAGCCCCATAGAGTGACATGTTGATCTTGCCCGACGCTGACGTCGACGCGGCTGCCAGCAGCAATCCAATAAGCATCGCGCCTGAGTCCCCCATGAAAATTCGGGCGGGCTCGAAATTATGCGGCAAGAACCCGGCACAAATTCCGACGAGAATCGAGCAAATGATCGCTGGCGGGTAGGCCGAAACAGCACCCCCCTGGTCGTGGAGCACGGTGAGGGAGAAGAGGAGAATCGCTCCCCCAGCGATCATCCCTAACCCGGCTGCTAGGCCGTCGATGCCATCGACAAAATTCACCGCATTAATGATGAGCACCGTGAAGAACGCGGACAGCAACATACCCTGCACTTGATCGAGGATTAGCGTGGTCCCCTCCCCAAACGGGACGTAAAAGACGGTAAAGACCAGTCCAAGAAAGCTCATGAGGCCAGCTACCAAGAGTTGTCCGCACAGCTTTACGACGGCCCCAAGCTCGTAGAGGTCGTCGATAATTCCAAGAATCACGATGCCGCTCGCACCAGCGAAGACTGCCGTCATTTCGGGCGTCACCGGTGCGAACCCACGTGTGAGCGCTGGGAGCTGCTGCGCAAGAAAAAGGGCGCATACGAGCCCTGTAAACATGGCAAGGCCACCGACAGAAGGCGTCGGCTGGGTATGCACATCGCGTTTGCGGATCTCTGCCACCCTGCCCGTCCGAACGAGCGCTGTGCGCACCACGCCTGTAAGCAGGTAGGTGATCGCTGCGGCAACAAGCAGAACCAAGCCCAATTCACGCAGCGGGACTCCGGCGCCGCCCATCTACTTCCTCCGCAACTGGTCTGGGTCAAGTTTTAGGACTTGAGAAATGCGTTCCGTGCTGATAGCTCCCTCTCGCAGGATGACTGGGCTAGGGCCAGAAATATCGATAATCGTTGACGGGGTGCCAACTTCGGCGGGCCCACCCTCGAGATACACGCCGACTGCCTCCCCGAACTGCTGGCGTGCAGCAGCCGCGTTGAGCGCTGGTGGATTGCCCGTCAGGTTCGCCGACGAGACCGCCATCGGGCCAGTTCGCTGCAGAAGTTCAAGCGCCAGGGGTTGATTCGGCATCCGCAACAACACGGTGCCACGAGTGTCGCCGAGATTCCAGGGAAGGCTCGGGGCTTCCGGAACGACGATCGAAAGCCCTCCCGGCCAAAATGCTTCAACAAGAGTTTTAGCGGTGTCCGTGAACTCCCGCACGAGCCCCTGGATAGTAGTCCAAGACCCTACCAACACTGGTACTGGCATATCGGGGCCCCGCCGCTTCGTTTCCAGCAGTGTCGCCACCGCCTGGTTATTAAATGCGTCGGCGCCGATGCCGTAGACGGTGTCAGTAGGAAGGACGATGCAACGCCCCTCTTTCACTGCGGCTTCTGCTGCCTGCAGTCCTTGTTCGCGTTCTTCTGGTTCGAGGCACTGGAAAACCCTACTCGCCATAATGCTCCTCGTTTTCTTTGTTCAGTACCGGACTAGCTTACTCGCTCTGTTTCCGGGCACAGACAAAGCGGTGTTTTCCGGTGAGGTCCGCTAACCGCTCCACTCTATCGAACATGTCGGATGCCGTAACGGCGTCAACAGTCAGGTCAGAAGTTGCGTCATCATGTTCAACCGCAAATACTCCGCCCGGTTTCAATAGCGTCGCAGCCACCGGCACCAGGCCACGTATCGCGTCCATACCGTCGTCTCCGGAAAAGACTGCTTCCGGTGGGTCTACGTAGACCTCTGGGTCCAGACCGTCGGTATTGGGAACGTACGGCGGGTTGCTTACCACCATGTCTACGGTGCCGTGCAGCGTAGACAACAAGTTGTGATCAGTCATGTCCCCTTCGACGATCCGGACGTTCAAGCCGAGTTCATCGCGATTTCGTTGGGCATACTCGCGAGCAGCTTCGGACCGCTCCACCGCGATCACTTCGGCGCACGGTACCGCATTCGCGATGTAGAGCGCGAGCGCGCCCGAACCAGTGCCCAGATCCACGACAGTGGGCGCCTGCGAAGTGGCGGACTGCTGCAATGTTTTCACTGCCCAATCGGCTAGTACCTCGGTCTCCGGCCGCGGGATAAACACACCCGGTCCGACACGCAGCGTCAGAGGCCCAAACGGCGCGGCCCCAACGATGTGCTGGAGTGGTTCGCGCGATGCCCGGCGTTGAATCGCTGCTTCAAACGCTGTTTCAAACTCCTGGTCAACGTCGAGGAACAGTACGTTCATCGGGGTGTCGTCGAGAAGCCAGGCAGCGATCAACCTCGCGTCGACTGCTGGCGTGGCAACGCCCGCGGCCGCAAGCTGCTGCGCGCCACGGGCGATGACCTGTTGAGCGGGGAGTTTACTCGGCTTCAAGTCGTTCCTGCCGCTCGTGCGCCTGAAGCGCTGTAATCAGATCGTCCATGTTGCCATCGAGCACAGTGTCAAGGTTGTTCGCCTTGTAGTTGATGCGGTGATCCGAGATACGATTCTCGGGCCAGTTATAGGTCCGAATGCGCTCGGAGCGGTCCATGGTCCGCACCTGCGACGCGCGTCCCTCGGCGGCTTCTGCTTCGGCCTTCTCGCGCTCGAGCTGGTCAAGGCGAGCTTGCAACACCTGCATTGCGCGGGCGCGGTTCTGAATCTGCGAGCGCTCGTTCTGACAGGTCACCACAATGTTCGTCGGCAGGTGTGTAATGCGCACTGCTGAGTCAGTAGTGTTCACGCCCTGGCCGCCTTTACCGGAGGATCGGTAGACATCAACGCGGATGTCCTTCTCATCAATATTTACCGACGCCACTTCGTCCGGCTCCGGGAACACATATACACCCGCGGCCGACGTCTGAATGCGGCCCTGCGACTCGGTGACTGGCACGCGCTGCACACGGTGTACGCCACCCTCAAATTTCAGCTTGGACCATGCACCGTCACGTGACGGCGTCTTCGCCTTCACCGCGACGGTCATATCCTTTACGCCGCCAAGGTCCGACTCAGACAAGTCGAGTACTTCCCAGGTCAAGCCATGCTTCTCGCAGTACTTTTGATACATGCGGGCGAGATCACCAGCGAAGAGGGCCGCCTCTTCACCGCCAGCACCGGCCTTGAGCTCCATGATGATGTCATCACCATCGTGCTCGTCGCGAGGTGCGAGCAGGTCTGCGAGCTCCTCCTCAAGCGCGACGATCTCTTTCGCAAGACGTTCAGCTTCTTCGGCGAACTCTTTGTCTTCGTACGCCATCTCAGCCGCAGCTTCGTGGTCTTCCCTCGCCTGGTTCAGCGCGTCGTTGACCTTGATGATCGGCTGCAGTTCGGCGTAGCGCTTTGAAAGCTTCCGGAATTTATCCTGGTCGCCCGCAATTTCTGGGTCGCCCATTTGGGCCTGAATGCCCTCGTATTCGGCGACGTAGTCGTCGACAAGCGAAACTTCGCCAGCCATTAGATGTACTCCTCTGCGTCTTGGTCAGCCACCATTGGTGCTGAGTTGGCGACGCCCATCAGGAACTCGCCGTTACTCTTCGTCTTCTTCAGCTGCTTGATCAGCATGTCAATGGATTGCTGCGGGTCAAGCGCCGACAGGATGCGGCGAAGCTTGTGCATGACACGTGCCTCATCCGGCCCCATTAGCAGTTCATCCTTGCGGGTGCCGGATGGGTTGACGTCGACAGCTGGGAAGACCCTACGCTCCGCGATCTTGCGGTCAAGTTTCAGCTCGGCGTTACCAGTGCCCTTGAATTCCTCGAAGATCACGGTGTCACCAGCGGAACCGGTCTCCACCATCGCCGTGGCGATGATTGTGAGCGAGCCGCCCTCTTCGATATTGCGGGCGGCGCCTAGGAAGCGCTTCGGCGGGTACAGCGCGTTGGAGTCAACACCACCGGACAGGATGCGACCAGACGCTGGTGAGGAGTTGTTATACGCACGGCCCAGGCGTGTAATGGAGTCGAGAAGAACGACGACGTCCTGCCCCATCTCCACGAGACGCTTTGCCCGTTCAATGGCGAGCTCGGCAACAGCGGTGTGCTCTGATGGCGGGCGGTCGAAGGTGGAGGCGATAACCTCACCCTTGACGCTGCGCTGCATGTCCGTGACTTCCTCGGGACGCTCGTCAACGAGGACGACCATCAGGTAGCACTCTGGGTTGTTCTTCGCGATGGCGTTCGCAATGTTCTGCAAGATCGTCGTCTTACCAGCCTTTGGAGGCGAGACGATCAACGCGCGCTGTCCCTTACCGATCGGCATGACCAGGTCGATGACACGAGTGGTCAGGATATTTGGCTCCGTCTCCAGGCGCAGGCGCTTGTTCGGGTACAGCGGCGTCAACTTGTGGAACTGCTTGCGCTGCTTCGCGTCCTCTGGCGTCATACCGTTGACGGAATCAACGCGGACCAGCTGGTTGTAGCGCTGGCGGTTACGGCCAGAGCCGTGCTGGTGCCCCTGCCCATTCGCGCGAACCTGGCCGATCACCGCGTCACCAGAACGCAAGCCGTTCGCCCGAACGAGGCGATTGTTCACATACACGTCTGCGCTGCTCTGGCGATAACCAGTGGTGCGGATGAACGCAGCGTTGTTGTCGATGACATCGACAATACCTGCTACTTCCTGCAGCTCCTCTGGTGGAATGTTCTGGTTGTCCTGCTGGTCACGGTTGTTGTCCCTACCGCGGCGTCCACGACGGCCGCGGCGTCCACGACGCCCCCCTCCGTCTTCGTCGTGGTCACGGTTGTTGCGACCTCCACGGTCGTTGCGCTGGTTACGGCCACGGCCACCGTTGCCATTGCTGTCATTGTTGTTGTCAGACTTCTCAACGGACGAGTCGTTATCGTGCTTGTCGTTCTTCTCTTCATTCGAACGCTTCTGCTCCGCGTCAGACTCATGGGGCTCGTGGGCCTCGTGGTTGTGTTTTGCGCGGTTCCGACGAGCGCGGCGTGCTGCAGACCTGGACTCGTAGCGTCCCTCGTGCTGCCCGGACTGCTGCTCGTTCGCCTTTTCTTCGTCGCCCGACTTATCGCCCTTTGCCTCACTGTTTTCGGCGGGGTCAGCAGCCTTGCGAGTTGCGCGACGGCGGTTGTCGCTGTGCGTTTCCTCTTCTGCAGCCTTCGCAGGGGTCTTACCAGGGACCGTACCGGTCGTAATGGCCTGGATGAGCTCGCCCTTTCGTAGACCGGAGACACCTTTAAGTCCTTTTTCGGCGGCAAGTTTGCGCAGTTCAGGAATCTTCAGTGCCTGAAGGTCGGTTCCTGCTGCGTTTCCCGTATCTGTCACGGATGTCCTTTCGTCACTTCGCCAGCAAAGAGAGTGAACACTGATTCGAAGCTTTCGTGTGCATTGTGTCGTTACGTTCACTGTGCGCTGCAAGTTCATTAGCAGTAACTGAACTGCCTGCGCGCTCCCCCATGGTCAGTGAAAACCATGTAATAAAACTACGCCACTGCACGTAGATTGCAAAAAGGAGGAAGCGGATCGGTGAGACTGGGTGCGCGACCAACCTTGTGCGACGCGCGTGATCCGCCCAGTATTGTAACCCATGTTTGGGCTGTAGGTGTGCGATTCACGCTAAAGTGGTGCCATGCTTTCAACCATGCAGGAAGTGCCGTTTTCCGTCGGTCGCATTTTGGAGTATGGGCGTACCGCCCACGCTTCGACGAAGTGTACGACGTGGGGCCCCACGGGTGCTGAAGAATGCACGTTCGCGGACATTGGCGCGCGAGCCAGCGCTTTTGCCAACGCAGCCGAGATCCTGCTTGGTATTGACGCCGACCAGCGCGTGGCAACATTCATGTTCAACTGCTCCGAGCATATTGAGGTGATGTTCGGTACCGCCGCAAAAGGCGCCGTCTTTACCCCACTGAATATACAGCTGATGCCAGATCAAATCGCGTATGTGGTAAACCACTCGGAGGCGAAGGTGATCGTGGCGGATCCTCGTCTGGCAGAGAAGCTTTCTCGGGTCATGGAGCTCTGCCCGTTGGTAGAGCACGTAGTTTTTACGGGTGCGTTGCTCGGCGAGGACATACTAGGGCTGTCAATGGGCACAGCTCAAGTGCACAGCTACGAGCAACTTCTCGACGGCCAATCTACCCGCTACCTGTGGCCGGAGCAGCCTGAGAATACCGCCGCCGCGCTCGTGTATTCCACTGCGACAACAGGGGCCCCGAAGGGCGTGGCCTACTCGCATCGTTCCCTTTGGTTAGAGGCGATGACGCTTCGTTCTACCGACTCCCTGGCGATTACGCACGGCGAATCGTTTCTGTGTTGCATCCCCATTTATCACGTGTTGAGCTGGGGCGTGCCATTCGCAGCGTTTTTGACTGGTGCTCCGTTGGTGCTGCCCGGCGCTGATGTTTCCGCCCCGACGCTTGCAACAATCATTGCCTCAACGCATCCGCGCGTGGCGCATGGAGTGCCTACCCTGTGGATCCAGCTGATGGTGCATTACCTGCATACGCCGCCAGAGCGTATGAGTTTGCAGGAGATTTTTGTCGGCGGCTCCCCAGCTCCACCAGCGTTGATCAAGGTGTGGGAAGAGCGCTACGGCGTCGACGTCATCCACGTTTGGGGCATGACGGAAACGTCGACGGTGGGCACGGTGGCGCGCCCACCGTCCGGCGCATCGGGCGAAGCACGCCAGGCGTACCGGGTGTCGCAGGGACGTTTTGTGCCGTGGCTTGAGTACCGGGTGGTCAACGATGGCGAGGTGATGGCGTCGACAGATCTTTCACAAGGCGAGATTCAAGTGCGCGGCAACTTGGTTGCAAGCGGCTACTACCACTCGCCGACCCAGGAAAAGGGTGAGCTCGCCTCGACGTTCCGTGGCAAGGAGATTAACGATGCCCGCCACCACTTCACTACAGATGGTTGGCTGCGCACGGGAGATGTGGGCACCGTCACCGCCGATGGGTACATGACTTTGTACGACCGTGCCCGCGACGTCATCCGCTCTGGCGGCGAATGGATTTACTCCGCGCAGGTAGAAAACCTCATCATGGAAGCAGAGGATGTCATCGAGTGCGCGGTGATTGGATTCCCCGACCGGCAGTGGGGCGAGCGTCCGCTGGCGATTACCGTGCTGCTGGACGATATTCCCCGCACCGCTGAGACAGCTGCGCAGCTGCGCAAGAGTCTGGCCGATGTGTTGCCAACGTGGATGGCCCCTGAGTATTGGACGTTCGTCGATGTCATTGACAAAACATCGGTGGGCAAGTTCGACAAGAAGGACCTGCGGAAGCACCTGGCCAATGGCGACTACGAAATCATTGCCTTACCCGGCCCGGGCAACCGTGGAAGAAAGAGGCAAGAGCCCGAACAATAAATACGGGTTTTCCGCTACTAATTCTTGACCTTGCACGTTTCCTACTTATTATTGACAGCACTATGCCCATTCATCTTCCGCTTGCGTCGCCGTTAGCGCCCCGCGCTGACTCCGACGGACCTCTCGCGCCAAACGCCAGCCTGGACCCTGGCGAGCAGCCTGCGCCGCGCACGCTCGACGATCGTTTTGGGCGCACGGCGCGAGACCTCAGGGTCAGTCTCACCGACCGCTGCAACCTGCGCTGTACGTACTGCATGCCGGCGGAGGGCCTCGAGTGGATGCCGACGGAAGAGGCGCTGACGGATGAAGAGACGATCCGCCTGATCCGTCTCGCGGTAGAGCGGCTGGGCATTCGGCAGGTCCGTTTCACAGGGGGTGAGCCTCTCTTACGCCGCTCGCTTGAGCACATCATCAGCGAGACAAAGGCGATGCGGACCGATGAAGGAGTTGCTCCGTCAACGGCAGTAACCACGAATGCGCTAGGCCTTGCCCATCGCGCGCAATCGCTTGTCGACGCCGGCCTCGACCGCGTCAACGTTTCTCTTGATACGACGGATCGGGAGCTCTACGCGCAACTCACACGGCGTGATCGGATTGACGATGTCTTCGCTGGCATCGACGCCGCGGTGGAGGTTGGCCTCCACCCGGTAAAGGTAAACGCCGTGGTCATGCCTGGCGTGAACGAAGACGGTGTCACGGATCTTGTGCGCTTCGCGCTAGAGCGCGGACTGCAGTTGCGCTTCATTGAGCAGATGCCACTTGGCCCTCGCGAGCAGTGGAAGCGAGCCGACATGGTCACCGCCCATGATTTGGTTGAGCGGCTCCGCGAAGATTTCACCCTTTCGCCTGCTGTGGAGCCACGGGGTTCCGCCCCTGCTGCATTGTGGGATATCTCCGACGGCACCCACAAAGGCAAGCTTGGGATTATTGCATCGGTGACGCACCCCTTCTGCGGGGCGTGTGACCGAACCCGCCTGACAACCGACGGCTCCATCCGGTCGTGCCTGTTTTCAAAGGCGGCTGACGAGGTCTCACTTCGAGATGTCATGCGAGCTGGCGCTTCCGACGCGGAGTTGGCAGACCTCTGGTCCAAGGCCATGTGGCTGAAGAAACCCGGACACGGCATTGATGACGAGGGCTTCCTGCAACCGGAGCGCCTCATGAGCGAAATTGGTGGTTAGCAGCTAATGGGTACTCTTCCTTCTATCGATGATCATCTGACGCGCGTCTTAGCGATGGCGCGCCCCCGCATCCAACGCGACGTGCCATTAAGCGACTGCGCAGACCAGGTACTTGCAGCAGATGTAGTCGCGAGGTTTCCGGTTCCGCCTTTTTCAAACTCGGCGGTCGACGGCTTCGTAGCTCACGAGGAGGATCTTTCCAGCGAGGGGCCTTGGGTGCTGCCTGTAGCTGGTGAGATTCCCGCCGGACATGAGGCGATCAACTGCCCACCCGGCCACGCGGTCCGCATCATGACCGGCGCACCGGTGCCTCCGCAGGAAGGCCTCCATATCGTTCCGGTCGAGCAGACAAACATCCCCCGAGGTCCTCATCCGCTGCCCGACGAAGTGCAAATTCATACCGCAGACCTTGGACGATCCCACATTCGTCACGCGGGTGAGAATGTTGGTATCGGTGACGTGGTTGCTCGCAAAGGGACCCGGATTGATGCAGGTACGCTCGCCGCACTCGTCGCAACAGGAGTGCGCACAGTGGATGTGTTCGAGCGCCCGACTGTCGCTGTGGTCTCTACCGGCGACGAGCTCGTCGCTTGGCCGGGCGACATTCACGGCGCGCAGATTCCAGATTCAAACCTGCCAATGGTGGCAACACTGCTGCGCGAAAGCGGCTACGCCAATGTGATCACAATGCACGCTGACGACGACACGGACTCGACCGAAGCCCTGCTACAGCGGGCCGCGGAGCAAGCGGACATCGTGGTCACCACAGGCGGCGTCAGCGCGGGCGCGTACGACGTGGTCCGCGCCATCACGGAATCCGATCCAGACATGTGGTTCGGGCACGTGGCCCAGCGCCCCGGAAGCCCGCAAGGCGTGGGCCGTTGGTCTGGCGCTGCGTTCATCTGCCTACCAGGCAACCCTGTTGCCGCGTTTGTCTCGTGCGCGTTGTACGCGATCCCGCTGCTGCGCGCGAGCGCTGGAGACAACACACGCTGCACCGTGGACGAACGCGCTACGGTGATGGCGGACGTCGATACGCACTTCCCTGCCCCGCGTGCTGAGCGGTATGTCTTTGTGCCTGTGCGCCTTCGCGCCGAACGCGGAGCGGTCCGCGCTGAAGCGTTCGCCGGAGGGCATGGAGGCTCTGGATTCGTCGCTTCCTTGCCTGCAGTCGATGGAATCGCTGTCCTTGCTCCCGAAACCGACGCCCCTGCGCGTGTCCCAGTGATGCTGTTTTAGGAATAGAAAGACTCAACATGAAATTCACTCATCTCGACGCTGCTGGCCAGGCTTACATGGTCGACGTCACGGAAAAGAAGCCAACCGTCCGAAACGCGACTGCGCAAGGCGAGGTCGCTTGCTCGCCTGAGGTGATGCAGGCGTTGCGCGAAGGCACTGTGCCGAAGGGCGACGTGTTGGCGGTGGCCCGAGTCGCAGGTATTTCAGCTGCGAAGCGCGTGCCAGACCTCCTCCCACTTGCGCACACGATCGGGGTACACGGCTGCGTTGTCGACGTCGAGCTGCGCGATGACCACGTATTTATCGAGGCCACGGTGCGCACCGCGGACCGGACGGGCGTCGAAATGGAAGCACTCACTGCTGTCAGCGTCGCGGCGCTTGCCATCGTGGACATGGTCAAGGGTGTTGACCGTTCCGCATTTGTACGCCGGATGGGGATCGTCGCGAAGTCCGGTGGCCGCTCCGGAGACTGGTCGCGCGAACTCCCCGAGGCATAGCGTGCGAGACGAGTGGGAGGATGTCGGCGTCGTTGTGCTCGCTGGGGGGCGCTCGACACGAATGGGCGCCGATAAAGCCCAGGTGAAAGTGAACGGCACCCGCCTCGTTGATGCGGTGTGCTCGCTCATCCCCGATGAGGTACCGCGCATCGTGGTGAGTCCACAGTCGCTCGGAGTGGCCACCATAAGTGAGGATCCGCCGTTTGGGGGTCCCGTCGCGGGGATTGCTGCGGGGCTCTCGCGTATCGACGCCCCCTTCGTCGCCGTCGTCTCCGTCGACGCACCGCGCTCCCCTGAACTGGTCCCGGTCCTCGCGCAGCCCGTCCGTGACGGCGCGGACGTCGCGGTCATTGAAGCGGTTGACGGCTACCTGCAACCACTGTGCGCGGTGTGGAACCGAGCCGCTTTGGTAACGGCGCTCGATACCGTCGGTACGCGCGACATTCCTGCGAAGCGGCTCTTCGACGCGGTGGAATCCGTAGTGCGCGTCCAAGGCACAGGTGCGGAGCGCGATTACGATACGCGCGAGGAACTCGATGAGCTCGGGGACGTCGAACTCCCCACAGTTGAGTAAGTCGCTTTTAGCGAACCCACTCGGTCAGGCTCGGCCAGAGTGCGAGGATTACGCCGAGGGCGTCACTCACTCCACCCCGTGAACTCGGGGCGTTGACGATGAGGCTCGCGCCTGGTTCACGCGACGTAAGCCCTATCACGCCCCGGCACAGCCCGGCGCGTGGGGAGTGTTCCAGCCCCGCGATGAGTACTTGCATTTCGATGCCGTGGAGTCGTGTGCTGATGAACTCCTCGGTAACTTCGGGAGTGAGGTTGCGCGGTCCGAGCCCGGTGCCACCGCAGGTAAGGATGAGCGAGTTTCCATCCTTCACCGCCTGTGCCATTGCGTTCCGGAGCGCTTCGTCACCTTCCGGGACGATCACCGGCTGCGTGACCTGGAATCCGGCTTCAGTGAGCAGCCGGGTGGCTGCGGGGGATGCTTTGTCTTTTCGCTCGCCCCCGAAAACCCGGTCCGAAACGACGATAACTATCGCTGTGGGGTCCGTAGTTGTTTCCATGAAGTGTTCCTTCCCTGCGCAAATACCAGCATCTGTACAAATCGCCGAATTAAGACACATATATGTTGCGTAATTATACACGACTTTTTTCGTGGATAAGTTGATAGTAGCAGCTCACTGCTACTATTCTTAATATTAGTTGCGGGTTTTTCTGACATTTTTATTCACCCGGAGCATGTAGACCTTTATTGTATTTCTGAAGAGGATTTCACTCCATGTCCAAGCTTGACACTTCCCAACGGGTACTCACCGGTTGGGACGCTGAAGATCCAGAAAAGTGGGACGCTGGCATTGCATGGCGCACACTTTGGATCACGACGATTTCGATGTTCTTCGGGTTCGTCACCTGGTACATCGTGGCGGCGATTGCGCCGCGGCTCAATGAGATCGGGTTCGACCTCACTGCTGCACAGCTTTACTGGCTTACTGCAGTCCCAGGACTGGCAGCTGGTATCTTCCGCCTGATTTGGATGTTCTTGCCACCAGTTCTTGGTACCCGAAAGCTCATTACGCTTTCGACAGCACTCTTCCTCATCCCACTGGTCGGCTGGTATTTTGCGGTTCAAAGCCCCGAGACCTCATACGCAACCCTGCTGATCCTGTCCTTCATGACAGGTATCGGCGGCGGCATTTTCTCTGGCTTCATGCCGTCGACGGGGTACTTCTTCCCGAAGGCAAAGTCCGGTACAGCGCTCGGCCTCCAAGCCGGCCTGGGCAACCTCGGCATGTCGTTCGTGCTGTTGCTGGCACCTTGGCTCATCGGCATCACGATGATCGGCTCCATCGAGGCATCGGACGGCTCCGGAACTGCAATCAACGTGCACAATGTCCCAGCGTTCTTCGTCCCTTGGGTCATCATCATGGTGATCGTGTCCTGGCTGATGCTGAAGGACGTTCCGGTCAAAGCAAACTTCCGCCAGCAGATCGATATTTTCGGAAACAAGAACACCTGGATCCTCACCATCATTTACGTAATGACGTTCGGTGCGCTTGCCGGGTTCGGCGCTCAGTTGGCGCTGCTGATGAAGAACTCCTTCGGTGAGAATGCGACGAAGCTGCTCGGGTGGGCGTTCATGTACGCCCTGCTTGGTGCGCTGATCCGCGCGCTGTGGGGCCCACTGTGCGACAAGTACGGCGGTGCAATCTGGACGTTCGTCGCCGGTGTCGGCATGACGATCACCACCGCTATTGCAGCAGTATTCCTTGCCCGTGGTGGCGACGCCGCAGCACCGTTCTTCTACACGATGCTTGCCATGTCTGTCTTCGCTGGTATCGGCAACGCCGGCACGTTCAAGCAGATGCCGATGATCCTGCCGAAGCGACAGGCAGGCGGTGTCATCGGCTTCACCGGCGCAATCGCCGCGTTCGGCCCGTTCATCGTCGGCGTGCTGCTCACGCTGATGAGCGCACCAACGTTCTTCTGGGGCTGCGTTGTCTACTTTGTCTTCGCAACTGCTCTCGCATGGATTTACTACGCCCGCCCGAACGCTCCGTTCCCGGGCTAATGCCCATTTCATTCACGACCCCGTTTTCTCACTTTCATTCAAGGAGATTGTGAACCATGACTGATGCGACACAGTCCAACCCGCTGTTTAAACTTGGTGGGTTCGTTCGCAAAGGCGACGTCACGCCTTCCGGCCAGCAAATTTTCCTCGAAGGTGGCCGCCAAGCCGACGTGTTCTACCGCAACCGTTGGTCCTTCGACAAGATGGTGCGCTCCACGCACGGTGTGAACTGCACCGGTTCCTGTTCATGGAAAGTCTACGTCAAGGATGGCGTCATCACCTGGGAATCCCAGGCCGTTGACTACCCGACTACCGGCCCTGACTTCCCAGAGTACGAACCTCGAGGGTGCCCGCGTGGCGCATCCTTTTCCTGGTACACCTACTCGCCTACGCGCATCCGCTACCCGTACGTGCGTAGCGCGCTGCTGGAGATGTACCGCCACGAAAAGAAGCAACACGACGGCGACCCTGTCCTCGCCTGGCGTGCGATCCAGGAAGACCCAGTCAAGCGTCGCGCCTACGTGGGTGCCCGCGGCAAGGGCGGCCTGGTGCGCGTTGCCTACGAAGAGGCCGTCGAGATCGCTGCAGCAGCACACGTGTACACCATCAAGCAGTGGGGGCCGGACCGCATCGCTGGCTTCACAGTGCTTCCTGCGATGAGCCAGGTCTCCTACTCCGCCGGTACCCGTTTCTTGGGGCTGATCGGTGGCGCGATGCTGTCCTTCTACGACTGGTATGCAGACCTTCCCCCTGCCTCCCCGCAGACGTTCGGCGATCAGACGGATGTGCCTGAGTCGGGCGACTGGTTCAACTCTTCCTACCTGATGATGTGGGGCTCGAACATCCCGGTGACCCGTACGCCGGACTCCCACTTCATGACCGAGGTGCGTTACAAGGGCACCAAGATCGTCGTGGTTTCCCCGGACTACAACGATGCGGCGAAGTTCGCCGACGAGTGGATGCGCATGTCGCCGGGAACCGACGGCGCGCTCGCCTTCGCGATGGGCCACGTTATCTTGAGCAAGTTCCATGTAGCGCAGCAACCGCAGTACTTCATGGATTACATGCTCAAGTACACGGATGCGCCGTTCCTGGTAGAGCTTGATCAGCTCGAGGACGGCACCTTGACTCCAGGCAAGTTCCTCACCGCAGACAAGCTTGACGACGCCTCCCTGGCCAGCAGCGATAACGCACAGTACCGCCTGCTCAACATTGAAGCGGACGGCACCGTTGTCGACCCAGGTGGCACCATCGCGGACCACTACAAGACCGATCCGGGCAAATGGAATCTCCGCCACGATAACGCGAACCCGGTGATGTCCATGGCGGATACCAACTCCTACGGCACAGCCGAGGTGTGCTTCCCACGCTTCGACATGGATGCCTCGCGCGAGGCTTTGGACTCGGACGGTCCTATCGGCGCTGGCGTCTACCGCCGCGGTGTTCCGGTCCGCGAGGTCGCAGGCCGCACCGTCACCACCGTGTACGACCTCATGCTGGCGCACTACGGTGTGAACCGTCCGTCGCTGCAGCTGCCTGGCTCTTGGCCGGCTGACTTTAACGACGCCTCTGAGGTCGGCACGCCCGCATGGGCAGAAGAGCTGTCGAGTGTTCCGGTTGCGCAGATCGAGCGCATCGCTACAGAGTTCGCGCAGAACGCGCTGGACTCGAAGGGCCGCTCCCAGATCATCATGGGCGCGGGCGCGAACCACTACGTCCACGCGGACTCGATCTACCGCACTTTCCTTGCGCTGACTTCTATGTGTGGCACCCAAGGTGTCAACGGCGGCGGTTGGGCGCACTACGTGGGTCAGGAGAAGCTGCGCCCTCAGTCGGGCTGGAGCCAGTACGCGTTCGCGAATGACTGGAACCGTCCGCCGCGCCACATGATCACCACCGGTTTCTACTACCTGACCACGTCCCAGTGGCGGTACGATAACTCGAAGGCTTCCAGGATGGCCTCGCCGCTGGCTCGTAAGGGCGCGTCGGAAGATAAGTTCCTGTCGGAGACGCTGGTCGAGGCCATGAAGCGTGGCTGGATGCCGTCGTATCCGCAGTTCAACCGCAACCCACTGCTGCTTGCTGAGCAAGCGAAGGAAGCGGGCATGGATGTGAAGGACTACGTCGTCGACCAGTTGGAGTCTGGCCAGATGGAGTTCGCTGCTGAGGATCCGGATGCTCCGGAGAACTGGCCTCGCATCCTGCTGAACTGGCGCACGAACCTGATGGGTTCTTCGGCAAAGGGTACCGAGTACTTCCTGCGCCACATGTTGGGGGTTGATTCGGATGTCTCCGCGGAGGAGCTGGCCGAGGGTGAGCGCCCGAAGTCGATTCGCTGGCGCGAAGAGGCACCGATAGGCAAGCTCGACCTGATGATGACTACGGACTTCCGTAACACCTCGACCACCCTGGTGTCAGACATCGTTTTCCCTGCGGCCACCTGGTACGAGAAGAACGACTTGTCCACGACGGATATGCACCCGTTCATCCACACTTTTAACGCTGCGATCAACCCGCCGTGGGAGGCCCGCAGTGACTGGGAGATCTTCCGCGATATGTCCGACGCTGTTTCCCGCATGGCCGGCAAGTGGCTGGGAGTACAGACGGACATCGTCACCGCGCCTATCTCCCACGACGCACCGGACGAGATCAACCCGAACATGGCGAACGGCGTGGTGCCCGATGTCAAGGAAGTCGGCATGATTCCGGGCCAAACGATGGCAAAGCTGGTCCCGGTTGAACGCGACTACACCAAGGTGTTCGAGAAGTGGATGTCTTTCGGCCCACTGACCGAGAAGGCTGGCACGAACGTACACGGCACGCCGTTTAACGTTGAAAAGCAGGTTGGTGAGCTCTTCGGTATGAACGGCGTCGCTGAGACTGCTTCAGCAGGCGACCGCCCAGCATTGAACTCTGCGGTGAAGGCCGCACAAGCGATCCTGCACCTGTCCGGTGTGTCCAACGGCGAAGTCGCACGCAACGGTTTCGAAAACCTGGGCAAGATGCTCGGTTCGGACACTAGCGAGTTCTGGGAAGGCACCGAGGACGCCCAGATCGTGTGGGACAAGGTCAAGGAACGCCCGCAAGAGGTCATCACCTCGCCGGAGTGGTCTGGGGACAAGCGCGATGGGCGTCGCTACACCGCGTTCTCGCTGAACCTCGCGATGGACAAGCCCTGGAACACCCTTTCTGGCCGTATGCACTACTTCATCGATCACGACTGGTTCATTGACTACGGCGAGCAACTCCCCGTGTTTAAGCCACCGCTTGACCGCATGCGTCTTAATGGTGAGACCCGTCCGGGCGAGATTCTCAAGGGCGAGGACGGCAATCCAGAGATCACGGTGCGCTACCTCACCCCGCACAATAAGTGGTCGATTCACTCGCAATACTTCGACAACCTTCATGTTTTGTCCATCTCCCGCGGTGGCCAGGTCGTCTGGATGTCGGATGCGGATGCTCAGAAGATCGGTGTCAAGGACAACGAGTGGGTTGAGCTCTACAACCGCAACGGTGTTGTCTCAGCGCGTGCTGTGGTCACCCACCGCATTCCGGAAGGAACGGTCATCATGAACCACGCGCAGGAACGCACAGTGGGCACACCACTGAACGAGCGTTCCGGCCGACGTGGCGGCACGCACAACTCGCTGACCCGCATCACCATCAAGCCACTGCATGTGGCTGGTGGCTACGGCCACTTGACCTACGGATTCAACTACATCGGCCCAACCGGCAACAACCGCGACGAGGTTACCCGCATCCGTCGTCGCTCCCAGGAGGTGCAGTACTAATGCGAGTTATGGCGCAAATTGCCATGGTCATGAACCTGGACAAGTGCATCGGATGCCATACGTGTTCGGTGACGTGTAAGCAGGCATGGACCAACCGTGAAGGCACGGAGTACATCTGGTTCAACAACGTTGAAACCCGTCCCGGTGTGGGCTACCCACGCTCGTGGGAGGACCAGGAGAAGTGGAAGGGCGGCTGGAAGCTTGACGGCAGCGGCAAGCTCAAGCCACGCCAGGGTGGACGTATCAAGCGTCTGGCCACTATTTTCCACAACCCGAACATGCCGACGATCGAGGACTACTACGAGCCGTGGACCTATGAGTACGAGAAGCTCATCAGCGCCCCAGCTGGCCAGAAGACGCAGCCGACGGCTCGGCCGAAGTCGCAGATCACTGGCAAACCGATCGACACGATCTCCTGGTCTTCGAACTGGGATGACAATCTTGGTGGTTCGACGGCAACCATGGACGATGACCAAGTCCTGGAGAAGATGAACCTGGAGGTGAAGAAGGAAATTGAAGAGTCCTTCATGTTCTACCTCCCGCGCATCTGTGAACACTGCCTGAACCCAACGTGTGTGTCTTCCTGCCCGTCAGGCGCGATGTACAAGCGCACTGAGGACGGCATCGTCCTGGTTGACCAGGACAGCTGCCGCGGCTGGCGCATGTGCGTCTCTGGCTGCCCGTACAAGAAGGTGTACTTCAACCACAAGACGGGCAAGGCCGAAAAATGTACGCTGTGCTACCCGCGCATTGAGGTCGGCCAGCCGACCGTGTGCTCGGAGACATGTGTGGGGCGTCTGCGTTACCTTGGCGTACTGCTCTACGACGCGGACCGTGTTGCAGAGGCGGCGTCGACACCCGATGAGAAGGACCTGTTTGAGGCGCAGAAGTCGCTCTTCCTCGATCCCCGTGACCCTGAGGTCGTCCGCGCGGCAACCGAAGAGGGTATTCCTCACTCCTGGATCGAGGCTGCGCAGAACTCCCCAATCTATGACCTGATCTTCACCTATGGTGTGGCGCTGCCACTGCACCCAGAGTTCCGCACGCTGCCGATGGTGTGGTACATCCCGTCGCTGTCGCCGATCGTTGATCAGGTGACGAAGACTGGCGCCGACGGCGAAGACCACAAGGTGTTGCTCAGCGCAATTTCAAATATGCGCATCCCGCTGGAGTACCAGGCTGGTCTGTTCACCGCTGGCGATACCGTCCCGGTGGAGCTTTCCCTCCGCCGCCTCGCCGCGATGCGTTCCTACATGCGCGACATCAACCTGGGCCAGCCTACGAATGAGGCGATTGCAAGTGCCGTCGGCATGACGGGCAAGGACCTGGAGGCGATGTACCGCCTGCTGGCGATTGCCAAGTATGACGACCGCTACGTCATCCCGACCACCTCACCGGAGACCCCGCGTGGTGTGTCCTCGCTGGATCCGTTTGGTGGCGTCGATCCAGCCAGTGGCGATCTCATGGCCAACCTCGGTATGGGCGCGCCGAGTGCCTGCCACGAAGAGGCCGACAACGCTCAGCCTGGCAAGGTGTCCCTGATGTCGTGGACCGGCGACCGTCCTGACGCGATGTTCCCCACCGCGTTGAAGACTCGCGAGCCGAAGACCGCAAGCGAGAACTACCGCCCTGCTGCACCAGAGGCCTCCACTCCGGCGCCGAACCCGGTTGAGGAAGGCCCGAGTGCTGACGGCAACATCGCGCGACGCGAGGGTGAGCAGTAATGAGCACCCGGACCCAAATCGGGGTTGTGCCCGAGGAGCTCGTGACACCGGTAGCGTGCGATACGCAGCAGCGCCAGGTCGCAGCGATGGCGCTCAGCCTCATGTTGCGTTACCCGGAGGAGGAGTTCTTCTCCACGGCGGAGACAGTCGAAGAGCAGCTCGGGCTGCTTCCAGCCCCTGTTGCTGCGGAAATCACGGAGTTCATTGGCAGGGCACGGGGCCTCGGCTTGTTGCCGCTCCAGGAGCATTACGTTGAAACCTTTGATCAGCGTCGTCGCTGCGCGCTGCACCTCTCCTACTACTCAGTGGGCGATACCCGCCAGCGCGGTGCCGCCATCTTGGCATTTCGCCAACAGTTGGCTGGCCTGGGAATGGAGGAGATCTCCGAGGAACTCCCCGACCACCTTTGCGTGGTCCTGGAGGCGCTTGCGCTCGCTGACGCGGACTCTCAGCAGCACGCGTTGGAGATGATTGCCTCGCACCGTGACGGACTTGAGGTGCTGCGTCATGCTCTGGTCGGACTGGGTAGCCCGTACGCTCACTTGCTCACAGCAGTGTGCATGCTGCTCCCAACCATCAGCGAGGAAACAATTGCTCGCTACATCAACCTGATTCGCCAGGGCCCTCCTGCGGAGATGGTCGGTATTGAAACTACTCCCCTGCCGTTTCCAACGGCTTCTCCCAACCACAATTAAAGGACTGAACTCACTATGACTGGTATTGAAGAATTCCTGTGGGTGGCCTTTCCCTGGTTGGCCATCGCCGCGTTTGTCATCGGCATTATTTGGCGCTGGCGCTATGACCAAATGGGCTGGACTACCCACTCGTCACAAATCTACGAGTCGAAGTTATTGCGGCTCTCCTCGCCACTATTCCACTGGGGCATGGTCTTCGTGGTCATTGGCCACTTGATGGGCCTGGCGATTCCGAAGTCGTGGACCCGCGGCATGGGCATCAGCGATCACGCCTACCATCTCATCGCAACGATTCCAGGCACCATCGCTGGCATCGCCGTGGTGTTGGGGCTGCTTGGTTTGCTCTACCGTCGTGTGGTCAACCGTTCGGTGTTCTTATCGACGGCCACCTCCGACAAGTTCATGTATGTGTTCCTCACAATCGCAATCTGCTCTGGCTTTATCGCGACTGTCTCGACGCAGGTGTTCGGGGTGCCCGGCGGCTATGACTACCGTGAAACGATCTCGCCGTGGCTACGCCAACTGTTGATCTTTAACCCGATGCCCGACTTGATGGTCCAGGCACCGTGGCAGTTTAAGGTCCACGTACTGGCTGGCTTCACGTTGATCGCCTGCTGGCCTTTCACACGCCTTGTCCACGCGTTCTCGGCCCCGGTGGGATACTCCACCAGGCCATACGTGGTCTACCGCTCGCGTGGCCAAGAGGTCCAGGGCCGCCGCTCGGAAGCGCAGTGGGAACCGATCCGCTCGAACGGACGCCAGCTGAAGCACTAGCGCTTCCACCCGCTCACCAGTGCTGCCCCCGGAGCTCTTCTTCCGGGGGCATTCTTCGCTTCTACCCCTTTTTTAAGATAATTTATATTCATATTCAATCCCCCGTTGGAAGGATTTTTCATGCGTTCTTCTCGTCTTGCCGCATTGTTCGCCGTTGCTCTGGCAACGACCGGACTGACCGCCTGCACCGGTGGCACCGATTCCGAAAGCACCGCCTCGAAAGCACCGACCGCTGAGGCAACCAGCGACCTCATCGTTATGGGCGCAGCCTCCACACGCGTGTTGAACGACGACCTTTCGGAAATGTCGGAGAGCAACCTCGAGTTCGTCAACGCCGGATCCTCTGACCTGGTGCAGCAACTAAAGGAGGGCGCACCCGGTGATGTGCTGATCACGGCTGACCAGAAGAATATGGACAAAGCTGTCGAGGCGGGCGTCGCAAAGGACCCGAAAGTCGTAGCGACGAACTCGATGGTGCTCGTGGTGCCGAAAGGCAACCCAGCAGGCATCAAGAGCATCGAGGATATCCAAGAAGCGGGCGTGAACCTGGTTGTTTGTGATGCACAGGTCCCATGTGGCTCCGTGACCAACGAGCTTGTCGCAGCGAACAATCTCACCATCACTCCTGTATCTCTTGAGCACAGCGTCTCCGACACCCTGGGCAAGGTGGTCTCCGGAGAGGCCGACGCTGGCTTCGTTTACCGCACTGATGCTGCGGCAGCCGGCGACAGTGTCGAGGTCCTGAACGTCCCACACGCTGAAGAGAAACCGAACTCCCTCGTCGCTGCCGTTACTACCAACACCACCGACGAAGCTGCAGCGCAAAAGCTCTTTGAGCTGCTTGCAAGCCCAGAGATGGCCGTCGTGTGGGAGAAGTACGGTTTCACCCCTGCCTCCCAGTAGTAACCACCGGGTAGAGTCCGTACTCATGCAGCAGTCAACGCTTCGTCAGGCCCCACGCCAGACACCAATGTTGGTGTGGGTCCTGGCGCTTTTTGCACTCGCCGCCATTGTGTTGCCGATCCTGGCGCTTGGTGCACGTGTGCCATGGGACCAGCTCGGTGAGATCCTTGCCTCCGCATCGACACAGCAGTTGCTCCGCGTCACGCTGCGCTCCGCTGTCCTGGCGTGCGTCATCACACTCCTGCTGGGCACACCGCTTGCGCTATGGATGCAACACTTGCGACGAGGTGCAGGCCTTGCGCGAGTACTCGTGCTACTTCCGCTAGCGATGCCGCCGGTCGTCGGTGGTTTAGCGCTCAGCGCGTTTCTCGGACGCCGAGGCTTAGCTGCGCCGCTGTTGGACGCGCTGCATATTCAGTTCGCGTTCGCGTTTCCGGGTGTCGTCGCTGCACATGTGTTCATTGCGCTGCCGTTCGTTGTCATCACACTTGACGCGGCGCTGCGGCAACTCGATCCGGAGATTACATACTCGGCCGCAGGCGTGGGGCTGAGCCCCTCGACGATTACTCGCAAGATAATCCTGCCTGCAATCGCGCCCTCACTCGTCTCTGCGGCCGGGCTGGCGTTTGCGCGCTCGCTCGGCGAGTTCGGCACCACGTTGACCTTCGCCGGCTCTATGCCTGGCACAACGCGCACCATGCCGTTGGGTATCTATATTGCCCGCGAAGTGGATCAAGACGTCGCGTATGGGCTATCAGCCATCCTCATCGCACTGGCGGTGCTCACACTTGCCGCATCGACGCTGCCGACGGTATTTCTGTCGCGTACGCGCTCCCGTGAAGTCGCTCGCGCCACCCACGAGGTGGACACGGAACGGCTGCGCCTACTGACAAGCCCCGAGGACGGGGGCGTACCCGTCGTCATCGGTGAGACAACGTTCCCTGCGAACGCCACGACGGCGCTCATTGGCTTGAACGGCTCGGGGAAGACCACTCTGGTAGACAGAATTGCAGGGCGCCTCGGCGGTTTGCGCACCTTGATCGGCGACCGCGTGGTTGATGCGGGCACGTCGTCGAGCAAACTTGTCCCGGCGCACAAACGCGGAGTTGTGTTGCTTACCCAGAACCCCGGTCTGCCACCTACGTCGACCCCACTGAAGGCTGTCGCGATGGTCACTGGCAGCAAACAGCGCGCACTTGAGCTGCTGACCTCAGCGGGGCTGCGCGACCTTGTCGACGTCCCCGTCCGCGCCCTCTCTGGCGGTCAAGCATCACAGGTGTCGCTAGTACGAGCGCTCGCACCGCGCCCCCGCGTGCTAATTCTTGACGAGCCACTCGCTGCGATCGACGTGAACTCTGCGCATCACTGGCGCCAGGTACTGCGGGCTACGGCACACGACCGCACCACGATCGTGATTACGCACAACCCATTGGACGTGGCCAACCTTGCGGAATACGTCGCGGTAATGGACCGAGGCAACGTCATCAGCCTGCGGCCGACGGCCGAGGAGCTCAAAGTTCCGGCGACACAGTTTTCTGCACGGCTCGCTGGTGTGAACTGGTTGCCCGCTAGCGTGAACTGGATTCCAGCGCACATGGTGGGTGCCGCGCACCAAGGTTCCGTTGCGCGCGTGGCAACCACAGTCGGTGAGCTCACCGGTGTCGCCTCAGAGCAGTGCGAGCAGCATGATCATGCCGTCGCAGTCTTCGCGCCGCAGGACGTCTCGCTGCACGTCCCAGCCGGAGCAGCGCCGGGAGGTTACAACTCACTGGAGGCCACCGTGGCCACAGTCGATGTCAGTACCTCAGGTGGCCTCACTGTGGAGCTCGACGTCCACGGTGCGGTTGTGGCGCTCCCGGTCCAGCGTCAGGAGGCACTCGATGCGGGCATTGAGCCCGGCGCATCTGTAACGTGCTACGTCAAAACGGATGACATCGCCATCTACCCAAAGCCGACGGATTAGCCCCCGGCGAACGGTGGCATGACATCAACGCGCTCAGCGGACTCGAGCGAGTCAGTCTGCCGGGCGCGTTTTCCGTCGATCAGGAAGGTGCAGCGCGCCAGGATGTCTGCGAGCGTTTGGCCTGCGTCGGTGGTGCCGTTGTGGCGCGAAGCGGCGTCGGTAAGCAGTTCCTGCAGTGTGGCAAAGTTCCCAACTTCTTCCTGTGCGACGCCTGTGGCCGCGCGTGCGGCGGCAAAGTAGTGAATTTGCATGTCGTCCATGGTAGCGAACTGGTGGTGGCGCGTAGAGTAGGCGCCATGACACGAACTACTGAGGAGCACCTGAGTGCGGTGCGCGAGGCCGTCGGCCCTCGGCTTTCGGAGCGCATCAGCGTCGTTGAAGCTGGCAAGCAGCAGCGTGTGCTCGCGGCCGATGTTGTTGCCGTGCGCGAGCAACCGACCTTCGACAACTCGCAAATGGACGGGTACGCGTTGACACAGGTGGAAGCGCACACGGCGACGATCGGCCCGACGATTGCCGCAGGCGCTGACCCCGACGAACTGTATCCAGAAGGCCTGCAGGGCGTTGTGGCGCCGATCATGACCGGCGCGAAGCTTCCTCGTGGCACGGTAGCAGTCGTCCCAGTTGAGCGTTGCACCCCGCCGACGTTCGGGGCAACTGGTGAACCTGTCAAGATCCCTGAGGTCAAGCGTGGTCAGTTCATGCGCCTTGCGGGCAGCGATATCCAGCCCGGGGCTTGCATTGCGCATCGCGGTGATGGAGTGACACCGGCGCTTGTTGGCGCCGCGATCAGCCAGGGAATCGAGACCGTTGAGGTCGAGCGCACTGCGCGCATCTTAGTGATCACGGGTGGCGCTGAGGTCTCCCCGAGCGACCAGGCCACAGGCCCCGCGACAATTCCGGACTCGAACGGTCCGATGCTTGAGGCGCTAGCCGCGCGTCATGGCATCGAGGTTGTAGCGCGCCTGTTGACCAACGACGATCCTGAGGCGCTCGAGCGAGAGGTCGCAGCAGCGGTCGAGGAGTACCAACCGGATGCGATTGTGACCTCAGGCGGGATCAGCCACGGCAAGTTCGAGGTCATCCGTCAGGTGTTTACGGATGGCTGGTACGGACATGTCGCTCAGCAACCCGGCGGGCCGCAAGGCATCTCTGCGTTTCACGGTGTGCCTGTGCTGAGCCTGCCAGGCAACCCGATTTCCACCATCGTGTCATTCGTCCTGTACGTCGCACCAGTGTTGGGACGCGCGCCGGCTCCTGTACGCGTAGCTATAGATACAGAGGTCGTTGGAATCGCCGACAAGGATCAGTTCCTGCGCGGTGAAATTCGAGATGGCCTTGCGCATCCGTACCACGGTACAAGCTCGCACCTGCTTACCCAGGGTGCCACCGCGACCTGCCTGATCCGCATTCCCGCCGCGGCTACGGTTCCCGCGGGTACACCAGTCATGGTCTATCCGCTGTAGATTGTGCCTATGAATACCAATCAACGTACTGCACGGGTTATCGTGGCTTCTACGCGAGCAGCCGCTGGTGTCTACGAGGACAAGTCAGGTCCGATCGCGGTCAGGTTCCTGCGGGAAGCGGGGTTCGACACCCCAGACGCCACCATCGTGGCCGATGCCGACCTTTCGGATGCGGTCCAGGAGGCACTCGCCGCTTCCCCGTCAGTACTGCTGACCTCGGGCGGAACCGGCATTACACCGGATGACCAAACGGTTGATATTGTGGAGCCTCTGTTGGACCGGCAGCTGCCAGGTATCGTGCACGCGTTCTGGGCCTATGGCCAGCAGCAAGTCGCGACGGCAGTGCTGTCGCGTGCTGTCGCCGGAGTGGCGGGTCGCACGTTTGTCATGACACTGCCAGGTTCACGCGGCGGGGTGAAGGACGGGTGTGCCGTACTCGCTCCCCTGCTCGACCACATCACTGCACTCATAGAAGGATCACATGAGCACTAGTTCACAACCAAGCTCTACATCGGACCCACAGTTCGTCGCCGAGCAGGTCAATACCGTCATCGACGCACGTATTACCGATACGCCGCTTGAGCAGTTCGCTGCGGATGCGGCCACGGCTACAATGACGCGCTCCATGGGTGCGCTCGTCCGCTTTGAGGGCGTTGTCCGCGACCACGACGGCGGGCAGGCAGTGCGTTCGCTGACGTACGAATCGCACCCCAGCGCCCAAGACGAGCTCCGCGCGATTGTCGAAGACATCGCCCAACAACACCCGGTGCGAATCTGGGCCGCCCACCGAGTCGGCTCCGTGCCGATCGGCGAGATGGCGTTCCTGGTCCTCGTGGCCAGTGCGCACCGCGCCGAGGCATTCGCCGCCTGTGAAGAGGTCACCAACAGAGTGAAATCACAGGTCCCAATATGGAAAGAGCAGTCCATGGCGGACGGCGCAACGCAGTGGGTTGGTATCGATGACGCTCGATGAGCGCTACCTACGGCAAACCACACTCATCGGTGAGAGGAAGCAGCAACAACTTTTCGACGCCCACGTCGTTGTTCTTGGCGCCGGAGGCTTGGGGGCTCCGACCCTGCTGTACTTAGCCGGTGCTGGCGTCGGCACGATCACTGTCATCGACGACGACCGGGTGGATCTGTCCAATCTGCACCGGCAGGTCATCCATACCACCGCTGCCATCGGTACCGCAAAGACGGCGTCGGCAAAGGCACAGATGCTGGCGTTGAACCCGGATATCAACGTCCGCACTGTATCCGACCGCCTCACCTGGGATAACGCACTGCAGCTGCTCAGTGACGCTGACATCATCGTCGACGGCACTGACAACTTCCAGACTCGCCACATCGCATCGCACGCGGCCGCGCGCCTGGGTGTGCCGCACGTGTGGGGGTCAATCCTCGGGTTTGAAGCACAACTCACGGTGTTCTGGGCAGGCCACGGGCCAATCTACGAGGACCTCTTCCCCGCTCCACCAGCACCAGGCAGCGTGCCCTCTTGTTCCCAGGCAGGCGTGGTCGGGCCACTTGTGGGCGTTGTCGGGTCCGCGATGGCGATGGAAACCATCAAGCTCATCACCGGACTTGGTTCGCCACTGATTGGCCAGATTGGCTACTTCGACTCACTCACAGGTATGTGGGAGTACGTGCCGCTTGTCGCAGACCCAGAGGTCACTGAGCGCGTGCGTACGAGCGCACCTCCACAAGGACCGGCGGAGGTCACCACCATTCCGGAAGGCGCCACGATTCTCGACGTCCGCGAGCCCGAAGAGTTCGCTGACTTCCACCTTGACGGCGCCATCAACGTGCCGCTCGGCACCATTATCGATGGCTACACACCGCCAGAAGCGCAGCCCGGCACCATTGTGGTGTGCGCCCGAGGGGCGCGCTCAGCGCAAGCTGTTGCAGCGCTCGATGCGCGCGGCGTGACCGGCACAGCGAGCCTGCGCGGGGGCGTCGAACAGTTCCGCCCCCTTTCAGGCCTGTAACAGCCAGGACGGATTAAGCGCGGGTCAGCTCGCCGCGTACCGGACCCGCTACCTCGAGCTCGATGACGCGTAGTCCGGCCTCGCGGGCGTCGTCAAGCAACTCCTCGTCAACGTCCGTCGTGGTCAGAACCAGGGCGGTCGGGCCCGCACCAGAGACGAAGGCTGCGTAGCCGCGGTTGCGCAAGCGGTTGACCCACTCAGCGGTGACCGGCAGCACGTCAGCACGGTACGGCTGGTGCAGGCGGTCGCGGGTGCCCTCCCAGAGCAGCTCGGGGTGGGACTGGATGGCAACCGTCATCACCGCGGTACGCGACACGTTGAAACGCGCATCCGTGTGCGTGACGTGGCTCGGCAACACCTGCCGCACCGCGTTGGTCGAGGCGTGGAAGTTCGGCACCAGCGCCACCGCACGAATCGAGGGATCCACAGGGACCCCGACAGCCCGGTAGACCGGATGCGATACACCATCGACAGGAATCTCGGTCCAGGAGACAACCGCCCCACCGAGCACGGATGCGGCAGCATTATCAGGATGCCCCTCGAACGCCGAGGAAAGCTGCACAACTTCCTCTGTGGAAAGCGGGTTACCAGCCAGTGTGTTTGCCGCTACAACGCCTGCGACAGCCGCAGAGGCCGACGAACCAAGCCCACGAGACTGCGGGATGTTGTTCGTGCACACTACGCGAAGGCCTGGTACAGAAACATCAGCGGCTTTGAGGCCAGAACGAATCGCTTTGACTACGAGGTGGGAACCGTCGCGCGGCAGGTTCTCGGCGCCTTCGCCGAAGATCTCCACCTCAAGCCCGGACTCGATGACCTCAACCTCGACAGTGTCGTAAATGGAGAGAGCGAGCCCCAACGTATCGAAGCCCGGTCCTAAGTTCGCCGACGAACCCGGCACCGTCACAGTCGCCTTTAGGCCTACTTCAATGTCTGTCGCCATGATGTGCTCCTTGTCTGTAGGTATCTCAGCTTAGGCGTCTAGGCGGATCACCGAGTTGATTTGCTGCACATCCGGGTGCTGCGAGAGGCGCTCCACGATGTCACGCAGGTCCTTCTCCAGCGCCTTGTGCGTCACCACGATCAGGTGCGCCTCATCGCCGGACTCCTCCTGGCGCACTGCGGAGAGCGACACGTTTGCCTCCGCAAACTTTCGGGTCAGCTCCGCCAGCACACCAACGCGGTCGTTGACGGTCATGTTCACGTGGTAGCGAGTCGCCACCTCGTCGAAGCCGACCACTGGGTAGTTCGCGTACGGGTTCTCCGCTGGTGCACGGCCGCCGTGCACCTTGTTGCGGGCTGCACCGACCAGGTCACCCAGCACTGCAGACGCGGTAGGAGCGCCACCAGCACCGTTACCGTAGAACATCAGGCGGCCAGCGGCCTCAGCCTCGACGAAGATGGCGTTGTACGACTTATCAACGCTCGCCAGCGGGTGCTCATTCGGGATGAGCGTCGGGTGAACGCGAGCATTAACGGCAGTGGTCTTGCCGTTTTCGTCGTAGAGGCGCTCACAGATCGCCAGCAGCTTAATCGTCTGGTTCGACTGCTTCGCCGCAGCAATATCCTCAGCAGTAATCTTCGTGATGCCCTCGCAGGACACATCGTCGAACGTGACTCGTGTGTGGAAGCCCATCGAGGCAAGGATCGCTGCCTTGGAAGCCGCGTCGTGCCCCTCAACGTCGGCAGTCGGATCAGCCTCTGCGTACCCCAAACGGGTCGCCTCAGCGAGTGCTTCCTCGTAGGTCGCTCCAGTCGAAGCCATCGCGTCCAAGATGAAGTTAGTCGTACCGTTCACAATGCCGGAAATGCGCTGAACCTGGTCACCGGCCAACGAACGACGCAACATACCAACAACTGGAATCGCCGCAGCAACCGCTGCCTCATAATAGAGATCGACGCCTACTTCATTCGCGGCGTCGGCAAGCTCAGAACCGTGCGCTGCAACCAGCGCCTTGTTTGCCGTAACAACGGACTTACCTGCCTTCAGAGCAGACAACACCAGTTCACGCGGGTAGTCGATGCCGCCGATGACCTCGACTACAACATCAACGTCATCGCGAGTGATCAGCGAGCGAGCGTCATCAGTCAGCTCAATGCCTTGCACCTCAGGCGCATCCTTGTGCTTTTCCACGTTGGAGACCGCAACACCGCGCACCTCAAGTGGGCCGCCGATACGCTGCTCGAGATTGTCAGAAAACTCCCGAATGAGGCGAAGCACCTCACTGCCCACAGTGCCTTTCCCCAAAATAGCGACACCGACCGGCTGACCAATTCCCTTACCTGGGTAATTACCGTTACGGCTCTCTGCAGATTCGACCGACATCTCTAGATTCTCTCCTACTTCGATACTGGTACGTTCAGCTACGCCGCAGTGTACCGCTTTGTCTATTTCGCACAGAATACATTCTTATTTATATTCACGCGAGAGAATGTCTTCAACAGTTTCTCGCCGCACCATCGGCTTGATCTTTCCAGCCCGGACCGCAACCACGGCAGGGCGCCCAAATGAGTTGTAATTCGAGCTCATCGGGTAGCAATACGCTCCTGTCGCAGGCATCGCGATCAGGTCGCCGCTGACAATGTCGTCCGGCCACTGAGCATCCTCGATGAGAATATCGCCGGACTCACAGTGGGAACCCACCACACGAGTTGCCACCGGCTGGCCGCCTGTAAACCTGTTGACCACCCGGCCCTCGTAGACGGCGGCGTAAAGCGCTGGACGAATGTTGTCGCTCATGCCACCGTCAACGGAAATGTAGCGACGCGTCTTGGTGTACGAAATCTCGACGTCTTTGACCACGCCCGCGCTGTATAGCGTAATGGCGGATGGCCCGGCGATCGCACGGCCAGGCTCGACAACCACGGTCGGCGACGAGATGCCGAGTTCACCGGCAGCCTCGTCGACGGCAGCCAACAGATCTTTCGCAACCGCAGCAACGTCCAATGGCGCTTCTTCCTCAAGCTGCGCGATGCCATATCCGCCGCCAAGGTCCAAGTACTCAAGCGCAACGCCGCGCTCGGTCCAAATCTGCGCATACAGCGCAAGCACACGTTCCGCGGCGAGCTTGAACCCCTCTGCATCAAAGACCTGGGAGCCTACGTGGCAGTGCAGGCCGGTCAGGCGCAGATGCTCCGCATCGATCGCGGCACACGCCGCCTGATAGGCAGAGCCAGACGCCAAGGAAATACCAAACTTTTGGTCCTCGTGGCTCGTCGCGATGAATTCGTGTGTGTGCGCGTCTACGCCTGGCTTCACGCGGATAAAGACCTCTTGGGTGGTCCCCATTTCCCCGGCAAGCTCATTGAGCTCTCGAAGCTCCTGGTGAGAATCAAGGACGACGTGCGCTACCCCGGAATCGATGCACAGCTGCAGAAAGCTGCGCGACTTATTATTCCCGTGCACCGTAATCCGCTCTGGCGGAAAGTTTGCAGCAAGCGCAATGCGAAGCTCATTTTCGCTCGCAACATCAAGCGCGAGGCCTTCCTCGTCAACCCAGTGGGCAATGTGCGTGGTCAAGAACGCCTTCGACGCGTAGTGCACATGTGCTGGGTCACCGAACGCCTTTGCCATATCGCGACACCGCGAGCGGAAGTCGTCCTCATCCACCACCATGACGGGCGTACCGTACTCTTCGGCAATCTCTGGAAGGGGCACGCCAGCGATAGTCACGACCCCGTCTTCTTCTCGTTTGGTGTTGCGTGGCCATACGTGCGCGGGAAGCGCATCAAACGCTGCGGTCATGTACTTCCTCCTACATCCGTTCCGGCGCGCTCACGCCGATCATGCCGAGTGCGTTTGCAAGTACCTGGCGCGCCGCCATCGCCAGTGCGAAGCGCGCGGTATGCAACGGCTCAACTTCTTCGCCAGGCTTCGGCAGGATCTGGCAGGCGTCGTAAAACTTGTGGAAGGAGCTAGCTAGTTCCTCCGCGTAGCGCGCGATTCGGTGCGGTTCGCGCAGCTGCGCGGCGGTGCTCACCACCTCCGGGAACTCACCCAGGGTACGAATGAGGTCGCCCTCCTTTTCGTGCTCAAGCAACGCAACGTCCGCGCCGTCGATGGTGACGCCAGCTTCCTTCGCCTTGCGTGCGATGGAGCACAGACGCGCGTGACCGTACTGCACGTAGTACACGGGATTGTCGGAGGACTGCTTAGTCCACAGGTCAAGGTCAATGTCCAACGTGGAATCCACAGAGGAGCGCACGAGCGAGTAGCGAGCCCCGTCAACGCCGATAGCGTCCACGAGATCGTTGAGAGTAATGATCGTCCCGGCGCGCTTCGACATCTTGACTGGCTGGCCATCACGCACAAGGTTGACCATCTGACCAATGAGCACCTCGACAGCCTCAGGGTCATAGCCAAGAGCCTGCGCTGCGGCGCGGAGGCGCGCAATGTAGCCGTGGTGGTCCGCGCCAAGCATGTAGATCGCCAGTGTGTGACCGCGGTCAAACTTGTCTGCCACGTACGCGATGTCGCCCGCGATGTAGGCGGCGTCGCCATCGGACTTCAGCACGACACGGTCCTTGTCGTCGCCAAACTGGGAAGAGCGCAACCACCAGGCGCCCTCGTTTTCGTACAGGTTGCCGTTGTCTTTGAGCGTTGCAATCGCCTTATCGACGGCCCCGCTCTCAAACAGCGAATTTTCGTGGAAGAACACGTCGAAGTCCACGCCGAACTCGTGTAGGGACTCCTTGATCTGAGCAAACATCATTTCCACGCCTGCGGCACGGAACGTTTCCTGCACGTCTTCGGGGCTGCCATCAAGCGCATTCGGCTGCTTCGCCACAATGTCGGCGGCAATGTCATTGATGTAGGAGCCGCCGTAGCCGTCCTCTGGAGTCGGCTCCCCCTTTGCCGCTGCTACTAGTGAACGTGCGAAGCGGTCAATTTGGCCACCGTGATCGTTGAAGTAGTACTCGCGGGTCACCTCGGCACCGCTCGCCTCTAGCACGCGGCCAAGCGAGTCGCCCACAGCTGCCCAGCGGGTCCCGCCAAGGTGGATCGGGCCGGTTGGGTTCGCCGAGACGAATTCGAGGTTGATGCGCTGGCCGTCAAGAAGAGATGAATTGCCGAAGGTCTCGCCTGCCGCCAAGATGTCCGCAACCAGCTGTCCCTGCGCGTCGGTGGCAAGGCGCAGGTTCAAGAACCCTGGGCCTGCGACGTCAGCTTCTGCGATTGCGGGGTTTTCCAGGAGGGCGTCGGCAAGCCACTGTGCAAGCTCGCGCGGGTTCGTACCGGCTTTCTTCGCCACCTGCAGTGCGATATTCGTCGCGTAATCGCCGTGCTCAGGGTTGCGCGGACGCTCGACGGTCACTGCATCGGGCACGACGGATGCGTCGAGATTGTGGTCGGAAAGCACCTTGACGGTCGCTTCATGAACTGTTGTAGCGAGATCAGCTGGAGTCATGGGCAAACAGTCTAATTCACGTGCCGGACATTCTCCCTATTCCCCCATAAATGCCGCGCGACCCCCATTTGACTACCCCCACCATAGGTACTGAAAACGCTACTAGCTTGAACTTCTACAGACCTCATCCATTTGTGTGACCTAGCATACTTTTTGGTTTTCTCATTGCAGATGTCACCACAGTATTTTGGGGAGGTATTTTGTGTAGCCCTCTGACTCCAAGGAGTGTCTCAGTGGACAAGTTTCAAATTATTACCGACGCAGTAGGGGGAAGCCTCGGGCTTTCTGCGCTCGTTTCCACGATTCCCCTTCTGACGTTTTTCTTCATGCTGCTCGCGGTCAAGGCTCGTGCGCACACGTCCGGTGCGGTGGCCCTGATCGCCGCTATTGCAGTCGCCGTTTTCGGCTTCAACATGCCAACCGAGATGGCACTTGCGACTGCACTACGCGGCGGATTGTTCGGACTCTTCCCAATCGTGTGGGTGATCTTGACCGCGATCTGGTTTTACCAAATTACGGTTGCATCGCGTCGCTTTGAAGATCTTCGCCTGGTCTTTGACAAGATGGGCAGCGGCGACGTCCGCATCCAAGCAATGCTCATTGCATTCTGCTTCGGTGGCCTACTCGAGGCCCTCGCTGGATTCGGCGCACCCGTCGCGATTACCGCGACGATGATCCTGGCGCTCGGCATCCCACCTTTGAAAGCCGCAACGGTAGTCTTGATTGCAAATACAGCGCCTGTGGCATTCGGCGCCGTCGCCATCCCCATTACCACCGCGGGCGAGGTCGGTGGCCGCACCCTCGAGCAAACGCAGAACATCGCCGCGATCGTTGGCCACCAGACCCCTCTGCTCGCATTCTTTGTTCCTTTCATCATCGCAGCAATTATCGACGGCTGGCGAGGCATCAAAGAAACCGCACCTATCGCAGTGACGATCGGACTGAGCTTCGGCATTGCCCAGTGGTGGACGTCGAACCACTTCGCCTACCAACTCACGGATGTCGTAGCCTGCATCGTTGCCCTTGGGGCTGCCTTCGTGGCGCTTCGCTTCTGGAAGCCTTCGACTACTGCCGCTCTCCGCGAACGCCTCGGCTTGCCTGAGTACGAGGACAATACTGAACTGCCTGGCACCCGCGTGTGGATGGCGCTGATGCCGTACGCAGTCGTGGTTGTAGTCTTCGGTCTAGCGAACCTAGGCACAACCATCCCGCAGTGGCTGAGCTCGTTCAAGATCAGCCTGACATGGCCTGTTATCGAGCGCGGACTGCTCTTCAACCAGCTGGGTGAGCCAATCAACACCGACTACACCTTCGCCTACATCAACAACCCCGGCACGCTCCTGGTCATTTCTGGCCTCATCGTCGCTATCGCCTACATGATCTTTGACGGCAACGGCCTCTACCAGCTCAACTGGGCACAGGTGGGGCGTGAATTCGTCGATACTTTCTGGCGCATGCGCTGGTCATCGACCACTATCATGTTGGTGCTCGCGTTGGCCTACGTCATGAACTACTCGGGCCAGACCGTTTCGATCGGCGAGTTTTTCGCCAACATGGGCGGCGTATTCGCATTCGCTGCCCCAGTGCTTGGTTGGGTCGGCGTGGCAGTAACCGGCTCCGACACCTCCGCCAACGCGCTCTTCGCCAATCTGCAAGTGACTGCGGCGAATAAGTTGGGGCTGAACCCAGACCTGATGCTGGCGGCGAATACGACCGGTGGTGTCGTCGGCAAGATGATTTCGCCGCAGTCGCTCGCTATTGCCGCAACCGCTGTGAATATGGAGGGTAAAGAGTCCGAACTCTTTAAGAAGGTCGCTGGCTTCTCGGCAGCATTCTTGGTAGCAGTGTGCGTAATTGTGTTCCTGCAAACCAACATACTGAGTTTTCTAGCCCCAACTGTTGTACCGTAGACGTATTACCATTATCTGTATCGTTCACGACCAACAAAGGAGTCCACATTGCGAGTAGCACTGTTTTCTACTTGTATCGGTGACGCCCTGTTCCCTGACGCGCACAAGGCTTCAGCGCTTGTTCTCTCTCGTCTGGGCTACGAAGTAGTCTTCCCTGAGGGCCAAACCTGCTGTGGCCAGATGCACGTCAACACGGGCTACCAGGAACAAGCTGTGCCGATCATCCAGACATACGCCGATGCGTTTGCCGACCCTTCCATCGACTATGTCGTGGCCCCCTCCGGCTCCTGCGCAGGCGCAGTTCGCGAACAGCACGTGCGCCTCGCCGAACGATACGGCAACAAAGCACTTGTCGACGGCGCTACGCAAGCAGCGAATAAAACCTACGAGCTCACCGAGTTCATCGTGGACGTCGCTGGCGTGACCAACCTCGGCGCGTTCTTCCCACACAGGGTGACTTACCACGAGTCTTGTCACTCTCGCCGCTTCCTGAAGGTCGGCGACCGCCCTTACAAGTTGCTTGAAGCCGTCGAAGGCATCGAGCTCGTGGACCTGCCGAACGTCGAAGAGTGCTGCGGATTCGGCGGCACCTTCTCGGTGAAACTGCCCGAGGTTTCCGCGGCGATGGTTTCCGACAAGGTGCGCCACATCAAGGAGTCAAAGGCGGAGTTTGTCACTGCCGGTGACTCCTCGTGCTTGATGAACATCGCTGGCGCGATGAGCCGCCAGCACAACGGCATCCGCGCGCTGCATATTGCAGAGATTCTCGCATCCACGAAGGAACACCCGTGGACGCCTACGACCGCTGCGTATTCGAAGGAGAAAATGCTGTGAAAGTTGCACTCGGCAAGCCAACGATGCCCCCAGTGGCGCAAGGACCGAACCACCTGCGTGGCTCGGAGCGCTTCGGACAGGCTGCGCACCACGAACTCGATAACGTTACGAAGCGTCGTAACCTCAACTACGCAACCACTGCTATTCGTGTAAAGCGTCAAAACGTTGTCGACGAGCTCGACGACTGGCAGGAGCTTCGCACCGCTGGCTCCACCATCAAGCAGGATGTTGCGGCTCGCATGCCTGAGCTGCTCGAGGAGTTCGAGCGCAACGTCACCGCGCGTGGCGGCCACGTCCACTGGGCGCGCGACGCCAAGGAAGCCAACGAGATCATCGCTTCGCTCATTGAGGAGACAGGCGAGACTGAGGTTGTCAAGATCAAGTCGATGGCAACGCAGGAGATCGCGCTCAACGAAGAGCTGGAGAAGCGCGGCATCCACGCACAGGAAACCGACCTTGCGGAGCTCATCGTGCAGCTTGGTGAGGACTTCCCGTCGCACATTCTCGTGCCCGCAATCCACCGCAACCGCGAAGAAATCCGAAACATCTTCGTGGATAAGATGCCAAACACCGACGACTCACTGACGAACAACCCGGCAGAGCTCGCCGAAGCCTCCCGAACCTTCCTACGCGAACAGTTCATGAAGGCGAAGGTCGCGATCTCGGGTGCCAACTTCGGCATCGCGGAAACCGGTACCGTATCCATCGTCGAGTCCGAGGGCAATGGCCGCATGTGCTTGACCTTGCCGGAAACACTGATCTCAGTGATGGGCATCGAAAAGCTCCTGCCATCGTTCGAGGACCTCGGTGTCTTCCTGCAGTTGCTGCCACGCTCCTCCACCGGTGAGCGCATGAACCCGTACACCTCGCTGTGGTCCGGTGTTACTGAGGGCGACGGCCCGCAGAACTTCCACATCGTGCTCCTGGACAACGGTCGTACCCACGCGATGTCGAATGAGATCGGCCGCGAGGCGCTGAAGTGCATTCGCTGCTCCGCATGTCTCAACGTGTGCCCGGTCTACGAGCGCGCTGGTGGCCACTCCTACGGCTCGACGTACCCTGGCCCAATCGGCGCGATTATCACGCCGCAGCTGACCGGCATGGAGTCCGCCGAGGACCCGAACGCGTCGCTACCGTTCGCATCTTCCCTGTGTGGGCGCTGCAACGAAGTGTGCCCAGTGAAGATCCCGATCACAGACATCCTGCTTGAGCTTCGCCACCAAAAGGTAAAGGAGCACAAGCCTTTCCTGGAATCCACGGCCTTCGGCGCTATTTCCCTGCTGTGGGGCAAGCCTGCACTGTGGAACGCCGCAATGCACGTTGTAGCGCTGGGTCGCGTACTTGGCGGTTTCAAGGGCGAGATTTCCTCGATGCCCGGTTTCGTTGCTGGCTGGACCGACTACCGCGACGTAGCAGTTCCGCCGAAGAAGTCGTTCCGCCAGTGGTGGAATACGGACGAGGCGAAGGACCTCCTCGCTGAGGCCCGTCGCGAAGGCATCCCAGCTAATGTCAGGAAGGATGGCTAACAATGTCAAGCACCCGAAATGAAAGCGCGAAGCGCGAGATTCTTGACCGCATCCGCACTGCACAGAAGCTCTCCCATACCCCAGAGCACGTCGAACCTGTGCGCGAGTACCGCACCACCAGCGACCACACTCCCGAGCAGCTGCGCGAGATTCTCATCGATCGTCTCCTGGACTACAAGGCCACAGTTGTAGAGACAACGGAGGAGACCCTTGCCGCAGACATCGCCGATATTCTGGCGAAGCGCGAGGCAACCGAGATTGTTTACGCCCCGGGTCTCGACACCGCGCTGTTCGAAGAGTTTGCTGGCAGCGCCCGCCCAGACGACCCATCGAGCGATCCGCGTGAGCTCGGCACTATCGGTGCCGCAGTAACGGATTCCCACGTCACTTCAGCACAGACCGGTTCGATCGTGCTCGAAGCTGGCGAGCTGTGCGGCCGCCGTGCACTGTCACTGGTCCCCGATCGCCATGTGGTCATCGTCCGTCCAGAGTCAGTGGTCTACGGCGTGCCGGAAATGATCGCTCGCATCGATCCGGAAAAACCCGCTACCATGATTTCTGGTGGTTCAGCGACCTCAGATATCGAGCTTGTTCGTGTCGAGGGCGTCCACGGGCCCCGCGACCTGATCGTGATGGTTGTGAAGTAGAAACACACCGTCGACATTCCCTACCGATCAGCGCATCGGTAGGGATTTGTCTTTTCGCACCCCAACGGAAGGAATGCAATGCGCACCACAGCTTCAGTAATTGCGGCGCTCGGACTGCTTGGCATGGCCGTCGTAACGCCTGCTACTGCGCAGCCAGCACCGGCTGTGCAGTGGACCAAATGCCCGAAAGAAGTCAAAGATTCAACAGCGCAGTGCGGACACATCGACGTCCCCATGCGCTACAACCAGCCGAACGGCAAAAAGATTCAAATTGGATTCGTACGAGTCCCAGCGAAAACCCAAGCGCGCCGAGGCGCACTGTTTACCAACCCCGGTGGCCCAGGTGGCGACGCCTACGCTTACGCAGCCGGCAACATTCTTGATTTCCCGAAAGAACTCAACAACGAGTGGGACATCATCGGTGTGCAACCCCGTGGCCTGCCCGGCTCGACTGCACTTGAGTGCGCAATTCCCGATGTGAACGATCCTGGCCAGATAGCCAAGCTCACTGCTGACAGTCTCTTCAACGCAGGAGGTTTCAACCGTTCGGCCTGCCAAGGCGACAAGCCTGGCTACCCCGAAACCATCACCACGGAGAACACCGCGCGCGATTGGGAGGAAGTTCGACGCGCGCTGGGCTACCAGCAGATTTCCATCCTCGGTGTCTCCTACGGCACGTACCTTGGTTCCGTATACGCGACGCTATTCCCCCAGCACACCGACAAGGTTGTGCTTGACTCCGCAATGGATCCAACCCGTTCCTGGAACGGCATTGCCGCCGACCAACAAGCAGCGTACGAGAAGGCGCTCAACGAATACTTCGCGTGGGTAGCACTCAACGACGCCAAGTATCACATGGGCAACACTCCCCTGAAGGCGTACCAGTACTGGTCGCGCAAGGTAAGCGCGCAAGCGGGAACTAATCCCACCGTCACTCCCCCGCCTGCACGCGTTGGCGATCTGCCAGCGGGCCTGGAGTTCGCCGGACAGGCTGGCGCGGACGCCATGACAGCAGTCGGGAAAACCCGTGTCGAAGGTGAAGGCGTCATCAGCCGCATGCTGAACCCTGGTGCTGTACAAGCTAAGTCGCCGCTCCTGCAGGAGACCCGCGCTATGCTTCCAACCCCAAAGATGTGGGACTACCTGGCACGGTCCACAAACGGCACCCTGACCGCTGAAGAATCGAAGCAGCCGTCCAAGGAAGAGATTCAGCAGGCGGTGGATCAGATGATGGCGGTCGAGCAGCTGCAGGCTGCCCAGTGGTGCAATGAGAACGTTGTCCCCGGCGACCCAACGCTGCTCCCCTCATTTGCATGGTCACAGCTCACGGGAGACCCGTTTACGTTCTTCAACGCTTCACGCGGCTCAGGGTGGTACTGCAACGGCGCCGGCGCAGTCACCGGAATCGCGCCACTCAACGGGGCGGCATTAAAGACTCGCCCATTGCAGCTGTCCGCGACCCGTGACCCCCAGACGCCGTACTCAGGCCACGGACAACTCGCCCGCAGAATGGGAACCCAGGTAGTCACGATTCACGGCCCGGGCCACGCGCACTTCGGCACCGGCAATAAAGTTGTCGACGCCACCGTCATCAACTACCTGCGCACCGGCAAGGCCGATCGCACTGATGCACCAGGCTACTGGGAGGCCCAATAGCAGCTACTTTCCGCAGTCTTAGGCCAGTTATGTGCCCAGCATATCTGGTGCTAAGATTGCGTCATTGCTTGTGAATAAGCAGTGAGTCTCCGTAGCTCAGCGGATGAGAGCATCGGTTTCCGGTACCGAAGGTCGCAGGTTCGAATCCTGTCGGGGACACAATTTTCCGTGAGGGTTTTGCATATCTCACCACCCACGATTTGCAAAACTCTCTAGGCACCAAAATGGCACTCCAAAAGGGGTGCCATTTTGGTTATTAACCCAAAACGCGCCATTCCAAAATGGGAAACTCGCTCCAAAATGACGAAAACGCCGAGAACCCACATACCTTCTATGTGTTCTCGGCACCTGTGAGCGCACCCCAAACACTCACTTCCCCCGACTACATCAGTTCTTCCCACTCAGCATCTACCAGCACAGTCCCGTCATCGGACACGCCTACAGCGGGAAGTACCTCTAACGGTGGAATCCCAAACGACATGAGCATGCGCCCAAACGCTCGCTGACTCGGATAGTGCTCATCTTCTAGCCCCTCAGCATCCAGAATGACTTGCTCGGTCAGCACGGAAAGTCCGTACCAGAAATCCTCACGACTCCCGCGATACGTAAACGCCATGTAGCGAGTAGAAGCATCGTCTACGTCCCCGAACGTGAGGTCGCATCCTGGCTCCCAAGCATTTGCAGCATGCAGTTTGGCGATTTGCAGAAGCGTCAGAAGTGGGTTCTCGCGCGGGTCGATTAGGACCAGAAACTCGTCCGGGATCTCATCGACTTCGCGCCATTGCGCAACCTCTGCGCGGAGATGTCCAGCACTTACGTTTGGTTTGAAATTAGCAATCATCAGTCACCTTCCACTGCTCCGGGATTGCAAAACCGCCATCATCGAGGTAATGGTCCTTCCAATCCAAAATGGCGCGTTTCCAACGGGTGGGATCAGTCTCTTGCCACCCGTGGTCACGCTCGACAGAAAGATGCCCGTCTAGAAGGCGGGCGGTCGCGTCCGTTACGTCACCTGCCAGTGTGTAAGCGAAATCGCCAGGAAATAGAGCATCGGCCCATCGGATAAACGGCAAGAAAAGCGGGTCGTTAAAGTCCTCGCATGGCGGTTCCACCACAGTGCCATCCGGCAAGTGCTCGTAGTCGATGACGTGCTGGTTTTGCGCCATTTCCGTCTCGGCAATGTCCATCAGGCGGATCAAACGAGACGTGTTGAGAATCATCGCCCCATCAAGTGCTTCACCGTTTACACGCTTGACCCACCCGGCATGCACCAAACGCTCAATGCACTCTTTGAGTGGATACTCCGGTTCGCGCCACCAGGGACGCTCGTAGGCTTCCTCCGGGATGTAGTGAATCATCCCGACACAACCATGGCGGAAGTTCCCGTGACGGTCGATGATTTCTCCGGCGTAGTCATCGGCGTATTTGCTCACATGTGCGAGCGCGGTCTTGTCGTAGTACTCCAGTGATGGAGTCATCACTTGCATCACTGCGTCGTTGAGAATTTCTCCCAAATTGTCTCCTTTTGCTTGGGTTGCTAGCACGGAGTTGCGCCAACGATTTTAGAACCTTATTCCAGGGTGTTTGCGCATGTCAAGGGGTGTTTTTATCACTTAGTAGGCGTGGGATACACGTAGTAAGTAGAGGTGTTTTATGGCGCTGTATTGGGGCGTGAAAGTGTCGCGCGATCAGCAGCTGGGGACGTGCGTTTCCACGGAAGAAGCCGGCATTCAATGAAGGTGAACCTACATAGAAAGTAAGGGCGAATCAGGACGCAAGCAGGCAGTTGTTCCCGCTCGTGCTGACTGGACTACTCCTCGCCCGGATCAGCGTTGAGTTCCTCGCGTGAAAGTGGTTCCACCCCTGCATTACCACGCAGTTCGTTGATCAGATCACAGATCCAGCCGTAATCAATTTCGTCATCGGTATCGATCATCGCTATTGGGATCAGATCGTCTATCGAGGGGCGCTTCTTTCCTGGTTTGTCCAATATGCCCTCCTTGCACAACTAGACCGCTTGGTACGGTAGCGCCGTTTCGCGCGAAATGTCAAGAACATTTGTTCGACATAGTAGGTGTGCGATCACTTCCCAAGTCGCTCGCGTTTCTTCGCGCGGGTTATGAGACAATGCGAAACAGTACTTACCCCAATGGAAGCAGGTAGTTCATGATCCGCGACGCGCAAGCAGCAAACGAGGAAATCTCCCCGAACTCCTTCGAAGTGCAGCGCCTACAAGAAGCGCTCCCGAATTACTTCGATGCGGACGGCAACTTCCAACTAGAGAAGTTCCAAACCATGTTGAAAGAGCAGGAAGTCGAACTCTCCCGCGAGTCCTACGAACTCGGTTTTCTCGGCAAGTCCTACGCGCAACTACTCACGTCCGCACAGACAGAAACCGTCATCGTGCCAAACACCGCGCACAACCAGGACAAGCGCAACGCTGATAGTCACAACGTCTACATCACTGGCGACAACCTGGACGCGCTCAAGCACCTCTCGAAGTCGTACCGGGGGAAGATCAAGTGCATTTACATCGATCCTCCCTACAACACCGGCAAGGACGATTTCGCCTACGTAGATTCGTTCGATTTCACGCCTAAAGACTTGGAAGAACTCATCGGGGTTTCCCACGAAGAAGCGCTGCACATTCTTGACCTGCACGGCAAGGCTTCTCACTCGGCGTGGCTGACGTTCATGCTTCCCCGTCTCGTGCTCGCTCGAAACCTCTTAAGCAATGACGGGGTTATTTTCATCTCCATCGATGGAAACGAACTCAGCAACCTGCAACTGCTGCTCGATAGTGACGTGTTCGGAGAACAGAACCGGCTGGGAACGATTGTTTGGAAAAATGCCACAGACAACAACCCCTCACGAGTCGCTGAAGAGCATGAGTACATTGTCGTGTTCGCCAAGGATGAGCGCGTGGTCGAAGAGGTTTGGCGCTCACCCGAAAGTGCAATTAAAGACATGCTCGTTGCCAAGGGTGAGGAACTCATCGAGAAGTACGGGGAAACTGACCGTCTTCAGGCTGAGTATTCAGCATGGTTGCGAGCGCACCGACAGGAAATGGGTGAACTCGATAATTACAAATACATCGACCAGGAAGGCATCTACCAGGGCAGTCGTTCCGTTCACAACCCCGGTAAAGAGGGATACCGCTACGACGTGATTCACCCTGAAACGGGCAAGCCCACAACGCAGCCCATGATGGGTTACCGCTTCCCCGAATCGACCATGCGCGAACTCCTAGACCAGGGGAAGATCATCTTCGGGGCAGATGAGAACAAGATCGTGGAATTAAAGGTCTACGCGCACGAGTACGCGGTGAAACTCCCGAGCGTGATTAATCTGGATAGTCGCACGGGGGCGAACGAGGTTCGAGAATTGTTCGGGGGCGTGAAGGTTTTTACTAACCCCAAGCCGGTGAGTCTTCTTACCCAGTTGCTTTCGTTTGTTGCTAAGGACGGAGACACCGTTCTCGATTTCTTCTCCGGCTCATCGTCTACCGCACACGCGGTCATGGCGCTTAACGCCCGAGACGGGGCGAACCGGCGCATGATCACTGTCCAGATTGCGGAGCCGATCACGGATAAAAATGACACTGGGCGCAATGCTCTCGCCCAAGGATTCTCCACCATCGATGAGATCGGGCGCAAGCGCATCGAACTCGCAGCGGACAAGATCGCCCAAGACACCGGCGCGAGCATCGACTACGGCTTCAAGCACTACACGCTAGTCACTCCAGAGCAGGATGAAATCGACCGGCTGGAATCTTTCAATCCGGGCGAGGGGTTGTTCAATATTGATCCATTAGAGCGCTTGAATTTCGAGGACGCGCCCGCGAAAACGGTCATGCTCACAACCTGGGCGGTTCACGACGGTTACGGACTCACCCCAGAGGTCAAACAAGTTGAGCTCGACGGCTACACGCTCGACGTGGTTGGCTCATCCGCCTACATCATCGATGGCGGGTTCACCCCCAAGGACGTAATTGCGCTCATCCGTTTAATTGAGTCCGACCAACTTCATATTAACCACCTCGCATACTTCAATACGGCACTGTCATTCGTAGTGCTCACGGAGTTGAAGCAGGCGCTCAACCAGGTCTCTACTGGCAAGATTCACGTGGAAGCGCGGTGGTAGGACAATGAAAGTCAGGCTCCAGGAATTAGAGCATCAGCGCCTAGCGGTGCAAGCGGTCACGACCGTGTTTGAGGGAGTGGACTTCGGTGCGAGATCAGCCGTCAACCCCGAGATCACCTCGGACATGCTCCCGACGATTCAGGAGAACATCGAGGACATACAAGGTGGGCGCGTTATCGACTTACCCATGATTCCTCCCGAGAAGCGCATGTCCAGCGCGAAGAACTACCTCGGGCTAGACGTGCGCATGGAAACTGGTACGGGCAAGACCTATGTGTTTACCCGCACCATGTACGAACTTCACGCTCGCTACGGGTTCAATAAGTTCATTTTGCTTACCCCATCAGCGCCGATTCGAGAGGGTACGAGTGATTTCATCCGCTCGGACTACGCGGACGAACACTTCCGTAAGTTCTACGATTCACAGATTGTGCTGCAAACGCTCGCGGGCAAGCCGAAGCACAAGCGGGGACGGCGACGGATGATCCCGCCCGAGATTCGGGAGTACGCCGAAGGTGCTGATTACGATGCTAAACGCATCGACGCGCTCATCATGACCGGCGCAATGCTGCAATCTCCCACGCTCTCGCGCGACGATTACGACCAAACGCTTACCGCTGATGGATATGACTCGTCTCGCCCGTTGGATATTCTCGCCCGCACTCGTCCAGTCGTGATTATCGATGAGCCACACCGTTTCGCCCGCAACCAAGCCACCTTCAAGAGAATTGTCGAAGAGCTTCAGCCAGGGGTCATCATCCGCTATGGCGCGACCTTCCCCAGAACTAAAGGGACGAAAACCAAGCCGTCCACGCCGGATTATGAAAACCTTGTCTACGAACTGAACTCAGCGCAAGCCTTCAACAACTTGCTCGTCAAGGGTGTGAAGGTGCAGTACCCGGATGCTATCGGGGAAGATGAGGTCAAACTGAAAGTGACCGCGCTTAACGCAAAGGAGAAGACGGTCACGATCCGCAATGAGTCCACCGGCAAGTCCTACCACCTGGATAAACAGAACAACCTGCTCGGGATGATTCACCCGTCACTATCCGGGATCTTGCTAGAGAACGTGGGTAAGTCGAAAGATTCCGGCGTAAACGTCGCCATGTTGTCTAACGGTGCGGAGTTGCCCAAGGACTACGCAATCATGACCGGCTCGTTCTCCCAGTCCTATCAGGAGACGATGCTGGAGCAAGCGCTCGCTAACCACTTCAAGATCGAGCGAGACTTATTTGAGCGTGAGCGCAAGATCAAGCCGTCCACGCTGTTTTTCATCGACTCCATTCACTCCTACCGTGGGGAAAACAACGACGGTTGGTTAAAGGTTGCATTCGAGCGCAAACTGAGAAAGTCCATCGAGGACACAATCACCGAGATTTACGAGGACGGGGCGCTCACCCCGGCTATGCAGGAGTACCTGCCGTATCTGGAAGCGACCTTGCAAAACATAGAAGGTGCTCATGGTGGCTATTTCGCGGAAGACTTGAACGCTACTGATGAGCAGGTGACCAAACAGGTTCAAGCGATTCTGCGCGATAAGAACAAACTCATGTCGTTTAGAGATGAGCGTGGGCACTACAACGTCATGCGGTTCATCTTCTCGAAGTGGACCCTTCGAGAAGGCTGGGATTTGCCCACGGTATTCCAGATCGTGAAGATGCGCTCGTCCGGTTCGGAGAACTCGAAACTGCAAGAGGTTGGGCGTGGGCTTCGCCTTCCGGTGGATGAGTACGGCAATCGGGTGACTGCTGATGCTCATCAGTTCTTCTTGACCTATCTCGTGGACTTCACCGAGCGCGAGTTTGCTGATCAGTTGGTCGATGAGATTAATGCGGACACCGTGCGCGTGATTAACGTGAATGACCGGCTGGCGGACGTGGCGAAGGCGCGTGGGGTGGAGCCGACGTTCCTCATGGCTGAAATGCTTATGGGTGGCTTCATCGAACCGTCCGGCGAGGTGAAAGAGGACAAACTAGGCGCGTTCCTCCAGACCTACCCCGAGTTCGCAACGGGCGTGAACAAGAATCGCATCAGGAAAGAGAAACCAGGACACAAGGAAGCCCTCAAGCGCAGCGCCAAGATTCGCCCGAGGGCTTACGAGCGTTTGCGCTCGCTGTGGGAAACGCTCACGCAGAAGTACATCCTGCTCATCCAAGAGTTGTCGCCGGAGCAGATCGACGCGGGGCTGGATGAGGTCTTGCAAAACAATGCCCGCATTTTCGTGCGCGATACGAGGAAGGTCTTAGAAAAAGAGGTTCGACGCGGGCGGGAACTGTCCCTGCCGAAGACTTATACGGTCGCGGGACACCACGAGTCGAACACGCATCTGCCTTACGGGGAGTTCTTGAAGCGGGCGCACACGTCCACGGCACTTCCCGTGGACACGATCCACCGGGCGCTCGCGCGGAATAATGATGTGCTCAACCTGCAAGACTCTCACTTCAACATAGAAAGTCTCAATAGGTTCCTGCGCCGGTTCCACGAATGGTTTGACCGGGAGTTCGCTACCCGGTTTGAATACGCCCTCGTCGGCGTGCGCGGTGGTGACAATCCGCTGACCAGGACTGACGGTTCCCCGAAAGACACCATCGAGCGCACCCGCTTGGGACGCTTCCAGGATAACGAAAAGGTTCCCCCGGAGACGTACCTGTATGACGTGTTCGACTGGGATAGTTCGATTGAGCGCGACACCATCATGGATTCACTCTCGAAGAAATTCGACGGGGTAGTTGAAGTATTCGGCAAGATCCCCACCCGTTCGATCAAGATCCCCACCTACTCGGGGCAAACGACTTCGCCTGACTTTATGTACGTGATCAAGCGCAAGAACGGGCGCAAATCAGTCAACTTCGTGGCTGAAACGAAGGGAATGGATGAGGATTCGCAACTGCGCGGGACTGAAGTAAAAGCAATTACGAGTGCATCTAAGTTCTTCGAGCAACTGCGGAACAACGACGTGGACGTGTATTTCACATCCGTGCTGAACTCAGATGGGGTCATCGAGATCATTGAGGACTTGCACGAGGGTAAGTCCGTGGGAGTGAAAGCGAGGACGAAAGCGGGCGAGTAAATGGTGAAGAAGAAGTCGAACCCGGCGTTTCCTCGGCGTGATCGCAAGATGTGCTGGATTTGTGAGGAACGTCCCGCTGATACCCAGGAACACGCTTTCAAGAGTTCCCGGATCAAGAAGATTTGGGAAGCAGGCGGTAGACAACCGTTAGGCACTATCGGCAGTGATGGACGCTTTTACAAGATGAGTGGTCCGAATCATGGAATCTTCATGTTTGGTAAAACCATCTGTGCTTACTGCAATAACCAGTTCTCGCAGCCGTTTGACATGGCGTATGACCATTTCATGGATTTCATCTTGGATGACCTGGAGTATTTCAAAAACCGGCGCAAATTCAACTGGGATGAGATTTTTGCGGATACCCCTTTTGATCAGCGTCACCTTGCTCGGTATTACGTGAAGCATTTCGGGTGCAAGATGTACGACGTAGGTTATGAGGTACCGGAAGATCTTCGGCGCTACTTGCACGATCTTGACATGGTTCAAACGTTCAATCTTCTACTTTACAAGGATTACGAGCACGTGCGAGGACTTGATCCAACCTGCCCAGAGGACTGGTTCGCGCCGTATTCAAACGCCTGTCAGATTCTCGATTTGCAGATGCACGACGAGATTGGTTTTGGAGCGTGTCTTCAAGATGGTTTTATCGGGGCGACGTTCCACTGGATTGACGATCCATCCCGACGAACAGAAACATTTTGTTTCGGTTTTCAGCCGGTGGCGTACATGCGAGATGTATCCGAATTGCCATATCAGAATCTTTGGGATGGTCTGCCACGGCGCAATGAAGTATTTGAGATAAAAGATGATGTTGAAAGAGTCATCGAGCAAGTTCAACAGTTCACCGAGGATTATCAGGAGTTCGAAGCGGATCAGGATTCAGGGAAGTTTTCTGCTGAAGAGATGTTTGCGCGCAGTGTCGCGTTAAGTGTCAGGCAGAAAGTGATCCAGGCAGATGCTCAACGGGTGCTAGGACACCAGCAGAAACTGTTTGATCAACTCGGGTTTGATCTTGAAGCGAATTCAACGCGCAAGAGGAAGAATCCTCCATCGCGTTGAGGAAGGTTCGCGCATGGGGGCACGCTGTGTCAATCTGGCACACGCCTGTTCCTACACCACCCAGCGCAAACAGAAAAACCTACTAGGTAGGTTTATTCCAACTACCTAGTAGGTGTGCTCTCCCCAGATACCCGATTACTTGTCTGCGAAGTGTTGTACGCAGAAGTAATGTCCTGTTACGGGGTCTTGAGCAATACCGATACCGACTTTAGGAGCACGCCCGTTCGTTGCCATGGTACTTGCATGCCCAACCGAACCAGCGAAAATGTTAAAGAAATTCTTGTAAGTGTATGTATCAAATGCCACGTTTTCTAGCCCACGAGTATTATAATTCGAGTGCCAGATCTCATCCCCAGGCGTTTGAGCAAGTTCATTAGCAAACCGCTGTGCTGTTGCTTCTAGAGAAAGATCATACGTAAGTGGGTTAGCGTGCTTATCATTAGACCGCCATTCGACAATCTGCATGAATTGAGCCCTACGCGCTTGCTGAATATCACTAGAGGTTAAAGGCGGGTTCTTCTTACCAAGCTTGCTGTTTTCCTGTTTGCACTTGAAATAATCAGGAGTGTTTTTCACGCACCCGTCAGCATCCGGTTTGCGCCCACCGTTCGAGGGCGCAGGACTATTCGACGGTTTCGCACTGTTCGATGGGGGCGTTTGTGCCCCATTATCGGAAGACGAGGATAAATCCCCTGTCCCGAAAATAAGTCCCAGGATCAGGACGATGACGGTAACAGCAGCACCGGCGTACTGCATGAGTTGTTGCGGGTTAGGCACTGTAAACACTTTCTTGGAAAAGTTGATACGAAAACTATGAAGTCTTCATTATCATAACCTCCCACCCCACTTAGGCTGCGCGGTAGTCCGGCATCGTTCCCGTAGGATCTACTCTCATCTCCTGATACGCATCATCAACTACACCAGTGATCACAATCTTTTCGGCGTGGTCAAAACTGGCGCTGTCATTTACGCAGTAGACAAGCATGAAAGATGACTCATTCCACACCATCACCATGCACAATGGCTTGCTCTCAGTCGAGGGAAGGGGGTATCCGAGAGCGATTTTAGATCCGATGGTAGGAGTGCATTTGTGCTGGTGATAACGTTTTTCGAGGAGTGGGCGGGAAATGTGCGTGGGTTTTGGCGGGAAACGTTTTGTAAGGGGTTGCGTTTGGGGAGGTTAGGGAGTTTCGCAAATGGCTCCATTACCCCCGCTGCCTGGCGTTTTGCTTGGTGGCGGGGTTCTCGCTTCGTTTACAACAAAGCGGCAACTACTGCCCGCTTTCCTTCTCGGCGCTCCTTTTGACCAGATCCACGATCCACTGAAAGTTATCACTCGAATTAATCTCATCGGGGTCAACTTTTACGAACGCCAGTGGGCGCGCCGAGCCCGGTCGGCGATTACGCATCTCATCCTTGGTTTCCGGCACCGCGAACATCTCCCTTACGCAAAATAGACAGCTCGGTACAGAACGGGTTGAGTGTAGCACTCCAGCACCGTCAGAGAGCCTTCATGCGTTAAAACTCCGGCGGAATCACAATCCAGGCCACAACATAAAGAATGAACAAAGGTACAAACGCCGTAACGAGTCCGATAAGCACGATACCGATTCGAACAAGTGCAGGATCGAGGCCAGCATACTCCGCGATTCCCCCGCAAACCCCGGCAATATATTTGTCCACCATGGAGCGCTGCAGGCGCTTTGGGCTAGGGTTTGGCTGGTACTGGGGTTGGTTCATTGGGAAGGACATAGCGCCTCGCTTTCCTTTTGGCTATCTACGGAGCTGGGAGTTGGCTTGAGCCCCAAGTACTCCTTGGAAGAACTTGGTCAGCGTCGGGATATCGTTGGGGTCAAGGTGGTCAAAGACGAGCCGCCGAACGCTTTCAACATGGCCTGGTGCCGCTGCCTCCAGACGACGCAAGCCGTCGTCAGTCAAGGTGACGAGAACACCTCTAGCATCACCAGGGCATTTCTGTTTCAACACCAGCCCGCGCTTCTCCATGCGGGTGACCTGGTGCGAAGTGCGAGAACGGTCCCACTCCAGAACCCAGCACAGATCGCGCAACCGCATGGTGTGTTCTTCAGCTTCAGACAGACTGACAAGCACCGAGAACTCTGGCGAAGAGAGATTGGAATCTGCCTGGAGGGTGTCGTCGAGAGCGCGGGAAATCTTCCGCGAAGTGGCAAGCATGAGCCGCCAGAGGTCCTGTTCGGCGTCGCTGAGCCAGTGTGGTGCGTCAGACATACCTCTCACTGTAGTAGATCCCCAATCATGTTCATAGCATCCATCAATTAGTCTTCAGTTGCTCAATTTCGTAACGGTTGTCGCTGGACACGCCGTCGTAACGGTTGGGATAGCAGGTCAGCACAATGACTTGAGCGTGCTTGCCCACCCTATTAAACAGTGCGTTCATCAGTTGCAGGCGGTGCGGGTCTGTTGCTCCAAGAGCGTCGTCAATGACCACAGGAACTGGGGAGGTGCCGTCGCGGGCGACAAGCTCTGCTATCGCGAAGCGGGTCAGCAGTGCCAATTGTTCTTGCGCACCACCGGATAGTTCTTCGATCGGTAGTGACACACCCGCGACGTTTCGCCGAGTGATTTGTAGTTGGTCGTCCAGTTCGAATTCCACATCTCGGCCGAACAACGCCCCCGCATACCCTTCGAGCGCCGCAGCGAACGGTGCCGCATAGCGCGCATTCGCTTCTTCGCGGTAGCGCTGCAGTGTGTCGTATAAGAGTTTGGTTGCCTCGGCGCGACGCTTCGTGCGGTGGTATTCAGATTCGGCAGCATCGAGGGTTGCTTCAGCGCGGTCAACCTTTTCCGCAATGCCGGAGGCCATCTCGAAGTAGCTTTTCAGCTCTGCGATGCGCTTGTCGGCCGCTGTGTAGCGATCCTGCAGGTTCACTAAACGGGTCTGCGCGCTCTCGAGCAGTGCCTGTGCCATATCAACATTCGCGTCCTGTGCCGCCGCCGTCACTTCATCCAGCGTGGCACGGGCGGCGCTAAGGCTTTCTGCTGCGGCTTGCTGGGCCGCATCCAATTCTTCAAATGTGGCGTGTTCCTGGTCTGCGCGCAGCTCTTCTTTTGCGTTTTGCACAACTTCCTCGTGGGTCGAAAGTTTCGTCTCCAGAACCAGTAGCGCTTGTTGCGCTTTGCGTTCTCGGTGGGGCTCCAATGCGGCGGCAGCTACTTCTGCATCATGCTGTGCCGTCTGTAAGGCTGCTTCGGCGGATTCGAATTCCTGCTCCGCGACTTCTCGTTCCAACTCCGCGGGATCCTCGCCCAGGGTTGCTGCGTGTTCCGAGTGCAGTTTCTGCAGTCGCACGTGGCGTTCCTGTAGCGCAGACAGGTCTCTGCCTGCGAGAATATCTTCTCGACGCCGCTTCGCCTCCTCCACGCCCTGGGCAAAGGCTCGGTGCTCATCACGCTTCGCACGCACTTCCGCAACGTCTTCACAACCGAGCTCCGCGAGCATTTCTTCAAGCGCACGCTCTGCTGCCTCCACCGCACCGTGTTCACCCACACTGTTGGCACCCGCGCTGTACGCGAGATGGAATTCACCGAATTGGAAGGTGGTGGCGTCGAAAAGCTCGATGGTCCGCTCCCCATCAACGTGAGTGGGGGCGTCATCGTGGATGAACGTGGCGTCTTCGGCACGCACGGTCAGCTTTGCGGTCGCCGCGGCGCGGATGGTGCGTTGGATTTTCACCTCGCTTGCAGCTTCCTCAGCGCGAGCCGCATCCGCGTCGGTGACAGGCCGGACGGGTGATTCGGAAACGAGCTTTTGATATTCAGTCTGTGCGGCCTCGATCTGGTCAAGCACTGCCTGCAATTCCGTCAGCTCTTGCTGGCACAGCGCATACTCCCGCATGGCACGGGTACGACGTGCGGTCTCACGCGCTTTCGCCAGCTCGGTTTGGTGCCGCTTTAAGGCATCGGTGAGTGAGGCAATGGTTGCTGCTTCCTCATCGTTGGCTTGCTGCGCGAGAGCCCTCTCCTTCTCGAGCGCGACGTGTTGCTCACGTAACTGCGCAAGGCGCTGCTCAAGCTTTTTCCTGTTCTCCACGTCTTGTGCGGCGCGCTGTGCTGTAAGCTCCGCGTACTTCACAGCCTCCTGAGCTGCCTGGCGCTTGGAAACGACCTCTTCGGCGTATTTCGCGTCGACTTGTCGGGCTTCGAGATCCTGCTGCGCCTGGGGCAGCTCATCCTGAATCTGCTGCATTTGCTGCTGCAGCCGCTCTACTTCTACGACTTCATCGTCGAATTTCCGCTTCTGATTCACCAGTTCTTCATGCTGTTGGCGTGCGTCTTCGACCACTTTCTGAAGCTTGTCGTATTCACCACGCGGCCGACCAGTCGATGTGAAGTACGCTGCGTATTCGTCGCTGATGCGCTGCATGAGCGCAGTGTCATCGTAAGCAGCCTCCTCTGCGCTACGTCCAGCGTCCCCGTCAAGGGTCCTCACAACACTTGGGATGCCAGCTGCGCTGATCCCTGCTGCGAACTGCCCCTGGCGCAGGAAGAGCGTCGAGGCGAGCTCCTGGTCAAGGTTTTCCGCGAGGATCCGCGCAAGCTCGTCGTCAGCCTCGCGGCCGGTGTATTGGCGCAGCTGCGGTCTGGTGATGTTGAGCTCCGAGTACTTCCCCTTCCCCCACTGTTTGGCAATGGTGAAGCTGTAATCGCCAACCGTCGCCTCAAGCCGTACCGCAGGCGAAACGTCCCTCCCGATCGGGGTGAGCACGCCAATCTTCTTCCCGCCGGCAGTATGGCGCTCGTTCAGCACTGTCGTCAACGCGTCAAGGATGGTGGATTTGCCCGCCTCGTTGTTGCCATGGATCACGATCACACCGGTATCTGGCAGGTCTCGGAGTTCTAATCGCTGAATACCACGGAAGTTTTCAATGGTGATCGAATGGATGCGCATCTAGTTCACTTCCTTGGAGAATCGGAACAGAAGGTTCACTGCGTCACGGGCTGTCGCAGAGCCTGTGACATCATCTTGCACGGAAGCCTGGCAGATCAGGTCCCGCATCGCCTCGGCCGCGTAACCGCTCAGCGGAAGGTTTTCGAGCTCTTCATCGCTGGGCGCCAAGTGCAAGCTCATGAGGCGCTCACGCTCATACAACGCGGCAAACACCGGCTCAAGCCGCCCTATCGCCTGCTCAAAGGTAGCCATCGCCGCAAGGCCAAGCGTGCCACGCACCGAATACTTCACCACCGTGCGGTCTTTGTGCTCGTAGCGTTCAAGCTGATCCACAATCTTTGCGACGTCCCCTTCGTCACTAACCTCCCAGTCCAGTGCCTCAAACGTCCATGCTCCTGTCTCAACTGGCTCGACGTTCACAGTGCAATCGTCTGCGGAGGACTTCGCAATCTCGACGACGAGGGCGTTACCGGAGTTGACCTCGCCGCCACCACCAGGACCACCGATAGCAAAGTCGTGGAAATCGGTTGTTTCCGGGCTGCCCGAGAACCACACGCGCCCACTCGTGCCGAGTGACTGCGTGGAGTGCGTATCCCCCAACGCGACGTAATCGATCACCCCCGAGGCCAGCTTCTCCTCCAGCAAATCCAGATCGATGAGCGCTTCGGCCTGTTCTTTGCCGTAGCCGTCTACTTGGCCGTGGCCAACGAGGACTCGAATCGTATCCGTCGGCTCCAAGTCACGTACGGCACGGGCACAGAGGTCCTCAGAGGCGTATCGGGCTTTGAGAGGCGCGCCGACAAGCTCAACGCCAGGGACGACCTCTACGGGATCGAAGGAATCGAGCACGTGCACATTCTCAAGGTCATCGGTGGCGTGGAAAATGGAGTCCGCCACCAGCGGGTCGTGGTTGCCCGGGAGCAAGTACACCGGCACTGGCAGGCGCTTCAGCACCTCGAGTGCTCGACCAAGCGTCTCCCGTTCGAGCGCGTTGTGCTCAAACACATCACCGGCGATCACAATACAGTCTGCATCATGCTCCGTGGCTACTTGGCCGAGGCGTTCAACGGCGCGCAAGCGGGCGTCGTCAAACCTCGATTGGGCTTCGGAGCGCAGAAACTTCCGAGTCATGCCAAGCTGCAGGTCAGAGGAGTGGATAAATCGAAACGTGTTCACATACTCACTACTACCAAACGGCTCGGACATTAGTCTTCAGTTTCAGTCAGAGCATAGAACAGATCTTCGATATCGGAGACCGCTCGTAGCTGGTCGATGTTGGTAAAGGAAATCGTCTGCATCGCCTTGTGCAACATCGTGATGTCAGAATCTTCGATCATCGGAGCGACTTTCGGGGTAGGCAAATCAGGTAGCGCGCCGCCTTCCCAAAAGTCCGGCTGCGGGCGCGGTGCAGACACCGTGACTTCGCCCGGCGCGTCAGGCTGCGCTGCCTCGTGCTGCACAGTCGGTGGCGCCATGCCGGTCAGTCGCGCAATCGAACTATCCCGGAGTTGGAGAATGAATTCGTGGTGTTCGCTCATGCGCTGTGCTGCCTGATACCCCACTGCGACAATGTGTTTGCAGGCTACGACGGGATCGGGGCAGCTACAGTGCAGCCGAAACTCCTCAGGACCGTTGGCAATCAAGGTATCCAACGCCTCATCGGTATAGACGCCATTGCGCGCTTTCATCAATGCCGCGGAGTCGTGCGCAATGTCGGACAGCAGCCCGCCGATGTCAGCAGCGGTGCGCCGTGGTAGCTCAATGACAGTGTGAAATGGTTCGATTTGTGAGCCGGTCACAACCGCATCGATCCCACTAAGCCGCGGGTAGAGCTCGGCGACGTGGCCGCCGTTGGCGTACGCAATGCCCCGCTTGATGCGACCAGCATCGCTGTATCGCACGACTGCTTCCCAGATCCTGCGGCCTGCGGCATTCCACGTCGCAGGCACATCTTTGTACCGCGATCGAGTCTCAGAAGCTTGCTTCGCCTGCTCCTGCTCCGGGGAGCGCCGACGTGCGCCGAAGTTTGCATAAATAACGTTGTCTTCGCGTGGTCGCTGGGTGCTCATAGGTTGCGCTCGCCTCCGTTTCCTCGGTAGCTCATCAGCTGTGCCAGATCGTCAGCGTCGAGTTCCGTAATCCAGCCTTCGCCCTCGCCAATCACCGCACCTGCCAGGTGCATCTTGCCATCCAAGATGTCTTGGATCGATTCCTCCATGGTTCCGCGCGTAATCATCTTGTACACCGTGACGTCTTTCTTCTGGCCAATGCGGAACGCACGGTCCGTCGCCTGGTTTTCCACGGCGGGATTCCACCAGCGGTCAAGGTGGATCACCATCGATGCAGCAGTCAGGTTGAGTCCGGTACCACCTGCTTTGAGGCTCAGCAGCATCGCGCGCGGCCCGTTCGGCTCCTGGAAACGCGCAACCATTGCGTCTCGCGCGCTCTTTCCTACCCCGCCGTGGAGGAACGGGATGAGCTCACCGAGGTAGTCGCTCAGGTATGGCCGCAGAATGTCACCAAACGCTTTGTACTGGGTAAAGATCAACACTCGTTGGTCGGTACGCACTGCCTCATTGAGCAGCTCCACAAGGCGAGCGACCTTGCCGGACCTGTGGTGGCCGTCGGCAAGTACTGGTGATCCATCGCCCAGGAAGTGAGCCGGGTGGTTGCAGATCTGCTTGATGCGAGTGATCGTGGCAAGCACGAGACCTTTACGTGCCATACCCTTGCGTTCCTGCAGTTCGCGCTGCATGCGGTCAACGAGTGCTGTGTAGAGCGCTGCTTGCTCCGCAGTCATGTCCACTGTCAGTACATGCTCAGCCTTGTCCGGCAGGTCGTCGATGATCGCGGTGTCTGTCTTCAGCCTGCGCAGGATAAACGGCGCGGTGAGGCGCTGCAGGCGCTCCCCCATCTCGTCGGCGAGGCCCTCGTCCCGGCGCGACTCAATTGCCCGTGCGAAGTGGTTGCGGAAGAAGGACTGCGAGCCGAGGATGCCGGGGTTCACAAAGTCGAGGAGACTGCGCAGCTCGGAGAGCTTGTTTTCAATTGGAGTGCCTGTCAGCGCGATACGGTGGCGAGCTGGCAGCGCTCGCACGCTTTTCGACGCCCTCGTCCCCGCATTCTTAATCGCCTGAGCTTCGTCGAGCACCACATGGTCCCATTCGATCAAAGACAAATCGATCACATCGCGCGATGCGATCCCATAGGAGGTGATGGTGATGTCGTGCTTCTTGAGAGCTTCGCGCAGTTCCTCTCCCTTGTACCGGGCACTGCCGTGGTGGACATACATAGAAAGGTGCGGCACGAACTTGGCGGCTTCGCGTGCCCAGTTGCCCACCACGGAGGTCGGCGCAACAACGAGGGTTGGTCCGGTGCGCTGCCCGCGTTCCTCTTCGACGGCAAGCAGGGTGAGCAGCTGGAGCGTCTTGCCGAGCCCCATGTCATCGGCAAGCACGGCACCTAGGTGGTTGCGGGACATGTAGTAGAGCCAATCCACGCCACGACGCTGGTACTCGCGGAGCTCAGCATGCACAGTTCTTGGGATGTCGACGCGCTCCGGCGCAGGGCGGTCCATTCCGCCGACCAGAGACGTAAACCAACGGGACCCAGTGAACTCAAGCGGCGAGTCTGGCCCACTCTCCAGCGCAAGCTGACGCAGCTCCTCCGCGGTTACCGCACCGTGTTCCTCTGACGCTTCGAGTTTCTGGTACTCCTCCTCGAGCTGGTCGGCGCGGGCAGCGAGCGCTTCGGCGTCATCTGCTCCCGCATCAGCTGCGAGCTGCGCAGTCGTCCGGGCTTCTTCTGCTTCACGCTTGGCCCGCGCAAGCGCCGTCCCGTGGAGTTTCTCCATGTACCGCTTCGTGCGCTCGAGGTGCCTTGTATCGGCGAGCACCCACTCGCCACGCAACTTGATCAGCCCAGACTTCGACTCGACGAGCCGCTGCATTTCGTCATCCGTCAGTTCAGTGCCGCCGATGCTGACGCGCCAGTCGTAATTGACCAGCTGGCCGAAGCCAAGCCGGGTCACCGCTGTTGCGTCGTACGGGTTCTTCGCTTCCGAAAGATGCAGCTTCGATGTTGTCTCCGCAGTTGTCCAGGCGCGTGGCAGCATCACCGCGTAGTTCGCAAGCCGAAGCTTGCTCACCTCAGTCTCCACGAATTGCACAATCTCTTCCGCGGACAGGTACACGTCCCAGTCGCCATCGAGCGCAGAGCCCGGCGTTGTCGCGGCACGCCGGTGCGTCGATGGATCAATCAGGTCGGAGACCCTGATGGCGTCGCGAAGCACGGAGTGGAGCTGCTGCACCGTATAGGCGTCATACTCCGACAGCCGGATGGGCCGCGGCGATTCATCGCCGGAGCGCACGTTCACCCGGATCGGCCACTGTGTGAGCGCCTCATCGCCCCCATCTTCTGTGTCTGCGGGCTGCTCCACGATGAACACCAGTTGGAAATTTGTCGCAGTGATTGAGCCGTTCCACTGGCTCATCTGTCGCGAAAACGCGCTAGAGCCTCGCCGTAGCGGCGTCCCGTTAAGCAGCGACTGTACAAAATCGTGCCACGGAAACGGGCGCTCACCACGCAGCATAGGGGAGTTACGCAGCTGGGCAGACGCGATCCAGTGCACAAATGTGCGCGAGCAGTCTTCGTCGAGCCGTCGGTTGTTCTCTGTAAGTACTCCCGGCGCAGCCGCAATCATATCCGCGAGCCAACCGCGTTCCTCCACCCCGGTGCCGAGCTGCCACTGCGCGAACCACTGAAAGTCCTGAGACGGCACGTGAATCGATACCCTGCCAGCCTGTACAAACCGCTCAAGCCCGAGAAACATCTGGATGAGCCACAAAAGATCCGGGGCTACCGACGCCCGCTGTTGCTCCGTGAGCCCTTCCGGTGCCGGAACGTCTGGGTCCAGGAGGAAGGACATTGCTCGTAGAAACTGTACTGCCTCATCGGGGGCGAATGCTGCCGTCGGCACCCGGAGCCGCAATAGTTTGCCTTTCGGCGTGCGCAACATGACCTTGCCGCGGTGGCGGAACTTGACCCCTTCGAGCAGTGTGTGGACTGGTTCGGGGAAGGTCCCCTTCGGCACTTCGTCGAGTGTGATGATTTTATGGCCAGCCACCTGCTCGACCCAGACCTGCAAACCAGAATCTGGCAGCCACAGCCCGTGAAGAAGGAATTTTGGCAAGCCCACCCTTATACCATCCTTGATTTCGCTACATCGACTACGGTTCTAACGGTAATCTTTAAAACTCTACTCGCTTATTTTTTCTATTGCTTTAGGGAGGCAAACATGGCCGATAGCTTCTGGCTTGTCCTTGCCATAGTGTTGTACTTCGGTGTCATGGTTGCCATCGGGTTTTATTCGTGGATCCAGACGAGCAAGTATGACGACTACGTTCTTGGCGACCGTGGACTGCACCCATTCGTAGCAGGCCTATCCGCGGGCGCATCAGATATGTCGGGCTGGCTGCTGATGGGGCTGCCGGGCGCATTGTTCGTTTCCGGTATGAGCGAGCTGTGGATCGTTATTGGACTCTTGGCCGGGTCGTGGGCGAACTGGAAGTTTGTCGCACCACGCCTCCGCGCTTATACGGAAGTATCAAATAACTCGATTACCTTGCCGTCCTTCTTCGAGAACCGCACCCGTGACTCCTCACACGTCCTGCGGTTCGTCGCCGCCGTGATCATTATTTTCTTCTTCACGTTCTACGTTTCGTCAGGCATGGTCTCGGGTGGCCGTTACTTCGAATCCACTTTCCACGGTGACTACCTCACAGGCGTACTCATCGTCGGTTCGATTACTGTGCTGTACACGTTCATCGGCGGCTTCCTCGCTGTGAGCTATACCGACGTTGTCCAAGGGGTCTTGATGTTCTTGGCGCTGGTCACGGTGCCACTGATGGCACTGATCTCGCTCGATACCCCCTCTGATATCTTCTCGTTCGCTTCCCACAACGCCTACGGCCCGTGGGAGGCCGGCAATCCGGACTACTTCAACATGATCGCCGGTGTCTCGTTGGCAACCATCATCGGCAACTTGGCGTGGGGCTTCGGCTACCTGGGACAGCCACATATTGTTACCCGATTCATGGCGCTGCGCTCCCCGGCTGAGGCAGCCAGCGCACGCCGGACCGGAATCAGCTGGGTCACCATCTGCTTTGCGGGTGCGGTGTTCACCGCGCTCGTATCGACGGTCTTCTTCGCTGAAACACCGCACAGTGTCACTGACCAAAGCGGCTTCGAAACCATCTTCTTGGACCTAGCCCGCATCCTCTTCCACCCACTCATTGCAGGTATCGTCCTTACAGCGGTGCTCGCGGCGATTATGTCCACAATGTCCTCCCAACTATTGATCACCTCCTCCGCGCTTATTGAAGACATCTATCGGGCCGTGGCGAAGCAGCGTCCAAGTCAGACCGTGCTGCTCGTGCTCTCGCGCACGATGGTGGTCTTGGTTGCAGCGGTCGCGATGGTGCTGGCAATCAACCCATCGGACACGATCCTGGGCCTGGTCGCGTTCGCGTGGGCAGGCTTCGGCGCAAGCTTCGGTCCCGTTGTAATTGCATCGTTGTACTGGCGTCGTCTCACTGCCCCGGGCGCCATCGCTGGCATGATCGTCGGTGCAATCACGGTATTCGTGTGGGGCTCCTCCGACACGCTGTCCGGCATCATCTACGAAATCGTTCCGGGTATCGCATTCGCGACGATCGCGCTTGTCGCTGTCTCCTTGCTGACCAAGCCGAAGCAGGGCGTCGAAGACGAGTTTGACCATGCTCTTGCAGTGACAAACTTTGCGCTCACCACTCCGGACGCAACGTTCGCTGACGCGCTCAAGGCGACTGCGGGAACCGAAGGGGCCTCCCACGCGTCTAACTAGACGTGCGTGTTTACCTCACTCTGCTACTTATCCTGACCATCGCGTACGCCCCGTTTCCAACGGGGTTTTCGCGTATCGACGCCCCCACGACCCGCCAACGCGTTACTATCATCGGCTACGAGCGGGACAACTTCGGACCAGGCTGGCAGCGCCATGCCACCGGATGTACGACTCGCGAGCATGCCATGGCGTACGCGTTTGAGCAGCCTAATTGCAACGTTCCCCACCGGCAGTGGGAGCCGGTTGACGTTATCGATCCGTACACCCGCGAACGCATCAGACCTAAGGATGTGGAGCTCGACCACCTCTTCCCCCTCTCCGCAGCATGGGACATGGGTGCTTTCGCCTGGAGCGATGAGCAGCGACTCCGGTTCGCGAATGACCCCCACAACCTCATCGTGACCTCGAGCAAGGCGAACCAACAAAAGTCAGACATGCTACCGAGCGAGTGGATGCCTCCATCGATCCCGCAGCAATGCGCATACGCACGGCAGCTAGCACGCGTTGCAAACATGTACGACCTGCGCGTAACCACCAATGACCTTCGCACAATGCGCCGTGCATGCAAGGGATGGCGAGGCGTCGCCGCCCACCTTATTGGAATTGGTATGTTCCCTACCACCAATTCGCCTAGGTGATGGTGGACGTATCAAGTACAGTGGTTGCCTATGACTACTCTGTTAACTTTCCTTCACGTCGCAGCCGCCATCTTGCTGCTGGGCCCGATCGTCGTATCCACCTCGATGTTCCCGCGCCAGGCCGCCGAAGCACAGGCGGGCGATGCGGCCGCTGCCGGTCGCGCGTCGATCCTGTACCGCATCTCGCGCACTTACGGCATCGCGTCATCACTCGTTCCGCTGCTCGGTGTCGCCATCCTCTTCGGCGACTGGGCTGCGTACAAGACGAACTACTTCCTGCACACCTCTATCGTGTTGGCAGTCATCGCCTGGGCACTGCTGCTTTTCGTGGTCATCCCGACCCAGCGCAAGATGGTCGGTACACTCGGTGAGCTGGAGCCAGCCGAGGCCGACCCAGCCGATGTCACCGCGAACTTTGAAAAGTCGAAAGCTAAGGCTTCCGCGTTCGCTGGTGTCTTTAACCTTTTGTGGTTCATCGTGTTGGTGCTGATGTTCTTGCCAGCACCAACTGTGTAGTTACTAGAACTTTATCGACGACGCCAGGCTAAGCAACGCCAACACGATCGGAACAACGATCGCGGCAATCTCACCCGGTGTCATATCGCTGGAGCTTTCGGACTTCGACGAGGAGTCCCGCTCCGAGCTCTTATCAGAGGACAGCAGCCGGTCATAGAGACCGGCTTCATTTATGCCAGCAGCTCCAAAAACCAGGTCCGACGCCTCGGACTGGCTGACTGCCTTTCCTTGAGCGATTGGTGCTCCCCAGAGCCAGTCTTTCCCGTCAATCTTTATGCCATTGATCCGAGTGTAGGTGGAGTTTTCGAACGCAGGACCTATAGAAATGACACCAGCGAATTTCTTTGCCCCGTCCTGTTCTTCGATCCAGATCGGTCCACCGGAATCGCCTGACTTTGGTGACCGTATCGTGGCAGAAAACCCGCCTCCACCACGCGCAGCGCGGTGGAACTTCCCGCACGTGACATCGTTTGTCCCCGTATGGGATGTTTCCCCGTGGTAGCACGTCTTCGCACCCCGCTTGATGGAAGTGGCATCCGCTTTGATGTCACCTGAGTAGATGTTCTCGCCCATCGTGACGCCCCGGTCCCACTCGATCCAGGCGAAGTCGTTCGAGTACTGCCGGTCGTAGCCTGGTGAAATACGCAATGTCCCAATGTCTTTCGACAACGGACGGCTCGTTTTTCGGTCGACCAACAAGATCCTGTCGCCATCGCGTCCACAGTGCGCTGCGGTGTAGCTGACTCCGGCTTCGTGGTCGTTAAAGCCTAGCGTGCATGAACTATATCCAGTGCTAATAGCATCACCCTGGGTCGGCTGGATTGGTGCCGCGGTAGCGCTTGGCACGAGGACTGCAGTCGAGCATGCTGCGACGGCCAGCGAAGATATGAATTTCCTTGTCAACATACTTCTATACTGGCACAGTTCTGCAGGAATGCTAATGAGCTAGCTGTAATTCACTACGCCTGGTAGGAACCCTGCGAGTGCACTGAACCCGTCAGTCACAGCGCCACGAACCGCATCAGCAGCCGGGCCAACGGCCGAGCCCGAAGCCGGCATCATGAGGTTCTGCGCATACAGGCCCAACAAGCGTGACTCAGCGACGCGAGGCCCATCAGTAGCGTGCACGCCAACTACCAGGTCGCGCGAGCCCAGCAGCGGTACCTTTTGTGCAACCCACTGCGAAGAAACAACGCCAACAAATCCGCGGCCCGGAATCCACAGCGGGCCACCGGAGTCGCCGGGACGGGTCATCGGCGCTTCGACGAAGAACGTATTTCCTTCTGCTCCGCCGAAGCGACCACACGTGGGGGCGCCCGTCGGCCGGTTCGATGTTTGCCCGAAGTAGCACACGCGCTCACCGACGGCGATAGTGTTTGGGTTTACCCACGCGTCACCGGAGAACTGGTTGCCGCCGATCTGCACCGGCGCGTCCCACTGGATAGCGGCCCAGTCATTGCCAAGGCGGCCATCGTACGCCTTCGAACGATACAGGGTGCCGAGCTGTGGCGAAGCAACCCTCGCGTTGTGGTCGACGATGCGCACACGCGCACCGTCCGGTCCACAGTGCGCCGCAACCAGGCTTCGCCTGCGAGACGGTTCATTGAATCCGACGGTGCAGTAACCGCCGCCTTCAACCATCACGGCTCCGCCCTGCTCTACTCGCTGCAGGTTCTGTGCCTGCGCAGTCGGCAAGTTCGTTACGACGCCCGCTCCGAGTACAAGCGCCCATCCCAGCGTGAGCAAACGGCGATTCAACTTCATGCCTGTGCAGTCTACTGCACAACCAAGCTATGAAAAACGCACCCGCCGAGTAGTCATTACTCAGCAGGTGCGCTCAGGTTCAAGGGCGCTTAGTCCCAGTTGCGGTCATGCCCGCGGCCACCGCGGCGATCGTCGCGGTCGTAACCGCCACGTCCCCGCCCGCGGCCACCGCGGCGATCATCGCGGTCGTAACCGCCACGCCCGCGCCCGCGGCCACCGCGGCGATCATCGCGGTCGTATCCACCGCGCCCGCGCCCGCCGCGTCCGCGCGGAGGTGCACCGTGATCACGCTGAATATTGATCAGCTGACCGGAAATACGGGTATCCGTCAAACGATCAAGGACCGCGCTGTCCAGGTTCTTCGGCAGCTCAACCAGGGTGAAGTCCCCACCGATAGTGATGCGACCAAAGTCCTTGGAGCTCAAGCCCCCCTCGTTGGCGAGCGCACCAACGATTGCACCCGGGCGAACATGCTGGCGCTTGCCAACATCCAGGCGGTAGGTGTCGAAGTTCTCCGAATCGTGGTCGAAGCGGCTGCGGCCTCCACGACGGTCATCACGGTCACGCCCGCGGCCACGGCGGTCGTCGCGATCCCACCGATCACGGTCCCGCCGATCGCGGCGGTCCTTCGGCGGCTCCTTCATCAGGAACTCGTCACCCGCCAAAGCCTGCGTTGCCAAAGCGGCGGCGATGTCGTCCATCGGCACGTTGTTGGCAGCGGAGTATTCGCGGACCATGGACCTAAACACCTGCACCTCGCTCGCCTCGAGCGACTCGGTGATGGAGTCCATAAACTTCGTCTTGCGGCTCTCGTTGACCTCGTCGACCGTCGGCAGATCCATCTCTTCGATGGTCGCGTTGGTTACGCGCTCAATGGAGCGCAGCATGCGACGCTCACGCGGAGTGACAAAGAGGATCGCCTCACCTGTACGGCCTGCACGCCCGGTGCGACCAATGCGGTGCACGTATGACTCGGTGTCATTCGGGATGTCGTAGTTCAGCACGTGGCTGATGCGCTCAACGTCCAGGCCACGAGCAGCGACATCGGTAGCGACCAGGATGTCAAGGCGGCCGTCGCGAAGCTGATCAACGGTACGCTCACGCTGCTGCTGAGCGATGTCGCCGTTGATCGCAGCTGCGGAGAACCCGCGGGCACGCAACTTCTCAGCCAGCTCCTCAGTCTCCTGCTTCGTACGCACGAAGACAATCATTGCCTCAAACTCAGTGACTTCAAGGATTCGGGTGATCGCATCGAGCTTGTTGCGGTGCGCCGTGAACAGGTAACGCTGGGTGATGTTCGTATTGGTGCGCGTCTTCGACTTCACCGTGACTTCAGTCGGGTTGTCGAGGTACTGCTTCGAGATACGGCGAATAGCGTTCGGCATCGTCGCAGAGAACAGCGCAACCTGCTTCTCTTCCGGTGTGTCCTCCAAGATGCGTTCCACGTCTTCCTGGAAGCCCATGTTCAGCATCTCGTCTGCCTCATCGAGGACAAGGAAGCGCAGGTTGGAAATGTCCAACGAACCCTTCTCCAAGTGATCGATGACGCGGCCCGGAGTACCCACGATGATCTGGGCACCGCGGCGCAGACCGGACAACTGGATACCGTATGCCTGGCCACCGTAAATCGGAAGCACGGAGATCCCGCCAAGGTGGTCTGCAAACGACTGGAAGGAGTCTGATACCTGCAGCGCAAGCTCACGTGTAGGCGCGAGGATCAGTGCCTGCGGGTAGCGCTCCTTGCGGTTGATCCGCGAAAGGATCGGCAGCGCGAACGCGGCCGTCTTACCGGTACCCGTTTGCGCAAGGCCGACAACGTCGCGGCCTTCCATCAACAGTGGAATGGTTTCAGCCTGAATCGCGGATGGCTGCTCAAAGCCAACCTTCTTCACGGCATCCACGACTTCTTCAGGCAGATTCAGGTTCTCGAACCCGTTCACTGGCTCTTCAGCGGTCTCGTCTGCCTCTGTGGCCTCGTCCGCCTCGCTCCCAGCGAGGTCCGCCACGTCGCCACCGACGACGTCGGCAAGGCTCAAAATCTGCTCAGTCTCATTAGTTTCGGCATTGGCTGCGTCTTGCGCAGCGCCGGTTTCCTCAGAAACTCCCGCATCCCTGGTGTCCTCACGTGCAGCATCCGCTGCGACATCCTGCGGGTTTTCCTGATTTTCCGACACATTCATATCCGGCTCTTTCTCGCCGCCGGTGGCGTTTTCGGAAGTGATCATTGTTTCCCCACAGTACGCCACCCTGCAGTGATTTTCCTATTCGCCACTGGCAATGTCATCCGCGCCACGAGTCCGCCACCAACTTCAGCGCTTCGCGCCTCGAGCTCCAACTCCCCGTGGTGCGCACGCGCAATCGTATCAACCAGCGCCAGCCCTAGTCCGTGCCCCGGACGCGCACCAGCAACGCGCGCATTCGCCCTGCTAAATGGCTCTACGAGCTGGCTGACTGTGGCAGGGTCCAACACGTCCCCATCATTGACGACGCCCACTTCGACCCCATCACCGGATCCAGTCCGGCAAACACGCACCTGCACAGTCCCGTCCACGCCGTGGATACGAGCATTCTCGATGAGGTTTTGGATCGCGTGGCGCAATAGCACGACGTCGCCGAGGACGTGAATGTCTGGCTCGATGGTGGCGTCGATACCTTCGGCGCTCGAGGCGACAGTGGTAATGAGCTCTGAGATGTTAATGTCGCGCGCCTCGAGTACTTTGGCCTCGGCCTGGCTGAAGTTCAGCAGCGACGTGACCATCTCCGCAGACGACGCATTCACGGTGCGGATGTCGCGGATGGCGTCGCGTAGCTCCTCTGCAGGTGCATTCGGGTCTAGTAGCGCGACATCTGCGATGGTCTGAATGGTAGCGATCGGGGTTTTCAGCTCATGGGACGCGTTTGATGCAAAGCGTTGCCGTGCCGCGATGGAGTGCGCGAGGGACTCCAGCATCGAGTCGAGTGCGTGCGCGAGGTCAGCGACATCGTCAGCGGGGCCTTCGTAGTCGAACCGCTGATCAAGATCGCCAGCAGAGACCAGACGTGCAGTCGCCGCGATGGTACGTACGGGTTTGAGCAACACACCCGCGACGAACCAACCGATGGCGCCGGCGAGCGCCGTCAGCACGCACAGCGCGACGAGCGAGGCGCCGAGCATCACGTTGAGCACCTCGTGTGAGATGGGCACGGAGCCATCAATAAATGCTCCGTCACTGCCGGGAACGCCCCCGACGCCCTCGATGACAGCTTGCACAGGTACCGGAGTCAGGCGCAGGTAGAGGTACACCACCGCAGTCAAACTCAGCCCTGCGGTAAAAACCGTTGCCACGAACAACCACGACGTACGCGCGCGAAGTGAAAGCCTCATTGGTACGGCTCCTCCGCAACGTAGTAGCCAGCGCCGGGCATTGTTTGCACAATCCAAGGCTGCCCCAGCTTGCGCCGCAAGTGCGAGATAGTGACGCGAATCGAATTGGAGAACGGGTCCGCGTTCGCGTCCCATGCCTCTTCTAAGAGCTGCTCCGCGGAAATAACGTGCCCCTGTGCTCGCATCAGCGTTTCAAGCACCGCGAACTCTTTCGGCGACAACGCAATCGACGCGCCGCTTCGGTGGACTTGGTGAGTGCCTCTGTCGAGGATGACGTCGCCGCACGTGAGCGTCGAGGTTGTTTCAGGTGCGGCTCGTCGCAACAAGGCTTTGACGCGAGCCAGCAACTCGGGCAGCTCGAACGGCTTGGTCAGATAGTCGTCCGCCCCAATCTCGAAGCCTTGGAGACGATCCTCGAGCGTTGCGGACGCCGTGAGCATCAGCACCCGCGTGTTTGGGTACAGCTCACGGACGGTTGCACAGACGTCGTCGCCGTGAACCTCGGGGATATCTCGGTCGAGCACGATCACATCTATCGGTTGTGATTCCAGGCGGTCGAGCGCGGAGCGGCCGTCGTAACGCACATCAACGAGCATGTCCTCACGGCGCAGTGCTTTGCCTAACGCATCGGCGAGCAGCGTCTCGTCCTCAACGATCAAAATCTTCGGCGGTGCAGCCACAACAGCCCCTTCCACGTTGGAGTTCTTGTATTCTGCTGTGATTCTAATTGGGGCTTCTTACGGGGTCGCAATGTTAACGCTCTCGCAACATCGCCCTGCATAGCGTGAGGAGCATGTCAAAGACTTCCACACCGGATCTGCGAGTTCACGGTATTGATTACGCGCGAGCCGTAGCACTCGCAGCCATGATCTTCGCGCACCTCACCCATCCTGCTGGCGTCACGGGTCAGTTGCTCTACGGCTTCCCCGCGGCAACGTTCGCGTTCCTGGCTGGCATCTCGATGGAGCTGATGGCCCGGCGCGCCCAAGCGGTAGGCGGCGAGGCTGTCGCGCGCTGTCGCCATGGCTTTTATGTTCGTGGGACGCTACTGATTGTGCTGCATGTGCTCCTCGTGCCGTTCGCTGGCGACATCGAGGTTGTGCTCCTTGTCTTTGGCATCTGCTACCTCTGCTTAGCGACGCTTCCCCACTGGCCAACTGCGCGTTTGGGCTTACTGCTTGCGGGGTTGCTCTTTGCTTCGGCTGCAACGACGGCGCTCGGGACAGTTGTTGCACTACCGGCCGCAGTCTTCGGTGCCCCCTACCCTGTCTTTTCGTGGGCGGCACTCATGGTTGCGGGCATGGTGTCGTGGCGTGTCATCCTCCACCACCCATGGCGTCGTTGGGTCACAGTCATTATCGCGGCGGCGGTGCTGCCTGCGGTGATTGCAGCTCGGCTGCACCTCAACACGGCAGGTGCTGGCCTATTCATCGCCGCGATCGATCCGAATGGGCACACCGGGGGACTCATTTCAGTGATCAGCGAGTGCGCCGTCGCGACTGGTATCACTGCGCTGTGTCTCATCCTCGCACAGTTTGTTCCGTTTGGTTGTGACATGGGCCGGATGCCTCTGACGGTGTACTGCGCACACGTTGTCACGGCCAACGGCCACAGCGGGGTGGTATACGCAGTACTCACGCTGGCAGTTGCTTTCGCCTTCGCTGTGCTGTGGCGCAGCTTCTACGCCCGTGGACCACTCGAGGCCGCGATGCGCATGATCGTGGCTCGCGCAACCCGGACCGATCTTCCTCCGCTCCAACACTAAAGAAAAGGAAAACTCATGAAACTGCACACTTCCACTCGTATTCTTAGCTCCTGCGTCGCTGCCGCGCTCGTAGCACTCCCGGCAGCACCTGCATTGGCAATGCAGTCCGATACGTTCGCTGAGCCTTCGGCAGAGTCCAACGCAGTAGTCTCCGTCCGCACCGCGGACGATGACCCAGACACCGGCGTGTGCACAGGTACCGCCATTGCGTCCCACTGGGTTATTACTGCGCGCCATTGTATGGACCACCTGCCACAAGCTGGTGGGTCCGTGCGTACTGGCCAGGGTGATAACCAGAAGTTTTATGACGTCGATAAGTGGATGACCACCCCGAAAGGCGATATCGCGCTGCTGCACACCTCTGAGGACCTCGGACTCGATGCTTATCCTGAGCTTGCTAGCGATATCCCAGCTGCAGGCAGCGACGCTACTTTCTACGGCTGGTCCTCTGATGGCTCTGGTGCCGGACGCACCCTTCCGTACGCAGACGCTACCGTCGACGGCCCAACCCCGATGATTCTGTTTGACGGCACCGACGGCGTCGAAGCCACCATGAAAGGTGGGGCAGCAACCCAGCCCGGTGATTCCGGCGGCGCGCTCTTCAGTGAGGGCAAGGTCGCAGCCATCGCGTCCGCATCACTGTTTATGGATCCAGACAACCCGGACTCCGCTGAGGAAGGAGTGAGCCCGAAGGTTGCGTTTGCGCCAGTTGCTTCGCAGGCGGACTGGATCCGTGAGCAAATCTCCGCCAAGGAAGACTCGGCCGAAACGACCCCCACAGAAAATGACGGCGGTACGCCGACGTGGATGCTCATCACTGCCGGTGCCGCCGTCGTTATCGCACTGGTAGTTGCCGCAGTTGCACGCTCACGGAAGCGTGATGCTGATACTGCACAGTAGCGCTGCCTGAAAACGCGACCGAACTCACAGAATTACCTGTGAATAATTTACAGAGCAGCGTAATTAAACGTTATGATGTCTGCCATGACTTCCCGCTCGTCGAAGCCCAAGGGGCTTACACACCGCCATATCCACTTCATCGCCCTCGGCTCGGCGATCGGCACCGGGCTCTTCTACGGCTCCGCCGGCGCGATTCAGGCCGCCGGCCCCTCGGTGCTCCTCGTATACTTACTCGGAGGGGCCGTCGTCTACTTTATGTTGCGCGCCCTGGGCGAGATGAGTGTGCAGCACCCGGTTCGTGGGTCGTTCGCGGTGTACACCAGGGAGCACCTTGGTGGCCTGGGCGGGTACATTACCGGGTGGATGTTCGCATTCGAGATGATGATCGTCTGCCTTGCGGACTTGACTGCCATCGGCATTTATATGAAGTTCTGGTTCCCGGACACCCCAGCATGGGTATGGATTACCACTACCCTGCTGGTCATTGGTGCGGCGAACCTCGCATCCGTGCGCTGGTTCGGCGAGCTGGAGTTCGCATTCACGCTCATTAAGGTCGTCGCCGTAATGGCGATGATCGTCGGCGGTGCTGCCATCCTCGCATTTGGTTTGGGTACCGACCCAGAGACGACCGGAATCTCTAACCTCTGGAACGACGGTGGCTTCTTCCCGAACGGCATCGAAGGCATGATCGCAGCGTTCATCCTCGTACTCTTCGCCTTCGGCGGAACTGAGATCATCGGCGTCGCCGGCACCGAAGCAGACGATCCGGACCGCTCGATCCCGAAGGCCGTCAACACCGTACCGCTGCGCATCCTTCTGTTCTATGTCCTCGCCATCCTGGTTATCTTGATGCTCAACCCGTGGCGTGCAATGACTGGTGAAGAAAGCCCCTTCGTTCAGATCTTTGACACACTTGGCGTGAACTGGGCCGCTGCACTGCTCAACTTGGTGGTCATCACTGCTGCCCTTTCTGCAATTAATGCAGACCTGTTCGGCACTGGGCGCGTTCTTACTGGCCTGGCGAAGGAAGGCCTAGCCCCGAAGATCATGAAGCGCACCATCCGCGACATCCCAGTAATGACGACCATTACCCTGTTGCTCGTACTCATCATCGGCGTGGTGCTCAACGCGCTCTATCCGAACATCTTCGAGACCATCGCAGCGCTGGCCACCTTCGCAACCGTGTTTGTGTGGCTGATGATCCTGCTGGCACACGTCGCATCTCGCCGCAACATGTCCGCGGCAGAGCGCGAGACCTTGAGCTTCCCTGTACCGTTCTGGCCCTACGGGCAGTGGTTCGCGATCATTTTCATCTTGTTCACATTCGGCATCATGGTGTGGCTGCCGCAGTATCACATGGCGCTCGCCGTAGGCGTCGCATTCGTGGTAATCATGACTGTGCTCTACTTTGTCACCGGGCGCCCAAAGGCAGTTGCGGCAGCGCACGTCACTTACGAGATGAAGTAGCACATAATTTCGAATAAAAGTATCCATTGTCTGCTGTGCACGCTATCCTATGCCTACATATTCCAAGTTTTAGCCAGAAGGAGACGCGATGCGCCTGTCTACGGTTACTTCCGAGCCCACGTTGACCTCTATCGAGATCTGCGCTGGCGCTGGAGGCCAAGCACTTGGGCTCGAGCAAGCAGGTTTCCAGCATCTAGCCGTGGTGGAAATCGACAACTGGGCAGCAGAGACACTGCGAGCCAATCGCGGCTGCGACCATCCCCATCCGTGGCCAGTACACGAAATGGATGTACATGACTTCGACGGCACCGTATGGCGCGATCAGGTCGATCTCTTTGCAGGTGGCGTTCCGTGTCCGCCCTTTTCCATCGCGGGAAAACAGCTCGGCGCAGACGACGAGCGTGATCTGTTCCCGCAAGCCCTACGACTGGTAGGAGAAATCAATCCAAAAGCCGTCATGCTGGAGAACGTCCGAGGCCTTGGCCAAAAGCGGTTTGATTCCTACCGCAATGAAATTGTCAGTGAGCTCGATCGGATGGGTTACACCACCTACTGGTCACTGTTTCAATCGGCAGACTTCGGTGTCCCCCAACTGCGCCCACGGTTTATTTTGGTAGCCCTGAAACACGAGTTTGCCGAGTACTTCGAATGGCCGACCCCGAATATGCATCACACATCCGTTGGTAGCGCACTTCGCCACCTAATGGGAGAAAATGGCTGGCCGGGAGCGGACGCATGGGCAGATCGAGCCGATACGGTAGCACCGACGCTCGTTGGCGGATCAAAGAAGCACGGTGGACCAGACGTTGGCCCGACTCGAGCAAAGGCAGCATGGAAGAAGCTCGGCGTCCGAGGAACTTCGATCGCAGACAGCGCACCAGGCCCCGACTTCCCTGTCGATGACCCGGACAACCTTCCCCGCCTTACCGTGCGGATGGGCGGCGTTATCCAAGGGTTCCCTGAAGATTGGGATTGGCAAGGTGGCAAGACCGCCCAATGGCGCCAAGTCGGCAATGCATTTCCGCCACCGGTTGCGGCTGCAATCGGAACCGCAATCAAGGACGCACTACTTTCCTGCAATGCCGTAACGAAAGCTCCCGAGGTGGCCCCACAACTGGCGCTTCAAACGCACGCATAGGATCTGCTCATGACACACAACCTTGATGGCGATTTTTCTCATCAACTCGCCGAGCTCTTCCGTAACGAGTTTCCCGACGGCGAAGCAATGGGAAGAATATTTCGACAAACTTTCGACCAGGCCTATGACGGCCAGCACACGGGCCGGTTCGACCCAGCGCAGCTAAGCAAGACAGAACTTGCCCACATTGGATCGTTGGTTGAAATTAACATTCGCCGAGGGTTTGACGGCACTATCACGGACGGCGACAAGATGGACTTCAAGATCCTCGGCCATGAAGTTGACTGTAAATACTCCAAGAACCCCTACGGCTGGATGATCCCGATGGAAGCAGTTGGCCACCACGCCATGCTCTGCCACGCAAGTGAGGTTACTTCCACTTTCCGAGTAGGCTTCGTCAAAATCACCGACGACATCCTCACCGCAGGTGGAAACCGTGACCGCAAGCGAACCATCATGGCAGCAGCACGCAACAAAATTGCGTGGGCCTGGTTCGATCACCCGTACCCGAATAACGTGCTCCTCCATGCGGATGAGGAAACTGTCGCCAAAATTATGGAATTGCCTTCTGGGCAACAGCGCCTCGACATGTTGTTTCGCTCAATCCAGCAGGTGCTCATTCCGCGCGGCATCATTTACACTGTCGCTCAGCAGAAAGACCCAATGAAGCGCATTCGATACAACGGCGGATCAAGGTCACGCCTCCAGGAGGAAGGCATCTTGATCCTTGGGGACTACCGGCGCCACCAAGCTATCGCAGAGGCCCTCTGCCTTCCGATTTGCAAGAATGGCGATAGCCTCGCCGTACGAGTAACTCCAGCTGAACCGCATTTTGTTGGTCCTGCAGTAGATATCGAAGGTCAAACTTGGCGAATCGCCACGGGCGCCGACCCACTCCATCGTGCGCCACGCCTCCCCTTTTAATACCCCAAAGCCATCAATGCCCGGTTGTGCCCGCCTATTTCCGTTATCTTGGTTACATATTTCGATTGGTATTCCCATTGTGGCGGAAAATCTGCAATGATGGGTAGCGGAACATAGTTTTACTGGATTCAGGAGAGATCATATGACTATCACCAATCCGTCCACCCCGTCGAACAACATCACGCCAGGCAACAAGATTGTCTTGATTGGTGCTGGTGATGTCGGCGTCGCGTTCGCATACGCAATCCTCAACCAGGGTATTTGCGACCACCTCGCAATTATCGACCTGAACGAGAAGAAGACGTGGGGTGAGGTCGAGGACCTCAACCACGCAATGCCGTACTCAGGCCACAACACCAAGATCACGGTCGGCACCTACGAGGACTGCCGCGACGCGGCGCTCATCGTCAACTGTGCAGGTGTTGCACAGCGCGACGGCGAAACCCGCCTTGAGCTCGTGGGCCGCAATGTGAAGATCTTCGAGTCCATCAACAAGGAAGTGATGGCCAACGGCTTCAACGGCATCTACCTGGTTGCAACCAACCCTGTCGATGTCCTGACCTACGCCACGTGGAAGCAGACCGGTCTTTCCTCCGCACAGGTCGTGGGTTCCGGCACCATCCTGGACACCGCACGCTGGCGCTGCAACCTCGGCAAGTACTTCGGTGTTTCCGCAAGCTCTGTCCACTCCTACATCATCGGTGAGCACGGCGACACCGAGCTGCCTGTCGTGGCATCCGGCTCCGTCGCTGGCGTTTCGCTACGTCGTCGTCTGGAGAAGGAAGCAGAAACCGATCCGAAGATCTACGAGCGCATCGACGCGATGTTCGTCGCAACCCGCGATGCCGCCTACAAGATCATCGAAGCCAAGGGCTCCACGTCCTTCGGTATCGGTGCTGGCCTTGCCCGCATCACCCGCGCAATCCTGATGAACGAGGACGTCGTACTGCCAGTCTCTGCTCTCCTTGAAGGCCAGTACGGTCAGGAAGACATCTACATCGGCACCCCGGCTGTTATCAACCGCAACGGTGTCCGCGAGGTTGTCGAGCTGCACCTTGAAGATAGCGAGAAGGAAAAGTTCGATCACTCCGCCAACACCCTTCGTGGCGTGATGGTCGAAGCTGGCCTCACCGAGGCATAAGCCTTTCCCATACCCTTCGATTGCGCCCGCCGGACACACCCCGGCGGGCGTTTTGTCTGCGTTAGTCCTCCGCCCGGAGGTGCCTCGTTACGTCCAGAGCATCATCGCCGCGTGCAAGAGCGTCAAACGTGGCGCAGCAGGCGTCGAAAAGCTTGACGACGTCCTCTTCGTCTACATCCGCGGTGTCGAGCACCAGCGCGTTCGGGTCATCATCTTCCTCGGCAGGCGCGAGCGTCACACACTGCCCACCAGTCTGGATATCACCTAGCGCGACCTGGGCCGCGAGAAGCGAAACGCCAGTAACCGCGGTGGCCCCGACTTCTGCCAGCGGTGCGCACCGTTGCACATCTACCTGCCCCAACGTTTCCGGTGCTGCACAGACGGTGATCGCCACCGGGGTGTCCTGCAGCACCACATCGGAGGCTTCTCGGTCGAGTAGAAGGCTGGATTCAGACACAACGATGTGCTCAAGTGCGTCGAAGTACTCGGGGTAGCGCCGTGAAAACTCGGCGAGGTTTGTCAACGGGCCCGTGCAAATCAAACACAGGTCCCGTGTACCTCGCGCGCACGCGTCGGCCCACAACAGGTCCCAGTCATTCGCGACGTAGCGTTCTGGGACTCGGGCGTCACCCAGTCCAGCATCGCGCGTCGGTTGATGTTTTGGCGCGTCGCAACCTGCTGCGACCGCAACAGCGGGCAGGCCGCAGCGTGCCAACACCCACGCAGCATGCTGGGCACATTGCGCAGCTGAGGCGCTACCGCTTGAGGTTGTCACGCACTCCAATTCAGCCTGCCCACGATGGTGCGCAGCAACGACATATGCCAACGCAAGCGTGTCCTCGACCCCTGGGACGCAGTCAATAATAATTCGCACCGTGCTCCTTTACGCAGTGGACCTGTGCAGAGATTCCTTACCGTACATTGCCCAGAGCAATAGAGCGACCAGAGCAACTACTCCGCAGGCGCCAAACGCGATAGCAAAGCCGAACACCTCCGCCAGAAAGCCGATCACAATCGGTGCCGCAATCTGGCCGGAGTCCTGCACCATCTGATAGGTAGAAATTACCTTGCCACCCGAGCGGTCATTGCCGATGATGTCAGCTAACGTCGCCTGCGAGGCAGGACTCATCAACCCACCGCCAACACCCGCACACACTGAGACCAGCAACAGCACCCACACTGTCGTGGCGAGTCCGAGTGTGCCCGTGAATATTGCCGAGACCGCAAGACCTGCGAGAATGCAAGGACGACGTCCGATTCGGTCAGCCAGCCGACCAGAAAACTGCAGCGTGACGCCCGTGCCCAGCGCGAACGCAGTCAACGCAAGTCCGGATGCCGCGCCACCATTTGCAAATATCGCCGCAGCGAACAGCGGAAGGACCGAAACGCGCGCACCGAAGTTCACAAAACCATTTGTAAAGGCGACGGCGAGCAACGCACGGTACGTGGGTTGCTTCCAGGCTCGGCGCAGTGGCATTGGCGGCCGCTGTATTCTCGGTGTCTCTGGCTTGTGTTGCCGAGACGTAGCAACCCACACGATAGTTGCCGCAAGACCGACACCAACACCGTAGACTGCGAACGGAATTCGGTATCCAAGGAAACTGAGTCCAGCGCCGATGATTGGCCCGAAGATGTTGCCAAGCAAGAATGACGATGCATAAAGTGCATTCGCTCGCCCACGAATGCTGGGAGGAATCACGCGAACGATGAAGGCCTGTGCGGAGAGCGTAAACATCGTGGATCCGAAGCCGGCGATAAAGCGCAACGCCAAAATATGCCAGTACGCCTGAGCAAACGCCACGGCAAACGTTGCAGTCGCAACAATGCTCAACCCGGTGAGGTACACCGGCCGTGATCCGAGCTTATCCACCAGCGCGCCCGCGCCTGGCGCGCCAAGCAAGCGAGCTGCTGCAAACACGGAGATCACCGCTGCAGCGGCCGCCATGGACACGTTGAAGCTGGCGGCGAATTGTGGCAACACCGGGGCGATGAACCCGTAGCCGAGCGCAATGATAAACGCTGCGGTGCACAGCACCCATATCACTGATGGCAGCTTTGGTGACGCGCCGCCCTTATATGTTTGTTCCGTCATACCAGCGACAACACTAGTCTTTCTTCGCGTTCGCGTCCCATTACGCAATAACATTAGCACGGTTGTTCGAATCCATGGGTGATTTGGCCACTCCATGTCTAGCTGCTCTCGTACGCTTCGAAGCATGTTCTACGAATCAACGATTGCTCAAGAAATTATTCATCGCTTTGACGACACCGTCCAAGCCCTCAGCGCCACAGTCAAGCACCCTCGCTCTCTTGCACGACCGACTGGCTCGTGGCGCCCGCCGGTCATCGCATTGCCGCGAGTCATAGACAAGCAACACATCAACCTTGCGCTTACGCGGCGGAGAGTCGGCCCGCGGGCTCAGGCGATGGTGCAAGGTTACGGAGCGTCTGCGCGGCCCGCGTACATCATCGAAGCACGATTCACCGTCCAGTCGGGTGCGCCGGTCAACCCCGCGGTAGCTGAGGGCTGGATGCGCGCGCTCTACCCCGACGCGACGGAGGACATGCTTCATCTTCTGCCACACCCATACGCGGCAACGTATGTCTGGCTAGTCGACGGCCACTTCGATCCCGTCCGCTCTCCTTCATCCCTGTTCGCCGGACTGAACGTAGCGTAACCGGCTGGCTACTGCCCCGGTTCGTCGTCAAGCGGAAGCATCTGGCTCTCCCAGTCTTCAGCCTGGTCAGCAACCAGATTCAAGACATCAAAAAGCCTGTCGATGTCGGTGAAGCTACCCAAGTTAAGTTCTTCGGGATCTGCTTCCTCATCGTCTCCAGGAACCACAAACTGCACGTGGGCAGTGGCTGTGGCGTCGATAACTTCGACCTCCACGTGGACTTCAGCCTCTGTACCAACTTCTGCGAAGACGAGTTGATGGTTTTCGGCGTCCGGAAAGAATTCAAGCCCGGCGATACGTTCATCTGCAGCCTCGAGCAGGCTGCGGAACACGGTAACCACCTCGTCAGTGGCTATATGCTCAGCGACAGCGGACACAGCATCTTCGGCAGAAAATATAACTGCGACCAATGCTGCTTCAAAGTCCTCATCGTCTTCATCAACGTCAGCAGCCGCGATATACACGTTCGCCGCTGGCAGTTGCTCGTCGATAACAACGAACTGGATCTCAATCTCGGGGGTGATAGGAACAAACATCGTGTCGTCGTGCACACGAGACTCAATACCTTCACGGTCTAGAGCCGCGGCAATGTCTTCTAAAAAGCTCACGAAGAATCCTCTACTCTTCCTCATCGTGGTTGTCACCGGCGGACGATGCCAAGCCTACTGTTCTGGCCCCATGATGCGCATCCACGCTTCGCGGCCCTGCCAGCTACGCATGTCAAAAGCCTCCCATGCCCGGCGTTTGTGACGTTTTGGGTCGTACACGATTGACGGATGTTCGTTGATGATTGCGGTCGCGCGCCCGGGGTGGTCGTCGCCACGAAAATCGTAGCGGGGCCAGTTCGGCCCTGGTTCGCCGGTATGAAAGAACGACCCCCAGTTGCGCTGCATCACTTCAACTACTGCTTCAAACGCAACGGTGGAGCCAAATCGGTCGATCTTCGATGAGCGTGTACCTTCCCGATCGCCAAACACCGCCATCAGGTCGGCTGTGTGCATTGCCCCCAACCCGAGCCGCCGCATTGTCGCCGATGCATATTCAAAGCGGTACATCCAAGTCGGAGCCACCTTACGGTGCTCCCCTGCAGCGATCACCGACGGTCCCCAGAACACGGCGTCTGCGAGAAACTCGGCGAAGTCCGTACGCTGGCTCACGTCGCTATACGCCTGGATGACCGCTGTCGCGTTCTGCGCGTCATATGCCTCGAGCAAGCGGCGTGCTGCACGCTGACGGGCTTTCGTCCGCTGATACAGAGCCTTTGCAAAGCTGGCCTCATCCGCATTGGTCCCGATGATCAACGGCACCGACGCCTGTTGCCCGGCGCGGAACATGTCCAGCGGGTGAGCTGGCAGCGTGGTGCCATCGACCGTCGGCATGAAGCTCAAATTCAGTTCGCGCAGCTCGCGGCCAGTAAACAGCATGGACTGCCCCACTCTAACCAGTTCCTCGGCCGGTACCTCCCGGAGGTGCTCGAGGGTAGATAGTCGCGATAGCCCCATGCCGTCAAGAAGTGTCGACGTCCACATCGCGGCCTGTGCCTTCGTATGAACGGAAGAAAGCGGAGTGGACTGGGCGATTGCCCGGTGGAACAACCCCCGAGCCGCCGGGGCGCACATCATATGGATTACTGAAGCTGCCCCGGCTGACTCGCCCATGATGGTTACGTTATTCGGATCCCCTCCGAAGGCCGCGATGTTTTCGTGCACCCACTGCAGCGCGAGGATCTGGTCCAAAATGGCGGGGTTGGCAGCGCAGTCCTCGCCGATACTGCGCAGATCCAAGTACCCAAGCACCCCGAGGCGAAAGTTTAAGGAGACATAGACGATATCGGTGGCATTAGCCAGAAAGTGCCCCTGGAGTACTTTCTCATGACTCGATCCGCTTACGAACGATCCACCATGAAAATAGATGACGACGGGGAGTACGTCGTCCGTATCAGGCCGAACGATGTCTGCGTGTAGGCAGTCCTCGGTGCCGATTACTGTGTCTTTCCACCCGAAATTCGTCTGCATCGCAGGTGGCCGATAGTTGGTTGTGGTGCGCACACCTGACCACGAAGGCGCAGGCTGTGGGGCCCGAAATCGGTTCTCACCGCCCATATCTGCACCGTAGGGTACCCCGCGCCAAGTGCGAACCCCGGTTTGTGGATCAATAGTGCCAGCAACGATTCCCGAGGTGGTCTGCACCTGGAGGTGCTCCTGCGGATTGTTGCTGTTGAGATGCATGCCTTTTAGCCTAGCCCGGAATTCTGTCTATTCTCGTGGAGTTTCTAAGGCGGGTACGATGAACGCTCGTACCAATAATTAATAAGGAGAAAAACACACAGCATGTTAGAAAAGTTCCGCAAAGACAAGCACGAAGACGACGAAACTGTAGTCGAAATTATTGAAGACGCCCGTGCTGAAGACTTAAGCTCCCTCGAGGAGGAAGCAGGCCCAGCAGGCCGAGCGTTTATCGCAGCAGTAGATAAGGCTGTCCATCTTCAGTCCGGTGCCATTCGGGCTTACGTGAACTGGCTTCGCCGTCAACACCCGGAGCAAAGTCCTGCGGAAATCCAGCACACGATGGACAAGCATTTTAAAAACGTAGTCTCCGCAACAGGTGCAGGCGTGGGCGCAGCAGCCGCGGTGCCTGGCGTAGGGCTCGTCACCGGCGCAGCAGCCGTTGCTGGCGAATCGGTAGTCTTCTTAGACCTTGCCGCGTTTTACACCCTCTCCTCCATGTACTTGCGCGACGTTAATATCGAAGACAAAGAGCGCCGACGCGCAGGCGTGCTCACGGTCATGATGGGCGCCCAGGGCGTTGCGATTGTTGACACGTTGCTCGGCGCGGACCGAGCTCGGCCGAGGGAGTTGGCGTCGAAAAATGTCCTGACGCGCTTTGCTGGCCCGGGCCTCGCCGAAGTCAATGGCATCCTGTCTCGTGTGGCCATGAAGTCGTTTACGAAGCGGTTCCGCCGCGCATGGATTGGCAAGATGCTGCCTCTGGGGCTCGGCGCGATCGCGGGCACCGCCGCCAACCGCAAGCTTGCCGACCACCTGATGGATAACATCGCCGTCGCCCTCGGCACTCCTCCCTCCCAATTCTTGAGCCCTCTTCCGGAAAAGCCTGACCAGGAGGCGGCCGGCCTCAGCGCGAATCCAAAGAACCTTCTGCGCTGGGTACTCCGACTCTTTGGTGACGACGACAAAGTACGCGACACCAATCAGCAAGAAATTACCAAATAGCTTCGGCTCCGAAGTTCATTCCCGCCTCCCCCAAAACTGAGGCGGGAATCACGCACTTCCATCTTTCGCCTACCCCCGGTAGCACCTCTGCTTTAGTTGGAGAACCACACCCTGCGCCACCGCCGAAGCACAGCGCCCCCTCAAATACGCGAGCCTGCTTTGGCCCCACCTTCTTGGTCCCCCCGAGACTGCACACGAGCGCTTCTCGACAGCTGCCACCGTGAATGCTGCTCGACGCCCACTCTGTACTTCCCCGCACGCCAGGCCAAAGTCGACGGGCCCGCCTCACCTCTTCAAGAGTTCGAAATCAATCAATCACGAGCAAGCAACCGTTCAAATACTTGTTGTCGAATGAGGACGTATCATTGATAACGGTTCTCATGAGACCCTTCTCACTCAAAACGGAAGATATGCCCATTTGTGGTGTATCAACCGCTAAAGGGGGTAGATCTCACAAGTACGAGGGCTTTTCGGGAATGTAAGGTAGCACTACCTAATCCCAGACAATTAAAGTCGTTGAAAAGTTACATACAACCCAAGAAGAGAGGCGAGCACCTGCCGTGAGCAGCGAAGATACGTTCGGCCAGAACGACTGGCTGGTTGAGGAGATGTTCCAGCAGTACAAACAGGATCCCAACTCCGTTGACGCGGAGTGGCGCGATCTTTTCGAGAAGAAGGGCACCCCGCCGACGGTGACAAACACCCCGGCACCAAAAGGTTCCTCGAAGACTGCGACGAGCGTCACCAGCTCCACGAGCGCTCCTACCCAGGACGGCCGTCAAACCCAGGTAGACCGCGCAGCCGCCGAAGCAGCTCCAAAGCGCACCAAGAAGCCGACCGCTTCCCCGTTGGACAAGCTCGATAGTGTCAAGGTCACTCCAGGCGAGGAACAGCTCAAGGGTGCGTTCCGCACTATCGCGAAGAACATGAACGAATCGCTCGAGGTGCCAACCGCCACCACCGTGCGCGATATGCCGGTCAAGCTCATGTTTGAAAACCGCACGTTGATCAATGAGCACCTCAAGCGCACTCGCGGCGGCAAGGTTTCGTTCACGCATATCCTTGGCTACGCAATCATTCAGTCCACCAAGCTCCACCCGGACATGAATAAGAACTACAAGGAGGACGGCAAGAAGTCCTTCGCAGTTCAGCCTGAGCACATCAACCTGGGTCTAGCAATCGACCTGCCGCAGAAGGACGGGTCCCGCTCCCTGGTCGTCGCTGCGATTAAGGAGTGCGAGAACAAGTCGTTTGCGGAGTTCGTCGAAAGCTACGAAGACATTGTGCGTCGCGCGCGCGACGGCAAGCTCACGATGGACGACTTCTCTGGCGTAACCATTCAGCTGACCAACCCGGGTGGCATCGGTACCCGCCACTCGATTCCGCGTCTGACAAAGGGCCAGGGCACCATCGTTGGTGTCGGCGCAATGGACTACCCTGCAGAGTTTGCAGGTGCCAGCGAGGACCGTTTGGCGGAGCTGGGCGTCGGCAAGCTTGTGACACTGACCTCCACCTATGACCACCGCGTCATCCAGGGTGCAGAGTCTGGCGAGTTCCTGCGCGATATTTCGCAGCTCCTCGTCGACGATAAGTTCTGGGATTCCATCTTCGAGTCCCTCGAGATCCCGTTCCTCCCGATGCGCTGGGCGAAGGACCTGCCGAATTCCGGCGTGAACAAGGACACCCGTGTCATGCAGCTCATCGAGGCGTACCGCTCCCGCGGCCACCTCATTGCTGACACGAACCCGCTTCGTTGGCGCCAGCCGGGCCTGCAGCAACCGGACTCCCGTGACCTGCTGATGGAAACCCACGGCCTGACGCTGTGGGACCTCGACCGCACGTTCCACGTAGGTGGTTTCGGGGGCAAGGAAACAATGACGTTGCGCGAGGTGCTTAGTCGCCTACGTGCTGCCTACACCCTGCACGTCGGTGCTGAATACACCCATATTCTCGACCGCGATGAGCGTGAGTGGCTGCTCGAGCGCATCGAGGCTGGCATGCCGAAGCCGACGAATGCTGAGCAAAAGTACATCCTGCAGAAGCTCAATGCTGCTGAAGCATTTGAGAACTTCCTCCAGACGAAGTACCTCGGCCAGAAGCGCTTCTCCCTCGAGGGTGCCGAAACACTCATCCCATTGATGGACGCGGTGATTGATACCGCCGCTGGCCAAGGCCTCGACGAAGCTGTCATCGGCATGCCGCACCGTGGTCGCCTGAACGTGCTGTTTAACATCGTGGGCAAGCCTGTCGCAACGATCTTCAACGAGTTCGAGGGCAACATGCAGTCCGCACAGCAGGGTGGCTCCGGCGACGTGAAGTACCACCTCGGCTTCGAGGGCAAGCACATCCAGATGTTCGGCGACGGCGAGATCAAGGTCTCGCTGGCCGCGAACCCGTCACACCTCGAGGCTGTTGACCCAGTGCTCGTCGGTATTGCCCGCGCAAAGGCGGACACGCTGCGTGAAAACGGTGTTCGCGACGACAATCCAGTAGTTCCGATTATGCTGCACGGCGACGCCGCATTCGCTGGCCTCGGCATCGTACAGGAGACGCTGAACCTGTCTCGCCTCCCTGGCTACTCCGTTGGTGGCACCGTCCACATCGTTGTGAACAACCAGATTGGTTTCACCACTACCCCTGACTCTGGCCGCTCCTCCTACTACGCCACCGACCTGGCCAAGGGCTTCAACTGCCCAGTGTTCCACGTCAACGGCGACGACCCGGAGGCAGCCGCCTGGGTTGCTCACCTGGCAACCGAATACCGCCGCGCCTTCGGCAAGGACGTCTTCATCGACCTCATCTGCTACCGTCTGCGCGGCCACAACGAGGCAGACGACCCGACCGTGACGCAGCCAGTGATGTACGACCGCATCCACTCCCACGACTCGGTGCGTACCCGCTACACCAAGGACCTCATCGGCCGTGGCGACCTCACGCAGGAAGAAGCCAAGATCGCGGCACAGGACTTCCACGATCAGCTTGACGCAGTCTTCTCCGACGTCAAGTCCGCTGAGGGCAAGCCAAGCGAGCAGACCGGCATCACGGACTCGCAGAAGCTCACTCGTGGCCTGGACACCTCGATCAGCGAGGATACGTTCAAGCGCCTTGCGGATTCGTACGGCAAGCTGCCTGAGGAATTCGAGCCGAACAAGCGCCTGAACAACGTGCTCAAGAAGCGCGGTGGTTCCTTCGAAAACGGCGACATCGACTGGGGCTGGGGCGAGCTGCTCGCTTTCGGTTCCCTTGCAGAGCAGGGCAAGTTTGTCCGCCTTGCAGGTGAGGACTCACAGCGCGGTACGTTCACGCAGCGCCACGCGGTGCTCTACGACCCGAATAACGGCACTCCGTACAACCCACTCGACGCAAACGCGGAAGAGCAGGACAACGGCGGACGCTTCGAGGTGTTCAACTCTGCACTGACCGAATACGCAGGTATGGGCTTCGAGTACGGCTACACCCTTGGCAACAAGGACGCTGTCGTCGCATGGGAGGCGCAGTTCGGCGACTTCGCCAATGGTGCACAGACCATCATCGACGAGTACTTGTCCTCCAGCGAGACTAAGTGGGGCGAGCTTTCCAGCATGATTGCCCTCCTGCCGCACGGCTACGAAGGCCAGGGCCCGGACCACTCCTCCGCCCGTATCGAGCGCTTCCTCCAGCTGGTCGCCGAGGGCTCGATGACGATTGCCCAGCCTTCTACCCCGGCAAACCACTTCCACCTGCTGCGCCGTCAGGCGCTCGGTGAGATGAAGCGCCCGCTCGTCGTCTTCACCCCGAAGTCGATGCTGCGTAACAAGGCGGCGGTCTCGCAGCCTGCAGACTTCATCGAGGTGGACAAGTTCCAGTCAGTTATCGACGACCCCGAGTTCGTACAGCGTGGCAACGTCAAGGTTGACGGCGCAGATCACGACAAGGTCACCACGATCTTGCTGTGTTCCGGCAAGATCTACTACGAACTGGAGAAGCGTCGTAAGAAGGATAAGCGCGACGATGTCGCCATCATCCGTATCGAGATGCTGCACCCGATTCCATTCAACCGCATCCGGGATGCGTTCGAGAACTACCCGAACGCGAAGGAAATTCGCTGGGTTCAGGATGAGCCCGCTAACCAAGGCGCATGGCCGTTCTACAACGAGCACCTGCGCACACTGATTCCGGATATGCCTGAAATGGTCCGCGTCTCTCGCCGTGCGCAGTCGACCACTGCAACCGGCGTGGCGAAGGTCCACCAGGAAGAGGAGAAGACTCTGCTGGATGAGGCGTTTGCGAAGTAAGTAGCGCTTACACGCAATGGCGCCCCAACCGCTTACTGCGGTTGGGGCGCTTCCCTGTTGAGGATTCACTCATTTGGCTTGCGCCTAGGGAGTAGCTGTCGCCTCGGCTTCCCCGCCGTTGGCATCTGGGTTTTCAACGTTGATGCTGGCGTATTCACGGAGCCAATCCGCAGTAACAACGCGCGGTTCTTTGCCCTGCGCGACTTCCTCGCTCATCTCTTCCAACTGCGCTGTGCTGAGCACGCGCGTCATCGCGTTGATGCGCCTGACTTCCTTGCGAGCAAACTTTGATTTGTAGAACAGCGGGATGACGCTGTTAGGAAGGTGCTCGAGCTCCACGTGCGACGCACAGCCCTGCGCAGGGGAAGGGTCAACCGATTGGATGTTGCCGGGCAGCGCACCCGCAAGAAGAGCGAACGTCGCTTCTGACGGATCCGCACCGTCGAGACGATCGTGCGCTATATCGTTGTCGAGCTCCTTCGCTCCGTGTGCGTCTAGCGCTTGCAACAGAACACCAGAGCACGCAACGACCATATCGACGTCTTCTTCTTGCAGCAGTTCGGCTGCATTTCGGGAGTACACGTCATTGAACGGGACTACCCCGGCAGGATGTCCCATCGCTGTAATGATCTCGTAGTAGATCTCCCCCAGCACTACCTGTTCAGGTTCTGAGGTATCAATTCCGATTTTGACGATGTTGCCGCGGGATTCGCCGTTGACAAACTTCACCGGTGAAAGCGAGTCATCTGTGCAGCCAGTCAACCCGCCGACAAGGCTCGTTGCCAGTGCCGCAGCAATCAGTGTACGGAGAGGACGCAGGGACACCATAAATACCTTCTTCGTAGTGTGCTCAGACGAGCCTGGAAAACAGAGTTAGTCTAGCGCGCTGCGTTGTCTTCGGAGGCGTCGCTATCGGTGGCCGACGGCTCAGTTGGCCGTCCAGTGACGCGCTGTGGGTGCATTGCGGCGATCATGTCGCGGGCTCGACGCGCAGCGTCAGGTGCGCAAAGCACATCGTATCGGCGTGCGACGATGCTTGTCGCTGAGGCGAAGTCACGCTTTCCACCTGTAAACGCGTAAGCGATAGCTGCGAAAATTGCTCCGAACACGCCACCCATCGCGACGCACGAGGCGAAGATGCCCCACCCACCTTCTTCCGCGAACAGCGAGAAAATGATGCCGATGAACATGCCCATCCACAGGCCCGATAGTGCGCCGCCACCAAGTACCTTGCCCCACGTGAGGCGGCCCGTAATACTCTCAACCTGCATCAAGTCCACACCGACAATTGTGAGCTTCTCTACCGGAAATTCCTTGTCCGACAGCGTGTCAACTGCTTCTTGTGCCTCCTGGTAGGTATTAAAACTGCCTACCGGCCACCCTGTTGGCACTTCGCGCGCTACCAGGCGGTTGTTGTTGAGTTGGGCCATTCGTTGTCACTCCTCTGCTCGTATGAACATCCAGCTTCTCTGACTATACTGAAGCCCGTTATGGCAAACGCAGAACTCATTTCAGAATTCCAGGTCCGCGAAGCGCTTGCTCGCGTTGACGATCCCGAAATTGGAAAACCCATTACCGAACTCGGGATGGTGGAGTCCGTACGTATCGACGGCCCCAACGTCACCGTCGGCATTTACCTCACCATCGCGGGCTGCCCGATGCGTGACACCATCGAGGGCAACGTCCGCGCAGTCGTAGAGGAAATCGACGGCGTGGAGAACGTGACAGTCACGCTTCACACTATGAGCGCGGAGCAGCGTCGCGAAATGGCCTCGAAGCTGCGTGCACAGCAGCCCGGGCCCGACATCCCTTTCGCTGACCCGTCGTCGCGCACCCGGGTGTTCGCGGTAGCTTCAGGCAAAGGTGGCGTCGGCAAGTCCTCGATGACAGTGAACTTGGCCACTGCAATGGCAGCACAGGGCCTCAGCGTCGGAATTGTCGACGCCGACATTTACGGGCACTCCGTCCCTGGTCTCCTCGGCTCTTCCGACATGGGGCCGACTGTGGTCGAAGAAATGATCATGCCACCGATCGCACACGGCGTGCGCCACATCTCTGTGGGGCAATTTGTGGAGGGCAATGCCCCTGTGGTTTGGCGTGGACCGATGCTCACCCGCGCAATCCAACAGTTCCTGTCTGATGTGTACTGGGGCGATCTTGACGTACTCTTCCTTGACCTTCCACCGGGGACCGGCGATGTGGCGATCACAGTGGCGCAGCTGATTCCAAATGCCGAACTGCTCATTGTTACCACTCCGCAAGCAGCCGCAGCTGAGGTCGCTGAGCGTGCCGGCACAATTTCTCAGCAGACTGAGCAGCGAATTGCTGGCGTCATCGAGAACATGGCCGGGATGGTCATGCCTGACGGCTCCGTCATGAATATCTTTGGTGAAGGTGGTGGCCAGCAGGTTGCGGAGCGCCTGACCGCGCTCACAGATAGTGACGTGCCGCTGCTAGGTTCCATCCCGTTGGATCCGAAGCTACGAGAAAACGGTGACACCGGAACCCCTGTCGTCACAGCAGAACCAGACTCCCCTGCCGCTGCGGCGATCCAGGAGATCGTCACCAAGCTGAAGATTCGCCGTAACTCACTTGCTGGCAAGTCCCTCAACCTTGGTGTGAAGCACACTGACGAATAGATCGGTGGGAACTAGGTAACGTCAGTCCAGGAGAATCCCCCTCCACTGGGCTGTCCCCCGTCCTCCGGCCCTTTCTTTGCCCGGGACTGTGGCTTTGATGGTTGGCGAGCCAGAGGCGCATCGTCTTCCATCATTTTGCGCGGATCAAAACTTTCGAGAAATTCCTCGTCATCTTCGAAGAAAAACTTCGCCATCGCGCGCTTTGGCCCCATCGACGCATACTGCGACACCGTATCCAGTGGCTTGCGTAGCTCCTCAAACTCCTCGAGCTCACCGTTGAGCTCCCGCTTCGCGTTGTTGATCGCCTTGCGCGCAGCGTAAATGGCTGCGCGGACATCCTCGATAACGCTTGGGAGCCGCTCCGGACCAATCACAATGAGGCCGATGATCAGGATGAAAAAGACTTCACCCCAGCCAATACTGGAAAACACGGATCACATCCTACTCTCGGTGCCGCAGCGCCCGAAGCGTGGCGTCAACGGCGGCCACAATCGGTGATCGTTCCTTGTGATGAGCATCTTCACCGCAAGGCTCGGCAGGTTGCATCTCGTGGCACAGGCCGCTGAGCTTCGCCACCAGCGAATCTGGGGCTCGCAGGTCGTCATCCTTGCAGGCCTTTACACGTGCGGACGCTCGCCGCTGCACAAGAACATCTTGGAAGCACTCTGGGCACTCCAACATATGTTTCATAGCGCGACGGCTTGCAGAGCGCGAAAGTTCACCGTCTGCGAAAGCTGCAATTGCTTCAGGGTTCAAATGCTCAGTGGAACAAAACGCTCGCATCGGTAACGCTCCTTTCGCATCCGTAGTCAACCACTATCTCGCGCCCTAGCGTAGTCGAATTAACTCTTCGGTGGCGACGTCATGCCGCGCCTGCTCCTCGAGCGATTCACGCAGCTGAGTTCTACCGCGATGGATGCGTGAACGGACGGTACCCATCTTGACTCCAAGCGTCTCAGCGATTTCTTCGTACGTCATACCGACGACATCGCAAAGCACCACGGCAACGCGGAAGTCCGGACTCAATTCATCGAGTGCGTGCTGCAGGGCAGGATCGAGGTGCGCGACGTTATACGCCTGCTCCGGAGTCATATCAGTGCCGGGAACGCGCTCATAGTCTTCCGGGAGTGCTTCCATCCGGATCTTCGCCCGGTGGCGCACCATATCAAGGAACAGATTCGTTGTAATCCGATGAAGCCAGCCACCGAACGCACCCGGTTGGTAACTCTTTAAGTTACGGAACACGCGGATGAAGGTTTCTTGCGTAAGATCTTCCGCGTCGTGCTGGTTACCTGAAAGACGGTACGCAAGGCGATACACACTGTCGGCGTGCTCTGCGACGAGCTCAGCCCACGAAGGCATCGCCCCCACCCCAGCATCAAATGCAGCCGTACCGCGCAAATCTTCGGGCGCGACGGAATCATGTTGGGCGGCAGCATCATCAGGTTGCATGCTTCATATTGTGGCAGATTGAAATCGCATTCACCAAAGGAAAATTCGTAAAGGTTACTGCATGCGCGTAGCACACACGCTGTGAGGACAGTTCTGGTTATGATGTTGGCTGTGAGTGCGACCGCTTTTGATCAGTTGACAAATTACATCCATCAGTCTTTCACTGATGCCGAGCAACAGCCGTTCCCTGCTGCTTTCCGCGAAGCGTTGAAGTACGCCAGCGTAGAAGCGCAGGAGAACGGAGTCCGTGCGCCGTCGGTCATCGTCGGCACGTTACTTTCGACGCTCGCTGCAGCCTGCCCAAGTGGTCAGTCGCAAGGCGCAGTCGCCATCACTCCGGCTGCGGGCGTCGTCGGGCTCCACCTGCTGCGTGGTCTTCCAGAGCGCGCATCGCTTACCTGCATCGAACCCGAGGTCACGCTACAAACCGGCGCAAAGGAGGCATTCCGTGCCGCCGAGTACCCAACCTCCCGCACACGTTTCCTCACCGCGCGCCCGCTTGAGGTTATGGGCAGGCTTGCGAACGACGCCTACCACCTCGTTTACGCGGATGTCTCGCCGATCGAGTTCACCGCGGTTATTGATGCCGCCTGGCCGCTCCTCAGCGAGGGCGGCACGCTGATTCTCGCCGACTCTCTGCTGGACGGTACCGTCAGCGATTCGACACGCAGGGACCGCGAAACCGAGGCAGCACGAGAGGCAGATAGGTACGTGAGCAGCCTCGCCGCCGACCACGGAGCGCTCGTAGCTCGCCTGCCTCTCGACGGTGGCCTGACCATCATTACGAAGCGCTAGCTCTACGTACGCACGAACAAGGCCCGCTCGAACTTCGCTGAGCTTCGAGCGGGCCTTGCCTATGAGTGTCAGTTATTCCTGAACCACCTGATTTTTGCCGACGACCACTACGCCGTTGTCCGAAACAGTGTAGCGTTTGCGGTCCTTTTCAAGGTCGACGCCAATAATTTCACCGTCAGCTACATAGACGTTCTTATCGAGGATGCAGTGGCGGACCACCGCCCCTTTACCGATGCGCACACCTGGCATCAGCACAGAACCTTCAACGGTCGCGCCTTCCTCAACACGCACATCCGTGGAAAGCACTGAATTGCGTACGGTAGCGCCCGAGATAATTGATCCCGACGCCACCATCGACTCCTGTGCGATACCTCCCACGACAAACTTCGCTGGTGGAAGGTTGCCGTCCTCTGTGGAGTGAATCGGCCACGTCGAGTTGTACAAGTTGAACACTGGGTACGAAGAGATGAGGTCCATGTGCGCCTCGTAGAAAGAATCAATCGTACCGACATCTCGCCAGTATCCCTTGTCGCGCTTTGTCGCGCCGGGCACTTCGTTCTGCGAGAAGTCGTACACATTTGCTTCGCCCTTGCGCACGAAGTACGGGATGATGTCGCCACCCATATCGTGATCAGAGTCCTCGTTCTGCTCGTCCTCGAGCAGCGCTTGAATCAGTGGTTCCGTAGAGAATACGTAGTTACCCATCGAAGCGAACGTCATATCCGGATCGTCCGGGGTTCCTGGTGGATCCGCGGGCTTCTCCAAAAACTCGGTGATGGTGCCGTCCTCTTCGGACTGGATGCAGCCGAACGCCGTAGCTTCTGATCGAGGCACGCGGATACCGGCCACCGTTGCAGCCTTGCCTGACTTGATGTGGTTCTCCACCATCTGCGAAGGATCCATCCGGTAGACGTGGTCTGCGCCAAAGACCAGCACGTAATCCGGCTTATCGTCGTAAATGAGGTTGAGCGACTGCACAATCGCGTCTGCAGAGCCGTTGTACCAGCGCTTGCCACGACGTTGCTGCGCCGGCACCGATGCGATGTACTGCGGAGTCGGGCCAGATACGTTCCAAGCCGTCGCCACGTGCCGGTCCAGCGAGTGCGACTTGTACTGTGTCAACACTGCGATTCGCATGTACCCAGCGTTGACCAAGTTCGACAGAACAAAATCAATTAATCGATAGTTGCCTCCAAAAGGAACGGCCGGTTTAGCTCGGTCCGCGGTCAACGGAAACAGGCGCTTCCCTTCGCCACCGGCAAGGACAATTGCAAGTACTCTAGGCTGACTTCTCACGCTTCCGAGCCTATTGAAAACTTCGTGACCTTGCAGCCTTTTGCCTCCTAAAGTGGGCAGCGCTACATTTCAGTTTTTGCTTTCCTGCACCGACGTGAATTCGTCACTATGCTCGGGCGGTATGAGAGTCGGAATGATGACCAAAGAGTATCCTCCCGAGATTTACGGGGGAGCCGGAGTCCACGTCACAGAGCTCACTCGCTTTATGCGGGAGATCGTTGACGTCGATGTTCACTGCATGGGCACTCCCCGCGACATGAAGGACGTTTACGTCCACGGGGTTGACCCTGCCCTTGAAAACGCGAACGGTGCCATCAAGACCTTATCGACGGGCCTTCGGATCGCCCACGCCGCCAACAATGTTGACGTGGCTCACTCCCATACGTGGTACGCCGGGCTCGGTGGCCACCTCACAGGCCTTCTCTACGACATTCCGCACGTTGTCACTGCGCACTCTCTCGAGCCTGACCGCCCTTGGAAGCGCGAGCAGCTCGGCGGTGGCTACAACGTTTCCTCGTGGAGCGAGAAGAACGCTTTCGAGAATGCGGACGCAGTCATTGCCGTTTCCGCGGGTATGAAAGAAGCCATCCTTCGTGCCTACCCGAGCATCCCGGCGGACAAGATTCACGTCGTACTCAACGGCATCGATCCGGCAAAGTGGTACCCCACCGAGGGAACCGTCCTGACAGACCTCGGTGTAGACCCGGCGAAGCCGATCGTCGCGTTCGTCGGTCGAATCACGCGCCAAAAGGGCGTCGCGCACCTCCTCAAGGCGGCGTCGCACTTTGAGGAAGACGTCCAGCTCGTGCTGTGCGCAGGTGCGCCTGATACACCGGAGATCGCCGCAGAGACGAAGGGGCTCGTCGAAAAGCTACAATCTGAGCGCGATGGTGTGTTCTGGGTACAGGACATGTTGCCGGCAGAAAAGATCCGCGAGGTCTACTCCAGAGCCGACGTCTTTGTGTGCCCGTCAATCTACGAGCCGCTTGGCATCGTGAACTTGGAGGCCATGGCATGCGAAACCGCTGTTGTGGCATCTCGCGTGGGTGGCATCCCGGAGGTCGTCGTGGATGGTGAGACGGGTGTGCTCGTTGACTACGACAAAACTCAGCCGGAAGCCTTCGAGCGCAATCTCGCCGAGGCAGTCAACCAGGTGGCTGGTGACAAGGATCTCTCCCGAAGGCTGGGCCAAGCTGGCCTGACGCGCGCCCGCAATGACTTCTCGTGGAAGACAATTGCGCAAGACACCGTCAAGATTTATGAACAACTCACGAAATAACGCAGGGGTGAACACCACTTAACGATGAGTACTTTCCGACCAGAACTTCACGTCACCGCAGACAGTGGCATCCTCGAGGGGCCAGCTGGTGTCATTTTCGACGGGCGCGAAGGAGAAAACAATTGGCATATTTTCTACCAATACCGCCCCACACCCGAAGCCCCGAGCCGCTGGGGCCACAACGTCAGCGACGGCGACCCGTTTAGCTGGGTCGAATGCAACGATGCCATTGTCCCCGCCGGTGGCGAATCCGCGGTTCGAGCAGGTGCCGTAATTGGTGCGCCGGAAGGCATCTACCTGTATTTCACTTCAGCAACTGCTGCTGGCAACACCATCCAGCTCGCCCACGCGCCTGAGCTGGAAGGGCTGTGCGATGAACTCCTCGAAGATACAAACGCCACACCTGGCGTGCAGCGACTTGGCGATATCGTCGAGGACACGCCTGAGTACAACAACTTCCGCTCGCCCTGCGTCGTTCCTGACTGGAAAGATGACGAGCGCGAGGAGCACGATGGCTGGCTCATGCTGGCGATCACGGGCAGCGTCGATACGCCGAAGCCAGTCGTGCTTCGCTCTATCGATGGCGTTGAGTGGCGCTTCGAAGGACCTCTCACTTTTGATGGCGACCCCGGAATCGACCTCGATGAGACGCTGGTAGCGCCACGTATTTGCAGGCTCCGCGATGAAGTTGATTCCAAGATCTACGACGTCTTCTTCTTCACGCTTGAGCGCGGTGGCAAAGACCGTTCGGCCTACATCATCGGCAAGCTGGAGAACAACACGTTCCGGGTAACCACACCTGCACAGGCGCTCGATTTCGGGCACGATTTCACTCGCCCCCGCAACACCAACTACCTCCCGGTTGCGATGGACCCGGCGCAGCGCTACCAAGGCACCTATCTCTTTGGCTTTATGACGCCCTCTGGCCGCCAAGGGTCCCCGACAAAAGAGCCGAACTGGGAAACCGAAGGCTGGGCAAATACGCTCACACTGCCACGCTATGTCACACTCCAGGATGGCCACCTGTACCAGGTACCTGCGCCAGGGCTCCCCGAGGCGGTGAGCACGACGCGCGGCGCCCATTTGTGGACTGCACTATGCGAGATCTCCGCAGGTGGCAGTGTCGTCGCTGAGATTGTCGACGGTAATGGTGAGGTCGCGGCTCGGGTCACCCATGCTGGCGACAAGCTCACCGTCGATCGATTCGATGGCCAAGTTGCGGAAGCCGAAATCGGCGAGGACGAGGAAGATACCATCACGGTTATCGTGGACGGTTCGACGCTCGAGGTCTATGCCGACGGCGGTGCAGTAGTGATGTCCTCGCGCATCTGGCCGGAGAACGGATGCATCGGCATCCGCTCCCGCGCCAAAGACGACGCCAGCATCTTGAACGAGTGGCGTCGTAGCCGCTAGCTGCTTCCTGAGCGGAACGGCTTACGCCTTGCGCAGGCGCACGAGCTGTGCGTGCGCGGTTACGGTCATGTGATCCGGCAGGGCGTCAAGACGACGCGCCAATTCGCCCCGCTCAATGTGGCGGGCGGATGGGCTCATTCCGACCTGGGCCGCGATAGATTCGCGGTCCAAACGCATCGGGAAGACAAGTTCCTTTGGGTCTTCGGCCAGCTCCAGGTGGCCCTCTGACTGCTCGACGAGGCGGTCCAGCTTGCCGGGCTCGACGCCTAAGATACCGAGGGGCTCACGCAGCTCATCGAGGTGGCCTTGATCCGCAATGAGCGCTACAACCTGGCCGTCATCCGCAAGCACGCGAGCGAATTCTGCTGGGTTACGCGGGGCAAACACCACGGTAATCGCGTGGATGCTCCCGGTCGCAATTGGAAGCTGTTGCCACACATCGGCCACAATCGAGCCGATTCGCGGATGTGCCTTTGCAAGATACTTCGCAGCTGGAACCGAGATATCAAGTCCGACACCGCGCGCACCAACCACGGAGTCCAGGGTGTGCGACAGGTAGTAGCCGGTCCCCGCGCCGACTTCGAGGATCGCAGGGTGGTCTTCCTCAGGCGCGCTGAGGTCAAGCACGTGTTCTACGTGCTCCGTCATCGCTTCAACGAACGGGGCGAAGTGCCCCTGCGACAAAAATGACTCGCGGGAGAGGACCATCTCCAACGAGTCACCGACATGTTGCAGACCTTTTCCGCTCGCCAGCGTAACGTAGCCCTGCTTCGCCACATCGTACGAGTGGCCACTTTCGGAAACGAGGCGTGAAAACTCCTCTTCACCACAAAGAGGAGTAAGGTCTATAGGATCTGCCAGCACATCAATTATGTCTTTGAGCATGCTGGATATATTACCTTAAGTTTAGAGAATTCTTATCCTACGGCTTCAATCAGCAGATTTCCGAGCTCAGTAGCCTCTTCCTTGCTCATCTCGATGACCAGGCGACCGCCCCCGTCGGACGGAATCCTCATGACAATCTTCCGGCTTTCTTCTGCGGCTTCCATTGGTCCATTACCGGTGCGCGGCTTCATTGCTGCCATCTGTCGCTTCTCCTTCAGTCAAAACGTTTGTATCCAATACTACGCTGTTTTCAGTTAGCTGACTGATAGTCGGAGCAAAGCCGTACTTCTCACCGAGTGCGGTAAGCAGGTCATCGACCTGGTCCATCCGGTAGCCACGGTGCACCACTTCAAGGTGCACGTCTCCAATGTTGCCCTCCTCAACTGCGAGCCGGTTCGCGGACTTGACGTCCTCGGTCTCCATCATGGGTGGCAGCTGTTCGCCGCGCCCAAACAGCTGGCTAAAGAGCAAGAAACCAAGCACGCAAAAAACGGCAATGGCGATAATCAGGATGATCCAAGAAAGCATGTCATCATACTAGCGTTCAGTGCTCAGAATTTCGCACCAGGGCAGCCGTTGCCTCGTCTTCTGCTCGGAACCAAGCTGTCCGGATACCAACGCCCTGTCGAGAATTGTCGACGCCACCACGTCCGCCATCGGCCCCAGCTCCTCAAGCGGGCGGTTGCGGTGTACGCGAGTTCCAAGATCCGCTTCCGCAATAGCATTGCGCCCATACCTGGCGAAGGTGTCGATGAGCAGCCCCGACTCAACGCCGTATCCCGCCACGAACGGCAGCCGCAGCGCTGTATCTCGACGTATTGCATATTCGCCGGCCAGTGGCTGACCAATATCACTCAATGCTGGGAAAAACCGTCGTAGCAACGGCTTTGCAGTCAGTTCCGTGACACGCCCGCCGCCAGAAGGCCGCCCGTCCAGGGATCTTTTGTAACGAGCCTTCACAAGGTGGATCTCCGGGGTCTTGAAGGGCTCGATGAGTGCATCAATCCACCACGGCTCGAGGGAGGTGACGTCGGCGTCGATAAACACGACGAACTCTCCGCGCGCGGCCTTCACACCGCGCCACAGTGCTTCACCCTTGCCTTCCTGCGGTTCAATCGCGCTGACCTCGCGCCAGTTCACCACACGAGCCCCCGCCCTGGCGGCAAGCGTCGCGGTGTCGTCGTGTGAATCCGAGTCGATGACCAGTACTTCCCCATCGCGCCGAACTGCATCTGCAACGCAGCAGCGTCGCACAACGTGTCCGACGGTTGCGGCCTCGTTCAGCGCCGGGATGACCACACTGACGCGCACTACGCAAGCCCCCGCACGGTATTGATCGGTGGCATATGTCCCTGGATGGCGGCGGTCATTCGGATCACGTCGAGGGTTTCGGCGACTTCGTGGACGCGAAAGGCTGCGACGCCGCGTGCGGCGGACCACGCTGTCGCTGCGAGCGTCCCTGCGACTCGCTCGCCAACTGCACGGTCGAGCGTCTCGCCGACGAAGTCTTTGTTGCTCAGCGCCATGAGGACTGGCCACCCTGTCGCGACGAGCTCGTCGACTCGGCGCAGCAACTCCAGTCCGTGGAAGGTGTTCTTGCCGAAGTCGTGCGTTGGGTCGATCATCACGAGCTCTTCGGGCACGCCGCAAGCAACGGCGCGCTCGGCGAGCGCTGTGGTTTCCCGGATGACGTCGGCGACGACATCGTCGTAGTGGACGCGGTGTGGGCGTGTGCGAGGTACCGCACCGCCGGTGTGGGAGCAGACGTACCCAACGCGATGCGCTCCGGCGACCTCGACGAGCTCGGGATCGTAGCCAGCCCAGGTGTCGTTGATTAGGTCGGCACCCGCCTCGATTGCAGTCTGTGCAACGTCGGCGCGCCAGGTGTCCACGCTGATGCGTATTGACGGGTGCCGGAGGCGGATGCCCCGGATGACAGGGACGACGCGTTCGATCTCCTCTGCGGGGTCGACTTCGTCGCCGGGACCTGCTTTTACCCCGCCCACGTCGACAATCGACGCGCCCTGCGCGATCACCGTATCGGCTCGATCCAGTGCTCGCTCTATCGCGAACGTTGCTCCTTTGTCGTAAAACGAATCTGGCGTCCGGTTGATGATCGCCATTACCTCTGCGATGCGGCCAGGCATCTGTTAGACGTCCTCGTTGTGAGCATCTCGCAGGCGCGCGTCTGTCATCACCTTATGTGCGTGCACGATGTGCGCGATCGCGTCGTCGACGGAGTCGGTGACGTAGAACAGGGATTCATCGCCCGGCGAGATGAGGCCGCGGCCGAGCAGCTGCTCCTCAATCCACGCAACCAGGCCGGACCAGAACTCGGTGCCCATGAGCACTATCGGGAAGTTCGTAACCTTTTGGGTTTGCACCATCACGAGCGTTTCGAACAGCTCGTCCATGGTCCCGTACCCGCCCGGCAGCGCGATGAACGCCTGCGAGTACTTCAAGAACATTGTCTTGCGCGCGAAGAAGTAGCGGAAGTTCAGGCCGAGGTCGACCCAATCGTTAAGCGTTTGTTCGAACGGCAACTCAATGCCGAGCCCCACCGAGATGCCGTCGGCATCGTGGGCACCGCGGTTCGGCCCCTCCATCAAGCCTGGACCGCCACCAGTGATGACCGCGTATCCCGCCTCGACGAGCGCCTTGCCTACCTCGCATGACAGCGCATACTCTTCCGTGCCTTCGTTGAGGCGTGCGGAGCCAAACACAGTGACCGCCTTCGGCAAGTCGCTCAGTGCGTCGAAGCCTGCGACAAACTCAGACTGGATTCGCATCACACGCCACGGGTCCGCGTGTTTCCAGTCGTGGTCGCTGTAGCCCAAGGACTCCAGGAGGCGACGGTCGTGCGTCGTCGGCTGTTCGGTGTCCTCGCTTCGCAGCATGATTGGGCCGCGCAGTTTTCGCTCCTTGTCCGGTCGCGGTGACTTGTGAGGTGCCATGGGTCCTTCCTTCCTCAAAACACGTTGAGTTCGACTCTGCCAAAAACTTATATGCTAGGCCAACCCCTCCCCCGCTTGTCGTCCGAGTCCGGCCCTTTGTGACTGTGCGTTTAAGATGACAAGCATGTTACAAGGAGCGCAGGCCACAGGTATTGCCAATATTTCGCTGGACGGTACGGTACTCGACACCTGGTACCCTTCCCCTTCACTTATCGACGACCCCTCCAGCCTCACTTCCGGATCCCGCAGAGTCAGCGCGCACGAACTTGGGGACGCATTCCTCAGCCTGGTGGGCATGGACTCGGACCGGCTCGTCGAGCACGTGCCGGTGCGCACCACAATCGCGGACCTGTCCCAACCCCCTGTGGATGCCCACGACGTATATCTTCGGCTCCACCTGCTCTCCCACCGCCTGGTGCGCCCCTTCGAAGTCAACATGGAAGACTGCCTCGAACACCTCGAGCCGGTGGTATGGACGAATAAGGGCCCATGCTTGGCGGATAACTTCGAATTCGTGCGAACTCGCCTGCGTAGCAGGGGCAACATCCACGTCTACGGCATCGAGCGGCTTCCCCGCATGGTCGACTACGTGGTGCCGACTGGGGTCTCAATTTCTGAGGCGGAGCGCGTCCGCCTCGGGGCCTACTTGGCTCCGGGAACGTCCGTGATCCGTGAGGGCTACGTCTCGCACAACTCCGGAGCTCTTGGACCGGCAAAGATTGAGGGGCGGCTCTCCTCCGCTGTCACGGTTGGTGAAGGTACCGAGGTTGCGTTGTCGGCGGTGCTGATGGCTGCGCGCGGCAGCGGACATAACCGGATCCCGCTACGAGTCGGACGCAATTGCACGCTTCACCCCGCATCGGGTGTAATCGGGGTGGATCTCGGGGACAACTGCGAGATCGGTGTCAATGTGATGCTGGAGCCGTCGACAATTATCTACGACACAAGAAATGAGACACATATTCCAGCAAGTGAGATTGCTGGTCAGAGTGATATCAGCATCCACCAAGAGCCGGCAAGCACCACGCCCGCACTGCGCGCGCGAAGCAGCTAACGCTCTACTTTTACGGGCCGAATTCGCAGTGCACGGGGCGACACAACTGCGAATGATAGGCATGAAAGTACATGAGTGTTTAAGGTAATTGCCATGTCTTTGAAAGCTTCACCGGTTGTTACCCCAACTCGGGCGTCGACATCGTTACAGCGCGGACTGAAGACCCGGCACCTGACCATGATGGGCCTCGGCTCAGCAATTGGCGCCGGGCTCTTCCTTGGCACTGGTGTGGGTATCGCCGCAGCAGGCCCCGCTGTCATCATTGCGTACATGATCGCTGGCGCAATCACCGTGTGCATCATGCAGATGCTCGCGGAGATGGTTGCCGCGCGCCCTTCTTCGGGCACGTTTTCTACCTACGCGGAACAGGCCTTCGGTCCGTGGGCAGGCTTTGCCATCGGCTGGCTCTACTGGTTCATGATGATCATGATCATGGCCGTCGAGATCACCGGCGCTTCCGCCATCATCGCATCATGGCTCGCGGTGTCTCCGTGGATCCCGGCGCTGACAGCGATTGTTATCTTCACGGCGATTAACTTCGCCGCAGTGCGAAACCTCGGCGAATTCGAGTTCTGGTTTGCCCTGATTAAGGTCACCGTGATTTGTCTCTTCCTCGCCCTCGGCGTGGCGTTGTGGCTGGGGCTCCTGCCGGGAACGTCATTCGTCGGCACAACGAACATTGCCGAGTTCGGGTTCATGCCGAACGGCTGGGGTGGCGTCGCCACGGCACTGCTCGCAGTTGCGTTCGCATTCGGCGGTATTGAGCTGGTCACCATCGCGGCGGCCGAATCCGAAGACCCCGAGGTTGCCGTGCACTCCGCGATCCGCTCCATCATCTGGAGAATCGGCATCTTCTACATCGGATCCGTGTTGCTCATCGTCTTGCTGCTGCCATACGAAGACATCGGTGGGGCGAACGACGCTTCCGAGTCCCCGTTTACCGCCGTGCTGCACTTGGCAAACATTCCGGGCGCGGTAGGCATTATGGAAGCCGTCATCGTCATCGCGCTGCTCTCCGCGTGCAACACACAGATCTACGGTTCTTCCAGGTTCCTCCACAACCTGGCCCTGCGCGGCGACGCCCCCGAGGCTTTCGCACGCACCGACCACCGCGGCGTACCGATGCGCGCCGTCGTGCTCTCCGTGTTCTTCGGCTTCGTAGCTGTCGCACTACAGTACTGGAATCCCCCTGGACTGCTCGCATTCCTGCTCAACGCGGTAGGCGGCTGCCTGATCGTGTTGTGGTTCGCCATCACATTCTCGTTCCTGCGCATTCACCCGCAGCTAGTGAAGCGCAACGAGATCACGCACGTTCGCATGTGGGCTCCAGGAGTCTTGCCGTGGGCAACGGTTGTACTGGCGGGAGCCATCGTGGTGCTCATGCTGACCAACCCTGACGGCCGCTTCCAAATGTTCGCGGTAGCAGTCGTCGTGGGCATCATTTCAATCGCTGGCGTCCTCTGGACCCGCACCGACACTTTCCAACAACGCGCTAAGGACGCCGCCGAGAGGAACATCCGATGACAACTCAACGCAACACTGAATCCGACGACGCCACGCTGGGCACCGGCCTCAAATCGCGTCACCTGACCCTGATGGGTCTGGGCATGGCGGTAGGCGCCGGTCTCTTTCTCGGAGTGGGCGTCGGCATCCGGGCCGCAGGCCCCGCCATCTTGGTCGCATACGCGATCGCAGGCCTGATTGTTATCTCGGTTATGCGCATGCTCGGCGAGATGGCTGCAGCCCGCCCGTCTTCCGGCTCGTTCGCGACGTACGGGCGCCAGGCGTTCGGCCACTGGGCCGGCTTCCTGTTGGGCTGGCTCTACTGGTTCCTCCTCATCATGGTTGGTGGCGCCGAGATCACCGGCGCAGCCGCAATTATGTCTGGCTGGTTTGGCGTCCCCCAATGGGTTCCAGCGCTGGTCACAGTGGTATTCTTCGCTGTCATCAACCTCGCGCAGGTGAAAGGCTTTGGCGAGTTTGAGTACTGGTTCGCCATGATTAAGGTCGCCGTCATTATCCTCTTCTTGGCCATCGGCGCCGCGCTCTTCCTCGGCATCCTCCCCGGCCACGACTTCGTCGGCCTGGACAACGTCCGGGAGTCGGGCTTCATGCCGAACGGCTTCGCCGGCGTCGCCGCTGGGCTGCTCGCCGTGGCGTTCGCCTTCGGCGGTATCGAGGTTGTCACCATCGCGGCGGCAGAGTCGGAGAACCCCGCGCAGGCCGTCAAGCGCGCGGTCAACTCCATTATCTGGCGCATCGCACTCTTCTACATCGGAAGCATCATCGTCATCATCTTGCTGATCCCATACGCACAGATCGACGGTGCCGACTCCGCTGCAGATTCACCATTCACCCAGGTGCTCAGCATGGCAAACATCCCAGGCGTCGTCGGGTTCATGGAGGCCGTCATCGTCCTGGCGCTGCTCTCCGCGTTCAATGCCCAGATTTACGGCACGTCTCGCCTCGCCTACCAACAGGCACTCGAAGGCGACGCGCCGCGCTGGCTTCGCGCCACGAACAAGAACGCCGTCCCAATGAACTCCGTATTGGTGTCGATGTTCTTCGCCTTCGCCGCAGTCGGCCTGCAGTGGTGGAACCCACCAGGGCTGCTCGACTTCCTCATGAACGCCGTCGGCGGCTGCCTCATGGTCACGTGGGTAATGATCACGCTGAGCTACATCCGACTGCACCCGCAGATCAAGAACTCCGCAGTGCAGGTACGCGGAGCGACCTGGGTTCCGTGGGCAACGCTGATTGCCCTCGTGGGACTCACCATCCTCATGCTTTTCGACGCCTCCACCAGAGGCCAAATTATCGCGGTCCTCATCGTCTCCGCGGTATTGATCGGCGCATCTTTCCTGGTGCGCCCATCCAAGGAAAGCGTCTAACGGGCAAGCACAACTAGGAAGACGCGGACGTTTTCGGAGCTGTTTTCGGCTTCGAAAACGTCCAAATTTTATTAATGATGTAGTTCACCGGTGTCGCGATCAGCGTCGCCAGGCCCTGCGACCAGTAGGACTTCGTGCGAAGACCGGTGGAGTCGTCGAAAATGCTGTCCGGCAACCCAATTGGGGAGTTCGGGTTCATAAACAACGTCAAGAACACCAGCGAAACAACGAATGCCATCACGCCGGTGGTGAGGAACGGGAAAAACCCGCGGATCCACGAACGCCGCTGCGGGCCCCGGAAGGTCCACGACCTGTTGAGCTGGTAGTTCCATGTGTTCGCCACGAGAAACGCCACGGTAGCAAGCACGTGATACCAGCGGACGTTAAAGCGGGTGCCGAAAAGGTTGAAGAAGATGTCGCCCTCATGCAGATTGAAGCCGACTTCGATCGCTTTCTTGGTGAGGTAGAACACCAAAAGATTGACCAGGACGCCGGAGCCTCCCACAATGCCGAAGCGCAAAAACTCGCGCAGGCTTCGAAGCGCACGCATCCCACGATGCTCTGTTGGAGTGGTCACGTGTTACTCCGAGAGTCGCTGTGCGGCCTCAGCGATGGCCTCGTCGGAAGCCGTGAGGCCAACTCGAACATGCTGCGAGCCGCCAGGGCCGTAAAAGTCCCCTGGCGCAACGAGGATTCCACGCTGCGCGAACCAGTCGAGCGTCTGGCGGGCATCTGCGCCTTCCCTGCGTGTCCACAGGTACAGCCCGGCCTCGGAATGCTCAACGCTGCACCCTGCCGCGAGCAGCGCGCGCAAGAGTGTCACCCGACGGTTGGCGTAGCGAAGCCGCTGGAGTGTTTCGTGCTGATCGTCGCGGAGTGCAGCCAGCGTTGCTGCTTGGATTGGTCCTGGCACCATCATTCCGGTGTGCTTGCGCAACAGCAGAAGTTCTTGCACCAGCTTCTCGTCACCAGCGATGAAACCGACTCTGTAAGAGGCCATATTCGATGTCTTTGACAGCGAATGCAAGACCAAGAGGTTGGTGTTGTCACCACCGCTGACCGCCGGGTCAAGCAGCGATACCGGCCTGCGGTCCTCATCCCAGGCAAGGCCCATGTAACACTCGTCTGAGGCGATGATCGCGCCGGTTTCCCGCGCGTAGTCAACCCATACGCGCATCTCCTCTGCGGAGAGGACGCGACCGGTTGGGTTGCTCGGGGTGTTTAAGAATACTAGCGACGCACCATCGACTGGAACGTCAGATCGCACGACCTTGCATCCCGCTATGATCGCGGCCACCTCGTAGGTTGGGTACGCGATCTCCGGGATCACCACTATGCCACCGCGCAGGTTGAGCAGGGTTGGAAGCCACGCGACAGCCTCCTTTGTGCCGATGACGGGAAGCACAGCGTCTGTGTGCAGGTCCTGAATGTTGTATCGGCGCTCCAGCGAGTCGGCAATCGCTTGGCGTAGTTCCGCCGACCCCTGCGTCGGCGGGTAGCCAGGCGCAGCGGCATGCTCAGCCAGGGCAAGCTGGATGGAAGGGTCGACTGAATCTACCGGTGTCCCGACCGAGAGGTCAATGAGTCCGCCGGGATGGCTGGCTGCCTTCTGCTTGACATCGAGGATGGTATCCCAAGGGAACTCCGGTAGCTGCTCCTCTAAGCCGGCGCGATGGTGCGTGCTCATGCAGGTTTAACCGTCCTGGTTCTGCGGTGGTAGCGCCTCCACGAATGGGTGGTCGAAATCCTGTGGCCCAAGCTTTGTCGCCCCGCCTGGCGATCCGAGCTCGTCGAAAAAGCCGACGTTTGCGTCGTAGTACTCGGCCCATTCCTCCGGGGTGTCATCCTCGTAAAAGATGGCCTCTACCGGGCAAGCTGGCTCACATGCACCGCAGTCGACGCACTCGTCTGGGTGAATGTAGAGCATGCGCTTGCCCTCATAGATGCAGTCGACTGGGCATTCTTCGACGCAGCTGCGGTCCATTACGTCCACGCATGGTTGAGCAATCACATAAGTCATGCGTTCCAGTATGTCACTTTCGACCGAAAAGGGGCCAAACGCCCCCACCCAAACCCGCAAAAAGGAGCAGCAGCGTCAGCGGGCTCGCGGGGAGCACGACCGCTCCCCGCGCCGGGAGAGCGATAAGCAGAACAAAGAAACCTACCACCCAAACAATGAGTGGAACGAGCTTGACCAGCAGATGATCTGACCACAGCGCTGCAGTCTTCGTGAGCACCGCATTAAAGAGCGCAGCGATGACTACCGTAAACGGCACCGCGATTCCAACAATACGTGTGTCCAAGTTGACAGCTTCTAACAAAAGTGAAATGAGCGCGCCGACAGAAAGCCAGATGAGACCTGCTGCTTTCTCGCCGCGGGCAATGTCCGCCTTGAAACGGGTTTCAGTCATCGCTCAAGTCCGCTGAGCACATCCGACGTGTCGACGACCGCTTCGCCACCGCCCAGTTGGAAATGCTCCCACGGCTGAATCGGCTGCACAATCAAGTTGGACAGCGCGTAGTACATGACTGGCCCCTTGCCCAGCACCGCGTGCGGGTTCGTCGCGCTGGTCCGCCCGTCCGCAACCCAGATTTGTGTCGCATGCGCCGCCATCGCAGCGATTTTGGCGCTGTACGCCTCAACGTCCAGGCGCACCGAAACATCGACGCTGTCCACGCCGTCGAGCTCGCCAGGCTTTGGCAAGCGCCAGCCTTCAGGCGCGACCTCAGGCAAAAGTGCGTCGGTTTCCTCCCTCCTGCGCACTGCCCACAGGATGCGCGGGATATCAAACTCCTCAGCGGCCTCGTGCACGATCTCGTGCGCACGAATATGATCCGGGTGCCCGTACCCACCGTCGGGGCCGTAGGTCAAAACGAGGTGTGGACGCTCCCGGCGCAGTACTTCCAGCAGCGCGTCGACTGCGCGACGCCCGCTATTGACAAATGCACGTGGGTTCTTGCTGGCCTCCGATCCCGCCATCCCACTGTCACGGAAGCAACCAGCGCCACCAAGGAACTCACCGCGGACGCCGATCGCCTGGAGCGCGCCGTGCAGCTCCGCAATGCGGAACCCGCCTAGCTGATCACCATGGTCATTCGTCAGCAGTTGATATGGCTCTCCAATGACCTCGCCTTCCTCCCCTAACGTGCAGGTCACCACTAATACGTCTGCGCCGCGTCGCGCGAGGTCAAACAGCGTTCCGGCCATGGTGATGGACTCGTCGTCGGGGTGCGCGTGCACGGCGAGCACCCGGTAGCCCTGTAGGTCACGGGAGTTGTGCATGATTAATCCGATCTCCTTCGTTTCGTTTCGGTTGCAGGCGCCACGAAGCGGCCGTCGATAAGCCTGCTTTCCAGTTATTCAAATCTGCATCCGGCCCGATGATGCCCTCCCCGAGGGCGATAATACGACGCTCGCGCGCAATCGGCATCCATAGTGCCTCTTGCTCGAGCACCTCATTGACCGCCTCGGTGGCCTGCTTAAGCCCGTACGAACCGGCCAAGATTTCTTTCGCAAGCCCCACCGACTGAGGTTCACAAAAACCGGCGAGGTTGCCTGCACGAGGGGCGCCAGCGACGCAGTCCAAGCGACTCGCAGCATCCGGCAAATTTTCCGGATCGTGTTGCCACGCCACCAAAACATCAACGGTATTTTCCTCGAGACCTGAGCGAATCAGCGAACCGAAATCCGTCGCGACAACTCGTGCCGACACTCCACGATCGTGCAGCATGTCCGCCATCGATCGAGCCGCTGCTACCGCTGCAGGATCTGCAAGATCGGCACCAATGCGTATCGCACCGTGAGCCGCAACGTGTTGATACACCGCGTGCGGCTCATGCGTGCTCACTTGACCGTGCTTTGCAACCGAAACATCAGCCGTGCGGTCCAACGCAATGCTTGCAAGCAGCGGAACGTCGATCAGCGAACGAAGCTCCGAACGAACCTCAGGCGACATCCCAGACGTCGCAGAAAGCACAGCGCCTAGCACCCGTGGCGTATCGAGCATCCGCGTCTGCACACCCGGTACCAGGCTGAGCACGCGCCCGGTCGTCTCGCTAGGAACCCGATCCACAAACACCAGCTGGCCGGTGCGCAGCTGATCTGCAATCTGGGTGGTCCCGCGTACCGCATGCAGCGTCAAGATATCTATCTTGGCAGGATTGGCCGCCCAAAACCTATCATTGCGGTTCAGCGTAATCGTTCCACGACCACGGTCTACCCCGCGCACCATGTACCGGCCAGCAGAAACCGGAATTGTGTCGCGCAGCGCCACCCCGAAATCAGAGCCGTCGGCTGCAAACACATGCGCCGGCAACAAGTGGTCGAAAAGGCCACGCCAATCCGCAACCGGCTCAGCGAAGTCAACGTCGACGACCTTGCCCGTCGCGCCACTGACACGCACGGCATCGATCGCGCGATACCCGGCCGGGTTTCGTACTCCTGGCGTGTCCCGCATCCCCCGCCACAGGTACACAAAGTCCGCACCGGTCACCGGCGTGCCATCAGACCATTGCGCGGTCTCGCGAATGATGTAGCGCACCGTCATTGCACGCGGCGATTCTGAGAGCACCGTCGCCCCATTGAGCAGTGCGGAATTTCTCACCCCATCATGAAATGCGCTGGGAAGCACCAGATTCGCCACACTCTTCACAACCGCAGATTCATCAGCGATAAGGTGCGGGTTCAGCCCGTTTCGGAGCGAATCCACACCAACCTCCACCTGGGAGCGCACGCGAGTCTTGCCCTCCGGTCGAGCGGAAGTAGTCGTGGAATCCTCTTGCTCATACATCTCACGAGCAGCAACATCGTTCGGATCAACGAGAGGCGGCGGGCCAGGCGACGCGGCGCATGCAGAAAGCGCAACCACGCCAGAGCACGCAAACAGCGCCACGCCGACTCGCAGTGATCGCGAGCGACGTGGCGCTGAAAAGATGTGCGGATTCATCGCAGTAGATACTACCGCACCAGTGCGTAACTACTTATTGCGCTGCTTTGCACGTGAACGGGCACGGCCACGCTCCGTGGAGTCGAGGATGATCTTGCGCACTCGCATCGCCTCCGGAGCGACCTCAACGCACTCATCCTCGTCACAGAACTCAATCGCCTCATCCAAGGACAGCGTACGGGCCTTCGCCAACGTGACGGTCGCGTCGGCGGTTGCGGAGCGCATGTTCGTCAGCTTCTTTTCCTTCGTGATGTTGATGTCCATATCCTCATCACGGTTGTTCGCACCAACGACCATGCCCTCGTAGGTCTCTGCACCAGGCTCCACGAAGAAATCGCCACGGTCCGCGAGTTGCGTCAGCGCGTACGCGGTGACCTGGCCAGAGCGGTCAGCGACCAGCGAACCGGTCGGACGGCCCTTGATCTCGCCCGCCCATGGGCGGTGCTCAATCGAGTAGGAGTTCGCAATGCCAGCGCCACGGGTCTCGGTCAGAAACGTCGTACGGAAGCCAATCAGGCCACGAGCCGGAACATCGAACTCCATGCGAACCCAATCGCCGGAGCCCGTGTTGCCCATCGCCGTCATCTGGCCCTTGCGGGCCGCCATCAGCTGGGTAACAGCGCCCTGGTGTTCGGAGGGGACGTCGATAACCATGTGGTCGTACGGCTCGTACACCTTGCCGTCGATCTCCTTGGTCACGACCTGCGGCTTACCAACGGTCAGCTCAAAGCCTTCACGACGCATCGTTTCAATCAGCACGGTCAGGGCCATCTCGCCGCGACCTTGCACTTCCCAGGTGTCCGGACGCTCGGTCGGCAACACCTTGATGGAGACGTTACCGATGAGCTCCTGGTCCAGGCGCGCCTTGACCATGCGGGCGGTCAGCTTATCGCCACCGTTGCGCCCAGCCATCGGCGAGGTGTTCACACCGATCGTCATAGAAATTGCGGGATCGTCAATCTTGATGCGTTCGAGCGGCTCAATGTGGTCGACGTCGCACAGCGTGTCACCAATCATGATTTCGTCGATGCCCGACACTGCAGCGATGTCACCCGCGACGACGCCGTCCTTCGCCGGAACTCGGTCGAGCCCCTCGGTGACCAGCAGCTCGGCAATCTTCACGTTCTTCACGTGCTGCTCACCCTCGGCGTCATAGTGCACCCAAGCAACAGTGTCGCCCTTCTTGACGGTGCCCTTGTACACGCGAATCAGCGCGATACGGCCCAGGAACGAAGAGGAGTCAAGGTTCGTGACCTGCGCCTGCAGCGGTGCGTCGATCTCAGCGGAAGGCTCCGGCAGCACGTCGTAGATGACGTTGAACAACGGGAGCAGATCATCATTGTCAGGCAGATTACCGTTGCCTGGGTTCTCGAGCGAAGCCCGGCCAGCGCGACCCGACGTGTACAGCACAGGGAGCTCGAGCAGGTTCTCCGCGGCCTCTGCTGCCTCCGGATCCTCCAGCCCCGCACCAAGCTCAAGCAGCAAGTCCTGGGCCTCTTCAACGACTTCGTCAATGCGGGCATCCGGGCGGTCGGTCTTATTTACGCAGATGATGACCGGCTTCTTCGCTTCCAACGCCTTGCCCAGCACGAAACGAGTCTGCGGCAGCGGGCCTTCGGAGGCGTCGATAAGCAAGACAACGCCGTCAACCATGGACAGGCCACGCTCGACCTCACCACCGAAGTCGGCGTGACCCGGCGTATCGATCACATTAATAACAAGGTCTGTACCGTTCTTGCCCTTCCCCTTGCGGCGGATAGCGGTATTCTTCGCCAAAATGGTGATGCCACGCTCGGACTCGAGCTCGCCGGAATCCATCACGCGGTCACCGTGTTCGCCGTGGTCAGAGAATACGCCGGACTGCTCCAGCATTGCGTTGACCAATGTAGTCTTGCCGTGGTCAACGTGAGCGACAATCGCTACGTTTCGAAATTCAGGATGCGACACTGAAACCGGTGCTCCTTCGCATAGGTGGAAATAACGGTTAAATGCTACTCGCAAAGCACAAAACATGCACCTTGTAGCCCGCTCCTCACTTGACCCTGTTACAAAAGTGACTATTGTGACTAGGGTTATGGCTTTTCGACGGCCACCCTACCTGTCATGCGAAGGAAAGTTAGGTCACCACGTGCGCCCCTCCCACTTCACGCGTCGCGCCGCGATCCGCCTTACTACGCTCTGCGCTGCGTGCGCCCTCGTTACTGCACCACTCGCGAGCGCTCAACAGCCCAGCATCCCGTCATCTCTCTCATCCGCGGTTGATGGACTCGGACGCCCCACGAACAACACCGTTGCTCGTGTCAACCAATTCGCAGATCAACCCTTCGTACCGCCACAGGTAGCTAACGCACTGCGCACCGCCGTAAACTTCTTCGCCGGTACAGGCGAACTTGGCGGCCCGCCACTGCCAAAAGACGCACCGGCGTTTACGCAGTTCTACTGGCCGACGGTCTCTAGTAACTGCATCGGTCCAGGCCTGCACTCCACGGCCTCCGCGCTCGTTGTACCTGGACCCGCACCCGCACCAGCCCCAGGCGCCAAAGCTGGGGAAGCCACATTCGTGTTTACCGCCCTCGGTACTCCACCAGCGGCAGAGCGTCAAGGCCTCATGAACGCGTACTGGATCAACCTCAACTCGGGCAAGACCGGTGTAACGCCGCTTGCGAATAATCAGATAAACCCAACAGGACCAACCACCCTGTCCGCAACCGCAAAAACAGGGCCCGGCAAAGTCCTCGCAGTGATCAATGGTGCCGCGCGCACCGAAAACAATGTCTGTCACTTCGCCCCAGCAGCAGCACAGTTCAACGTAAGGTAGCCAGCCTATGACCGTCGATCTTCATCCAGTGAAGCAGGAAACCTTCGACATCTCCGCGAAGGTCAACACCGATCCGAAGGGGTTCCTGCGCCAGGTGGATGTCTTCACGACGACCAACTTCGGCCTCTACATGGCCCGAGGCGCAAACCACCCACGGTTTGGATACTTGGAAAGCTGGCTGCTTCCATCGCTTGGTCTCCGCGCAAACATCTTCCACTTCCGCCAAGGCATCGATGTACAACAAGATTTCTACTTCGACGTCGCAGATATCACCGAAACAGATGGCGTCTGGCAGACGCGCGACCTCTACGTCGACCTAGTGTCCCTGACCGGACGTCCGATCGAAGTCCTTGACATCGACGAGCTTGCCGCGGCGACGTCCGCAGGGCTTATCACTGCAGAAGAAGCTGAACGCGCCATGGAAGTGACCCTCAACGCCGTCGAGGGAATTACCCGCCACGGCGACGACGCGATGCGGTGGCTCTCCAGCCTCGGCATCGACCTCACTTGGGCAGAGCGCGTCACGCTCACCCCGGCTGACTAACGCCGCTCAATAGTCACGTCGAAGTAAACGGCACCTCGCCTAGCTCTGTGCTCCTGCTCCTGGGCCGCCCACATATCCCAAAACGGCGCATACCCTGGGTCACGCTGCAACGCCCGCGAACGACGCAGCGACTCTGCCGCCTCTACCCACAGCGTGTTCACACAGCCACGCGCCCGCGCCGCCGCGATCGACGCCTCGGTCACTGCACCAACGCCCTCAATAATAAGGTCGCCTTCTGGGTCAAGGCTGACCCACTCCCCGCGGCGTTGACACTCCCAGTCCCAACGCCAGTATCCCGGCTCATTGAGCGAAAGTACATCCCGCTCCACAATTCTGGATCCTTCTTCAAGCCCGCTCCAGCCAGGATAAAACTCATCGCAATGCACCACTCGAACGCTGAGCGCAGCACCAATTTGTTCAGCCAATGTGGTTTTGCCGGCGCCGGAGGGGCCGTCGATAAGCAGTGTGTAAGCCATGAGCTACGAGACGCTCCACACTGGCCGGAAGTACCCAGTGGCAACTGAAAGCCCCAGCGCGACGCACGCGACAGCGATGCATACAACCATGACAACCCAATCGCGCCTGGTAAGCCGCGACTCTCGAGCCCACGTACGCTTTTGCGGGCCGCCGAATGCGCGAGCCTCCATCGCGGTAGCAAGCTTGCCTGCCCTGCGCAGAGACATCACCAGCAAGCCGAAGGCCAACGAAAACCAATACTTCACGCGTCCCGTATCAGCAATGCCACGGGCACGGCGCGCCATTCGCATCGCCTCAACATCCTCACGAAGCAGCGTCAACATACGAAACGCAGCGACTGATCCCAGAACGAAGCGCTCTGGCAGCTTCAACACCTGGGACAGCCCATCGCCAAGATCCGTTGGATCCACGTGCGCAGACAACACAATGACGGGCAGCGCAATGGCAAACACGCGAAGCACCATTGATAATGCGAGCGAAATGGACAGCTCCGTCACATGGATGAGACCCCACTCAAGGTAGGTTTCCCCACCTGACTGGCCGTATAGCGCCATCGGGATACCCGCGAGCGGGGCAACAACAAGAATTGGTAACGCGCGTTTGAAAAACGTCCTAAATGACAGCCCGCACAGCGGCACGACTGCCAGCGTAAACGCAATGGCGACAACTGCAGAAACCCAATCGATCGTCACCATAAGCGGTGTAGTCAGCAACGCCAATCCCAGAATCCGCGTTACCGGATTCACCCCATTGAGCACGTTCATTCCCGCACCCCGCCTTCCGCATTCATCTCGTTGCGCAGCTCCTCCATATGGTCGCCCAACGAACTGACGAAGGCCTCATCGTGAGTAATTGAGATGATGGTTTTCCCCTCGTCGGCCAACTCACGGATCAACGAAACTACCTCTACAAAGGTTTTGTCATCCTGCCCAAAGGTCGGCTCATCAAGAATGAGGAGCTCAGGGGCATTCACTAGCGCAGTCGCTACCGAAAGCCTGCGCTTCTCTCCTCCTGAAAGTGTAAAGGGATTTGCTGCTACTACGTGTTCAAGCTTCAGTCGTTGCAACAGCTCATCGACGCGGTGTGCCGACGCACCCGACAACGCAACTTCATCGCGCACATTCGCGGTCACGAACTGATGCTCCGGTTCCTGGAACACATAGCCAATCCGTTGGGCCAAGTCCTTCGACTTCCAGCGGTGCGACGGTGTAGTCAGCCCGCTTCGAATCCGCGGCGAGTACTCCAAAGTGCCACTGAGTGGCGCGACGAGCCCAGCGAGCGCTTGCACTAGCGTCGTCTTTCCAACACCGTTCTTGCCTGTAATCACGGTAGAAAAGCCCTCTGGTACCGCGATGTTGCGGGGTGAACCGAATGCAACCCGGAGATTCTCAGTACGCAGCGCGCTTACCGCGCTGGCAGGGACCTTCAACGCTGGCGGCAACTGCGGTGGCATTGGGAGCTGATCCGGGCCGCTGCGCTGTAGCCCATCCGCGGTGAGGTGGTAGAACGTGTCCACGAAGCCTACCCAGTGTGCAGGTCGGTGCTCCACCACAATCAAGGTCGCCCCTGTGCGGCGACACACGGCATCGACTGCCCGCACAACATCGTCGCGCCCTTCCGGGTCAAGGTTTGCCGTCGGCTCATCCAGCAGAATGATGTCAGCGCCCATGGCCAATACTCCCGCCAATGTGAGTCGCTGCTTCTGCCCACCAGAAAGGTGCGCGGTGTTGTGGTCCAACGGCACATCCAGGCCCACTGCATCCAGCGCAGCGCGCACACGGGGCCAGATTTCCTCTGGCGGAATCCCCATATTCTCGGCACCAAACGCAACGTCGTCGCCAACGCGAGTCAAAATCGTTTGTGCCTCTGGGTCCTGCATCACCATGCCAACCGTGCCGTTGACACTCACGGAGCCAAGAACTTGGCCTTCCTCACCATCTGCCGCCAACCCAGCTAAAACGGCAAGCAGCGTTGACTTGCCAGCGCCAGAGTCTCCCGTGAGCAGCACGCGCTCCCCACGAGAGACGGTCAAGTCCACCCCGGTAAACGCAGGCTTCGGGCGAGTCGCGTGTTTATAGCCCAGGCCCTGTGCCTGGATGACCTGGTCCCCCGTAGCCACCGAGGCTACACCTCCTGTTGGAACCGCTCGCGTCCTGCACCGAAGCGGTCAAGCGCACCAGTCTTAGCCAGAGCATCAACCAAGAGTTTTGCAACAATACCAGCAAGCAACGCGCCCGATACCAGCATGCAGCTGAGGTAAATCACGTTGAACGCCAGGCCCATCGCGAAGTTGGCAGACAGGAACAGCTCAAGCACGAACGCGCCCACTGCGCTGCCCATACCGGCAAGCACCGCCACAGTCGTCGAAAACTTCTTGTAGGCGAAGATCAGGAACACGATCTCTGCACCGAGACCCTGTGCCAATCCTGAATACAGCGTCTCGATCCCCCACTGGCTTCCGATGACCGCGGACACAGACGCCGCCAGCACTTCCACGAACACCGCAGCGCCAGGCTTGCGAATTACCAACCCACCAAGCGTGCCACCGAGGAACCAGATACCGGTGAACAGGCCACCAAGACCCGGGGTGAGCGCATCAAAGGCCTTAAATCCTGCGTACCCGACGCTGTTCCACATCCAAAAAATGAGCCCGCATGCCACCCCCAAAACGGCTGCAGTAACAATATCAATGACACGCCACGAATGGCTTCCACGCGTATTCATACGCTTACATTCCTTCCTAAACGCCGGCATTACCCGGATCAGGTTCAACGGTTCGCTTGTGCATCTCAGCCTTCGCTTTTCTCTCCAACGAAGACACCCGTGTATGAAGTTGTGACAATACTGTACATTCCCTAAACGCTACGCCACAATCGCAGTATTCATCGCTGCGATTGTGGCGTAGCGCACGTAACAAATCAGCAGGTGGGACCTACTCTCCTACTCCCAATTCAATGTTGAGGCCAGGCACCGAATTAATCAGGTTCTGTGTGTACGGATCCTGAGGGTTATCGAAGATGTCATCGGCCCGGCCCTGCTCCACTGCCTTACCCTGCCGCATCACCACAATGTCATCAGCAGTCTGGCGAACCACCGCTAGGTCGTGAGTGATGAACAGATATGAAAGGCGCATCTCCTCCTGCAGCTGAGTCAGCAACTGGAGAATCTGGTTTTGAACGAGCACGTCCAACGCCGAAACAGCCTCGTCGAGGACAATCACTTCCGGACCCAATGCCATCGCGCGTGCAATTGCGATGCGCTGGCGCTGGCCACCGGATAGCTCATTCGGGTATCGACGCATCGCCGATCGCGGCATCTGCACCAAATCAAGCAACTCGGCGACTCGCGCCTCGCGCTCCTTTCGGCTACCGACCTTGTGCAGCGTCAACGGTTCCTCAATGCAGCGGTAAATGGAATACATCGGGTCCAGCGAACCATATGGATTCTGGAACACCACCTGCATCTTGCGGCGCATTTCAAACAACTCGCGCCCCTTGAGCTTCGCGATATCTTGTCCTTCAAACAAGACACGGCCACTCGTTGGCTCCAAGAGGCGAAGCGCCATGTTCGCCACCGTGGACTTACCGGAGCCGGACTCACCGACGAGCGCAAGCGTCGTGCCGCGGCGAACGTCGAACGTGACGTCGTCTACAGCACGAAGCACCTTCTGCTTGCCCTTCTGCCCGCGGACGTCGAACTCTTTCACCAAGTTCTGCACGCTCAGCACCACTTCTTCGGAGTCGTGGTGACCCGAGGCGAGTTCCTCGCTTGACTCAATGCCCTGAGCTTTCGCGCTCTGGATACGAGCGGATGCCAAGGAAGGTGCGGCAGTAACGAGGCGCTTCGTGTACGGGTGCTGCGGGTTGCGCAGAATCTGCAGGCTCGGCCCCTTCTCAACGATGCGTCCGCGGTGCATGACTAGCAGGTGATCCGCGCGCTCGGCGGCCAGTCCCAAGTCGTGCGTGATGAACAGCAGCGCTGTGCCGAGTTCCTCCGTCAGCGTCTCCAGGTGGTCGAGAATCTTCTTCTGCACCGTCACATCCAACGCGGATGTTGGCTCGTCGGCAATCAACAACTCTGGGCGTGCCGCGAGACCGATAGCGATGAGCGCACGCTGTCGCATACCACCCGAGAACTCGTGCGGGTACTGTTTGGCGCGGCGTTCGGCCTCTGGAAGTCCCGCTTCCTCGAGCAGTTGGACGACGCGCGCGTGGCGTTCAGAGCCCTCCACCACATGGTTTGCGCGAAGGGACTCCTCTACCTGTGTGCCAATCCTCCACACTGGGTTGAGGTTGCTCATCGGGTCCTGCGGTACAAGCCCTATTTTGTTACCCCGGACCTTCTGCCACCCCTTCTCATCAAGCTCGGTGAGCTCTTCACCGTTGAGCTTGATGGAACCATTGGTGACCTTGCCTGTTCCGGGCAACAATCCCAGGATGGACATCGCTGCAGTGGACTTTCCCGATCCGGACTCACCCACGATAGCGATCGACTGACCTGGGTACACCGTCAAGTCAAAGTCACGCACCGCTTCGACAACACCGGTAGTCGACTCGAATGTAACTTTCAGGTCCGCTATCTCGAGTAGCGGTTGATCTTGTAACTCGCTCATCGTTTCCTCGATTTAGGGTCAAGGGCGTCGCGTACGGCGTCACCCATCATGATGAAGCTCAGCACTGTCAGTGCCAAAGCAATTGCAGGGTAGAACAGCACCATGGGCTGGGTCCTCAGGGAGGCCTGTGCAGCAGAAATGTCGCCGCCCCACGAGACGACTGTCGTCGGCAAACCGATGCCAAGGAACGACAGCGTTGCCTCTGCGACGATGAACGTACCCAGCGCGACGGTGGCGTACACAATGATCGGTGCTGCCGCGTTGGGCAAGATATGCGAGAAGATAATCCGCACGTCACTCGCCCCCAATGCGCGGGCGGCAGTCACAAACTCGTCGTTCTTCACGCCCATCACCGCGCCGCGCGCGATTCTCGCGATCTGCGTCCATCCGAACATAGAGAGCGCGAACACCACCATCCAGATGGAGCGCTGGTTCTGGAACATGGACATCACCACGATCGCTGCCAGCACGAGTGGTACAGCGAAGAAGATATCCGTCAGGCGAGACAGCAAGGTGTCCCAGATACCACCGTAGAAACCGGCGATCGCGCCGATCAGTGAACCTAGGACCGTCACGACGATCGTAGTAAGCACACCGACTGTGACCGATGCACGCGCACCATAAATTGTGCGAGCGTAAATGTCGCAGCCTTGACGGTCAAAGCCAAACGGGTGACCGGACTCCGGCGCGCCAAGTGAGCGCGACAACATGCACTCACGCGGGTCCACGCTAGTAAACAGGCCCGGCACCAGGGCAAGCAAAATGGCGAACAAAATCAGGAGTGCGGATACCCAAAACAGCGGACGGCGTCGCAACGCGCGCCAGGCCTCTCCCCACTGACTTGTGGGAGCGGACTCGTCCTGTACTGCGTCAACAGCACCGAGTCCGGTTTCGTCCGTTTCCGCGATGAAATACTCCTGCCCAGCGCGGGCAGCTGCTGTGAGATCTTGAGAGTTATGCATAGCGGATCCTTGGGTCAAGTACTGCGTAGAGCAGGTCAACTATCAGGTTGGCAACGATGTAGATGATCACCAGCACGGTGGTAAAGGACACGACTGTCGCGGGCTCACCTTTAATGATGGCCTGGTAGATCGTGCCACCGACACCGTTGATGCCGAAGATGCCTTCTGTCACAATCGCACCGCCCATGAGCGCGCCGAGGTCAGCACCCAAGAACGTCACCACTGGAATGAGGGAGTTTCGCAGCACGTGGCGGGACATCACTGTGCCCTTAGACAGACCCTTAGCACGTGCGGTGCGCACATAGTCCGCGCGGAGGTTATCGCTGATGGATTGTCTGGTCAACCGAATCACGTACGCGCACGATAAGGCACCCAACACGACGGCAGGCATCAACAAGGCAATGAAAGACTCATTCCTGCCCACTGTCACGGGGAGCAAGCCCCACCGCACGCCCACGAGGTACTGCAGCACGAAGCCGATGACAAAGGACGGCACTGCGATTACGAACAGGGACACAACCAGCACGGTCGAATCAAAAATTCCACCGCGGCGGATTCCTGCGAAGAATCCGAAGAGAATGCCGAAGAACGCCTCAAACGCGAGTGCCATCAGGCCGAGCTTGATGGTTACCGGAAACGCATTTGCCATCACAGAGGCGACGGGCTGGCCAGAGAAAGTCTTTCCGAAGTCGCCAACCATAATGCCCTTCAGATAGAGCAGGTACTGGACGATGAAAGGTTTATCGAGGTTGTATTCGGCTTCAATGCGCGCTCTCGCGGCCTCGGTCAAGCCACGATCGCCGCCGAGGGCCTGGACAGGATCACCGGGCATGAGGAACACCAGCGCATAGAGCAGCAGCGTGGCCCCAAAGAACACGGGAATCATCTGAAGGAGCCGTCGCCCGATATATCGCAACATGGTTGCAGGCTCTCCTTAATTCTTCGTTTTGAACATGAGCTTATGGACGCACCCAAACCCAACACCCCGCATGCTTGTACGCAGGCGGGGTGGGATGGGTCAGAGCGTAGGGGTTTTGTTACTTCTTGGTGATTTGCGTGTACACCGGAACGGACTTCCAGTTGAACGCGACGTTCTCAACGTTCTCCGAGGATCCACCGTTGACGTTCGCGTACCACAGTGGAACTGCCGGCAAGTCCTTCAGGAGCTGCTCCTGCACCTTGTTGTAGATAGGTGTAGCGGCTTCGACGTCGCCTGCAGCAGCGGCTTCCTTCAGCAGGTTGTCCACCTCAGGGTTAGCGTAGTCACCGTCGTTGGAACCACCATTGGAGGCGTACAGCGGGCTCAGGAAGTTACCCAGCGATGGGTAGTCTGCCTGCCAGCCGGTACGGAATGCGCCCTTGATGGTCCTATTCGTGACGTCATCACGCAGGGACTTGAAGTCTGGGTATGCGTTGCCAACTGCATCGATGCCAAGGGTGTTGCGGATGGAGTTTGCAACTGCATCGACCCATGCCTGGTGGCCGCCATCAGCGTTGTAGGACAAGGAGAACTCGCCGGTGAATGGTTTGATCTTGTCTGCTTCAGCCCACAGGCGCTTTGCTTCCTCTGGGTTGTACTCGAGTACCTCTGCCCCGTTGAGCGAGTCAGAGTGGCCAGGGATGACTGGCGAGGTGAAGTCGGTCGCCGGGGTGCGGGTGCCCTGGAAGATCGTCTTCGTGATCTCGTCGCGGTCGATCGCCATCGAGATGGCTTGACGACGCAGCTGTCCTTCCTCACCGTTGAAGTGCTCCAGGTTCTCCGGAATGGTGAAGGACTGGAAGATAGCCGACGGCTGGTTTACTGCGCGGTCACCCAACTCCGTTTCGTAGCTTGCGAATGCGGAATCTGGAATAGCGTCGAGGACGTCCAGGTTGCCCGCGAGCAGGTCAGCGTATGCAGCATCCTGCTGTGCGTAGAAGACGAAAGTCACGCCGTCGTTCTGCGGCTTCTTGTCGCCGGCGTACTCCTCATTCGGAACGATGGTTGCGTCCTGGTTGTGGTTCCACTCCGCCAGCTTGTACGGGCCGTTGGAAATTGGGTTCTCACCGTAGGCGTCGATGTCTTCGAACGCCGAAGGGTGCATTGGGAAGAACGCGGAGTAGCCGAGGCGGGTTGGGAAGTCTGCCTCAGGCTGGCTCAGCTCGATGGTAAAGGTCTTGTCGTCGATGACGTTGAGGCCCTCAAGGGTTGGCACGCCCTCTGGGTCGTAGCCCTTGATGGATTCAAAGAAGCTCTCGCCGAGCAGCGAATTCGCAACGATGTAGTTCCATGCGTCAACAAAGTCGTTCGCCGTAACTGGAGTTCCGTCCTGCCACTTCACGCCGTCCTTCAGCGTGACTTTGTAGAGGGTGTCGCCCTCAAGGTCGATGGACTCTGCAAGGTCGTTATGGGTCTTACCCTCAGTGTCGTAGTAGATGAGGCCAGAGAAGATCTCGTCGATGATGCGTCCGCCACCGACCTCATTCGTGTTGCCCGGGATCAGCGGGTTCTGCGGCTCGGTGCCGTATGCCAGTACATAGTTGTCGCCACCGGTCGACTCACCCTGACCGCTTGCGGCCTCGTCGTTGCCGGATCCACCACACGCAGCCAATCCGAGTGTGAGGGTTCCTACCGCCAAGATCGCTGCAGCTTTTACTGTACGCACAGCGCCTCCTTCAGATTGTTGTTAGCTAGCTTCAATTACCTCCACTCAAGTGGACTACATCACACTTGATGAGATGCATTCTATTCCACCACATAAGACTGCGACATTGGTAAATAATTCAGGTTTCTGACATGGTTCTACACTTTTGGGGGTGCTTACTGACAGCCTTTTCACAGCTCCTTCGCCCTTGAGCGCACAAAGGTATCTAGAGAGCGCCGTGTAGACTTTCGGTCGCCCACCGCAACGATTCCTAGGAAGGGAAATACACATGGCCGGAGGTCTCCTCGCCCTCTTTGACGACGTCGCCCTCATTGCCAGAACCGCAGCTTCTTCTGCGGACGATGTGGCTTCCCTCACGGCGAAAACGTCCGCCAAAGCTGCAGGCGTCGTCATCGACGACGCCGCCGTCACGCCCCAATACGTTTCCGGCGTCACCCCGGCGCGCGAGCTTCCAATGATCTGGAAGATCACGAAAGGTTCACTACGGAACAAGTTGCTCATCATTTTGCCGATCGCGTTGGCACTCAACGCGTTTGCGCCGTGGGCACTGGTGCCAATTTTGATGATTGGTGGCACATATTTATGTTTCGAGGGCGCCGAGAAGATCGTGCACAAATTGACCAGTGATGTTGAGGCTGACGAAGAGGCGGCCGTACACCGTACTGCTCAGGACGAAGACGCACTGGTGAAAAGCGCAATTCGAACAGACCTCATTTTAAGTGCGGAGATCATGATCATCTCCCTTGACGAGGTGGCGGATCAATCTATTTGGATGGAAGCTGCGGTGCTCATCGCAGTGGGCATTTTTATCACCCTTGCGGTCTACGGTGCAGTGGCACTCCTGGTCAAGATCGATGACATTGGCCGTGCAATGATTCAGCGCGATCGTGCAGCGAGACTGGGCCACGCGATGGTGAAGTCAATGCCCGTTGTGCTTTCGGCGATCGGTGTGATCGGCACCGTGGCGATGTTGTGGGTCGGAGGCCACCTCATCCTTCGGGGCCTCGACGAGGTCTTTGGACTGCATGTGATCCATGAGGTAATCGAACGCGCTGTGAACGCCGTGCATAACGGTGTCCTTGGTTGGTTCGTGGAGACTGGGATTTCTCTGACCGCGGGCCTGGTAGTTGGCCTGATCGTGGTCGGTGTGGTGTCCGCGATTCGGCGCGTCCGGTAAGGGGAAGATTCCATGGCAGCGCGCTCGACCCGTACGTTGGTTCGCCCCATCGGCCTTATCTTCGTCGGATCCCTGGGCAATCAGGTCTCCGCATTGCTAGCTGCTTCCCTGTTCGTCGTCGCTAGTACCGTCAGTATTTCAACACTGCGCTTCTTACTGGGCGCCGTTATTCTTCTCGTACTTTTTCGGCCGAACCCCCGTGAGATGTCGAAAGAGCAGTGGAAGCAGGCATTCATCTTCGGCGCGTCGATCGCGCTGATGAATCAGTTTTTGTACGCAGCTATCGCGCGTATCCCCCTGGGTGCTGCAATCACTATCGATTTCTTGGGCCCGTGCTGCGTGACATTTTTTGGTATTCGGCAGTGGTGGATTCGGCTGTGGGCGCTGGTTGCTCTCGCCGGGGTTGCATTGATTGCCGGGCCTTCGTCGGGGCTCAATCCTCTGGGGGTGATGTTCGCGTTGTGCGGCGCCGCGTTCTGCGCGCTCTACACAATCTTTGCGGAAAAGGTGGGCAAGTCCTCGGGTGGAATGGAAGAGCTTGCAATCGCAATCACGATCGCAGCTCTGCTTACGCTGCCTTTTTCAATCCATGATGCAGTCAAGCTCGATGCGCATAGCTGGATGCTCCTGACGTTGGCGGGCTTCGTTGGCGTCGTCATCCCCTATATGGCGGACACGCTGGCTGCGCGGTTTACATCGGCGCAGATTGTCGGCACGTTGTTCGCGATGGAGCCGGTGCTGGGCACGGTTCTCGGCGTGGTGTTTCGCGGTGACGTGCTCACTACCCATCTGGTGTTAGGTATCTTGTGTGTCACGGTCGCGGGTGTTGTAATCGCATGGTTTGGCGCTGCTCCCCCACCTCCTGTTGAACAGGCCCCGCGGCGCTGGCCACAGCAATGAGATTGTGACTTTTTGGATGCAGATAGGAGTATGACGCTGTGGAACTCTCTCTCCCCGTGTACCCGCTTGCGCCATCGACGTGGGGCGCTGGCGAGGAGGTGACTGTCGTTGACGTCGTGCAGTCGCCTTTGTTTGCTGAATTCGGCGGCACGCGCCACACGTCATACGTGCCGGTAGTGCTCGAGCCAAACGCGGTCGAGGAAAACTGGCGGGTACGAAGGCTCGGCGCCGGTGTTCTTGGAGAGATTGCTCAATTCGACAGAGCCCGTTACGTCGACTTGGAGCGAATCCATCAGTCGCAGCTGCTACCGATGACGTTGGCTGCGGTGAAGTTCGATGCTGAGCACGGCAAGTTCGCCGTCGATGTGATTTTGCCACCGCCTCAGCTCGCTGTCCCCCGCAACAATGCGGGTCCTGATTGCCTTGTGCTACCAAGCGGTGACATGGCGATCATTGATACGGAGCGAGGCGAGTTCAGCGCGGAGCAACTCGCAAGCCTGGCGCCAGGCCAATGGTTTGTTGGACTACAAACCGCGGGCGACACCGACGTCGTAGTTACGCTGGGCGAGCGCGTGCTCGGCTGCGTCTCGGCAGCTGACCTTGACGATGTTCGTGCAATGCTTCTCGACGCCCCTTCGCCCGACAACGGATGTATAGTCGCCCGCGCATTTTTCTTGGATGGCATGGCGGCCCTCGACATTGCTGATTATTCAGACGCAGCAGACCCGATGTGGCTGCACGTGCCTGACCTCACGCACTCTGGCCCGGACGGTGGGAAACAATTCGAGACGGTTCAGTTCCCCGACGGCTCGTGGGCTGTCACCGTTGACCGTTCCCGTGCCGCAGTTCCTACCCGGCCGAGAACGAACAGTCAGGGTGCTGAGCCTGCACCGCTGGTGGACATGGACGTCGTGGAGGACGAAGGGGCGTCGATACTTGCTGAGCCAGCTACGGCTGAGCCACCTAGCAGCGACGACGGCGATTACCTGACCGAAGTTCAAAAAGCACGGCGACGCCGCAGCCAAGACGTAGGCCGACACCGCAAGCCCTAAAGCGCGCTATGCTGTGGAGTGAAACCGAACCTATTTGCGAGGAGGAATCATGTCCAAGATCTTGCGTACTGACCACGGGCCGAACCCAGTTACGTTCGACATTGAGCAGGCAACGCTTGATAACGATGCATTTCGTGACACCCTGTGGACCGGAAAGCACCTTCAGCTGACGGTGATGAGCATCCCCGCAGGCGGCGAGATTGGCGCAGAGATTCACGACGATCACGACCAGTTCATTCGCGTAGAATCCGGCGAGCTGCGCGCGATGATCGGCCCATCCGAAGACAATCTGACTGTTGATAAGGTCATCGGCGACGATGACGCAGCGTTCGTTCCTGCTGGCCAGTGGCACAACTTCGTGAACGAGTCCGACGCCCCGGCGAAGGTGTACTCAATCTACGCCGCTCCAGAGCATAAGCCTGGCACTGTCCACGAGACGAAGGCTGATGCGGACGCTGACGAACACGAACACTAGAACAGCCGAACGAGGCTGCTACGTCAGTACTCGAACACCCGCCTCTATCTGGCGGGTGATTCCGCGTGCGTCTAGAAGCTCGAGCAACGGGATGGCAACGCGGCGGGTCGTCTCGAGCGCCTGGCGCGCGTCCGTCGTGCGGAAAGGCTGAGGTAAGTCCCGCAGCCTCGCGGTTGCAAGCGTGATCGCATCCGCGGCAACGACTACGCCATCGCCGAGCCGTAGAATCCTTCCGGCCCGCTCCGCTGCCGCAAGCTCTTTCGCCCCCAGACCGAGCTGCTCGAGATCGCGCGCCTCGGGGGCCTTGAATGGATGGGCACGAAGCTGCGCCTCGAGTTTCTGGACCCCTGGCTCCGCCTCCCCGAGATCGACCTCGGCCGTGTTGCAGACGTACCCGTCGCGAGTGTTGAGTTTCGCAGCGGCGACAGCAAGCGGCAACAGCTTCGCGTCTGGCAGATGCAGAGCTTCAACGGCCGCACCAGTAGCTAACCCAGCCGACAGCGGATGCGCCGCAAGGTGTGCTTGCAATGCCTGCAGCAACGTGTCTTTCCACTCCATTACCTGCTGCGCGCGGATCCAGTACCCGGCAAACGCCACGGTACCTTGCGGGGGCTTATCGCCGACCTCAAATCCAAGGCTTACCAATAGTTCTGGCCGCACGGCCACCCGTCTGGCGATCTCCACGTTGATATCCGGCAGCGTCTCAAGCTGCGCCGAGCGCTTCCGCCCGTCGCCGCGCCGGGGAAGGGCGGGCGGGTCCACGTCGATAGCCTCTACCCCGCCGAGAATTTGCTGCGCACCGGAGCCTCGCAGCACCAACCGGTCCCCGATGCTCAGCACCAGGTCGTGCTCGAGGATGAGCCTGGCGTGCTTTGCACCGAACGGTCGCACTTTCGCGCTGACTCCTGCCGTACCGACGTGCACCACAACCTCCTGCGGCACGTCGTTCAGTGCAGCCCCGTGGGTATGGCGCACATCCACCACAGAGGTCATGTGCCACTTCTCTGGCGTGCACAGCGCCGCGCCACGCGAAACTTCGTCGACGCTCACTCCGCGAAGGTTGAGCGCGACGCGCATCGTCGGCTTGGCTTCTTCAACTGCGGTGTCCTCCGACTGGATACCACGCACGGTGACTTCGCGTTGACCTGCATCGGTCTGTAGCGTCAGCGTCTGCCCAGGTTGAATTGTTCCGTTGGTGAGCGTCCCCGTAACAACGGTGCCGGCGCCTTTGATGTGAAACGCCCTGTCGACCCACATCCGGATTCGCCCGGCGGGGTCCGCCGTCGACTGCTGCCGCAGCATCGCCACAAGCGCACTCCTGAGCTCTTCAACCCCCTCGCCCGTCTTGGCAGAAACTTCGACGACGGGCCAACGCTCCATACTGGTACCAGCGACATTCCGGCGAGTTTCTTCAGCCACAGCTTGTCGACGCCCAGCATCCGCCTTATCCACCCGTGTCATCGCGATCACACCGTGCTGGACGCCGAACGCATTGATAGCGTCCCGGTGGTCCAATGTTTGCTGCATCCAGCCCTCGTCCGCAGCGACGACAAACAAGACATCCGTGACGGGCCCAACACCCGCGAGCATGTTCGCGATGAAGCGCTCGTGCCCAGGGACGTCCACGAACGCGATGTCTTCGCCATCGACGTTGGTCCACACAAACCCGAGGTCGATCGTGAGCCCCCGGTCTTTCTCTTCATCCCAGCGGTCCGGTTCCATTCCGGTAAGCGCTTTGACCAGGGTGGACTTTCCATGGTCGACGTGGCCAGCTGTCGCAACTACAAACACGTAACACTCAGTCCTTTCCTTGGGCCGCTCGAATCGCGGCTGCGATCTCATGGTCGCGCTCGGGTGGCACACAGCGCAGGTCAATCAACAACTCATTCTCGTGGACACGTCCGAGCACAACCGGGGTACCTGCCCGTAGCGGGGCTGCCAACGACTCATCAAGCGCAACAGCCCAACCGGGCAGTGGGAAGCCCGGCGCGCCGCCTCCTCCAACGCGGCCGTCGTGCGGAACCACACTGCCTCCAACCTCCGCTGCGAGCGCTTCTGCGCGGGCTTTGAGCTGGTCGGAGTTTGCGTGCAGGTAGTCGTGGACTGGTGTGCTGGCGATGTTCAGGCTTGCCTCCAACGCCGCGAGGCGCAGTTTGTCGATGCGCACTGCGCGCGCCAGCGGGTGCCGCTTCAGCTTCGCAATGGCGTCCTTCGTTCCGACCATAACGCCCGCCTGCGGCCCACCAAGTAGTTTGTCACCGGAAAACAGCACCACGTCCGCGCCATCGCGCAAAGCTGTAGTGGCATCTGGCTCGTCCGGCAGCAGCGGATCAGGGTGAAGCAGGCCCGAGCCGATGTCAGCGATCAGGGCGCAGCCGCGGGGCCGGACAAGCTCGCGAAGCTGCGCAATAGTGGTCTCCGCGGTAAACCCGTGCACCCTGTAGTTCGAGGGATGCACCTTCAGCACCGCTCCCGCGTTGTCGAGCGCCCGCTCATAGTCGAAGGGATGCGTACGGTTTGTCGCGCCGACTTCAACCAAAGACACTCGTGCGCTCTCAATGAGCTCAGGCAGGCGGAACCCCGCCCCAATCTCGATGAGTTCGCCGCGCGAGATAACGACGTCGCGCCCCTCGGCGAACGTAGCCACGGCAAGGAGTAACGCCGCTGCGCCATTATTTACTACCAGCGCGTCCTCCGCCGCTGGACATGCAGCCAGGATTGCATCCGTGGCGGCCCTGCCTCTATCGCGGGATCGAACGCCTGCTGCGAGATCCATCTCTACATCCACATATTGCGCGGCATCCACCATCGCGTCTATTGCCTGCGGGGCAAGCGGTGCTCTACCGATGTTGGTGTGCACAACCACGCCTGTTGCGTTGAGGACTGGCGTCAGGGACCCGGGGTGGCGTCGACAAGCGTGGAGAAACTCCGGGGTGACCTCTTCAGGGGTGATCTCGCCGTCGCGGGCGCGCTGTTGCAGCTTCCCTGCGAGCGCCTTAAGCGCGTGTGGCGCCAACGCGGTGTGCTCCTGCGCTGCAAGCGCAAGCAGTGCGTCTGTGCGAGGGATTCGACGGCGAGGATCATTCATGTGCTTCCCCTTACAACAACACAACGTTTTGGCGGAGACGGACAGGAATCGAACCTGCCAGGCCGAGATGCTCGACCTCACCAGTTTTGAAGACTGGGGTGGCCACCAGGACACGTACGCCTCCGAAAAGCAACGCTACCATGTAGGTATGACTGCTGATAATTCTAAGATTCGTTTGACCCAGTACGCATCCGGTGGCGGGTGTGCGTGCAAGATTCCACCCGGTGAGCTCGAAGAAGCCGTCCAGGGACTGGTTGGATTCGCTGACCCCAACGTGATCGTTGGCCTCGACGACGGCGACGACGCCTCCGCGATTCACGTCCGCGACGACCTCGCCGTCATCTCCACAGCCGACTTCTTCACCCCGGTCTTCGATGACGCCTACACCTGGGGCAAGATCGCGGCCGTCAACGCGCTCTCAGACGTCTACGCGATGGGCGGCACCCCAATCACCGCCATCAACCTGCTCGCCTGGCCACGGGATGTCCTCCCCTCAGAGCTCATCCGCGACGTACTGCACGGTGGCCTGGACGCTGCCACCGCAGCCGGCATCAGCGTGACCGGCGGGCACTCGATCACCGCACCCGAGCCGATCTACGGCATGGCTGCCACCGGCATCGTGGACCCGGCCAAGCTCATGCGCAACGACGCCGCAGAGGCCGGCCTGCCCATCACCTTGACCAAGCCGATCGGCTCTGGCCTACTGAACAACCGCCACAAGGCAACCGGCGATGTCTTCCCGCAGGCCATCGAAGTAATGACCACGCTGAACAAGGAAGCCTCCGAAAAGGCAGTCGCCGCCGGTGTGAAAGCCGCCACCGACGTCACTGGTTTCGGACTCCTCGGCCACTTGTTCAAGATGGCACGCGCTTCCGGGATCGACGCCGTCATCGACCACACGAAGGTCCCATTTATCGACGGCGCCCGTGAAACGCTCGAGGCCGGCTACATCCCTGGTGGCTCGAAGCGCAACCTTGACTGGGTACGCCCCAACATCGACTCTGATCTGGACGGCGACGAGCTGCTGCTCCTTGCGGACGCCCAGACTTCCGGCGGGCTGCTCGTCATCGGCGAGATCCCCGGCTACCCCGTCATCGGCGAAACCGTCGCCGGCACTGGCCGCGTTCAGGTGAAGTAGCCGAAATACCAAACTAGAAATACAACACTGCCCCTCCAACACGGTGTGTGAGAGGGGCAGTGTTGCGTCTTAGCTCCAGTAGCAGCTAGGCGGTAGTGATGCCGTCATCAACCTTGCCCGCTTCACGGCGCTTGCGCAGGCGCTCCCGCTGCGGTTCAACGACGTACTTCGGGTCCTCGGTGGACTGCTTACCGGCCTCGAGCACCGCGAAACGAGTCAGGCAGGACCCCGCCATCAACGCGACACCCGAAATACCTGCGAGTACTCGACTCTTTTTACTGAACAGCGCGCCAACGCCACCAACCGCGAGGCAAACCTCGGAAGCCTTGAAAAGCTTGCCTGCCTTGCCCGTGGAAAACGCTTCCTTAGAGACGTCGTCCAGTTGGCTCGTCATGTAGGACGTCGCTGCGACATCGGCGGCTGCGCCCACGACACCGAGTGCTCGCGGCACAGCAGCATTCTCCGTCGAAGTGGTGAGCAAGCCCATGCCACCCGTCGCTGCGGTCGCAGATGATACGAACACGAACGGTAGGTTCTTGCCCGCCTCCTGCCATGCAGGCACCGACGTGTTGCCGATCAGCACCGCGGTGTACGCCGCGAGCGGCGAGGCAAGCACACCGCCAGCAATACCAGCCGGGGTCGCTGCGAACTCAATAAACGAGCGCAGCGGGCTTGGCAGCGGCAGCTTCTTGCCAGTCAGCTCGTCGAGTTCCGGAAGCATAGCAAGCCCCTGCAACGCGGAGAACGAGCCCAGCAGCCACGAACCGACACTCATCGGAGATGACAACTTGAACACGCGGAACATGTTCAGCAAGCGCTCCGGGCGACCAAGGTCGAGCACCAGGCAACCGGAGCCCACCGCGGCGGCAGCCATCGAACTAATCCGCATGTTGCGACGCAGCTCCTTGTTGCCTGTCGCGTCAGCTCCCACGGCCAACAAGGAGGAACCTCCGGCGAGGCCGCCGAGGAAGAAGTAGACACCAATCGGCCACTCCCACGGCGGGAACTTCACAATCGGCTTGCCGTAGTAGGAGTCAAAGTGCTCGAAGCTTGCCTCCGGCACCATCAGCTCTTCGCCACGACGCTTCTTCGGGCCCCGTGGGCGCTCGCCTTCCGCTTGATCACGTCGCCGCGGACGACGCGGCTCCTGCGGTGGACGGTAGCTATCAAACTCAGCCATTTACTTCCTACCTCCGATCAGGACCGCGGCTGCAATAGTGCCAACCATTCCGGCTGCGGCAATGACGCCGCGCTTCGCCAGCTCCGGCAAGTTCGCCGTTGGAACCACTGGGTCTGGTGGAAGCCCGTAGACCTCTGGCGCATCCAGCAGCAGGAAGATTGATCCTGTACCGCCTACGCCGTCGTTCTGGTTTGCGCCATACAGGCGAGCTTCCGTCATACCCTGCGCGTGCAGTTCCTTCACGCGCGCCTTCGCAAGCGCGAGCATTTCATCGTAGGTGCCGTACTTGATTGACGTCGTCGGGCAGGTCTTGGCACACGCCGGCTGCTCGCCCACCTGAAGGCGGTCGAAGCACATGGTGCACTTCTGAGCCACCCCGATGTTCTTAATCGGCGCGCTCTCACCAGGTGTGAAGTCCTCACCCTTGCCGGAACGCTCGTTGCGCTTGCGAACGCCACCATCGCTACGACGCTCAATGACGCCGAACGGGCAGCCAGCAACGCAGGTACCGCAGCCATTGCAGACGTCATCCTGTACGACGACGGTGCCGTGCTCGGTGCGGAACAACGCACCCGTCGGGCACACGTCCAAGCAACCAGCGTTCGTGCAGTGCTTGCACACGTCGGAGGACATCAGCCAGCGGAAATCCGGAGTATCCGGCAATACCGCGCGGGTGGAAGCCTCTTCGGCAGGCTTGACGCTCGGCATTCCAAGCCCGACGAGCTTTGCACCCTCTTCACGAGCCTGCAGAATCCGGTCCTCGCCCTGCTCAATGAACGCCACGTGGCGCCACGTGTCCGCGTTCAGCGAACCGGTGTTGTCGTAGGAGTTACCAGACAACTTGTAGCCGTCCTGCGGGTTTCGGTTCCATTCTTTACATGCAACCTCACACGCCTTGCAGCCAATACAAATCGACGTATCCGTGAAGAAAGCCTTGCGAGCCTCCTTCTCGTACCCGATGTTGGCTGGGGATTCGGTGATCTGATTCTTCGTTTTCATCGTCAAAACCTATCCTTCCCCGTTCGCCATATTCTTCTTCGTCGAGTCGTACTTCGCCGCCTCGGTGTCACCGAGCTGCTCACCAACGATGACGTCTTTCGACTCGTCGGTCAGCTTGGTACCGGTGTCCTCCGTCAGGCGCGCACGGCGCTGGTACTCACGCACCAGCTTCATGCGGTCCTCGCCGCGCGGGCGTCGGCCCGGCCGGATATCAACCGCGGAAACCTTCGACGCCTGGATGTTGACGTTCGGGTCCAGCATGATGCCCAAAAGGTCGTTCGGTCCATCGCCTTCGACCTCGGCGTAAGAACCTGCGCCGAAGTGGTACGGCATACCAATCTGCTGGAACTCGTGACCGTCAATGACCAGAGTCTTCATGCGCTCCGTGACCAGCACTCGCGCCTCGATGGCGTTGCGCGGCGAGATGATCGTCGCCCAGTCACCATTCTTGAGACCGACCGCTTCGGCCAGCTTATGCGAGACCTCACAGAACAGCTCCGGCTGCAACTCCGCCAAGAACGGCAAGCTTCTCGTCATCGAACCAGAGGTGTACGCCTCCGTCAGACGGTAGGTGTTCAGCATGTACGGGTACACGCCAACACCCGGCTCGCCAAAGTTCGGCGCCGAGAGGTTGTCCTCCCCACGCATCACAATTCGCGACGGCGACTGCTGCTGCTTGTACAGCGGGTTCGCAAACGGGGACTCCTGCGGTTCGTAGTGCGTCGGCATCGGGCCGTCAACCATTCCGGTTGGCGCGAACAGCCAAGCCTTGCCGTCAGGCTGCATGATGAACGCATCATCACCGGCAAGCGCCGCAGGACCAACCGCGTCGCGCTCTGGCTTAAACCCAGGTGCGCGGTTGACCGGGAAGTCCACAACATCGTCGGACTCCCACAGCTCCTTGTCCTCGTTCCACCAGACCAGCTTCTTGCGCTCCGACCATGGCTTGCCATCCGGATCCGCAGAAGCACGGTTGTAGAGCACGCGGCGGTTCATTGGCCATGCCCAGCCCCACTCCAACGCCATCGCGTTCTGCTCCTGGCCTGGGCGCTTGTTCGCCGAACGGTTGACGTCGTCGGCGTACACACCACAGTAAATCCAGCAGCCGGAGGAGGTTGAGCCGTCAGCCTTGAGATCCGCAAACTTGTCTACGAGTTGTCCCTTGCGAGGACCGTCGAGGTAGTAGCCGTTGATCTCCTTCAGCACCGACTCCGGCAGAATCTCACCGTGCTCATCGCACTCGTAGTCCCAGGTGATCTTCTGCAACGGCACGTCGCGCGGGTCGGTCGAGTCCTTGACTCGCTCCTTCAAGCGAAGTCCCAAGTCGTAGAAGAACTCGAGGTCACTCTCGGCATCGCCCGGCGCATCCTTGGCCTTGTAGCGCCACTGCAGCACGCGCGAGGTCTGGGTAAACGTACCTGCCTTCTCAACGTGGTTCGCAGCTGGGAAGAGGAACACCTCAGTGTCGATCTCCTCCGGCGAAATCTCACCGGACTGCACCTCTGGAGAGTCCTTCCAGAACGTTGCCGTTTCGATTTCAGAGAAATCACGTACGACGAGCCACTTCAGCTTGGTCAGCGCCATGCGCTGAATGCGACCGTTCGACTGCGCAACCGCAGGGTTCTGGCCGAAGACGAAGTAGCCGTCGACAAGCCCCTGGTTCATCAGCTGCAGCGTGTGGTACGTCGAGTGCGCACCAGTCAACCTTGGCATGAGGTCCATGCCCCAGTTGTTCTCCTCGGTTGCGGCGTCACCCCAGTAGGCCTTCATCAACGACACAGCGAAGGTGTCGCCGGTCTGCCAGAAGCCCTTCTGATCACGCTTCGACACTGCTGCCAAGTACTCGTCCCACGTCTGGTGCGTGGACTGCGGCATCGGCAGGTAGCCAGGCAGGATGTGGAACAGCGTCGGCACGTCCGTGGAGCCCTGAATCGATGCGTGGCCACGCAGCGCCATGATGCCCGAACCCGGACGGCCGATGTTGCCCATCAGCGTCTGCAGGATCGCACACGTACGGATGAACTGTGCGCCCAACGTGTGCTGAGTCCAGCCAAGCGCGTACGCGAAGCAGGTAGTGCGATCGCGGCCAGAGTTCTCCGCAATCGAGTTCGCGAGGAAGTAGAAGTCCTCCTCGGAAATACCACACGACTCAGCAACAACCTGCGGGGTGTAGCGGGAGTAGTGGCGCTTCAAAATCTGGAAGACTGTTCGCGGATCCTGAAGGGTTTCATCCTTCTCAACGTCCCACGAAGTCTGCGCATCCCATTTCTTGCGCGCCTGCCACGACTCGTTGGAGTAGCCGCCCGTTTCAGGGTCGTATCCAGAGAACAGACCTTCGAGGTCCTCGGTGTCCTGGAACTCCTCACTGATCAACGTCGAAGCGTTGGTGAATGCCTTGACGTACTCCTCGAAGTACAGGTTGTTTTCCAGCACGTAGTTGATGACAGCACCCAACAGAATAATGTCGGTACCACCACGAATCGGGATGTGCTTATGCGCCATCGCCGACGTACGCGTGAATCGAGGGTCAACGTGGATGATTCGTGCACCACGCGCCTTCGCCTCCATGACCCACTGGAACCCAACTGGGTGCGCTTCGGCCATGTTAGACCCTTGGATGACAATGCAGTCCGCATTCGCCATGTCCTGCAGTGGCTGGGTCGCTCCACCGCGTCCAAACGAGGATCCCAAACTGGGAACCGTGGAAGAGTGTCATATACGAGCTTGGTTTTCTACCTGCACCGCGCCCGCTGCAGTCCACAGCTTCTTGATCAGGTAGTTTTCCTCGTTATCCATCGCGGCGCCGCCCAGGCCTGCGATGCCCATGGTTCGACGCACAGGGCGCCCCTTGTCGTCGAAGTCCTGCCAGCCGTTTTCACGGGCTTCGAGGAACCTGTCGACGACCATTTCCATGGCGGTTTCGCGGTCAAGCTTGACCCATTCCTTGGAGCGCGGTGCTCGGTACAGAATGTCGGTCACGCGGTTTTCCGCGTTGACGAGCTGCTCGGAAGCTGCACCCTTCGGGCACAGGCGTCCGCGTGAGTGCGGAGAATCCGGGTCGCCTTCAATTTGAATGACCTTATTGTCTTTTACATATACGCGCTGGCCACAGCCAACAGCGCAGTACGGACACACGCTCTTGACAACGCGGTCCGCTTCTACAATGCGGCCTTCCATTTCTTGGCTGCGCGCAGATTCGGTGTTTTCGCCTCGGGCGAAGGCGTCACCACCGCGTATCTGGCGCACAACCGGCCAATTTAAGGGACTAAAACGAGACATACCGGCAAGGATAGCCCATTTTGCGAAGGTTCCCCATCGACATACCCTCAGGTCATTGATTAGGATACCCTTACTTTTGATGCATTTTTGCCTCGCAGGCGTAAAATAGCGCCGTAACATCAGTTTTCAACTACACCTTCAAAGGAGCTTGACTATGGACAAGAAATTGCAAGATGCAATGAACGAGCAGGTCACTGCGGAATACCAGGCGGCACTGCTGTACCGCCAGCTCGCCTACACCATGGAGGCACAGTCTTTCCCGGGCTTCGCATCCTGGTTTGCTGAGCAGGCGCAGGAAGAGTGCGACCACGCAGAGAAGTTCGCAACGCACCTCATCGACCGGGGTCACGACGTCACCTTGCACACCGTCGCACTCGACGCACCTTCGATCGATTCCCCACTGGCGGCGTTCCAGGCGGCGCTTGAGCACGAGCGCAAGGTCTCCGCGATGATTCGAAACATCGCTGGCATCGCCGATGAGGTCAAGGACTTCGATTCCCGCTCCCTCATCACGTGGTTCCTCGACGAGCAGATCAGCGAAGAGGCAACGGTTTCCGAGATTGTTGACCAGCTGACACTTGTCGGCAATGATGGTTCTGGACTGCTGCGCCTGGACTCGGGTCTTGGTCAGCGCAACGATTCTTCGAACTAACCCAATATTCGCCCAATAATTATCGACGTCCACTTCCCCACAGCCTGCTGCGGTGAAAGGGGACGTCGAATATTTTGCCTCACGACGTTTCATCCCAGGAGCCCCATGCCTTTGCCGCCTTTGACCCGAATTATCGCCTGTGCCACTACTCTTGCTCTTGCTGCGACCGGTCTTTCGATTCCTGTCGCACACGCACAAGCGAACTCGATTTTGCCTGCCTGGCCTACGATCCGGCCGCATGGCCCTGAAGATCTTCCGACGAAGCCAAAGCAAAAACCGATGAAGATGCCAGATGGCACCGTCGTCCAAATCATGGGTGATGTGCTCGGCCCGTGGGCTGCACATGTCGGCATTGGGGCCGGCGACTTGGGCGCCATGACACCGCTCAACGGTGACGAATTCGCGATGATCTTCGGCGACTCATTCCGCGGCAAAAAGTTTGGGGAAGGCGACTGGATCAGCCCCATTGGCGTGGTTGCGCGAATGAATAACGGACAGATCGAAATCCTTCGCCCGCTCAAGGGGCACCGTGACGCATACGGCCTGATCAACTACTACCGGAAAGAAGGCGACAACCTGACCCTCATCCCGTCCGATGTGATCAACATCAACGGAACGCTGTACATGCAGGGCATGTGGAACCGTGGCATCGGCAATGTGCTCGAGACACAGACATGGAAGTCCACAGACGAGGGGAAAACCTGGAAGAGCATCGGGCGCACCCCTAACTACTACCTCAATGGCCTTGGCCAGCTCATCTCTTGGGAAAAAGGGCCAGACGGCTACATCTACGCAGTGATGTCCGGCTTCCAGCGCGAGCACCCGGTGTACCTGGCTCGCTTTACCGAGGAGCAGATTGGCAGTCAAGAGAGTTGGGAGCTATATAATCCCAACACCGACGAGTGGGGCAACGAAGCTGGCGCGATCCTGCACGGTAACAAGATCAAGGCCGGCGAGATGAACCTGCGATACATCGACAACCACTGGGTGTTCGTGATGTTCAACGAGGCCACGCTCGCCGTCGAGGTCCGCATTTCGGATACGCTGCCACAAAGCTGGAACGACGTGCCTGTCGCGACAATCGCCAAGAATGGCTACTGGGACTTTCAGCAGACGCCGATGAATTTCTCCCAACCTTACGGTGGGTACATCGTACCGGGTTCCACGATCGCGAACCTCGACGTCGTCATTTCGCAGTGGAACACGAACACCAACGAACGCTACATGTCGACGCAGTTCAACGTCAAGGGCCTGGACACGTTCTTCGGTATTGACCCTGAAGCGATGCGCCCGCACGACCAAAACGATGTCGACGTCAACGTCACACCAAACCCACCGCAGACCGATGACATGGACGCCGAAGATAACCTGATGTCCTCGGAGGGCAGTTCCAAGACGAAGGCGGCGCTCATCACGGTTGGTGTGCTCGCCGGGCTGGGCTTAATCGCTGCGGTGACGTGGCCTACCATCCGCGAGTACCTACCACCGCAGTTACAGCAGCTTGTGGGTTAGCGCAGTTCTTCCTTGACGTAATCCTCGACGTTTTCCATGAATGTTTTCGGCGGTGCAAAGAAGTTGCACCCGGTGAGTGCCGTGGAAAAGTCGAGGATTCTGTCATAGTTGCCAACTGGCTCTCCGATGAACATGCGGCGCAGCATCCGCTCGGTGATGGCGACGTCCTTCGCGTAGCTCATAAAGAATGTGCCCTGCTGGCCGGCTGCGTCACCGAAGGTGAGGTTGTTGCGGACGATCTCCAACGATTCGCCGTCTTCATCTTCGATCGAGTTCACAGCAACGTGACTGTTGGCCGGTTTCGCGTCGTCGTCGAACTCGATGTCTTCGTGCTTCGTTCGGCCGATGACACGCTCCTGCTCCTCGACGGGTAAATCGTCCCAGGCTTTCAGATCGTGGACGTACTTTTGCAGCACGATGTGGCTGCCACCCGCCCACTTTCCTTCGCGGATAATCGCCGTTGCGATGCCGTCTTGGCCGCGCGGGGACTCAGTGCCGTCGACAAACCCGAGAGGGTCGCGGAAGTCCTGGTACTGGAAAGCGTGCGTCTCGTCAAAGTCTTCGATGGCGTCACCGAGCTGTTTCGTGATGCGGCGAGCAAGCTCGAATGCGACGTCATATTCGTCGGCACGGATGTGGAAGAACAGGTCGCCTGGTGTCGACGGCGCGTGGTGCTTCTCCCCTTGCAGTTCGACGAATTCGTGGAGGCCTTCGGGCTTTTCCACGGTAAAGAGGCGGTCCCACATCGAGGCGCCAATGCCGAGGACCGCACTTAAGTGAGCCTCTGGCCAGCGGAAGCCGACACCGTTGACGAGCCCTGCAAGGCCACCGATGATGTCTACTACGTCGCGCTCGTGCCCTTGTGCGATGGTGAGCGTCAAAAAGATTGCGTCTTTTGACTGCGGGAGGATGACGTTCTGGGAGACTTCTGTCGAATGTATATCGCTCATAGGTGCCATCATATGCCCTATGCTCTTTCGCCACTGGCGACCACCCGGTAGAGTCAGTGCGATGGAGACTCCCCGCAGCACAGGGCCCTGGGCGGCGTTGTGGTCGATGATGGTCGGGTTTTTCGTGATTCTGGTGGACTCAACGATCGTTGCCGTCGCTATTCCTGCGATTTCCACCGCGTTTAACGCCACCTACAGCCAGATTATCTGGGTGAACAGTTCGTACTTGCTGGCGTACGCGGTGCCGCTGCTGATTACGGGGCGGCTCGGAGACAGGATCGGACCGCGGACCGTGTACCTGTGTGGCTTGAGCCTGTTCACGGTCGCCTCGCTGGCGTGCGGTTTGGCGACCTCGATCGAGGCTCTGATTCTTGCCCGGGCTGTGCAGGGCTTTGGCGGTGCCCTAGTGACACCGCAGACGATGTCGGTGATGCTGCGCACGTTCGCACCGCAGCAGCGGGGTGGCGCCATGGGCGTCTGGGGCGCAACGGCAGGGGTAGCGACAATCGTTGGGCCGCTGCTCGGCGGTCTCCTCGTGGACGCCTGGGGCTGGGCGTGGATCTTCATCATCAACGTCCCGGTGGGCATTGTTGGCATCGCATTGGCGTGGGTCTTCGTGCCGAGGCTTGAGCAAAATGCACGGACGTTTGACTGGGTTGGCGTCGCTCTGTCGGCTTCGGGCATGTTCTGCCTGGTGTTCGGCATCCAGGAAGGACAGACGTTTTCGTGGAGCTTCCCCATCGTTGCGCTCATTTGCGCCGGCGCCGTGTTGCTGTCGCTCTTCGTATGGTGGCAAACAAAAACCACCCGGGATCCGTTGGTGCCGTTGGAGCTGTTTTCTGACCGAAACTTTTCCCTCGCCTGCGTAGCAATTTCTACGGTTGGGTTTGCAATCTCCACCTACGTCATTCCGTGGATGATCTACGTGCAAAACGTGCAACACTACTCGCCAACCCAAGCAGCGTTGCTCCTGCTTCCCGCGGGATTGATTTCTGGATGCTTCTCGCCTTGGGTCGGCAAGCTCACCAACACGCATCAGCCCAAGCCGTTCGCGATCGCAGGGCTCTCGCTCGTCGCGGTCGCGATTGGTGCCGCGGCCTTCATTACCGACCCGAGTGTCTCCCCAATGTGGTTACTCGCGGTCTCCGTGATCAACGGGTTTGGCAACTCCATGGTGTGGGGGCCATTGTCCATGATCGCGACGCGAAACCTCGATCCGCGCCTGGCAGGGGCGGGCTCCAGCGTATATAACACCGTGCGCCAACTTGGCGCGGTCATTGGCTCTGCAGGTATCGCGGCAATGATGTCGCAGCAGCTCACGCGCCAGCTCGGGCCGGCGGCTGCCGACTTTTCCGGCGGCGGGAGCACCCAAGCGCTCCCCGACGTGCTTCACCAACCATTCGCGCAGGCGATGTCCACGTCTATGCTTCTGCCGTTGAGCCTCGTCATCGTTGGTGTACTGGTTTCCACCAGATTTGTGCGCACCCAGTCTTGGAACGATTAATCTTCCAGGGAAATCATGTACACAGGTGGCTCAATCTTGAAGTAGCCGAGGTGCTCCCAGAAAGCACGCCCTGCGTCGTTGCCTTCTGCCACCATCAGGTGCACTGCTGGGGCTTTACGTTCGCGCAGCCATTGCACGCAACCGTCGGAAAGCAAGCGCCCCACGCCGCCTCCCCGAGCGCTAGGGCGCACTCCTGTCATGTGAATCCACCCGCGGTGGCCGTCGAAACCTACGATAGTCGCACCGTCAACGACACCTTCTGCAGACTCAGCAACGAGCACCGTACTACCAGGACTTTCCATCGCAAGATCGAAATCGGTCGGCGGGTCATTCCATTCTTGGGTAATGCCAGATTCATCCCAAACATCGACGACCGCCTGGCGGTCCTCGGGGCGAGCTTCACGCAATGTGTACATAACAGGTAAGAATAAACGCTGAAAGGTAGAGCATGAAATGCGACGCAAACCCCGCACCCCAAAGAAAAACATCACGGGAACATTCCCCGTAGACACCGGCAGAGCGACCATCATCGCCGATAAACTTCGCGACGGCGGCTACACCCTCGAGCTCAACCGCGTACCAAGCTCCTACGTTGTGCTTGGCGCGCCGGAGGTGCTGACGTTCGACTACATGCAGTGGATCACGGGATTCATCAGCCCCGGCGACACCGTGCCCTCGGATTTCCGCGCGGTCCACCTCGGCGGGGCTGCGTGCACGCTGCCTGCATATTTCGCACACCGCTACCCCCAAAGCCACCAGACGGCGGTGGAAATCGATCGGAAACTCGCGCAGCTCGTACGCTGGGCATTTCATGAGAACCTCGAACCTGTCACAATCCGCTGCGCCGAAGCACGCGCGTTCACGCATGCCTGCCAGCGACGCAGCCTTGACCTCATCGTTCGCGACGTCTTCAGTGGTCCCTCCACCCCTCGCCCGCTGACCACCGTCGAGTTCTTCCGCGCTTGCGCTGCCGCCCTTCGTCCGGGTGGCATCTACATTGCGAACATCGGCGACAGGCAGCAGCTTCCAAACACCCGCGCAGAGGTTGCCGGGCTCCTCGAGGTGTTCTCTTACGCAGTGGCCGTCGCGCCGCCAGCAATGCTCGACGGCCACGAGTACGGCAACGTCATCGTCGCCGCGAGCAACGCCCCCTTAGTTTTCGACGCCACCACCGCCCCCACCGTGGCCGTGAAAGACGGTACGGCCCTGCTCACGGGCGTTTCCACCGATAGCCTTGCCCGGCGCGACTAGGCCAACTGCTGCGCTTCCGGCACCCAAAGCTTGCGGGCACCGCGGAACGTTGCGCTCACTCCGAGCAGCACCAACAATGTGAACACCGGCACAGAGACAAAGCCGTAGCCGTAGGAGCCGAAGTAGTCTTTCACCCACCCCCAGACAGCCGCACCAATTGAAAGCCCAATTGGGTAGGCCATCCCCAGCGTGCCCCAAATTTTCGAGAACTCTTTCTGACCAAACGAGTGCTCTGCGATCAGTGGTGGGGCGACGGTGCCGCTTGCAGTACCGAGGAAGATGAAGATCACGAAGAACACGTACGGCAGGAGCGTGGTCATGTATGCCCACGCCGCGGTCGCGCCGGCCGCAATCAGCAGCACGATCCACAGGGCCCGCTCCAGGCCGATTTTATCGATGAACCAGCCAAGAAACGGTTTGAACACAATCAGACAAATCGTTGCCGTGATAATGATTGTTGAAATCTCCTCTGGGCGAAGCTCCACACCCCACGGCTTGCCAGAAAGATAGTTCACGAAGTGTTGCGTCATCCCGTAGATCGCGCCCAACAACAGCAATGAGGCCGCCAGTACGTAGAACCAGATGCTGCCAAAAGCCTCCCGCTGCGTCATTCCCGGCTCGTTACCAGTTTTCGTGGTCACTTCATCTGCCGGTGCCACCTCCGCACCGTACGGGCGTAGGCCGAGATCCTCAGGGTTGCTGCGGATCAGGAACAACGCCGGTCCCGTTGTCAGCACAACCATTGCGACGGCCATAATCACCATCGAGGTCCGCCATCCAACGGTCCTCAGCAGGATCGGCACTACTACGCCGAGGATCACACCGCCCACTCCTGTTCCCGCCAGGACGATGCCCAACACGGTTCCTCGTTTAGCCACAAACCAGCGATTGATAACGACGATCGGGACGTACTGCAGCGAAAGCCCCACGCCGATACCAATGACGATTCCGGCTGCATAAAACCACCACAGAGATTGTGCGGCGGAAAAGACAACCAAGCCACCCGCAGCAATGAGACCACCAAGGACCAACAAGCCAGGCGCCTTGATTCGGTCAATGAGCATGCCAGCCACCGGCATTGACGCCGCGGAAGCGAAGCCATACAAAGTGAAATAAATCATGAACGCACCTGCACGGGTCCCAGGAAAGTCCCCGAGCACCGCCGGTGTAAAGAAACTCAGACCAGTCAGCGTTATTGAAAACGCCACCTCTACCAGCAAGGCACCGATAATGACCATCAGGTGACGTGCCGGGATTTTCCCAGCGGATTGAATATGCCCTTCAGTCGCAGCCATGTCCGCTACTCCCTCGCAGTCAAAAGAGAATTTGAATGGACTTAGTGTACGTCCGCCTCCGACACAATTGGCGTTTTTGGGTTCTGTGACAGAGGGCTGGCAGGGGGCTAAGGTAACAACTCTGTTACTTCCGGGAGAAAGGGCTGATCTTTGAACCATTTTCGCGCCATGTTCACGATGGCACCCGCACGACGGGACCACATCCCGGCGTTTCGCACAGCCGCCGGGGTAGCCATCCCACTACTGCTGTTGCTGTGGATCGGCCGTTTCGACCTCGCCATCTACGCCAACTTCGGCGCGTTCACCGGTGTCTACGGACGCCACGAAACCCGTCAGGACAGGGCACGGCACCAGCTCCTTGCTGGTACCGCCATCGTGGTCGCGATCGCAATTGGCGCGACGATGTCCTGGACCCACACCAACCAATGGCTCATTATGCTCATCTCTGCCGTCGCGTCCTCGGTGTGGGCGACCATCGCGCTGTGGTCAGGTACACGCCCAACCGGGTCCGTCTTCGTACTCTTCGCAATCGCCGCGGTGGGGTCCCTTGCCCACCCGGCACACCCACTGATCGCTACAGCAGTCGCTGCTGCGACGGCCGGTCTTTGCTTTGGGCTCGGGAGAATATCGCACCTCATAGGGGAAGGTCCCAATGTGCGTGAACCGCGAGGGGAGGAAGTGGGCGTCGATAAGCAGGCGCTGAAGCGAGAGGCAGCGCGATTCTTCCTCGCTCCCCTGCTCGCTGGAACGATCGGCATCATCTCCGTCGCTCTCATTGACCCGCTGTCGCACTTCTACTGGGCGATGGTCGCTGCGGTAGTGCCGCTGGTCAACAACCGCTACCGCGTGCAGTACTTTCGTGCCTTGCAACGTATGCTCGGCACCCTTTCCGGCATTCTCGTCGCCGGGTTCCTCCTCTCGCACCACATGCAGGAATGGCAGTTCGTGATATGGATCATCATCCTGCAGTTCTTGACCGAAACCTATGTCACCCGCAACTACACGCTGGCAGCGAGCTTCATCACCCCGACCGCCCTGCTGATGATCCAAGCCGTCGAACCTGCCCCCGTCGCGCCAATGCTCCTTGCGCGCAGTGCGGAAACCATCCTCGGTGCCGCGTCAGCACTCGTAATTATCGCCATCGGATACACGAAAACGAACCCGCACCTGGTGCGACAACGCTTCAACGTTGCTGCGCCGAAGTCTCAAGCTCCTAAGGCTCGAACCGATACTCTGACCCAAACCGCGGCTGATACAGCGCCGCATACTCCACATCCACAGCCCTGAAGTGTGGCGATGTCACTTCAGCAAGTGCCTGGATATAGTCCCCTACGATCGCCTTCGGCAGGCGCAGCCCCATCGTTAGGTGCGGAATCCACCGAGCACCACGGCCATCGGGATTGAGCTCGTTGAGCTCCCGCGCTGCTCGCTCAAGCTCGTCCGGGCCCTGCAGCAGCCACGCCACCGTCTGCTTCGACTTCGTCCCGAACACCACCGTGCCTACCCTGTCCAGACGCGCAGGCAATAACTGGGGCAGGAGTTCCCCTGCTCGGGCGATCACCTTTCGAGCCATCTGAGGAGCGAACGTCACTGACACGTGCGGGCGCTGCTGCTGAACGGGAAATCCGCGCTGCGCCAGCTCCTCATAAATCTTGCGAATCTCCTGCTCCTGCGTCTTCGGCAAGCGCAGCAAAATGTTCTCCGGGGACATACGACCTCACTCGTTGATGTCTTTCAGGTCCACGATAACGTCGGGGTTGCCGAACGCCTTGCGGACACGCTCGAGGGCATCGGGAAGGCTCAGCCCGTCGGCGGCAGCGCTTAAGATCACGTCTTGTAGGTCGCCTCCTCGGCCCCAATCTTTGTAGTCATCAAACCCATATCCAGTGCCGGTGAGCACTTTGTCATCGTTGAGCTTCAGCGCCATGACACCGTTTCCAACCCGCCACATCCACCCCGTCCCTAGGCAAGGCTCACTGGTTTTCGCTTTGCAACATGGCGTCGGAATCATCTCGAGACCCATGTACCGGTAGCGATCATCACTGTCATTGCTTGCCATGTTCGTCGAGCGCCTCCACCCTCAAGTGATTGTCTGCCACGTCTCAACGTACCAAACCGCCAGAAAGTTCGTTCATTTGTTCGAATCGTGCCGATCTGTGTCGGCGGGGGTTGATAGGGTGAGAGCAACTCACGAAAAGAGGGGGCATGACCAGCACAATCACCCGATGCGTCAACGATATTTCGGCAGCGCTGCGCACGTTAAGTGAGCTTTTCGCCGACCCCTCCGCCCTCACATTCAGTGATATCCGGCACGAAATGGAACGCCTCGAGGAGCAATTCAAAAAGAAGGCAACTATCGACGCCGCGTTCGCCTTCATCGCCGAGCGCGAAGAAGCTGGCCGAATTGTCGGCGCTAACTACCCCAACGCGTACCTCCAGCAGTGCCTCGACCTGTCAAAGGGCGAAGCCTACAACCGCCTTGAACGCGGCCGACTCCTCTTCGGCCAGCCGCCAGCACCTAGCATTCCCCCGGCCAGCGAGGAAAGCACCGAGGAGCTTTTCGCTCGCACCCATGAAGTGGAGCAGCAGCAGGCAACTGCCAGAAGAACGTCTTCCCAGGTTAGTGCAGAGAAGCAAAACATCATCCGGCGCGAACTCGACAAGTTGCTCAAAGCTGGCGTGGACGAACGCACCCGCATCTACTCCGCAGCCATGACCGAGGGCTTACGTCGCAACCCCGAAGACCTCCGGCAGTTCGTTCGCCGCGCAGTCAGCGACGTCAACCGGAAACACGCCCCACATACCAACCCTAATGCCGGGTATGAAAATCGTGGCATGTCCATTGGTCGTCGCAAATCGGATGGCACTGTAGACATCTACATCAACGCTACGGCTGGAGATGCCGCCCTGATCAAAGCGCACACAGACAAGGGCCTCGCGCCAAACTCCAACCTTCCAGCAGCGATGCACGACGAAGTGGACTCCCGCACCCGGCAGCAACGTCGGTTCGACCAGTTCTTCGCCATTTTCAAACAACACGAGCAATCGCACCAGAAGGCGAACGGCGGCGCTGCCTCGGTGGTCATTGCACTTACTCTCGACGACCTCGCCGACGGCGATGCTTCCATGCTTTACGGCACCAACACCGGCATCGAAGTCGACTGTTTCGATCTTGTACGCCTCGGCATGGACGGAACTACAGACTTCCTCCTCCAAGTGGACGGCGTCACCTCAGTACCACTGTGGATGGGGAGAACCACCCGGCTCGCATCGGTCGAACAGCGAATCGCAATGTTCGCCATCCAAGGAGTATGCTCCTGGCTCGGCTGCACCACCCCTATGTCAGAATGTGAGGCACATCATATCCTCGCCTGGATAAAGGGCGGACACACCGATATCGAAAACCTCACTGGTCTTTGCCGCGAGCACCACAGATACAACAACGACAACAGAGACGGCTCCTTTAACAAGGACTACATGGATTTCGACCCGCAAACAGGCAAAGCGGGATACCGAAAGCACCCGTCCGATCCAATGAAATTCAACCAATCGGTGCCTGCGAAACACTCGGCAGTCAGCAGAATCTACGCCGCAAAAGGCAGGTGCAACTGCGTACGGACCGGAGAGCGTGACCCCGCCTTGTATCCGCCAGGCCTCTCACCTCCCGTTACGGCTCCACTATCTCAAAGCGCCTAGGGTCGGAGGCATGAAGATCTTTACCGTCGGCCATTCAAACCTCGAGTTTGACCAATTCGTGGGCATGCTCGAGGCTTCCGGCGTGCGTGCAGTCGTGGACGTGCGCAAGCTTCCCGGCTCCAGGAAGTACCCCTGGTTCAACGACGATCAACTTGCCCAACACTTACCTGGGCACGGCATCGAATACTCCCGAAACGAAGGGCTCACCGGGCGGCGCAACGTGTCCAAAACAGTCCCCTTCGAGGTGAACGGCAACTGGCGCAACCGAAGCTTTCACAACTACGCGGACCACGCCCTTGGCGACGAATTCGCACAGTCACTCCAAGCGCTCAGGGAACAAGCCAGGACATACCCAACAGTAATCATGTGCTCAGAGGCAGTCTGGTGGCGTTGCCACCGACGCATCATCGCCGACCACCTCCTGGCCCACGGCGACAACGTGCAGCACATCATGGGAATGACGCAGCATGGCCCCACCCTAAGTGCAGCGAAGCTTAACGACGGAGCTGTCGTCGGCGAGGATAAGAAAGTACGCTACCCGGAGCAAGAGACCAAGTAGCACGTTTCAACTACCCACCGCTGCCCCCGTTCCCATTTCCGCAGTACGCGCCCATTTTTAGCTAGAGGGGCGCTAACCTCTCAAAAGCCTCCCAAAATGCATTGATTGAACAGGTGGCAAACTCTTCGCTTCAATGTCAGTTCAGTGCGTTTGAAATAGTTCAGTATTGACTGTATAGTTCAGCACATGCTGACTATTGCTTCGCGCCTCGATGTCATGAACCGGCTCGGCCGGGCCATGGCGGATCCGACGCGCTCCAGAATCCTGATGACCCTACTCGACGGCCCGAGCTACCCGGCTGTGCTTTCGCGCGACCTGGACTTGACCCGCTCGAACGTCTCGAACCACCTGACCTGCTTGCGTGACTGCGGCATCGTCGTCGCCGAGCCGGAGGGTCGCAAGACACGCTACGAAATCGCCGATCCGCACCTCGCGACAGCGCTCAACGCGCTAGTGAACGCGACGTTGGCTGTCGACGAGAATGCCCCGTGCATCGACCCTGAGTGCTCGGTGCCCGGCTGCGACGAGAAAGGAACGGACGCATGAGTTCAGCGTGTGGATGCGAACACGAACCAACCACGGAAATCGAAGATCTCGATCGGCCATGGTGGAAGGACCCCGAGTTGCTACTGCCGATCTTCTCCGGCGTAGCCCTCTGCATAGGTCTGGCGCTGGGCTGGTCCGGGCTAGAGGCACCCGCGACAGTACTGTTCTGGGTCGGCCTACTGTTGGGGGCGTATACGTTCGCGCCCGGCGCTACCCGGAACCTTGTCACGAAGCGCAAGCTCGGCATTGGCTTGCTGATGACAATCAGCGCGGTCGGCGCGGTAATCCTCGGTTACGTCGGAGAGGCCGCGGCGCTAGCGTTCCTGTACTCGATCGCCGAGGCGCTGGAGGACAAGGCGATGGACCGGGCCCAGAGTGGACTGCGAGCACTGTTGAAATTGGTACCACAGACCGCGACGGTGCAGCGCGACGGTACGGCGGTCGAAGTCGCAGCGAAGGACCTCGTGGTTGGCGAGCTGATGCTCGTTCGCCCCGGGGAGCGGATCGCCACGGACGGCATCATTCGTTCCGGACGCTCCAGCCTTGACACCTCAGCGATCACCGGAGAATCCATTCCGGAGGAGGTCGCACCGGGCGACGAGGTGCCCGCGGGAGCGATCAACTCCGCCGGTGTGCTGGAGGTCGAGACGACCGCAGCTGGAACTGACAACTCGCTGACCACACTCGTGGACCTGGTCGAGCAGGCACAGGCGGAAAAGGGCGACCGCGCCCGGATCGCCGACCGGATTGCCCGACCCCTAGTGCCCGGGGTGATGATCCTGGCGGTGCTGGTCGGCGTGATTGGCTCGCTGCTGGGCGACCCCGAGACGTGGATCACCCGTGCGTTGGTGGTTCTGGTCGCAGCGTCGCCGTGCGCGTTGGCAATCTCCGTGCCGCTGACGGTCGTGGCCGCGATCGGCGCGGCCAGCCAGTTCGGCGTGGTCATCAAGTCCGGCGCGGCGTTCGAGCGGCTCGGCGGCATCCGTCACCTGGCGGTGGACAAGACCGGAACCCTTACCCGCAACCAGCCCGAGGTTACCGGGGTGGTCCCGGCGGACGGATTCGATCGGGCCCAGGTGCTTTCCTTCGCAGCGGCAGTTGAGCAGCAATCGACGCACCCCCTCGCCGCGGCGATCGCGGCAGCGGCGCCCGAAGCACCCGCCGCCTCGGACATCAGCGAGGAAGCCGGTCATGGCATCGGCGGCACCGTCGAAGGTCGACGGGTGCTGGTGGGCAGCCCCCGGTGGATCGACGCCGGGCCACTGAAGGCAGACGTTGAGCGCATGGAGTCCGAAGGTCAGACCTGCGTCCTGGTCACCGTCGATGACACCCTCGCCGGAGCGATCGGGGTCCGCGACGAGCTGCGTCCCGAGGTTCCCGAAGCTGTGCAGACCCTGCACGCTAACGACGTGAAGGTGAGCATGCTCACCGGCGACAACACTCGCACCGCCCGGGCGCTAGCTGAGATCGCCGGGATCGACGATGTGCGCGCCGAGCTACGCCCAGAGGACAAGGCAAGCATCGTCGCCGAACTCTCCTCCAAGACACCGACGGCCATGATCGGCGACGGCATCAACGATGCTCCGGCACTGGCGGGCGCAACGGTGGGTATAGCGATGGGAGCGACCGGCTCTGACGCCGCGATCGAGTCCGCTGACGTCGCCTTCACCGGCCACGACCTCCGGCTGATCCCTCAGGCACTGCAACACGCCCGCCGAGGCAGCAGGATCATCAACCAGAACATCGTGCTGTCTCTGGCTATCATCATCGTGTTGATGCCGCTGGCGATCAGCGGCGTGCTGGGCTTGGCCGCCGTCGTATTGGTTCACGAGGTCGCCGAAGTCATCGTGATCTTGAACGGCCTGCGGGCTGCACAAGCGAAGCGCTGAGCCACACTTTCGTCCAGCGCGCTGGCTCCCCAACGCGGATCTTAGAAGGATCGTTCTGCTCAGGGACCAAGCGTCATCTCAAAACTTTTGATGCCGAGCTTTATCGACACGGCCCGCAACAACCTGGGCAGTGTGTTTGGCAAAAGGCCCCACACCCATCAGCGTTGCCGAGCCGTCGCCGGTCCAGTTGCCATAACCGACTAGATGCAGATTCTTCACCGCGGCTTCGCGGCCGCGCATGAGGTGGCGGAATGGACCGAGGGTTGGGCGAAAACCAGTGCACCAGATCAGGTGGTCGTGGTCCAGCTCGTTCAAGCTATCGAAGATGGGGGTAGCGGTGAGCTGACCGGAGTTGCGGAGCTCACGTAGATGAGGCAATGCGACAATGTCCCCGAGGTTCGGGTCGGCATCGCCACCGAGAATCCGGCGGCGGCTGCGGAGAAAGAGATCGCGACCATCGACATCATCAGGCATCCAGCGCGGTTGCTCACGTGTGAACCATGTGACCTCCGACGTCCCGATGAGGTCCGCGGCGATCTGAGCACCCGAGTTCGCCCCACCGACCACCGCAACTTTCGCATCGCGGAATGGTTCGGGACCAGGGTAGGTCGACGAATGCCACTGGCGTCCGTGAAAAGTGCCGGGATAGTAGGGCACGAAGGGCGCGGACCACGTGCCTGTGGCAGCGACAACGTGTTCCGCCGTGAATTGACCGGCGGTCGAATCTAGGGTGAACGTCCCTCCCTCGTGGGACGCGCTTCGAACGTGCACTGGGCGCCTCACCGGGAGGTCGTACCGTTTTTCGTAGCTTTCCAGATAGTCGATGACATGACTTGCAGGCGGGTACCCCGGGTAGTGCGGCATGGGCCAGCCGGGCAGATTGGAGAATTCCGCGGCGGAGAAAAGCGTCAATGACGGCCACGTATGCAACCACGCTCCACCAGGTTCCTCCTGGTTGTCTAGGACCAAGAAGTCCACTTCGTAGCGTCGCAGGTAGTACGACGTGGCTAGGCCGGACTGGCCACCACCGACGACGATCGCCGTATGATGCTCAGCCAATCGATCATCCCTCCAGAATCTCCCGGAAGCGCCACTCAGTGTCGTTTCTCATCGGGCTCATGCCCGCCCAGGTGTGTCTCCGCGAGTTCACCAACGCGGGAGCTTGTCAATGGTAATCAACGATCTCCACCTTAATACCCCGCGTTACACGTTGAACTTGAGCTCGACGACGTGTCGTTTGTAAATAACCATTCCGCGAAAGACAGTAGGTATATCCAGAGAAGTACCGCAGGATGCGGCCATGACGCTACCGCTCCGGGAACCTCTAGCAACTCAGGTAGCAACAGGGCACGGTGTGGTGTCTGCTGCGCGGTTTCGTAAAAATACGCAAAAAAGACGTGGTGCTCGCTGGTCATCGCATAGGCGCGACAACACTAGACCTAACCAAACCGTGACCTTTGCTCCAGCAAGAGTTGGAAGGATCACTGCTCCGTTTCTAACCCCACTGCGGGTTGCCCACGTCCACGCCTTCGGCCGCCGCGTGGGCGGTGACCAGCTCGAGCAGGTAGTCCTGCGCGCCGCCGTAGGCTTCGTGGAAGCATGCGTCGTCAACGTACATGCGCGCGAGGATGAGCTGACGAGCCGGGGACGCCTCGTACCACTGGGCGATGCTTGCGCGGTGGCGCTCCACCAGTGCTGCGGCTTCCTCAGAGCCGGGATCCACGCCGGAATCGCGTGCGGCGATCAGATCCGCGGCGAGCGCTTCCTGTTCTTCCTGCAAGCGTTTGAAGTCACCTTCGCCCATTTGAGCGAGCTTTTTCTGGGACTGCGCCCACTCCGGGGTATCACCCCAGCGCTGCTCAGCCTCCTCCTGGTAGGCGGGCATATCTTCGCCGAGGTACTTCTTCATTGCGTCCATGTCGATCGATCCTTTCGTTGCGTTGTCAATGAGGTGCTGGACCGATGTGAGTTGGGCGTCGAGCGTGCGCCGTCGAGAAGCGAGTGCTTCTTGGTGGTGTTTGAGGGCGCGGGTGCGGGCGGCTCCAGAGGCGTCGAGAAGCTGCGCGATCTGCGCAAGCGGCACGTCGACTCCACGGTAGAGGGCGATGGCCACGCCGCGCTCTAGGTCCGCCTCGCTGTAAACGCGGTGATCGGCCCACGTGCGCGCGGGTGTGATGAGGCCGAGCGCCTCTCAGTGACACAGCGCCTCGGTGGAAACGTCGAGGGCCTCCGCGGCTTCGCCGATCGTGTATTTGATACCATCTACCATGGTTACGATTGAACAGCTTACCGCAGGGGCAAGTGCAAGTTGGGAGCATTAATGGACGAAATCCGCGTGGGCGACGCCGAGCGTTCGGAAGCGCTGGACCGGCTGGGCACACTGTTCGCAGACGGTTACCTGGACGTGGGAGAGTTCGAAGAACGCACAGGTCAGGCCGCAGTTGCGCGCACGCGCGGGGAGCTTTCCATGCTTTTCGACGACCTCCCGACCGAACCGGCCTCACTGGAGAAGCGGACGCCGTCCGAGCTAGAGCTAGATGAGAAACTCTCGGCGAAGCGGAAGCTGGACACCGCGATCTACACCACCCTCATCGGCGGTTTGGCGGTATTTTTTGTGCTGCGGCTTGGGTTCGACCTGGACTACGCCTGGGTGGTGTGGCCGGTGATGGGCATGCTCGCGGTCGGTTGGTACACCGTCTTCGACATCTCCGACGAGGAGGACGAGATTCTCGAGGACTTGTTAGAGAAGGAACGTTCCGATCGTGCCGAGCGGTTGAAACTCGCCGCCGAGCGACGCAAGGAGCTTGGGAAGTAGCCGAGAATTCCTGCGCGCTCCGATTAGAATGGGAGCATACGTTTTCGTCGCGCGGTCGCGCTTGTTGTAGCTAGTTCTGTCGGGGTGGTTACGGGTTGCGCCGGAGGTGGCGTGCCGAGACCGTGGTGGTCACTTCCACGCAGTGGGTGGACCCGGATTCGGGCGCGGTTGTGGAGTCTACGGAGGTTGCAGAGCCTGGCGGGGAGGCTGAGACGTCGGCGGGTACTGCGGAGTGACGAACCCGATTCGTGCTCGCCATATCACCGCGTACGCGAACGAAATTCATGACATTATTAGTGCGTTTGCGCAGCATTTGTGGATGAGCGTGGAGGACGCAGAGCGTCTCCAGGTCCAAGGATGGCGTCAATCTGTGGTGTCGCTAGCGGGCGACACCATCGATGCCGCGAACCGCGCCCGCCAATCGGCGGTGGGTCAAGCGCAAAAGCCACCGAGAAAATTCGCGACATGAACGACGACCCGCTGCTTGCAAAGGCCGCAGAAATCGAAGCGCGACGGGAGCGGGAGGAGCAAAAAGCGCTCGAGTCGACCGGCGACGAAGATCAATCTGCGACCGAAACCCGCACAACGCGACGCGGTTTACGTTTCCGTCGAGACGAGAAGAAAGCATAGAGGTTTTCTCCACGAGATAGGTAGCAGTTATGTTCCTGAGAATCCGTTTGAGCAGCGAGGAAGCATCATTCGTAACGAAGCTTGCGCGCGCTGAGGGCGTAACTGTTTCCGAGTTTTGCCCGAGCCGTCATCGCGGAAAGAATCGAAGATCTTCAGGATCTGCAGGAACTTCGCTCAGCCGTCGAGATCGACTCCGGTAGGAAGTTCACGATGGATGAGATTTACCGGGAGATCGGTCGCTGAGACTTACGTTGGAACTGGGCTGCGGTCTGGGTTGGTTGACGCAGGACGCAAGAAGGTAGTGTGGGCGGCATGCAGAACCTGACCCTCGCGCCTGGCCCGGGGATCCCCGGTGGCCTCGTCGTCGCCGCGGCGGACCTGTCGGAGCGGTTCGCGAAGGCATCGGGCCCGGGCGGCCAAGGCGTCAACACCACCGACAGTAAGGTGCAGCTGTCCATCGACATCGCGGAATGCGCATCGCTTTCCGACGCCCAGCGTCGCCGCGCCCTCCACAACCTCGAACACCGCCTGGACGGCACGGTACTCACCGTGAGCGCATCGACGCAGCGGTCGCAGGTCCGCAACCGTGCCGAGGCGCGGGAACGCATGGCCATCTTGTTGCGCGAGGCTCTCGCCCCACCGCCTCCCCCGCGGCGGAAAACGAAGCCGACGCGCGGCTCGGTGCGGCGCCGTCTCGAAGCGAAAAAGCGGCGCTCGGAACTCAAGTCCACGCGTCGGCGGCCCCAAATTCCCTAGTTCGAACCATCCGCGTGCATATCCTCACGCTGACGGACCTGGTTCGGGTAACTGCTACGCCGAGACAGCGTGAACCGGCAGAATCCTCTCGATCTCGGCGAGGATTTTGTCTTCTGCCACATCCAGGTCGTACTGGGTCTGTAACCCGAGCCAGAACTGGGGGCTCATTCCGAAGAACTTAGCCAAGCGAAGAGCAGTGTCCGCGGTTACAGCGCGCTTACCGTGAACAATTTCGTTGATCCGGCGGGGCGGAACGCCGATGGAGACTGCGAGCTTGTGCTGGGTGATCCCCATTTCCTTGAGAAAGTCCTCCATGAGGATCTCACCGGGGTGAATCGGAGGGAGCTTGTCAGTGGTAGTCAACGATCTCAACCTCCTCTGGCCCCGCGGCGGACCACCGAAAACAGATCCGCCACTGGTCGTCGATTCGAATGCTGAACTGACCCCGCCGATCACCTTTCAACGCCTCAAGCCGGTTCCCCGGGGGAATCCGTAACTCATCAAGAGTCTGCGCGTACCCAAGCTGGCGAAGCTTGCGCAGCGCTACTGAGTGAATGCGGGAATCGATCGAGCGAACTCGCTCTCGATTCCACAGACGTTCAGTGTCCTTGTCAGCGAACGACTGGATCATGCTTCACCCTATCCCCCATAACGCGAAGCGTCAATAACGCTACACGTTAAATTTGAACTCGACGGATTGTCGAAAGAATATAACCTCCCCCTAGCCGCCAAGCCCTTTTACCGTATTACGATTACGTGCATGAAAACTATCAACGGGAAGCTAGTCAGCGAAGAGCAAATCGATGCGTGGGTAACCGAAGCCGAGAAAGGCTACGACGTAGAGACACTTCGTCGACGTGGAAGGAAACCTCGAAACGAAGATGCTGCGAAGGTTATCTCCATTCGGCTTTCCCCGGCGAGATATCGGACCTCGACAAGTTTGCGGCTGAAAACGGATGGTCACGCTCTCAGGCAATCCGCGAAGCGCTAAAGAATGCTATTTAGAAATGGACGTACGCCGAAGCGCCACGAAACACGGCTTCTAGCCAGACGACTCCGTTACTGCCGCGACTTCAGGCTGCGTTTTTAAGACCCCACTCGATGAGGAACACCCTCAAAGGGAACTGCGCCTCGGGTTCGACGGCTCAATGAGACTACTCGAGATCGTCGTACTCATCTGGGATGACGGCACCGAAACGATCATTCACTCCATGAAGGCACGCAAACAGTACCGCGCCCTGCTCGACTAGGCACGAATATCTTTGAAGAAACCCGGTGTGCTTACGGGATACAGCAATCATGCGCTCGCCAAGGCATTGCAAGTGTCTCAAAACTCGGCGAGTTTTGGTTCGCCGCAACCGGTTGCGAAATCGCCGCGGATTACGGCGATTTTGTGATGGTTGATTCCATCCCGGCGCCGGGATTGGTGTGGACTGTCATGCAGGACCCGGAAGGCAACGAGTTCTGCGTGAGTATCCCCGGGGCCTAGCTACACATTGAACTTGAACTCGACCACGTTACGAATCGGATCAACCTCTCCCGCCAGGAGACATTGGCTCCAATGAAACCCGCGGCCCTTTCGAGCGCTATCGGTTATAACCGCTCTGAATCCGTTATGGCCTCACTGATGCCGTACGCGCCAAGCTCTAAGAGAGAGTCCAAAACGTCGAGCAACTCCGCTCGGTGGGTACGATCCCGGCACTGCGCTAGCCCACGCACCACCAGTTCACTGATGTAATGCGCATCTCCAGCTGCGCCGGTGCGAATGTCCGCGGCATCGTGCCCGAAGACATCGACGAACCGTTTTGCAGCTCTCAAGACCAGTTCATCGACCTTATCCGGCGCGTACTGTAGCGTGACCAGCAACTGGGGCGTGGCGTGTTCGTAAGCCGGCGAGTCGATCAAAGCCGCGAGTAGTTTAACGAATGGCTGGAGCGGTTGCTCGCGGAGGTGAAGCGCCACAGTAGCCGCTTCCTTACGCACCCCATCCGCCTCGTCGTTCATAAGCCGGGTTAGGGTCGCCGTGGCCAGTTGGACATTCGAAGTGCGATCGACACACTGAACACAGGTTTCAGCGATGCCCTTTCGGGCGTGAAAGTCTCCCGACAGCGCTTGTTTCATAAGATCGGGGCGGTCCCATTCCATCGCCGCGAACGCCGCGACGGCGCCACCAGCCTCACGAGCTTCGGCATCATCCGATGCCAACATGCGCTGAATTACCGGATCTATAACCTCGGGATTCACGTTGCCGATGTAGACCATCAAATGCTGAACAGATCCGGCGGCGAGGAGACGATCGTCAGTATTGATCAGGGTTGAGAACGCCCTCATGACCTCTGGGCGAGCATGCCGTAGCGCGGCGGCGAGGGTGTAGGCAACGCACGAACGGACACTGAGTACCGGATCGCCGGCCATCGCGTTGAGATATGGCGCGACCAGTGCAGTTCTCTTGCCGTCACTGTCGGTAACCAAAAGATCGCCGAGAGCTTCGGCCAAACTCCCTCGTGCCGTGTTGATGCCGTTCAATTGCATATCCACGGCACTTGGTGCGTCCGTTCCATCCCGAACGATCACAGGAGAACAATCGGCCGGATCCAGCGCGTGCACAGCGCTGTCTCTAATCAGTTCGACCAGTTCAAGCGGCACTTCGCGGTAGTATTTTTGTAGCGCCATCCCGAGCCACCGATCATTTTCTGCCTGTCCCAGCGAAGCAATGTGACGGACAGCGTCGAAGATCAGCGGCGCGGTGCTATCGCTCGCATCGGCCTCGCCAAAGCCCCTAAGCATCGCACCGGAGTAAGCCGCATTGAACTCTGGGGACAGCCGCAGCGCCAGCCTAGCGAAGCGCTCGGGGTTTGCGGCTACTTGATTGCCCAGCACGCTGGACAATTCATGGGCTCCGCCGGTGAAGGTCGCCCAATTCGTCTTGTCAGTGTCATACTTTGACATAGCCCTCAGCCACTGTGAATCGCTCATTTTCTTTGCGGCACCAAGTCCGATCGGCGAACCGATGGAACCACCGGTAATTCCCTGTGGCTCTGCGGGGGCGTCCTCCCCAAACTTCCGTCGATATTCCCCGAGGAGTCGTTGACCGACCGTAGTAAGCCGCGCTTCTTCCAGGGCGGATAGAAACGTGAAAGCCGAGCGTCCCGAGCCGCAGTTACTCCCCCACTCGCAGGGCAAATCTCGAAACAACTTCTCGAGCCGCTGGTGAATTTCGTCGGACACGTGTGGTGCAATCGCCAGGACAAGCTCCCGTGCAACCCATAGGGAATCGGAGATATAGCCGCAACGGAGACGACGTCCGCCTTCGAGCAAGAGACTCGCCGCCCACCCGGCAAAATGCTCTGCGCCCGCTGACAATGCTCGGTAGAGCAAGAATTGCGATCCGTCGTAGGGATCGGAAGCCAGTTCCTCGAGAAGGAACCGGATCTCCTCAGGGGCGCTCTTTGCCACACTCTCCAGCGCTCGGACCGACGCCGCCAGCAGGATGCCATCAAGCCGGTAGCTGCCGAGGTCATCGTCCTTGATGCGAAAGCTGAAGTGCAGATCGCGAATCAGGCCGTCGACGCCAGGCTCGATCGCGGTCCTCGCCATGACTCGTCGGAGATACGGCACCGTGACCAGCACGAATGCCAACGGTTCAGCATGTGCGGTATACCTAACGAGTTCGGCGGCGCTGTACTCTCGCATGCCGAGCACAGTCACCTTGCCTTCCTCGTTAAGCGTCAGGGCATCCCCGTGATCGATCAGCCGAGCCTGCAACAACTCGATCGCCCAAAGTGGTTCGTGCTTAGGCAGGTTGTGCATCGTTAGCCAAAGTTCATGCTGTGCCCCATCGTAGGCGCCTTCGCGAACTCCTTCGAGCACCAAATCGAACAAATCTCGGTTCTGAAAGACATCCGAAAAACGGCTGACCCAACGCAACCAGCGGTGATATTCCGGCTGGGCCTTGCGGTCCCCTAACAGCTTTGCGATCGATACCGGGTGCTCTTTGACCGCACTAGCCATCATATTCAACGCGTGATTCCGCATACCCTCGTTCGGGCCATCGAGCCAAGCAGCAATCTGACCATCCTCAAGGAATCGCCTGAACCACTGTGGTCTACTCAACTGCTGCCAGAGCCGGTCTTCAAAGCTCGGATGTCCCGCGGCGATCCGGACCATCACTTCGGCATCGGCAGTCGTCGGCGCAAGAAGATTAGCTACGACGGCAAGGACTGTCTCCTTTATGTGAAATCGGATGTCGTTAGCGGTAAGTACTGATTCGACCTCGGTATGGAAACGATCCGGCGCTCGCTCGTAGAGATGTTGCAGGATCTGGCGAACCTGGGCACGTCGAAAAAGTGCCTGCTCGTCACGGAGAAGGAAGTCAACGAGTGACTCCCCGCGTGACACCCACAGACGTGCGAAGGCGTAGTCGAAAAACGTTTCATGGAAGAACGCGATGCGACCGCCGTCTTGCGCAAGCAAGTGTTCTGAAACGAGGACGTTGGCGTCTTCAATAAGGTCCTCATCGTCCAGAATCTCGATTGGGACAGACAGCGCTTGCAGATCGCTTGCAGCGTTGGCGATCCGACTGACCACGTCGTTGAATCTGACATTCACTCGCCGCGAACGCACTGCTTGTCGCTTGCGCTCCCAAAACGCTTCAAAGAGCGATCCGCGCGAATGGAAGGCCAGCGCGTCAGCCTGAGTCGAAATCGTTTGCAGGAGTACAAGGTGCAGCGGCGTCTGCAAAAGGGCTAGTTGTGATGGATTTAACCGCGCTAGGTCGAGTCCCATTCTTGTCACTGCCGCTTCGACTTCCTCCTTCGACAATCGGTCGACTTCCACCGTTGTTACCTCGGTACGAGACGCAAATGCGCGGATACGGTGATCATTATCGATGTCGAACTGGCGACATGCCATAACAACACGGATTCCGCACACTGACAGTGCTTCGTCGATGAGATCCATAACGACATCGAAACTCTCCGGCATACGTCCGGAGGCAAGACTCACCGCGTCGAGTTGGTCGATAATCAGGAAGGCGTCGCGATCGTCAGCCGCCCTCGCCAAAGCGACTGCGGGAGAGACTTCGAACCCGAACTGATGCCCCAACTCGACAGTCGACGCGAACGGACCACATCGGTCCAATCGTAGCGCCAGCACCTCGGCACCAGCCGATTCAAGAGCGGCAGCAGTTTGTTCGAGAACGGAACTCTTCCCACCTCCCGCCGTACCTGCGACGAGCCCGATCCGATATTTATCAAGCGCCTCCACTAGGTGGGCGGCCTCTGCACGCTTAATCGGTGGTTGCAAGAGTTCACGTTCAACGGACTGACGCCAGCTTTTCGTGATCTTAAACACCTGCTGGTGCGACGTCAGATGCGACCCAGGTTCCAGTGGCTTGATGCCCCTTTGAGCGAGAAGAGCAAAAAGTTCAGTTCGAGTCAACCGCTTACCGAGGTTGTCGAGAAGGATATCCCCTATAGCAAGAGATATGAGGTCGCCGCTAGCTCCCCTCAGACTGCACACAGCAAGCATACTGTTCGTGCGGACGATGTCGAGTTCATCTTGAACTAAGAACCGCATTCCGCGAAGTGTGTTCCAGGCCACTTGGGGATTGCCCAGGATTTCGGCCGCCGCCAATTGGTTAAAGACCGGTGTTAGCTCTTTAGAAAGCCAGCAGTCGGTGAAACTCGTTAGATCATCTGACTTGCGAGCACGATCGGACAATTCTTGTAAGGGCCGGCACGGCACCAGGGAGACAAAATGGTAACTTCGGCCCGCCGCCACATGCTCCGCAGCCGCCTCGAAGATCTTTTGATCGGCGAGAGCCTTGACTGTCCAACTGTTACTAGTGCCGTTCTGTCGTTTTAACTGGTGCACTTCGGTAACGAGACCGTCGTCGTAAGTGAACTCGGAACCTCGATTTAGCTCGGCGTCGATGTCTTCCGCAGTCAACGCCCGTCTATCGTCGACGATGCAATATAAGGCATGGCGGATAGCCCATGCAAGCTCGTACCTATTTCCAAGCTTGTCTGTTTCTCCGCCAGGTCTAGGCGACATCAGACCTCCGAGATCACTTTCAACGTGGGATGCCGTATAGCGACACTCATAGCAGACTAGTGCAGGCTCGGCCGAGTGTGGGCACCGAGTGTGAGGCACTTGCGTCTATTTAAGTACACTCAAACGACTACGGGCCAAAATGCGATTACAACTAAAAGTAACCCTGTCCAGGAACTACACGTTGAACTTGAATTCAACGGCGTGTCGGCGCAAAGAAACCTTCCCGCTAAAGACAGCAAGTAAATCCAGAGAAGTACCGCAGGATGCGGTCATGGCGCTATCGCTCCCGGAACATCTAGCAACTCGGGAAGCAGTAGGGCACGGGAAGATGCGCGTCAAATGTACACCGCCCGCCAGGTCGAGTTGGGCACCAAGGTGCGCAAGCTGCTGGCGGACAAAGGCTACGTCTCCGTCGCCGCCCCCGGCTTCGAGGCCACCTCCATCGTGGTCATGTACGCCACCGCCCCGGAGCAGGCCAACGGATCCGCGTTCAAGCAGGCCGGCGTCCAGATCGCCAGCGGTGTTCCGCTGCAGGTCGGCGAGCCGGAGGGCTTTTCCGCCTTCCGCATCTGTCTGTTCGGCTTGGACAAGTGGGGCGATGTCGACGGCACCGTCGCGCGGTTCGCCGAGACGCTGGACAAGGTTGTCTCTGCCTAGCCGAAGGTCAACGAATACAGTTTCACGCCTGCCGTGGGCCGGATGTGCAGCACTCCCTCGGTGGGCGTGTCGCTTTTCGCAAGGTCGAGGGTTCCATCTGTGACCGGGAACGACTTTGTCGCACCGTCCGGATACTCGACCTCGATCTCGCCTTCACCCGAAACCACGAGCTGGACCCACTTGGCGAAGACGTTGATGTCCAGGTGTCCTCCACTGGTGGTCTGCACTGATTCCTCCTCGAGAATCCACGTCCCGTTCAAAGTGAACATGCCGCGCTCCGGAGCGGCCGGTTCACCGAAGTCGTGCTCGCCGTCGGTGTAACCGGGCTGCTTGGTGTACTCGGCGCGCGCAGTGCCGAGATAAGTTTCCGGGTTGCGGCCCTTCGTACCGCCTGCTGCTTCGCCGCTTTCGACCGGTTCGGGGAGGTCGACGTCGGGGTTGGCGTCGATGAGCAATTCACGCACGAGCTTTTCTGTTTCGGCGTAGCTTCCCTCCCCTTCCACGATCTGCCGGACGTTGCCGTGCTTGTCCACCAGGTAGCGGGCTGGCCAGTAGCGGTTGTTGAAATTCCTCCATGTAGCGAAGTCATTGTCCTGCGCCACCGGGTAGTGGATACCTTCCTTTTCTACGGCGTTGCGGACATTGCCCAGGTCGTGCTCGAAAGCGTACTCAGGGGAATGGACGCCGACGACGGTGAGGCCGGAATCGCGATAAGTGTCGTAAAGCTTGGTGATGTGCTCCCCCGCACGCTGACAGTTGATGCAGGCGTACGCCCAGAAATCAACGAGCATGACACCACCGTCCTGCGGGCTCGGCGGCTGGTCGGTGTTGATCCAGTTCGTCAGCCCCGCGAATTCCGGTGCCGGGCCACAATCCTGCAGCTGCGCGGGGTCGGCACGGCGGCACGACTGCAGTGAACCGCTCCCAGTTGGGCCGACCTTGCTGAGAGCGTCATTGGCCAAGTCCGAATTCTCAAAACGGTTCGACAGCGACGACGTCCAATTCGGCAGGGCACGCTGGATCGCCGCCGGCGCGTCGAGAGCCAACGCCACAGTGAAGACCAGGATGAGCACGCCGATGGCCTTACGGTGGCGCTGCACCGCGTCTACCTTGTCACCGATCTTGTTGCCCGCCAGGGCGAACACGAACAGCGGCAGCGCGGACCCAATCGCGAACGCGACAGTGAGCACCACCGTGTTCCAGCCGATCTGCCCAGTCGAGCCCGCCACCGTCACCGCTGCAAGCACCGGGCCCGCGCACGGAACGTACACCGCGCCAAGGGCCAGACCGATGAGAAAACCTCCCTTGCCGCGCGTTTTCTCCTGCAATGCCGTGGGGCGCGGAAGCGCGTCAAAGGGCTTCTGCAACACCTCCCCCACTGGCGGGAAAATCATTCCCAGCCCCACCCATGCCAGCAACACCACTCCCGCCCAGCGCAATACCGACTGTGGCAAATGCAGCGCACTAAGCAGAATCGTACCCAGCAGCGCGATCGCGGCGAAGCTCACGACCAAACCTGTCACCACGTGCGACGGTTTACGCCCGACGCTGACCCCCAGCACCACCGGCAACACTGGCAAAATGCACGGCGACAATGCCGTGATCACACCTCCGATGAATCCGACAAGAATCACGCTGATCATGAGTTTCCTCTACTTTCCGGTTGCCTTTCCTACACCCAGCACTACGGAGTGAGCACCCGCACCGGATTGGTCCAATCCGCATCAGCCCCCGGCTCCGTAGTACTCAGTGACGGGCCAGAAACACTGCGCCTGCGAACCGAAAAAGTGAAGGAGACGCTATGTCTATCAACCGCGCAATCGCCAGCGCCAGCGCCATCGTCATCGCCGCCGTCGGCCTCGTCGCATGCAACGACTCCGAGGAGAATATGGAGGACAAGATGGACGGCTCCATGACCCCGTCCTCCGATGCCATGATGAGCGAAGATTCCATGGCACCGTCTTCCGAGGCGATGATGAGCGAAGACAAAATGATGGAAGAATCCAAGTAGCACATGACCCAGGTGTTAGATTTAGAATCCGTGGATCCGGACCGTCTCTTAGAAAGCGTGCGCGCGGGCGATAAAGTCGCCTTCGCCGAGCTTTACGACGTTCTGGCCCCACAGATTCTAGGTCTCACCACCCACATCTTGCGTGACCGGGCCCAAGCGGAAGAGGTCACCCAAGAAGTCTTCGTGGAGGTATGGCTAAGCGCCCACACCTTCGACCCACACCGCGGCAGCGCCAAGTCATGGGTACTGCGGCTCGCCAAATCGCGCGCCATCGATCGGCTGCGGAGCTGGCGCAGCTCCCAAGCCCGCGACACCGACGATTTCAACAGTCAACTGACCACGTGGGTCGCTGCCGCTGAGGACGAAGCTCAACAGCGACTAGAGTCTGAGGAGCTACAAGAACTCATTGATTCAATCGGAGAGCCTCATCGAAGTGCGCTCATGCTCGCGTATTTTGGGGAACTCACCCACCAAGAAATCGCCGATGCCACTGGCGTCGCTCTCGGAACAGCCAAAACCCGGGTACGCGACGGGTTGCAAAAGCTTCGCAAGGCCGTGTCGTTGAAAGGAGGCCTGTGATGGATAAAGATATCGAGGACCTCTTCAATTCCGCAGCCACGCCGGTCACTCCGCCACCGGAGCTCAAACGCTCAATCATGGAGCGTATCGACGCTACCGACCAGGTCACAGACTTCGACACCGCGCGGAAGAACCGGTCCTGGCGACGTCTCACAACCGCCGCAGCAGCCGCCGTTGTGCTCATCGCCGGTGGCGGGTTCGCGGTCACCCAATTCACTGTCGACGAGTCACGCGAATCCGTGGCAGCCCAAGGCGTCGACGAAATGCACGCAATTATGGAGGCCGACGACGCGCGTCAAGGTCAGGCCGACGCGATGGGCGCGAGCCTCGACATCGCGATCAGCTCTGACATGGGCAAGGGCGGCGCCATGGTCAACGGCCAGCCAGCTCTCAACGACGGCATGGGTGCACAAGTGTGGGCAGTCATGGCTGACGGCGCCGTGGAATCGGCTGGAGTCATCGGCCAAGAACCCCACGACGACGTGTGGATGCCGCTGCCCGGTGGAACTGCTTCAGTCCTGGTAACCGAGGAAGTCGCCGTCGGCGCGGCGCAACCCACCGGCACGGTGCTGGCCAACGTGACGCTCTAGTGCCGGCTGCCTCCCTTGGCGCGCTTCAGGCCATTCGCGTTCTAAAAACCACAAAGCCCCGACCCAAAGTGGATGAGACGCGGTGGCAGGCCTAGCGTTAGTCCTATGACGTTGCCAAAGTTCGGTCCCGCTTGGGCCGGCGCTTTAATGGGAACCTCGATTGCGTCGAGTTTGACTGGGTTACATGGATTTCATGTAGCCGAGCTCGTGTTTGCGCTCATCGCGGCGGGCCTCCTCGTTGTGTTCACGGTCGGCGTGCGCAATGAGCCACCGCGGCACCAGAACATGGCGGCGTGGGGCATGTACGCGATGGGGCTGCTCGCGTGCGGCTCGGCGTGGACGGCACTCACGGGCAACGATGCGTTCCAGCTGGTCAGCTGGTGGATCGGCGCGCCACTGGCCATCATCGTGTGCTTGTGGCAACTCTGGGGTTTGTGGAAGCAGTCCGCGCACTACACCGAGCCAGCGTTCCCGTGGGGCTTGGCGCTCGTGTCCCCGATGGTCGCCGCGACATCCGCCGAGCAGCTCGCTACCCATCACGGCGAGTTTTATCACTACGCGGGTGAGCTGTGCTTCTTCCTCACGTTCTTCACCGCGATCCCACTCTTCCTCTACTGCTACTGGACCGGCACGCGCCCGCGTGGCGCCGCCGCGGGTACAGCGTGGATACCCCTCGGTGTTGTCGGCCAGTCGACGGCAGCATCGACATTGCTTTTCGACGCTCACCTTTACGGCCTCATCATGTTCACCCTCGGCGTACCGTGCGTCCTCTACGCCATGTACTGCTTCTACGAGGCTGTCCTCCATTGGGGTGTCTGCGCGGTGCGCTTTGGCTCCTGGGAACTAAGCCAATCTGGCGCTAGATGAACTAGTTAGCCGCGCTTCTCCGATGCCGTCGTCGTGGTGGTCCACGACGAGCTGGATCTGGATCCCGGGGAACTCCCCGTCCGGCACGCCCAAGACTCGGCGTAGCGGCCGCCCTTCGCCAGCAATTCATCGTGCGTGCCCCGTTCTGCGACCGTCCCTTCCTCCGAAAGCACGACGATGAGGTCGGCATCGCGGATGGTGTGCAGGCGATGGGCGACGACGATCACAGTGTGATCGCCGCGCAACGCCTCAATCGTGCCGACGATCGCCCGCTCAGTGGCCGCATCCAGCGAGGACGTCGGCTCGTCGAGAAGCACCACCGGGGAATCCTTCAGAAGCGCCCGGGCGATGGCGAGGCGCTGCCGCTCACCTCCCGACAGCAGCGTCCCCTCCTCCCCCACCGGGGTATCCCACCCGGAAGGCAGCAGCTCCACGATGCGGTCCACCCCGGAACGCCGGGCGGCCTCGCGCAAGCGGTCCCCGTCACCGGGCCTGGAACCGAATCCGGGGTCGGCGAAGACCACGTTGTCCCGCACGGACGCGTCGAAAAGAAACGTCTCCTGGAACACCGGGGTCACCAGCGAGTTCACGCCGTCGGTGCCGATCCGAGGCAAGGGCACCCCGCCGATGAGGATCTCCCCCGAGTCCGGATCATGAAACCGCGACAGCAGCCGCATGACCGTCGTCTTGCCCGCCCCCGAAGGTCCCACTATGGCAACCAGCGCTCCCTGAGGTGCACGGAAGCTGACGTCGTCGAGGACCTTCTTCTCCCCGTACCCGAAGCTCACGCCGCGGAACTCCACGTCATGCCCGTCGGGCAGCTCCGGTGCGGCAGGTTCGGGAAGGGCGGGGATTGCCCGCAGGTCACGCAACGCAGCTAACGTGTTGCGGCCCGCACCGAAACCGCCGGACAACGCTCCCGCCGTGGTGATCGGTCCGGTGAACTGGACGAGCACGATGAGTATCGACGCCAAATGCGTCGGCGCCATCCCACCCGTCGCGGCGACTGCCACGGCGACGATCACCGCCGCCGTGAACACCGCATGGACGACCGAACCCAACCGTCCGATGGCCGCCCCCTGCGTCGATGTCGCCTTCGCGAACGCATCGTGTTGGGCCTGGATAGCCTCATCCACCATCGCGTCCGCCGCCGAACCGTCGCCCGCGGCGCGAATCGCCTGCTGGCCGCGGGTGAACTCGATCAGCCTGCTGGAGACGGCAGCGACGGCCTCAGCATGCGCTTCGTCCGACTCCCCGCCGACCCGGCCAATGGCCCGGTAGGCGAAGAAGAGCACCGGCGCTGACGCGACAAGAACCAAACCGACGCGCCAATCCACCGCCAGAATTCCGAAGGCGATGACGGTCGGCGTAACCACCGCGGCGATGACGGGCCGCAGGATCACGTGCGGCACGGACGCCGCGAACGCGATACCCGACGACGCCATCTCCGAAAAGCGGCCGGCCGTGGACTTGGTGACGTACCCGAGTGGCAACGTCAGCACGCGTTCGCCCAGGGAATGCAGCAGGGACGACAGCACCGCTGCGGAATTCGCCCTGCCGACTGTCCCCGCGGCGAGGGACAGCACCGCATGGGCGGCCGCGAGGCCGGCTATGACGCCGGTGAAACGCCACGCCGTCGCATCATCTCCCTCGGCCAGAGCCGACAGCAGCGGCAGCAGCGCGACGAACGCCGCTCCCTGGGCCAGCGCGGCAAGCGTGGCCAACGCAATGAGCCACACCAGCGTCATTCTCGAGCGCCGATCCGTCATCGACCACAAGTCTCGAATCATCGGTTTCCCGCCTTTTCATCGTCTGATTCAGTACCCCGCGGGGCGGATGGTTCGTCGTCGAGCGCGAAGGCGCGCCACAAATCCCGGTAGCGGCCACCGCGCGCAAGCAACTCGTCGTGGGTACCCGCCTCCGCGACCGCTCCCCCATCGAGAACGAGGATGCGGTCGGCGTTGCGGATCGTGCTCAACCTGTGCGCGATCACAATCACCGTCCGCGAACGGGCCAAACGCTCGATTGCGGACTGGATGAGGGCCTCGGAAGCCGGATCCGCGTAAGCGGTTGCCTCGTCGAAGATGAGCACCGGCGCGTCCGTGACGATCGACCTCGCGATGGCTACGCGCTGCGCCTCACCACCGGAAAAGGTCACGTCGACGTTGACCACCGAATCCAGGCGCTTCGGCAGCGCCGCGATGACCGCATCGAGGTTCGCGAGCTTCGCGGCCGCCATGATTTCGTCGTCGGTGGCGTCTCTCCTGGCCAGCCGGATGTTCTCCCGCAACGGCAGCGTGAACAACTGCGGATCTTGGAACACCACCGACACCGAGCGGTGCACGTCGCGCACGGCGATGTCGCGAAGATCGACGCCGCCCAGTAGCACCGAGCCTTCAACGGGGTCGTGGAAACGCGCCAACAGCCGGGCGACGGTGGACTTTCCGGAACCGGAGGACCCCACCAGCGCAGTGAGGGTCCCTGGTTCGAACGTCGCGGACATCCCGTCGAGGACCCGCGGCCCATCGCCGTAGGAGAAGACCAGGTTCCGGACCTCGAGCGCGCCTCTGCGCGCGGGCACCGGCTCGGCGGGCTCGGCGATCGGCGGCGTGCTCAGCACCTCCGCGATGGATTTCAGGGCAGCGATCCCCGCGATGATGGGTTCGGAGTTCATGGCCACCCGCACGATCGCCGCGGAGAGTCCAAGGCTGAGAACCAGCCCGGCGACGAGACCCTCCGGTATGCCGCCCGCGGCGTCCCTCAGTGCGAGGCCGGCCCCGCACACCACCGCAAGGACTGTGGTCGGGGACGTCACCACGTCGATGAGCCCGAGATAGATGTTCGACTGCCGGGACCAGGCGGACCACGCGCGGACGAACGACAACGCCGCGGCATCGTAGCGACCCGCGCCCTGGTTGGCGCGTCCGAAGGACTTCATCACCGGGATACCGCGCACCAACTCGATGACCGCGGCCGTCACTTTTTCGGAGGCTCGCTCGTAGTCGCGCTGAAGACCGGCTCCGCGCGAAATCATCACGCCCATCAGGGCGAAGGTGACCAGCACCGGGACGACCGCCACCGCCGCGATCCGCCAATCCACCGCGACGAGCGCGATGAGGGAAAGCAGGGGAACCAGCACCGCCACCACGGTCTCACCGACGGTGTGGCCCATGAGCTGGTGGACAGCCGCGACGTCCTTCTCAACCGACTCGATGATTCCCGACGAGCGCCGGGCGTCCAGCCAGCCCAGCGGTAACTTCCGGATTTGGGCGACCAGCCGGCGCCGGAGGTGGAGCTGCAGGTCGTTATCCGCCCGGTGCGAGAGCATGCCGGCGGCGCCGTCCGCGGCCATGCGCACCGTTGCGGCGACGACGATGACAGCCACGGCCAACCACGTCCGATGCTCCGGGGCCTCCGGGTACGTCATCGCGATGTCGATGATGCCGACCAGCGAAGCGACGGTAGCCACCGACGACAGGACGGATAACGCGACCACCGCACGCATCCGGGTCCGAATCGGGGCGAGCAGCGACCACGGGCCTACGGTCCCGTCCACGGCGCTCACTTGCCCGCCTCCCCGATCGCGCTTTTCTTCGTGAGAGTGCAGAAGTACACCATGCCGGCGTGTGAGGCTCCGCCCAGCTTCAGCCCGTTGGCTTCGGCGAGGTCCTCGACCTCGCTGCCCCGGAACACCCGGTGGCCCATCTTCGCAACGACGGCCATGTCCACATGCTCGTTCACGTCGGGATCCTCGACGAACGTCTGCACGTAAGCGATGCCTCCATCGGCGAGCAGCCCGGCGACCCTGCCGAGCGCGGCTCCCGCATCCTTCATTTGGTGGAGCGCGCCACACACCCAGATTTCACAGGCCCCGCCGGGCTCTCCCGCGAGCGGCGTGAGGATGTCGGCAACGTGGAATTCCGTCCGGGCCCCAAGCCCGTCGGCGGCGGCGCGTTCGCGGGCGATGCGGATCGCATTGGGCGACAGGTCGTAGCCGACGATGTTCGCCCTGCGATAGCGAGACTCAGCGGCGAGCGTGCGGGCGAGCCACCCGGTTCCGCAACCGAGGTCGAGGACCCGGGCCGGCGCATCCGGCCCGGGATCCAGCGCACGGAGCTTCCGGTACACGGCGGCGTCCATCGGTTCGCGCGCATAGCGGCTGAGGAACCTCGGCTGGACCTTGTCCTCGTAGGCCGCGAGGAGCCTGCGGTTGTTCTGGACGATCTGGGCAATCGACTTCATCTGGTTCTGTCTCCGGGTGTGTGGGCCGCATCCACGCGGCGGTTTCGGGTTAGATGCTCGGATTCGCGGGCCGTCATGCAGACTCCCCCGGCCTCGTTTTCACGGCGATGCCCCACGCCGCGAGCACAGCGATGCCTAAGAACCAGGCCGCGCAGACCACCAGACCCGCAGCCCCGGTGCCGTTGACGGCCTCGCCGGCCGCGGATACGGGGGTGTGCCCGGCGATTCCGCGCAGGAGGGGACGGAAGTGGTCGGCGGGCATGAGCACCGTGTTGACGAACATCGCAACGATGATTAACGGGATGAGGGCCACGGAACCCTGGGGGCTGGTGATGGAGAACGCGATGTACGTGCCGGTGCATGCGGCCGCCGCGGCAACCATCGCGCCGGTCACCGCGATCCTCCACCACCAGGACACCTCCGGTGGGCCGTCGGAAAGCAAGGCGGCCACCGCCGCGACGACGGCCGTCATCGCCATGATCCGGATGAACTCGGCAATGATCCGTGCGGCCGGCACGGCCGCGTACGGCGCCGGCATGGTGATCAACCGCTCGTGGAAGCCATTGCTGCGTTCAACGAACACGGTGGATGATCCCGTGATGGCCAGGATGAACGCCCACGCCGTCACGACCAGGATGACCGCGTTCCGGAGTTCGAACTCTCCGGTGAGCTGCCTGACCAGGCCACCGAACATGCGGTTGACGATGAACAGGTACACGAGCGGAGCAATGAACGTCATGAACCAGAAGTCGGGGCGCCGCAGCCAAATGTGGGCGATGCGCCGCAGATGCACGAAGATGGCGCCAATCATGATTCGCTCCTCGAGGTGAACCGGCGGATGAACAGGACGATTCCGGCGACCGCCGCGACACCGAGCCACAGGGCGGCCTCTTCCCCGGCGCGATCCGGGAAGGCGTCCGGGGACGCCGCCCTAATCACCTCGATCACCGGCGAAAAAGGCATGTGGCGCACGACGTCGCGAAGGGAGCCGTCCAAAGCGGTCGCCGGAATGAACGCGGTGGAGAACATGAGCAGCAGCATTTCCAGCGCCTGGATCGATGAGGCCGTCGACACCGGGGTGGGCACCATCAGGATCACCCCGTCCGTGACCAGGGACAGGACCGCCGCGGCGAGCAGCGACCACAGGACAGTCCACGCGACGTCACCGACAGCCATGTCGAGGCCGCAGGCCCACGCGACGACCAGCAGCGCCGCGATCGACGCGGACATCCGCAGCACATCGGTGACGAGCCTGCCGGCGACATAGCCGCCTGTGGCCCCGGGCAACACGCGCACGCGGTCAACGAGCCCGGATTCGACGTCCTGTCCCACCGCCATCGCCGACGCCGCGGCGGTGAACATCGCCGCCTGGAACAGGCAGCCGCCGAGCACGAAACGCAGGTACCCGAAGCCGGATTGCTCCGCCGAGTACCCGAACACCGCGTACAGGCACAGCAGGAAGAGGGGCGGAACCACGAACATGGAGATCAGCGACGCGGTGTTGCGTCGCAACAGCAGCAGATCCCGACGGAGAAACGCCGCGACCGACGTCGCACTCATCGCGCCGCACCCCCTGCGTTCATCGATATGAACACCTCGTTGAGGGTGGGCGGCGACACGCTCAGCGAATCCGGCAACGCTTCCGAGGCCTCCATCGCCTGCGCCACCGCCTCGAGGACCCGCGGTCCGGGGTCGACGTCGAGGGACACCGACTTCCCCGCGACGCGGGCGCCGTCCAGGCACGTTCCCCCGAGGCAGCGGGCGAACGCCTCCGCCTCGGCGGCGGTGGCGAAGGACACGCGGAGCACGTGCGACCCGAAGGCGCGGCGCAATTCCTCCGGCGTTCCGCTGGCGACGATGCGGCGATCCTTGAGCAGATGGACGTGGTCTGCCAGCGCCTCCGCCTCTTCCAGGTACTGGGTGGTCAGCACCAGGGTCATTCCGTCGTCCCGCAGTTGCCGGATGAAGCCCCACAGCTCTTCGCGGCTGACCGGGTCCAGCCCCGTCGTGGGTTCGTCGAGGAACAGCAGCCTGGGCACGACGCACAGCGACGCGGCGATGTCGAGGCGGCGCCGCATGCCACCCGAATAGGCCGACGCCAGCGTCGAGGCACTGTCTGCGAGCGAGAATTGCGCGAGCAGTTCCGTCGCGCGGGCGGCCGCGGCGGCGCGGTCGAGTCCGCGCAGCCGCCCGAAGAACTCCAGGTTCTCCCGGCCGGTGAGGTTCTCGTCGATCGCCGCGAATTGGCCGGTGGTGGCAATGTCAGCGCGCACGCCCGCCGGGTCCTCTTTCACGTCGCGCGAGAAGATGCTCACCTCGCCGGAGTCGGCGGTGATGAGCGTCGACAGGATTCGGATGAGGGTGGTCTTGCCTGCACCGTTGTGGCCGAGGAATGACACGATCGCCCCGGTGGGCACGGTGAAACTCACGCCGTCGAGCACATGCTTGCGCATCCGGGCACCGCGCTTTCCCTTGCGCCCGCCGTCCGGCGGGGCACCTGCCCCGCCTTCGGGCGGGGTGCCCGCTTTGCCCGCAATCGGGTAGCTCTTCGTGAGGTCGCGGACGACGATCGCCGCACCTCGTTCAGCTTGATCCGTCATCGTTTCCCCTTTTCTTTGGTATCGCAGTGGGCCGCTGTCGGCAGCGGCCCCGTGGTCGGGTTGTCATGTGGCACCTCGATATGGATGCCCGCATCGCGGGCGAAGGCGAGGACCGGTTCGAGGAGCCGGGGGTGGCCGACGAGATCCCGGCACCCCGGCGCGACCGGCTTCCCCGCGACCGCCACAACGGTGGCGGCAGCAATCGCCGCGGTCATTTTGTAGGAACCCGGGCCGGTCGCCCGGACGACGGTCGTCTCGGCCGCCGGCCCCGCATCGCCCGCGCCGGCGGAGGACAGTGCGACGACCAGCTCGGCGGGTTGCGGAGTGCCCTTCGCCCGCGCCTTCCGCGATGTCACGGCCGCCCCGAGACGGGCGAGCAGACCGGAGACAACGGGCATCGAGTACAGTCTCGACGTGCGGATTTTCTCCACCGACTCATCGGGGAGGGCATCGAAGGCGACGTGGTAGGAATATCCACGGATCGAGGGGCACACCTCGCGTACGACGTCGATGTCCGGGCATTCGTAGCTGATTCCGCTTTGCGACGACACCGGGTTGCGCCGCACCTCGACGATGGTGCCGCCGAGCATCGTGCGGTATCCGCCGCGGATAGTCCGGAACATCGACTCGACCGACGCGGCCCCGGATTCCTGGTCGGCGCCAATTCGCAGATCGACCCGCACATCGCGGACCTCTTCGGCCCCCGCAGCGCGGGCCCCGAGCATCAACAGGGCCGTCGACAAGCCCGGGCACAGGCCGAACCCGGTGAGCACGGGAACCCCCTCCCGCCGAGCATCCCCGTCGAGGGCCATGATCGCGCGGCGGGCGTCGATCGAATCGTTGACGTCGATGTACCCGGTGCCTGAGTCGATGCAAGCACGGGCGAGTGAGTCTGCATGCACCTCGAACGGGCCGGTGCAGTTGACCACCCAATCGTGTTTGCGGAAGACCCTGCAGATCTCGTTGTGGCCGGCGGCGATCCTCAGCGGGAAGTGCCGCCCCGGGCCATCGTCCGGTTTCTGCCGGGAAGTGTAGGCCAGCTCAATCCCATCGACGACGCCGAGCATCCCCCGGACGAGCCGTCCGGTGACGCCGGTACCTCCGGCCACCAGCACTTTCACGGGTTCGCCCGCGTCGCGGTCCCGTGCTTCCCCGCCGTTTCGTCGGTCAGTCATGTTCCATTTCGTTTCCCCGGTCCCGCGACCGGTCGATTCCTTCGGACGACGGGTCCGCTGCCCTGTCGTCCGTTTCCGGCGCCTGGCGCCGGCGTTCGATGTACTCCCCGATGAGGGCCCCGGTCAGCGCGGCATCCTCTCCGAGGACGAACGAATAGTGGTTTCCCGCGACGCCGGCGACGCAGAGGTCATCGACGAGGTGGTCCCGCCACTGGTCGTGGTTGTGAGCCTCGCCGTCATCGGGGAAAACGAACAACGCCTCCCTCACCCGACCCTCGGGCCGGTACCGGGTGCGGGCATCGATGAGCGAGCGCAGCGAGTTGAACTCCGTCGCCGTCACCCGGTCGCCGGAAAGCCCAAGGTCCTCCAGGAGCGTCGGTGCGACTGCTGCGGCCAGGGCACGCAGACGGGCCCCCCGTTCCCCGTCGGTCTCATCGACCCCGCCGAACTCCGCCCAGAGGCGGGCAACCGGCGTTCCGTGCGGGAGATCGGCGATCGAGGGCGCCACCCGGGACAGCAGCCCCTTTTCGGATTCCGCGCCGAAATCCCCGACGTCGACCGCGATCCCCGGAGCCAGGCTGTCGAGAAACACCAGCGCGGGATCAAGATCGGCCCCCTTTTTCGTCTCATCGGCCTTGTCCCGAAGCACGTCGCTGATGGTCCGGATCGTGTTCATTGGTACCTCTTTCGGTTGTCGGCGCCATGCCGGTGCCGGGCGGACCGGGCCCGCATGGCGTGACCCGGAGGATGTGTCTGAAGGGTTGAAAGGGTGAAGCAACTGGGTGGGGCGCGTCTCCGCACAAGCTCGGAAACGCTCGCGGGCCCGGGACCCGCCGGTTCCGGGCGTCCGTCAAGTCACTGCGGACACCAGGGCGGCGACGAAGGCCGCGGCGGACGCTGCGGCCGCGAATCCGTCACGCACTCGCCAGGGGTGATCGGTGCGGAAGGTGCGCCGCGGATGGCGGCCGAAGTTGCGCATCGCCAGGGTCAAGGACAGCTTTTCGGCGCAGCGCACGGCGCTGACGAACAAGGGAAAGGCGATGCGCGCGGGCGTCGTCGCGCGAATGAAGCCGGAGCGGAAAGACTGCCCCGGTCGCATCGAGCGCAATCTAATCGCCCATGTCAGATGGGGGATTTCGCTGCGCAGGAACGCCGCGATGCTCATCCCGGAAATCGCTATGGTGCACCATGTGTAGGGCACCCGGAAGCGTTGCACCATGGCGTCGAAAAGCTCCTCGACGCGCATGCACGCGGAGACCAGGACCGTCCCCGCGAACACGGCCGTCAGCAGCAGTCCGTGATGGATGCCGTGGCGGACGGCCTCCGCCGGATCCCCACCGCCGTAGAACTCGGAGCGCCACCCGAGCAGGCCGAAGAACACCCCGATCAACAGGACGAGGAGGACCTTCCCCGCCGTCGCCCGAACGTCGCGCTCCGCGATTGCAGCGAGTGCGAGGAACGCGACCCCCGTCAGCGCGAGAACGGCGTCTCCGCCGGAGAGCAGCCCGGCGACGAGGACGAGCATCACCGCCGCGACGATCGTGATGGCGTTCAACCCCGCGCGCCTCCGAGCGGCGGATTCACCGGTCCAGGGGCTTTCGTCCCCGGACGTCCGTGCGCCGGCCGCGGGCAGTGCGCGATCCCGCCGGGACGACTCCGGGGCAGCCGGCACGTCGGCCGCGGGACCGGACCAGGCGACCTTCCCTTCGGCGACGATGCTCGCCCGATCCGCCCACGTTCGCGCGACACGGCGATCGTGGCACGTGAACACAACGGTTCCGCCGGCCCCGGCGTATTCCGCCAGCGCATCCAGCACGATGCGCGCGCTCGGCGAATCCAGGTGCGCCAACGGCTCGTCGAGAAGCAGCAAACGGCGATTGGCCGCCACCGCCAGGAAGATGCCCAACCGTCTTTTCTGTCCGCCCGACAGGACGAACGGCGAGACGGGGTCAAGTGCCCGGGGGAACAGGGCTTCCCGCAGTTTCCGCAGCTCATCGGTGCCGAGTGGCCCGTGCGGGTCCGTGCCGGCCAGCGCGGAGTCGATTTCCGCGGCGACGGTCGCGCGGGTGAACTGGTGCTCGGGGTTCTGGAACGCCCACGACGCGAAGGCGTCGGGGACGCGCCAGGCGGACGCGCCGTCGATCCGGAGGTCCGCTCCCGCCTTCATCTGGCCCGACAGCACCGCCAGCAAGGTGGACTTACCGGCTCCGTTGGCGCCGACTAGGGCATGAATCTCGCCCCGTTCCAGTGTCAGATCGGCCCCGTTCAGGATCTTCTCCCCGCCTCGGGCCACGTGGGTTCCGGTCAAGGCCAGCAGTGGAACGGCATCCGCCTCCGATTCCGGATCGGTGCCATTCCCGGCCCTCCGGGACTTTCGCCGCCGGTCCGGACCGGGACGGTCCGGTGCCCCCGTGCCCTGCGTACTGGCGTCCGGCGTTCCGGCGGTCGCGGCCGTCGTCGCAATGCCCTTCACCGCGATGCTATCCGGCGCTCCGTGGGCGGCGACGCTCCCGTCCGCATCGAGGATCGTCACCGTGTCGACCCACCCGTCGAACGGGCGGAGGTCGTGCTCGATGAGCAGGATGACGCGCCCCGGGGCCCGCAAGTCACGGATGGCGGCGAACAGCGACCGGCGACCGTCCTCGTCGACGTGGGCCGCGGGCTCGTCGAAGATCATGACCTCCGGCGCCCTGGCCACCGCACCGGCGATGGCCATCCGCTGGCGTTGCCCGCCCGACAAAGCCCACGGATCCTTCTCTGCGAGCTCTGACAGCCCGAGCTCCGCTAGGGCCTCGGCTGATCGCTTGGCGACGATGCCGGCTTCCACGAGGGAAAACTCGAGGGCCATGGACACGTCATCGACGACTCGGAGCGTGAGCACCTGCGTCGCCGGGTCTTGCCCGACGAAGGTGACCCGGTCCCGGTCCACGGGGCATTCGGTGCCGTCGGCATCGACGATGTGCACGGATCCGGCATGGTCGATGGGGATGTGCGAGGGTATCAGTCCAGCGATGAGGTGGGCCAGGCTCGTCTTTCCGCATCCCACGGGTCCCGTGATGGCGTTGATCGTGCCGAAATCGAAGGAGAGGTCCACCATGTCGGGTGCCCATCGCCCATCGGCGTGCCGCACTCCCGCGCCACTGACCCGCAACCGGGCCGGGGCCGTCCCGCGTGTCGCACCGGCGCACGCGGGCGCTCCGCCGGTCATCGGGTGACCCCGCGGCTGCGGAGCCCCTTTGCGACGGCAAAGCCCAGGACCAAAAACACCAGGCTCGATGCCAAGGCTACGGCGAAGCTGATCAGGGCCATGGGCGTGGTCGGCGAGTCGACGCCGACGGCACGCGGGGCCATCGTTCCCATCAGCGCGGAGAATAACATCGCCGACGCCACGAACTGGGGACGCGTCCACCGCCGGTACAGGGTGACCATGAACGGAAGCTCGATGAGCAATCCTTCCATGATCAGCGCCCCGATCGCGGCGACGCCGAACGGGGTGGTCGCCGCGGACACGACGCCCATGGCAAGGCACGCGATGAGGCTCGCGCCAGGCTTGCGGACGACGATGAGGGGAACGACGCACGGCAGGAACCACAACCCGAGCGTCGCCGCGACGAGATAAACGTGGGCGATGCCGGCGAACACCTGCAGGTAGGTCAGGGGCACGACGATGAGAGACCCCGCGACGCCGATCGCGGCGGCGACGAGCATGTCGCGGGTGGATGGTCGGCCACCCACTGCGACCGGTGCGACGTGTACCAACCGCCCGTCGTCCGTCTGCGACGCCACCGCGTCGCCGTCGCCCGTCCCGTCCGGGCCCGCGTCCCCGACTCCCCCTCCGGAGAGGGGTTCTCTGGTCGATCCACGTTTTCTGTTCATCGTCGCCGCCTCGCTTCCGTTGCCGATTCCCGATCGGGACCATAACTTGAAACAGTATTAGGTTAGGCAATCCTTATCAACTTATGCCAGACTCGAATTATTGACTTTGCCCCCGTTCCCCCCCATTTCGTTGTTAGCAGTTCCACCTCAGGGCACCGAAGATTCATAGCCTGTCCACCCGATTGGGCGGGTTATGTTTATTTCCGTTCCCTCCGTCTGAAAGGACAGTAGAACTAGTCGCTGGCTTCGGTATGGCTTATTCCCGCCCCTGTCTGAAAATGATCCGGGGGTGATGCCGCCGAAGACAGTGACATACTCAAACTGCTAATAGGAACCTGACCCAGCCCAGGTGGTATGAGGTCTCACAGTAATGTAGATGCCAGTACTAAGTATGTCCGACCACCCCCAGCGATGAAGCTCAAATAGTCCAACTTCTAATTCATCGCTAGGAGGAACACACCCATGGCCTATGACTTCGTCATTGGCGTGGACGTCGGCAAATACTTCCACCACGCCTGCGTCCTCGATCCCCAAGGCAGACGCGCGTCAAGGTCAGGCCGACGCGATGGGCGCGAGCCTCGACATCGTGATCAGCTCTGACATGGGCAAGGGCGGCGCCATGGTCAACGGCCAGCCAGCTCTCGACGACGGCATGGGGGCACAAGTGTGGGCAGTCATGGATGACGGCGCCATGGAATCGGCTGGAGTCATCGGCCAAGAACCCCACGACGACGTGTGGATGCCGCTGCCCGGTGGAACTGCTTCAGTCCTCGTCACCGAGGAAGTCGCCGCCGGCGCGGCGCAACCCACCGGTGCGGTGCTGGCCAACGTGACGCTCTAGTCCCGGTTCCCTCCCTTGGCGCGCTTCAGCGCCGAGCACCGGACGAGAGCGAAGTTCACAGCACAATCCAGCCGACCAGGGCCGCGCCGATGACGACCGCCCAGGGCGGGACCTTCCACGAGGTGGGCGCGGCGTAGCAGACCACGGTGATGGACAGAGTGATCACGCCGGAAACCCCGGCGGTGAACACCGGGGTGTACAGCGCTGCACCGAGAATGCCGACCACCGCGGCATTCGCTCCAGCCAGGGCCGCACCTGCGCGTGGTGTCTGGCACCGAGGAAGGACGCGAACGTGAACAGCGGGCCTGGCATCGCCTGCGTTGCGCCGTAGCCGGCGAGGACGGTGTCTGCCCTCGCTCTCCACGCTGCTGTTGGGCGCGTGACTGCCTAGCCCCTTTACGCTCGACTTCACCGCGTGCTACGGCCGCCTTGATGCGCGCGAACATCCGGCCTCCGTCAGTACTGAGGTCCGCATCACCATTCGCGGTAAAAAGCTTCAACCCGTGCTGTTCCGCTCTGTCGATCCACCCTTCGAGCTGCGCGGGCTGCCGCGTTAGACGATCCAAGTCCCAGCAGATAATCGCGTCTAGCTCGCCTCACTGAAGACTAGCCACCATCGCGTCGTAATCGGGACGTTCCACGTCTTTCTTAGAGGCCGAGATCGACTAATCCACATAGGTGTACACGACCATCCAGCCACGCTGCTTTGCAATGGCTTCACAGTCTTCGCGCTGACGCTCGATGGCAAGACCGTCCATTGCAGCATCGAGCGAGATGCGAAGGTAAATGGCAGCACGTGTTGTCATACGACTAACACTGGCGCGCCTTAAGTTACATTGAACTTGAACTCGACCACGTCTCCGTCTTCCATGACGTATTCCTTGCCTTCTTGACGCACCTTGCCGTTGGCGCGCGCTTCGGCCATGGACCCAAACTTGTCGAGGTCTTCGAAGCTGACGATTTCGGCCTTGATGAAGCCTTTCTCAAAGTCGGTGTGGATGACGCCGGCAGCCTTCGGTGCGGTATCGCCCTGGTGGATCGTCCATGCGCGGGCCTCCTTTGGCCCAGCAGTAAGGTAGGTCTGCAAGCCGAGGGTTGCGAAGCCTGCCTTTGCGAGCGTTTCCAGTCCAGGTTCGTCCTGTCCAACGGAGGCGAGGAGCTCCGACGCGTCCTCTTCGTCTAGTTCGAGCAGCTCGGTCTCTGTTTGCGCGTCCAGGAAGACTGCCTCTGCCGGTGCGACAAGTTCTCGCAGCTCTTGTTTCCGGCCTTCGTCGGTGAGCACGGCTTCGTCGGAGTTGAATACGTAGAGGAATGGTTTCGCCGTCATGAGGTGCAGGTGGTGGAGCAAATCGAGGTCGATGTCTCCTGCCTTTGCGGCGGCGAAAAGGGTGCGGTCGTCTTCAAGCACCGCCTGCGCCTTCTTGGCCTCCTCGGCCTCTGCTGCCACGTCCTTGCTCTTGCGGCCTTCCTTCTCCAGGCGCGGCAACGCTTTCTCGATCGTCTGCAGGTCAGCCAGGATCAGCTCGGTGTTAATGACTGCGATGTCAGATGCGGGGTCGACTTTCCCGTCGACGTGAATGACATTGTCGTCAGCGAAGGCGCGAACGACTTGGCAAATGGCGTCTGCTTCACGAATGTTGGCAAGGAAGGCGTTGCCCATACCTTCGCCCTCGGACGCCCCCTTGACGATGCCAGCGATGTCAACGAACGACACCGTCGCGGGCAGGATGCGTTCGGATTCAAAGATCTCAGCTAAGCGCTTCAGGCGCGGGTCTGGCAGTTCAACCAACCCCACGTTCGGCTCGATGGTTGCGAACGGGTAGTTCGCAGCGAGCACATCATTCCGCGTCAACGCATTAAAAAGGGTTGACTTTCCGACATTGGGCAAACCGACGATTCCAAGTGTAAGACTCACGCTGGCCAATCCTAGCCCACCCATCGCGTTGCCGTCGAAAAGTTTGCAGCTCGCGGTCGGGTTACGTTTCTTTCTCCCTCGGATGGGGCACAATAGGTCGCGTGAGCACTCAGAAACCTCTCGACTACGACGCCAATCCGATTGATCGCGGCATTGTCTACCGCGCGTGGATCAAGTCCGCCGCGACGTTGACGCTGCGAGTCCTCATTGTCGCAGTGTTTTTGGCCGCGCTTGGCAAAGTGATCGGGATGTTTTGGGCAGGCATTCTTCCGGTTGTTCTTGCGCTCATCATCTGCACTGTGCTCGCGCCCGTTGCGGGCTGGCTGCGCCAGCATGGCATACCAGCTGGATTTGCGGCGCTCTTGACGTTGCTTGGCTTCTTTGGATTTCTCGGCTTTCTCGTCTCGTTGATTGCCCCGGACATTGCGGCGCACTCGAGGTTGCTCTATCTGCAAGCGCTCGAAGGTGTGCAGCGGTTGCAGCTCTGGCTGCAGGGTCCACCGCTCAATGTCAACCCCGATGATCTTGATGAGGGCGTGAACGAGATTGCGCAGTGGCTCCAGAAGCAGGCCGGGGCAATCGCTGGCGGTGTATTCACGGGTATTGGCACTGCCGCAGGCCTGATTGTCACACTGTTCGTCGTACTCGTCTTAACTTTCTTTTTCCTCAAAGACGGACACACGTTCCTGCCGTGGCTTCGCAGTGCTACCGGTGGCCGCGCAGGCCTTCATTTCACTGAGCTCTTCACCCGTGCATGGAACACACTTGGGGGTTTTATTCGCGCCCAAGCTGTTGTCTCGCTTGTCGACGCCATCTTCATCGGACTCGGCATTTACTTCGTGGGCGTCCCGATGGCGTTCACGCTCGCTGTGCTGACGTTCATCGCGGGGTTCATCCCGATTGTGGGTGCGGTTGTGGCAGGCGCGCTTGCCATTTTGGTCGCGTTGGTGTCGCTTGGCGTAACCCAAGCGTTGATTGTGTTTGCCATCGTCATTGTTGTCCAACAGCTGGAAGGCAATGTGCTCTCCCCGATGCTGCAGTCCCGTGCAATGAACTTGCATCCAGTGATCGTGCTGGTCTCCGTGACCGTAGGTGGTGGACTCTTCAACCTGATTGGTGCCTTCTTGGCAGTCCCCGTAGCTGCGATGATCGCGGTTTGCTACCGCTACGCGCTCGATATCGTGCGCATCCACTCAGGGGAAGTACACCCGGAAGATCTTTCTTTCATCACCGAGGAAGGTCGTGCGATTGCTGAGCTGGAAAGCATCGAAAGCCAACACAAGCGCGATGCGCTGCGCGAGGAAGATGAATGGGCAGCCACTGTCCCCTCGGAGGCTGCACAGGGAGAGTCCGCGGAGGAGGATCTTGATCAACCCGATCACCGTTTCCGTCCGCGATACAAGCCCGACAAGTTAAAACATATGTTCGATCGACTGCGTCCTAACGCCTAGTTTTGTCCCGCTCATGTGCTCTACTAATGCACATGGACGCATCGACCGCACTGCTATTGATCTTTACGGGCCTCCTCGTTGGGGCCATCCTGGGCTTTTTTGGCGGCGCGTTTTGGATGCAGCGTACCAACCCCCAACAGCACCCGCCTACTGATCTACGCCCGCTGGCACAGGCACTTCGTGACCTACAGGTTCGTCTCGAAGACATCGATAAAGAGCAAGCAGTAGCGCAGTCTGCCTTGGCAGGCCAAGTACAAGCAATTGCGCGCACCTCATCCAGGCTCGGGGACCGGACTGATCAGCTCATCACTGCACTGCGCTCACCGCAGGTCCGAGGCAGATGGGGCGAAGTGCAGCTGCAGCGCGTGGTAGAGCTGGGTGGGATGGTAGAGCACGTCGACTTTGACGCTCAGGCGTACATGCGTTTCGACGGCGCCTCGCTACGCCCGGACATGGTTATCCGGCTCACCCAGGATCGAAACATCATCGTCGACGCCAAGGTTCCGTTTTCTTCATACCTCGATGCGCTCAACACGGAAGACCCGGAAGAAAAGCAAGGCTACCTGCGTAGACACGCGCACCTGCTGCGAAGCCACGTCGATACGCTGTCCTCAAAGTCATACATAAAGGCATTTCAGCCCAGCCCGGAATTCGTCGTGATGTTTGTCCCAGCAGACCCATTCTTGGACGCCGGTCTCGCTATCGACCCGGAGCTGCTCGACTACGCTTTTGCCCGCAACGTCGTCATCGCGACCCCCACGACGCTGTTCGCACTGCTGCGCACGGTTGAACTTGGGTGGAGGCAAGATTCCATGAATCGGGAGGCGCAGACCATCCAGCGTCTTGGCGAAGAGCTGTACCGGCGTCTCGGCACGCTGACAGAGCACTACAACCGCGTCGGGAGCAGTCTTGAGAAGGCGGTCGAGTCGTACAACGCAACACTGGCGTCGCTCGACAGTCGGGTGATGGTCACCGCTCGTAAGCTCGAGGAACTAGGTGCAGCTGGGCACTCGTCGAGTGCGCCGGAGTTTCACCCTATCGATGCGCGACCGAGACTCCGCGACTCAGATTCGTCGAATTGTTAGCCCCTGGAGCGGGTCAAACTGGCAAGACTCGGGGGTAGGCCGGGTAGAATGCCCAGCGTGTCTCAAAACTCTCTCCGATCCCCGCGCCCTGGTACCGCCACCTTCCACGGTTTGCCTACCGTTTCCAGCATCGGCATTATCTTTGCTGCGCTGCTGACCGGCGTCGTCATCGCAACGTCGGCGGGATACATCGGATGGCCTCTGCTCGTACTGTTCAGCGTCGCGGTCATCGCCGTGACAACGCTGGTAGACCCGCGGGGTTTGTTCCTTACCGTCGCGGCTACCCCGCTTTTGTTCGTCATTGCGCTGCTTGGATTTGGACTGATTTCAGCACGCAATCAGCTTGGGGCAGCTGGTGCAGGCGGGAAAACCGCTATCCTTATGGTGCTCTACCCAGTAATCGAGCACTTCCCTATTCTCTTCACGGTGACTGCTGGTGCCCTGGTGATCGCCATCGTGCGCTACTGGCTGATCCAACGCCATAACGATGAAGTCCTGCGCCGGGAGCGAGCGCAGCGCCGCCGCATGAGCCAGTCGAACCGCAGGACCAATAGCGAGGGCCGTCGGGCCCGTGAGCGCAGCCAGGGTGGCATCACGGTCGATGAGCTGTTGAAGCGAACGAAGGCAGAACGCAGTCAGGCCCGCCCCCGTGGGGAGCGGGCCCGGCGAGTTGCCTCTCGCCTTGGCGAGGACCTGTACAAAAACGAAGATCGCTAGGCGAAGGCTAGACGAGCACTAGCTGCTACGGCGCGGCTGACGCAGATCCCGCGGCAGCGCGAACGTGATCGTCTCTACCGTAGTGGTGACTTCCTCTACATCGGTGTAACCGCGCTTCGCCAGCTCCGCGAGCAGCTCCTGAACCAGAATTTCCGGCACCGAAGCTCCCGATGTTACGCCAACGGTGTTGACGCCCTCGAACCATTCGTCTTGTACTTGGTGGGCGTAGTCGATGAGGTATGCGTTGTTGGCACCAGCGTCGAGCGCTACTTCCACCAGGCGCTTCGAATTGGAAGAATTTTGCGAGCCGACCACAATAACGAGTTCCGTCTGCGGTGCGATCTTCTTCACTGCTACCTGACGGTTTTGCGTTGCGTAGCAGATGTCGTCGCTAGGCGGGTTTTCTAGATCTGGGTAGCGCTCGCGCAGCTTTTCAACGATCAGCATCGTTTCATCAACAGACAGGGTGGTCTGGGATAGCCACACTAGCTTCGTCCCCTCTGGGAAGTCGGGAAGGGCGTCGACACCCTCGACCCCGTCAACGAGGTGGGTGACCTCCGGGGCCTCACCTGCGGTACCTTCGACTTCCTCGTGGCCCTCGTGGCCGACAAGCAAGATCTGGTATCCGTGCTTGGCAAACCGCTTCACCTCGTTGTGCACCTTGGTCACGAGCGGGCACGAGGCGTCGAGCGCCAGCAAGTTGCGCCCGTCCGCTGCTTCGCGGACCGCGGGGGAAACTCCGTGCGCGGAAAAAACAAGGTGCGAGCCTTCGGGGACCTCGTCGGTTTCGTCAACGAATATGACGCCGCGCTTCTCTAGTGTTTCCACTACGTACTTGTTGTGGACGATCTCTTTTCGCACATAAATTGGGGCTCCGTATTTTTCCAGCGCCTTTTCTACAGTGACAACTGCACGATCCACACCTGCGCAGTAACCGCGAGGTGCTGCCAGAAGAACTTTTTTACCCTGATTTGTCATGGAACCGACCCTACCGAATCAACGTCTAAAACAGTAGGTACACATTCTTGTGGTGATCTATCTATGAAACAATGACAGCGTATTCCATCGACACGCTGGGAAAGGAGCGGTGTTGACACAAGCACAAGGTGAGCGTTCAGCCTCACCAAGTAGCCCTGAGCAGCCATGGCCAGTGGCAAAGTTGAATAAGTCGGTCAAGGGGTGGATTAACCGTCTGGGCCACTTGTGGGTCGAAGGCCAGCTCACGCAGGTGAACTACAAGCCGAGCTGGAAATTCTCCTATCTCACGCTCCGCGATACACAGCAGGAAACGAGCGTGCAGCTTACGGTTTCCTCGGACTACTTAAGGAGCTTGCCGACGCCACCAAAGGACGGTGACCGCGTCGTCATCTACGGCAAGCCGGCCTTCTACGAGGGCCGCGGCTCCTTTTCGATGTGGACGACGCAGATTCGCCACGTCGGTATCGGTGAATTGCTCGCGAAGATTGAGCAGCTTCGGAAACAGCTTGCAAGTGAGGGTCTCTTTGACCGCGCCCGCAAACGGCCGATTCCCCTGCTCCCGAACACGATTGGCCTCATTACTGGTCGCGGCTCAGCCGCCGAGCGCGACGTGCTTTCCGTGGCGCAGAGCCGTTGGCCCGCGGTCCAATTCCGCGTGATCAACACCGCGGTACAGGGACCGAACGCGGTGCCTGAGGTCATTCAGGCCCTGCAGACGCTTGACGCGGACCCCAATGTTGAGGTCATCATCATTGCCCGTGGCGGAGGCTCGGTCGAGGACCTCCTTCCGTTTTCTGAGGAGGCGCTGCAGCGCGCTGTGGCTGCGGCGGGAACGCCGGTGGTATCCGCCATTGGGCACGAACCAGACAACCCGGTGCTCGACAACGTCGCTGACTTACGCGCGGCCACTCCAACCGACGCCGCTAAACGCGTCGTCATCGATGCCACCCAGGAGCTTGCGTTTCTGTCTGAGGCGCGCGCACGCAGCGCGCAGGCGCTGCGCACCTGGGTTTCCACCAAATCGGAAGAGATCCAGTACTGGCGCTCGCGTCCGGTGATGCAGAACCCGTTACTGGCAATTGAGCGTCGAAGCGAAGAGGTCTCACAGCAGGTTGCTTCGATGCGACGAGAGATCAGCCACCTGTTGGCACGAGAAACGCAGCAGGTCGCTGCGCTCCGCTCACAAGTTTCGGCGTTAGGGCCAGCAGCAACTCTCGCGCGCGGATATTCCGTAGTACAAGTCCTCCCCCGCGACCATTCCGATCCTGAGGTTGTCACCAGCATCGAACAATCACCACCCGGATCGCAGCTGCGCATCCGCGTCGCGGACGGTTCCATCACCGCAGCAGCAATGGGGACCACCCCCGCCGATTAAATCCACACAGCAATTTCACTAGCATCTAGCATCAAGGAGACAATCCATGTCCGAAAACACGTATGGCAATGGCCAACCCACCGACGCCGCATTCCCCGACCCCGCAACGCTTTCGTTCGAGCAAGCTAGGCAGCAACTCGTAGAAACAGTGAGGGTCCTCGAGCTCGGGCAAATGAGCCTTGACGAATCACTGAAGTATTGGGAGTACGGCGAGGGGCTCGCGAAGCGCTGCGAGCAGCTACTCGAGGGAGCATCAAAACGTGTCGAGGCCGCTATTCAGCAGCGCGACGCGGCTGAGCAAACATCACAGTCGGAATAGCCTGCTGCCACGGCGTCTACTGCGCTGACAGCGGCTCGGTCGCGAGCGCAGTACGTATCAGTTCCTCAAACTCGGCGTCTGTTCCGGCACCTGTGACGGCGAATCGTGCGTCGCCGGCATCGATAACCCACAGTGGGCGAGTTTTCGCCTCGGTACCCTTGAATATCTCAATGCTGTGGCCATCGATCGTGTCCTGGCGGTCAAGCGTGCGCTGCTTTCCGTCAACCTCGGACTGGACCGTTTTGCTGTCCGCACCCGTTTGCGTCAGCTGGATGAAGCCACCATCGGGCGTGACCCACCCTACGACTGGAGCTGGCTGCTGCGCGATCATGCTTCGCCGCGCGGAGTTCGTCACCCACCCTGTTGGCATTTCCGGGTAGCGCACCGGAAAATCGACTCCGCGAGCCTCAAGGCCAAGGAACGTCTTCGCATCGACTTCTTGCACAGGCCCATTTTCGGGCTTACCGGGATTGAACGTGCACAGCCCGGTCGCACCAACGGCAATGATCATGACGACCACGATCAAGATGACGTTGATGAGCATGTCTCTGCCGTCTTGGAAAATGCGAGGTTTGTTTTCTTGAGCCACGCGCTCCAGTATGACATGGATTCCTGATACCCCCGAATTTGTCTTTTACCCCCGCGCGTTGGCTTTTTACGCAGGAAGTCCCCAGTTCAGACACCACTATTCGCAGCATTGCCCTATTTTAGGTGTAGAAACGACGGTTCATGTCTGGCAAAAGTGCCATGATAGAGGTGTGCCAGACCGCAGTGGTATGGCTTTGCAACGCGGCATGATGTCGATGTTGTCACAACTAAAACTAGTTTGCCGCAGGAGGGCACTGTTTCATGTCTGAACAAACTTCTGAAAACTTCCCTGATCGTAACCTTGCAATGGAGCTCGTGCGCGTTACCGAGGCTGCTGCGCTTGCCTCTGGCCGCTGGGTAGGTCGCGGGATGAAAAATGAAGGTGACGGCGCCGCAGTCGACGCTATGCGCAAGATGATCAACTCCGTCACGATGGACGGCGTCATCGTCATTGGCGAGGGCGAAAAGGACGAGGCGCCGATGTTGTTTAACGGCGAAAGTGTCGGCAACGGTTTTGGCGCACAGGTTGATCTGGCGGTTGACCCAGTCGACGGCACGCGCCTGATGGCGGAAGGTCGCCCGAATGCTATTTCGGTTATCGCGGCTGCCGACCGTGGCTCCATGTTCAACCCGCAGGACGCGTTCTACATGAACAAGATTGCAGTCGGCCCTGAGGCTGTCGGGGTCATCGATATTACGAAGTCCGTCGAGTTCAACATTAAGGCAGTGGCAGAAGCCAAGGGAGTCGGCGTTGGTAACGTGACTGTGGTGGTACTCGACCGCCCACGTCACAACAAGCTGGTTGAGGAGATTCGCAAGGCTGGTGCCAAGGTACGTTTCATTATGGACGGAGACGTTGCTGGTGCCATCGCTGCTGCCCAGAACACCAACTCCATTGACATGGCGATGGGCATCGGTGGCACACCGGAGGGGGTTATCACGGCGTGTGCATTGAAGTGCCTTGGTGGTGAGATCCAGGGCCAGCTCGCACCGCAGTCCGATGAAGAGCGCGAACGCGTGCTGGCAGCGGGCCACGATCTCGACCGTGTGCTTGGCCTCGACGACTTGGTGGCCTCCGATAACTGCTACTTCGCGGCTACCGGTGTCACCAACGGCGACATGCTGCGCGGCGTCTCCTACCGTAAGAATGGCGCTACCACCCGTTCGTTGGTAATGCGCTCGAAGTCTGGCACCGTCCGCTACGTGGAGTCCCTCCACCAGCTGCCGAAGCTTCAGGAGTACTCGGTGATCGATTACTCCGGCCCGATCAAGTAATTCAAAGCGTCGATTTTCTGTAAGTATCAAGTAAAGGAAAGATTGAATGGCCGATAAGCAGTACCGTATCGAGCACGACACCATGGGTGAGGTCAAAGTACCTGTTGATGCACTGTGGCGTGCTCAAACTCAACGTGCTGTAGAGAACTTCCCGATCTCTGGCCGGGGCCTCGAGAACCAGCAGATCCGCGCCCTTGGGCTCCTCAAGGCCGCGTGTGCGCAGGTCAACAAGGATTCGGGCAAGCTCGATGCGGAAAAGGCTGACGCGATCATCGCTGCGGCGAAGGAAATCGCAGACGGCAAGCACAACGACCAGTTCCCAATTGACGTCTTCCAGACGGGTTCTGGCACTTCCTCGAACATGAACACTAATGAGGTCATTGCTTCGATCGCGCACGCAAACGGCGTGGAAGTCCACCCGAACGACCACGTCAACATGGGACAGTCCTCGAACGACACCTTCCCAACTGCAACGCACATTGCTGCCACCGAAGCTGCCGTCGAAGTGCTGGTCCCGGCCCTGCAGGTGCTGCAGAAGTCACTGGCTGCGAAGGCTGAGCAATGGCACGAGGTAGTGAAGTCGGGCCGCACTCACCTGATGGACGCGACCCCGCTGACGCTTGGTCAGGAGTTCTCCGGCTACGCTCGTCAGATCGAGCTCGGCATCGAGCGCGTTGAGGCAACTGTTGGCCGCCTCGGCGAGCTCGCCATTGGCGGCACCGCGGTTGGCACCGGCATCAACACCCCAGCAGACTTTGGCGCAAAGGTGACCGCAGAGCTGGTGAAGCTCACCGGACTGACACAGCTGTCGGAGGCAAAGAACCACTTCGAGGCCCAGGCCGCACGCGACGCTCTGGTGGAATTCTCCGGTGCGATGCGCACTGTTGCAGTCTCGTTGTACAAGATTGCAAATGACATCCGTCTGATGGGTTCAGGCCCACTCGCAGGGTTCGCGGAGATTCACCTCCCAGATCTGCAGCCAGGCTCGTCGATCATGCCTGGCAAGGTGAACCCTGTCCTGTGCGAGGCGGCAACCCAGGTCTCAGCCCAGGTGATCGGCAACGATGCCGCAGTGGCATTCGGCGGCTCGCAAGGCCAGTTCGAGCTCAACGTGTTCATCCCGATGATGGCGCGCAACGTGCTGGAGTCCGCTCGCCTGCTGGCGAACGTCTCTCGACAGTTCGCTACCCGCTTGGTTGACGGTATCGAGGCGAACGAGGCCCGCATGAAGCAGCTCGCGGAGTCTTCACCATCAATCGTCACCCCTCTGAACAGTGCAATCGGCTACGAGAACGCTGCGAAAGTGGCAAAGCATGCGGTGAAGGAGGGCATCACGATCCGCCAGGCTGTGATTGACCTCGGCTTCGTGGACGGCGAAACGTTGACTGAGGAGGAGCTCGACAAGCGTTTGAACGTCCTGTCGATGGCTCATACCGAACGCAACTAGTCTTCGCTACAATCATCCCTGCTACTGCCCATGTTCATGAGCACGACCAGGGATGATTTTTATGTCTGATTCTTTTTCGCAGCTTCGTACAGCTGGGGGCTCAAATAAGCCATGGGTTATTGGCGGTGTCTTAGCTCTGGTGGTCTCGCTTATCGGGATAGCGCTCGCCGCAGCGTACTGGTCCGCTCAGCCAAAGCCGGAGCCTAACGGGGTGCCTACAGTTGTGACGGTGACTGCGTTTCCTGAAGCTCCGCAAGTGCGTGACGACGCCCCCTCTGGAACATTCCAAGGCACCCTCCAATCGCACAGCCCTGATGCTGCCGTAGCGGCGTGGCCGGCGGTGTTCTCCCTCCATGAAGGACAAGGGATGGTCAGCTATCCTCTGAGCGGTTGCGTGGCGCTTATCGCGCATGATGGCAGTGCTTCCGCTCTGACGAAACAGTGCCCTCCAACTACTGATGATGGTTTCTGGAGCTTCTCCAGCCCGGAGCCGGGAATCGTTGAGGCACAGTTTTTCGAGCGCCGCGGTGATAGCTCTCCAAACGTGGAAGGCTCACTATCGCTCCTGGTTGAATAGGTTTCTTTGATATTTTTGCACGGAGTGTAAGATTGCACTCCGTGAATTTTCCCGATCAGTCAGAAGGTCTCCGGCAGCGAAAGCGCCGCGAAACACGGCAGCGAATCTTCGATACAGCTGCATCGCTTGTGGCACGCGACGGCTATGACAATGTCACAGTCGAGGAGATCTGCCAAGGTGCAGGCATTTCACGGCGGACGTTCTTCAACTACATGGACTCAAAAGATGACGCTGTGCTTGGTCCCTTCCCTCTCGAGTTCACCAGCGAGAGCTTTGCACGCATTGCTGATGAGTCGTCCACGAACATGTTGTCCCTGGTAATCGATGCAATGGAAGAATCAGGTGCCGAAGATCGAGCCGAGGATGCCTGCCGAATCCAGCGGCTCATGCAGGACAACCCATCGTTGGCAAACGCGATGCTGGCCCGCAAACGCGATACGCTACGACACCTCGAGCAGGCTGTGCGTGAGCATTTTGCGAGCCACCCCGAAGACCGCCGTCTAGATGTCACCATAGAGGCAGAAGCCCGAATCGTTGTGGAACTTTTTCGGACAACGCTTGTGCTTTATGCGCGAAGCCTTCATTTCCAAGAGGAGGGTTCGCCGAAGGAGCAGGCTCGTAGCGTAGCTGCCGTCGTCACGAAGTATGCAAAGGAGTTGCAGTGGTAAACAACACTAAGCCACACGTTGGCCTGATCTTTGGAGCGCTACTCATCACGATGCTGATGAGCTCATTGGGCCAGATGATTTTCTCCACTGCCCTGCCGACGATTGTCGGTGAGCTTGGTGGCGTAGATCACATGAGCTGGGTGATTTCGTCGTTCCTGGTCACGATGACAATCGCGATGCCAATTAATGGCAAGCTCGGTGACAGGGTCGGACGCAAGTGGCCTTATATTGGCTCGATTGGCCTGTTCGTCATTGGTTCCACCTTGGGTGGGCTTGCACAGTCAATGCAGCTGCTCATTATCGGGCGCGCCGTCCAAGGCTTTGGCGCTGGCGGCATGATGGTCAACTCCCAGGCAATCATCGCGGAGGTGGTTCCAGCTCGTAGCCGTGGCAAGTACATGGGTGTGATGGGGGCAGTATTCGGCGTTTCTTCCGTGCTTGGCCCCGTGTTGGGCGGCTGGTTTACGGATGGCCCCGGCTGGCGTTGGGGCCTTTGGATGAACATCCCGCTGGGGCTTCTCGCGATGACGGTCTGCACAATCGTGCTCCACCTACGCAAGGGGTCGCGGTCAGCACAGAGCATCGACTGGCTGGGCACCGTGCTCATGGCGGTTGCCACGACTTCTCTTATTTTGACCACAACGTGGGGTGGCACTCAGTATGAGTGGTCCTCGCCTATCATTTTGGGTATTTCCTCGCTTGCGGTTGTCGCTGCAGCGCTGTTCGTCTTCGTTGAGCTGCGCGTACCGAACCCGCTCATCCCCATGCACTTGTTCCGCAATCGCAACATGGTCTTGACGACGGCCTCCGGAACCGTGCTGGGACTGGCTATGACCGGTGCGCTTGCTTACCTGCCTACCTACCTGCAGATGGTGCACGAACTCACGCCAACGAACGCGGGGCTGATGATGCTGCCAATGGTCATCGGCATCTTGGGCACTGGCACTACCGTGGGGTTCATTATCGCGAAAACGGGCCGCTACAAGGTCTACCCGATCATCGGTATGGCCATCGTTTCGGTCGGACTCTTCCTCTTCTCGCAGCTCGAAGTGTCCACACCGCTGACCACGCTGGGTATCTACATGTTCATTTTTGGGTTCGGACTCGGCTTAGTCATGCAGGTACTGGTACTTATTGTCCAGAACTCGTTCCCACTAGCAATGGTCGGTACTGCAACAGCGACGAACAACTTCTTCCGACAGATCGGCTCCGCGATCGGTGCGTCGCTTATTGGTTCGCTGTTCATTCACAATATGACGGAGGAGCTCGCGGAACGCCTGCCAAAAGCATTGGCCTCGATGGCCCCTAGCGAGGCAGCCCCTTACGCCGAGCAATTCTCGAGCGCCGGTGGGCACAACTCCCTCACCCCGCACGCGGTTGCACAACTGCCTGACGTACTGCGCGACGCCGTCCTTAATAGTTACAACGACGGCCTGACCCCAGTGTTCTTACTGATGGTCCCATTGGCCGCCGTTGCGTTGGTGCTGCTCTTCCCGGTCCGGGAGGACCCGCTGAAAGAGACGCTGGACTAGGAACGATGAGGCGTGACTAGACCTGGCTTTTGCCTGGTTTCTTTTCTCCCGGCTTCGGCAACAGCAGCTCGTAGATGTCCGAGTCACGCCACTGGCCTTCCCGCTCACCGTAGGACATTTTCGCCATGTGATGGAAGGTGCCAACTTTCTCAAACCCGCGCGACTTGTGCAGCCCTGCCGATCCTTCGTTTTCCGGGAAGATCCACGAGTGAATCGACCACTTATCAAGTTCGATGCACGTCGCGATGAGCTTGTCTAGCAGCGCACCGGATACCCCCATGCCGCGCGCATCCGGATGCACGTAGATGGAGTCTTCAACTACTCCATGGAACACGCTTCTCGACGACGCCTTCGCCGCAGCTACCCATCCGAGCACACGCGAGTCATCGTGTTCATCAACGGCAACAAACACCGTTTCCATGATCTTCGCCCTGGAAAACTGCTCCCATGTCAAGCCGCGCGTCTCGTAAGTTGCGTTTCCGGTACTCAGACCCATCTCGTAGATGCTACGCACCTGCGGGTAGTCTTCTGGCCGGATTGGTCGAATGGTAAACCCTTTTTTGGTCATAAAAAACATTGTCCTCATTGGTCACACATCGTGCAACCAACGGGGACAAAAGCCGTTGTAGAGCTACAAATTACTTCTCGATGATGTTTGCAGCGAACGCGCCGGTGTCGTTGTTTTCACGAGTCCACTCGATGGTGCCGTGCTCGAACTCCTGGAACCAGCCAGATTCATTTGGAAGTGGGGTCTCGGCTGCGGTTGGGAAGCCAACCTTGTCCATAACGCCTTCATTCGTCAGCCACACGTTAGCAATTTGGCCCCAGATCGGAGCGCCACCGGTGTTTTCATTCCAGGCGACGTGGTGGTCATTGTCAAAGTCAACGATCCAGCTGCCATCGTGCTCCGTAACCTTCATCGGCTCGCCCCACTCCGAGTCAGCGTACTGGCCGATTGCCTGGACCAGACCGGTTGGAACCTTGACCTCTTCACCGTCTGCGGTAGTCAAGGAGACAGACTCCGTAGAGCCCTCTGCACCATTAGCGTCGGTGGCGGTCTCAGCAGCAGTCTCCGTCTCGGCTGCCTCTGTAGCTGTCTCGATGTTGGTCACCGTTGCGGTGCCGGAAGCACCATCCGCAGCGGTGGTAGCAGTGCTATCGGCGCCCTCTCCGTCAGAGCAAGCAACCAAGCCTGCGGCCAGAGCGGTAGCAGCAACGGCGGAAGTAAAAACCTTCTTGTAATTCATCAAAATTTCCTTTCGTTGTTGAATTTGTCTGGTTTCCATTATGCAAATTTCACTTTCGCCGCCTCCGTTTCACCCCCGTTCGGGGTGTTTTCCCGGCCGCACCCTTGCGCTTTTTCCCACGTTTCGTATATAAGCGTTTGCCCTGCGCAGCACGGGAGTCTGACACCTGTTTGCGCCGCCTCGTCCCAGCAGTCGGCTCACTCCCCCTCGACGAGCGAGCGGTGCGCCCTTTTGCGACGCCCACAAAGTCCTGGATCTCGTCACCGTCGTCGGCTTTCCGCCACACCAATGCAATCTCAGTTTCAACCAGCGGAGCGTGCCAAACTTCCAAACACGCGATCTGTTTCTTCGAGAGCACCTTCAACAACGGCAACGGGGCCAATGCCACGCCAACGTTTGCCGCAACGACCTGCAATGCACCACGAAGCTCTTCAAGTGACGCCTCCGGCTGGTAGACCCAGTTGATGATTTCGCCTTCGAGGTCCGCGTAATCGACGCGCTCCCCAAGCTCTGCAAACAAAGAGTCCTTGGGCACGGCAACGCCGGGAGCCTCGGTATAGAGACGGACCACGTGAAATTCATCGGTAATACGGTCATCGGGCAGGCGCATCAGCGCCAGCGATGTAGAAGTCGTCTCGTCCAGGAGATCAGCGAAGGGGTCGTCGACACCTTGCGTATCGAGCGAGTGCGGTGTGGACTGTGCGAAGCGTTTAAACCACTTCCCTGGCTCTGTGCCGGTGACGAAAGCAAGCGATAGCATGGCACAATGCTACCGTTTGGTGTATGACTACACAGAAGCCATCCGGAACCGCGATGAAGGCCGCGACCGCCGCGAAGAAACTCGGGATCTACCTGCCAGCGACGCCGCAGGAGTTCCAAGACAATGCCGTGACGCACGCGCAACTGCGCGAATTACAGAACAATCCCCCAGAGTGGCTGCAGGAACTGCGCCGCAATGGGCCACACCCCCGCCCCGAGGTGGCGCGCAAACTCGGGATCTCAATCACCGCACTCAAAGCAAACGACATGGACAAGCCGCTCACCACTGAGGAGATCAACGAGCTGTTGAAAAACCAGCCGGAATGGTTGAGCTCGGCCCGCACCACTCATTCAGAGCAGCGCCAGGCCGAGCAGCAGCAGTAGCTCTTAGAGCATCTTCCAATCTTCGAGGCCCGGGTAGAGCGGGAACCGCTCCGCCAGCGCGTCTACGCGGGCGTGCAGGGCGTCGACGTCGGCGTTCTCACCCTGGATAAGCGCCTCGGCGATAATTTCCGCAACTTCCTCGAACTCTTCCTTGCCGAAGCCGCGGGTCGCCAGCGCCGGGGTGCCAATACGCAGCCCCGACGTCACGGCTGGCGGACGCGGATCGAAAGGAACGGCGTTGCGGTTCACCGTAATGCCAGCCTTATGCAGCAAATCCTCTGCCTGCTGGCCATCCATCGCGGAGTTACGCAGGTCCACTAGCACAAGGTGGACATCGGTGCCGCCGGAGACGACGTCGATGCCGGCTTCCTTGGCGTCTGGCTGGGTCAAGCGCTCGGCGAGAATCTTTGCGCCCTCGAGCGTGCGCTCCTGGCGGTTACGGAAAGCCTCCGTCGCGGCGAGCTTGAAGGCGGTAGCCTTCGCAGCGATCACGTGCACCAGCGGGCCACCCTGCTGGCCTGGGAACACTGCGGAGTTGAGTTTCTTGTGCAGCTCGAGATCGTTGGTCAGGATGAAGCCGGAGCGTGGTCCACCAATGGTCTTGTGCACCGTGGAGGACACAACGTGTGCATGAGGCACCGGCGACGGGTGCAGACCAGCAGCAACCAAGCCAGCGAAGTGCGCCATATCGACCCACAAGTACGCACCAACCTCGTCTGCGATCGAGCGGAACTCAGCAAAGTCCTCGTGGCGAGGGTACGCGGACCAACCCGCGATGATCACCTTCGGCTTGACCTCGCGCGCCTGTTCACGCAGCTTCTCCATGTCGATGGTGCACGTGTCTTTTTCAACCTCGTACGCAGCGACGTTGTACAGCTTGCCGGAGAAGTTGATCTTCATACCGTGCGTCAGGTGGCCACCGTGAGCGAGGCTGAGGCCCAAGATGGTGTCGCCCGGCTCGCACAGCGCCATCAACACAGCCGCATTCGCCTGCGCACCGGAGTGTGGTTGCACGTTCGCGTATTTCGCGCCGAAGAGCTCCTTCGCGCGGTCGCGCGCCAGGTCTTCAACGACGTCGGCGTGCTCGCAGCCACCGTAGTAGCGACGACCTGGGTAGCCTTCGGCATATTTGTTTGTAAACACCGAACCCTGTGCTTGCAGCACTGCTCGCGGAACGAAGTTCTCGGAGGCAATCATCTCCAGCGTGTTTCGCTGGCGCGACAGCTCCTGAACGATCGCTTCGTGAACTTCGGGGTCAAAAGTAGCGAGATCCTGGTAGCGGAGGTCTTCAGACACGTGCACCGGGTCCTTTCAAGATCAGACAGTCAATCATGTTATAGCTCATGCCCAGGCACACCTACGCCTGGCACTGCTATGCAGTATAAGCATCAGCGCTACGAAAGAAGTCCACTTTATTCAGGAACTTCAGAAGTATCTGTACCTGAGTTCCCCGGCACGAAACAACAAATGTAACAATGTTACGCATGGCGAAATCTCCCCGCACTTCGGATTCGAGCCCTTATTTGGACTTTCACCGCGACGATTGGCGGCACCGACGTGCGCAAATGCCACAAGTCTTGACGGAGGACGAAGTAGCCAAGCTCAGTGGTATCGGCGAGAACCTCGATATGCAGGAAGTTGAAGACATTTACCTTCCGATCTCTCGCCTGATTCACCTCCAGGTACGGGCCAGACAAAAACTTACGAAGGCTACAGAGACGTTTATCGGTGATGACCCAGGCCACGTGCCATTCATTATCGGGATTGCGGGGTCGGTGGCCGTCGGCAAGTCAACGACTGCCCGTGTACTGCAGGTGTTGCTACAGCGTTGGGACTCTCATCCTCGAGTGGACCTCATCACCACCGACGGGTTCCTCTATCCCAGCAAAGTGCTCAAAGAGCGCAACCTGATGGACCGCAAAGGATTCCCGGAATCCTACAACCGGCGCGACCTCATGCGCTTTGTCACCGAGGTCAAGTCGGGTCAACCACTGGTCAAAGCGCCGATATATTCTCACTTCGCCTACGACATCATCCCAGGCGAGTTCATTGAGGTCCGCCAGCCGGACATCATCATTCTCGAAGGGCTCAACGTCCTCCAAACCGGCCCGACCCTCATGGTGTCCGACCTCTTCGACTTCTCAATTTATGTCGACGCCCTCACCACCGATATTGAACGCTGGTACATCGACCGCTTCATGAAGCTTCGCAACACCGCGTTTCGAGAGCCCGGCGCGCACTTTGCGCACTATGCCGACATCGATGAGGCGCAGGCCCGTCACAAGGCACGCGATATTTGGCAGTCCATCAACCTGCCGAACCTAGTGGAAAACATTGCCCCCACCCGTATCCGTGCCTCGCTCGTGCTACGCAAAGGCGCCGACCATTCAGTGCAGTGGGTCCGCATGCGCAAAATGTAGCGCCAGGTAGCTGCCTACTTGCCGAAGCGACGGGAGCGCTGCGAGTACTCGCGCAACGCGCGAAGGAAGTCAATCTTGCGGAACGCGGGCCAGTACGTGTCCGTAAACCAGATCTCGGAGTACGCCGCCTGCCACAGTAGGAAGCCGGAGAGGCGCTGCTCCCCCGACGTCCGGATCACTAAGTCTGGATCGGGCTGACCTGAGGTGTACAGGTGCTGCGACACGGACTCGACGGTCACTGCGTTGACCAGTTCGTCCACGCTGCAGCCGCTGGCAGCGGCGTCGCTAATGAGGCTGCGAACGGCGTCGACAATTTCTTGCCTGCCGCCGTACCCCACCGCAATGTTGACGGTCAGGCCAGCTTTGCCTGTGGTGGTGTCGGCAGATCGGCGCATCCTTTCTGCAACCTCATCCGGCAAGAGCTCCAGGTGCCCTACGAGCCGAACCTTGCAGGAGTAAGACTGCGTCGCAAGGTCCTCGATCACCTCGGAAATAATGTCGAACAGCAGCTCAACTTCTTCCGAAGTCCGTTGCAAATTCTCCGTTGATAACAGGTAGATCGTAACGACGTCCACGTCCATTTCCGCCGACCACCGCACAAGTTCGCCGATCTTCGCCCCACCCACCCGGTGGCCATGAGAAACATCGGTGAACCCAGCCTCACGGGCCCACCGTCGGTTGCCGTCCGCCATGACCGCGATGTGCTTCGGGCGTTTCTTGCCCTTCAGCTCACGCTTCAGGCGCGCTTCATACAGCGGATACAGAATTTTTTGGAGGCTACTCACGGACCCAACCTTACTCACCAATCAACGGTATGTATGTTAGATGCCTTAGATCCAACGCTTCTTCCGGCGATCAAGCACACCCGCCTCCGCCATGGCCTTATCCAGCGCCTCCTGGTCAAACGGGTCGATTCCGTGCTTCTCAGCGAAGAGGCTGCGACGGCGGAACCGCGAGTACCGGCGATGGAACGCAAACCCCAGAGACAAAATGACCACAGCCAGCATCACCAACAGCAACAGGCCGAATGGCGAAGCCTTGCCAAAGTCAGGCCCCACCGGGTTTTCCTTCGGCGCCTGCGCCACCAAGTAAGCAGAGGTGTTGATAATCGCTGCGTGTGCTGTCGTCATCATGTGTATTTCGTCTTCCTTGTGCTGAAAATGTTAGCGCTCTTGCCCGAAACCTTCAGCGAGCGCGTCCGCGGTCTTCGGGTCAATACCGGCGAAGAGATCATCTTCCGGCAACGTTGATGCTACGCGAGTTCTGGCCAACTCAAACTCTTCTGTCGGCCATACCTCCTGCTGGTCCTCAACTGGGCTCGCCAAAAACGCGCCCGCCGGATCAATCTGTGTCGCATGTGCCGTCAGCGCTGCTGCACGCTGGGGGAAGTACTCCGCGCACTCCACCCTTGTGGTCACGCGACTCATCACATCCGCTTTGTTTTCTTCCCACCGCTGAATCATCAGCTCGTACGGGCTCTTCTTTCCCTGCGCGTACAAGCGGTCCTGCAGAAGACGCATCCGCTGCAGGATAAATCCATGGCTGTAGTACAGCTTCAATGGCGTCCACGCCTGCCCTGCTTCAGGAGCAAAGGATGGATCTCCCGCCTTGTCCCAGGCCAGCATCGAGATTTCGTGGACCATCAAGTGGTCGGGGTGCGGGTAGCCACCGTTTTCGTCGTAGGTAATGATGACATGCGGCCTGAACTCTCGAATCGACTCGACGAGATGCGCCGTCACTGCCTCCGGGTCTTGGGTCGCGAACGAGCCTTCCGGCAGCGGGGGCAGCGGGTCGCCTTGTGGCAGACCCGAGTCTTCGTACCCCATCCACTGATGTTCCACGCCGAGGGCCGCCGCGGCCTCCGCCATCTCCTGCTCCCGGACCTCGAGGATGTTCTCCAGCACGCCCGGCCGATCCATCGCAGGGTTCAAGATGTCGCCTCGTCGCCCGTCAGTACATGTGACGACGAGCACCCGGTTCCCCTCCGATGCGTATTTTGCCATCGTTGCTGCACCTTTAGAGGACTCGTCGTCTGGGTGTGCGTGGATCGCCATCAAGCGCAAGCCGGCCACTATTCCTCCTAGAACTTCTTCGGGGCCTGATTCCGTAACTTCGCGCCATCTTAGTACCATTGGAACGGATTGCAGCTACAGCGTCATCCAGCGTCATTCAGCGAGGTAGGTAACCGTGACTTCTCCCAGTCGCCCAACATCCCGATACGGCTCCAGCACCACCCCGACAGCCACGAAACGCAGCAACGCCGCTGGCCGGATCGTCGCGCTGATCGCCATCGGCCTCGTCGTCGTGCTGCTTTACAGTGTCTTTGACTACTTCAAGAAGCAGGAGTCCCGCACCGTCACTGCGGATTTCATCTCGCTCGAAGCTGTTGACGACAACACCACACGCATGTGGATCGATGTATCACGCAAAGACGTCGAGGCCCCTTCGTACTGCATCGTCACTGCGGTCAACTACGCGCATGCCGAAGTTGGGCGTCGAGAAGTAGTACTCCCCGCAGGCGGGCAGGAGCTCGAGCGGGTCGCCGTCGAACTACCGGTGCGCGAGCCGGCAGTCTCAGGACGTGTCTACGGCTGCTCGGACAATCTGCCGTTCTACATGGACCCCACCAGCACCTTTTACGACGCCCGCTAAGCCTCACCAGTGCACCACCTGCGCGGCAGCTGTGCTATTATCCGCCTGGTAAAGTTGCCCGCCAACCGGCGGGCTCGTTTGACATATATAGGGAAGGTTTTTACCTGATGGCGCAAACTCAGCAGCAGTACATCACCCCGGAGATGAAGGCCAAGCTTGAAGCTGAGCTTCAGCAGCTCATCGACAATCGCCCTGTCATCGCAGCCGAAATTAACGAACGCCGTGAAGAAGGCGACCTCAAGGAAAACGCTGGCTACGACGCCGCGCGTGAGCAGCAGGACCAGGAAGAAGCTCGCATTAAGCAGATTTCCGAACTGCTGGCTAACTCCACCACGGAGCGCTCCGGCATCGTCGAGGGTGTAGCCCACGTAGGTTCCGTCGTGCACGTCTACTACAACAATGACGAAAATGATAAGGAAACGTTCCTGATCGGTACCCGCGCGGCTTCGACGGACAACGAGGACCTGGAGACCTACTCGGAGAACTCTCCGCTCGGCGCAGCCGTAGTCGGTGCTTCCGAGGGTGAAACCCGCACCTACAACGCCCCAAATGGCCGAGAGATTTCGGTAACAATCGTCTCCGCAGAACCGTATGATTCTGTTAAGGCTTCCACGCCACGGGCGAAGTAGCCTGTCTACGCCATCGGCGTTATCCGTGATCGCTGACATTGAAGGAATTCCTGTGAATAAGTTCTTTTCCCGCAAGCTAGTACTCACCAGCGTGGTCGCACTCGGTGCTGTGGGCTTGACTGCCTGCCACCCACCACACCAAAACCCGTCGGACCTGAAGGTTGATACGGCACAAAGCCAGGACCCAACTTCGCTTCCTGGTGAGCGCGCGAAGGCAACCCCGACGAACGTAACCGATGCAGCAGGCGCTACCTCTGAGGCTGCAGTCACCGAGACTGTCACCGCTATGGGTGCTTCGGACAAGACCCCACTGGTCAATAACTGCGGCAGCGTCGGCCTTGAGCGTCCAGCTTCGCTGACTCTCAACTGCAGCGACCAGAACGATTTCCTCCAGGACATCGTGTGGGATACCTGGTCTGAGCAGCTCGCGCAGGGCACCGCTACCCGCACCACGGTCAATCCGAACCGCGAAATCGAAGATGTGCAGGTTGTCCTGGGCAACCCAGACATCGTAGATGGTGTGCTCGTGTTTAAAACCATCACCGTTGACGGCACGTCTATCAACCCTGAGGGTGCACGCTAAGTACGCTGAATACAGCAATTAGCTCCCTGCCCCGGCCCAGCGATGTTGTTGGCCGGGGCGCTTTTGAGCGCAACTAGACAAAAATACCCGGCCTCACAGTCGTGGGGCCGGGTATTTATTGCAGTGAGCGCGTGCGCTATCGCTGTTGGAAGTAAGACAGCAGGCGCAGGATCTCGGTGTAGAGCCACACCAGAGTCACTGCCAGGCCAAGTGCAACGCCCCAGGCCGCCTGCGATGGGGCGCCCATGCGCACCAACTTATCGGCGACGTCAAAGTCCTGCAGGAACGCAAGTGCGCCCAGCACGATGCAGACCAGGCTAAACACGATGGCGATGGTGCCACCACCGCGAAGCGGATTCATGCCTGTAAAGATGCTCAACAAGAGGTTGCCGACAACCAGGATGAGCACGCCGAAAATGGCTGCGGTGAGGATCCGATTAAACCGCGGGGTAACGCGAATGGCACCGGTGCGATAGACCACAAGCATGCCCGCGAAGACACCGAAGGTGCCCAAGATCGCCTGGAAGATTAACGCGCCTGCGTCCGCGCCGGCGACACTGAACTGCCCGGTGATGGCGAATGAGAACCCACCAAGGAACAGGCCCTCAGCAGCCGCGTACGCCAGGGTAATAACTGGGGAACCGTACTTTTTGCCAAATGCGTGAATCATCACGAGGACGAAACCGGCGACGGCACCGACCAGCGTCAGAATGCTGGCAATGGAGCCGTACCCACCGAGGTACAGTCCGAAGTTAATTACTGCAAAGGCGACAATTACGGCAAGGGTAATGCCGGTTTTAGTGACAACGTCGTCAACCGTCATTGGACGGTCCTCAGACACGGTGCCCGCCGATGCACCCATGGGTGCTTGCTCGTACGGGTTCGCGGCACCGTACCCCTGGTACCCAGTGCCACGTTGGGAATCTACTCCCTGCAGAGTTTTCAATACAGGGTTGTTGCTACTCACGGACCCCTGATCCTTTCTTTTGAGAACAATCGTTCACCTACTCCAACGCACTGGGTGTTGTTTTAGTTCCATGCGCCCAAAGAATTTGTCCGGATCACGCCACTGAGCGTGGCCTCTGCAGCAATCTGCACCACAATTCATGTCCATCTTTCTGGCAGCGCTATACTTCTGTACGTTTGTCGCACTCCAGGAAGGTCGCCATCCCATGCCGCCCCCAATATCAGGTTCTCACCGCTATGTCCCCGCCCTCGACGGGATCCGAACGCTAGCGGTCATGCTGGTTATCGCGTACCACCTCAACCTCCCTGGGTTCAGCGGTGGCCTGCTAGGCGTGGGCGTGTTCTTCACCCTCTCGGGGTACTTGATCACGCTTAACCTCATGCGTGGGCACTACCGGGATAACTCGCTGCACCTGAAGACGTTTTGGGTCAGGCGTTTCCGCCGTCTCATACCTGCGATGCTGACCACAGTGTTGGCAGTCGTGATTCTTTCCGTCGCGTTCGATGCGGGCAACCTTCGTGACCGCTCGTTTGAAGCGTTGAGCTCCATTTTCTACGTGAACAACTGGCATAACATCGCCGTCGGTTCATCGTACTTCGATCAGTTCAATGGCCCCGGTCCGCTGGACCATATGTGGTCACTGGCGATCGAGGAACAATTTTATCTCTTGTGGCCGCTGTTGCTGTGGGTGCTGCTGAGGGTGTTCCGTCGTGGGTGGATTGTCGCCGTCGTGACCACGGTGCTCGCCGGAGCTTCCTTTATCTGGATGTGGGTGCTCGCTGATCCTTCTATCGACGCGACTCGCGTCTACGAGGGCACCGATACCCGCGCGGGCGGGCTGCTCCTCGGCGCGGTCTTAGCAATCGTGGTTTCCTCACGGAAGCACGCCGGTAAGAACATTGGTTCCTCCCCTGTTCTGAGCACCGTTGTTGGCACCCTCGGCTTCGGCGGCATCTTCGCGCTGAGCATGCTCGTCGCGCAGGAAAACATGTTCTTGTACAAGGGTGGGATCCTGCTTCTGAACCTTGCGTCAGTTGCTGCTATCTACTCAGTCATTGGGGCGCGCGGCCCCTGGACGACCATTTTCAGCTGGGAGCCGCTTCGCTGGATCGGCGAACGCTCCTACGGTATTTACCTGTGGCACATGCCGGTGATTTACTTCATGCCGGATGCGTGGTTGCAGGATCACCGCGTGTGGTCCTCCATCCTCGTGTTTGTGCTTTCGACTGCACTTGCTGCGCTGAGCTGGACCATGTTTGAGAACCCAATCCGTCGCAATGGCGTGTTCGGGCCCCTGAAGCAATTCCGCGCACACCCGTTGGAGGCACTCCGCCCGATCACGCTTGGTTCGACGATTACGCTCGCCGCAATCATTGCAATAGGCATCCCGGCTGTGTTCGCCATGGATACCTCGAAGCCGAACACCACCATGTCCCTGCCTCAGGATGCGCAACGCGGAGGCACGCGCGACCATCGCGAGGGAAAGGACAAAGCCAAGGAAACTGAGGAAAGCTTGACGACGTCCGCCTCTGAGAAAGCTTCATGGGAGGACCAGCCTTCGGACGTGAAGATGAGCTGCGAGAAGGTCATCCACGTCGGCGATTCCACCTCGATTGGCATGTTCGATATCAACCAGCTTCCTGAAGGCGCGGTCACTGCGATTGACCGATACTTGGACGCTGGCGCAAGCGAGGTAGATACGAGCGTGTTTGGCGCTCGCGCGACGAATCAGGGATTCAACGGCAACGGAGAGAACTACCCGTCTGCGATTGAGTCCGTGCAGCAACTGCTCGCCCAGGGTGCAGCTGACGATGGCACCTGCTGGGTCATCGCCACCGGCGTGAACGACGCCGCCAACGCAGACGCTGCCCGCTCCTACGGCTACGACCCCACGGGTGAGTTGGAGGCAAACATCCGCAAGATGCTTGACCTGTTGGAGGGCTACCGCGTGATGTGGCCGACAGCCGCAACGGGTAACCCGTCGAATGGCTACTACGCCAACGAGAACATGGACGAGTTCAATGTTGCATTGCGCAAGGTTGCGAAGGAGCGTCGAGACGTAGTCGTCTACGACTGGGCGAGCGAGGCGCGCTCCAACTTGGATTGGTTCCTCGCAGACGACGAGGTGCACTACAACGCCACCGGCAATGACATCCGTGGCAAGCACTTTGCTGCCGCACTTGCTCACGCGTTCCCGAAGGATATCCCGGTAGACGCCATCCCAACGGACGCGGAGGTGACTTCCAAGGGGCCGAAGCTATAGTTTTGGGCATGGCCACTTGGAAAGAAATTGTCGCTGCAAACCCTGACCACTCCGAGAATTACGCCCAGCGGTGGCGCAACTTCGTGCAACAGGGCAAAGATATCGACGGGGAGGCCCGGCTTATCGACGCCCTCTCCGCCCGCCACTCCCGCATCCTCGATGCAGGGTGCGGGACTGGTCGCCTTGGCGGCTATCTGGCAAAGCGTGGACATATCGTCTTCGGTGTGGACATCGACCCGGTGCTGATCGGGTACGCGAAGCAAGACTTCCCCGAAGCAACTTGGGTAGTTGGCGACCTTTCCGCCGATCCGATCGAGGTCCGCGATATCGATATTGCGGTCTCGGCAGGCAACGTGATGGGGTTCCTCGCCGTCGACGGTCGCAGGCCCGCGCTTGAGAACATCTTCCGAACGCTACGTCCGGGCGGACGGTTCGTCGTCGGCTTCGGGCGTGGGCGCGGATGGGAGTTCGACGACTTCCTCACCATGTGCCACGAAGTCGGGTTCCAGCCACAGCACCAGTTTGCGAGCTGGGACTTGGAGCCGTTCACGGAGCAGTCCGGGTTCTTGGTTGCTGTGTTGCAAAAGCCAAAGGTTGATGAGCAGGCCGTTCGCTCGTTAACGAACCTACTCTAATAGTTCGCTGGCCCGACCTTACTGAACAAGGTTGACGCGATTCGCCATCCGTTGGCTACCGCCAGACGTGTAGAAGTGCACCGAGTTGTTCTCGTCTTCGGGGTGATCGCACCACATGTCACGGCCATCGCTGCCCATCTTGCACACCATCGGGTAGGTTTCGCCGGTGACGGGACTCGTCACCGAGATATCAGCCCGCGGCACCGCGTTCACGTTGGGGTTCGCCGCTACGTAGCGCCAGGTTGCGGCGTAGGCGACGTCGAAGATCTCAGCTGCAAATTCGCACGATGTTGCGGGTCCCGCCTTGATTCGGTCGCCGAACTCAGTGGTGCCACACTCCCCTCCTACTTGACCAGTGTTGATGGAGTGGCGCGTTGAAAATGTATGAGTCTCGGTATCCTCGGAGGCGCTGGTTGGGGCGGCGGTGTCCTCCGCGTGTGAATCTGTGGTGGTGATTGTTTGGGTGATCGTGGCCGGGGCTGCATCGTTGCTGCTGGAGCTCGAACCACTGTCACCGGAACAACCCACAACGCCCAAACAAGCGACTGCGATCATCCCGACTGCTGCGTATTGCTTCATTGCTTCCTCAAGGTCTTCGGAGAAAAGGGGTGCCCACAGCATAGCCGATAGGAACACAAAAGGTCCCGCTACCTGTAGGTATGCGGGACGTTGCGTTGTGCCCCCAGTGGGACTCGAACCCACACTGAATTGATTTTAAGTCAACTGCCTCTGCCGATTGGGCTATAGGGGCGCACGGGCCCATAGTACAGGCAGCACCGGGAAAACTCCCAATAGGCACCACCGGACAAAGCCCGGTAGAAACCGCTACTGGCTCACACTGATGATGCGTTTCTTTTTCCTGCCACCGTCGCCATCGGACTCACCAGTAACGGAGATCTTCTCGGCATCGAAAATGTCCGCGATGAAGTCGGCGACCCACTGCAGCAGCTCCATGTCGCGCAGGTTTGGCTGGTTGATGCCTTTGCCTTCACGTGGCATTGGTACCTGCAGTGTCTTTGCCGCAGCACGGTAATTCGCTCCCGAGTACAGGCGCTTCAACCTGACTTGCTTCGAGTCTGGCAACTCCACGGGGTGGAACTTGATCCTCGTGCCTTGAGTCAAGATATCCGAGATTCCAGCAGTTCGAGCCAAGTGGCGCACGCGTGCAACCGCGAAGAGGCGCAAGACCTCGGTCGGAAGTGGTCCGAAGCGGTCGATCATTTCCTCGGCAACCTTGCGCAGGTCCTGCTCATCGCGGGCCTCGGCAAGTTTTCGGTACACGTCCAGGCGCAGGCGCTCGGCGTTGATGTAGCTTTCGGGGATGTGGGCGTCGACAGGCAGATCCACTCGGATCTCCTTCGGGCCCTGGTCTGTCGCGTCGACGACTTCGCCGGTCATGAGCGCCTTGTACGTTTCGACGGCCTCCCCGACCAGCCGGACGTACATGTCGAAGCCAACACCTGCAATGTGGCCGGACTGCTCCGCGCCGAGCACGTTGCCGGCACCGCGCATCTCCAGGTCCTTCTGCGCGACAGCAATGCCGGCGCCGAGGTCGTTGTTCTGTGCGATGGTCGCAAGTCGGTCGTAGGACGTTTCGGTGAGTGTCTTCTCTTTCGGGTACAGGAAGTACGCGTAGCCGCGTTCGCGGGAACGCCCGACGCGCCCGCGCAGCTGGTGCAGCTGGCTCAGACCCATGTTCTGCGCGTTCTCCACGATCAGGGTGTTAGCGTTGGCGATGTCCAGGCCGGTCTCCACGATGGTGGTGCAGACAAGCACGTCGAATTCGCGGTTCCAAAACCCTTGGACTGTCTGCTCAAGCTGCTGCTCACCCATCTGCCCATGCGCGACCACGACGCGGGCCTCGGGTACGAGTTGCCGCAGGGAGCGCGCCGTCTTCTCAATATCGGAAACGCGGTTGTGGATATAAAACACCTGGCCGTCGCGGAGCAGTTCGCGTCGAATAGCTGCCGCAACCTGCTTCTCTTCCTGCGGGCCAACGTAGGTCAGCACCGGGTGGCGGTCCTCCGGAGGAGTCGTGATCGAGGTCATCTCGCGGATGCCCGTCAGGCTCATCTCCAGGGTCCGCGGGATTGGCGTCGCGGTCATCGTGAGCACGTCGACGTGACTCTTCAGGGCCTTGATGTGCTCCTTGTGCTCTACGCCGAAGCGCTGCTCCTCATCCACAATGATGAGGCCAAGCTGCTTCCAGAACACGCCCGTCTGCAGCAGACGGTGTGTGCCGATCACAACGTCGACGGAACCATCCGCCAACCCTGCCATAATCTCCTTAGCTTCCTTCGCTGAAGTAAAGCGCGACAGCTCGCGAACGGTGACCCCGAAGCCGTCCATGCGCTCGTTGAACGTGGAGTAATGCTGCTGGGCAAGAAGCGTCGTCGGCACAAGCACCGCCACCTGCTGTCCGTCTTGCACTGCCTTGAACGCGGCGCGAACAGCAACCTCGGTCTTTCCGAATCCCACGTCACCGACGATCACGCGGTCCATCGGTGTCGGCTTCTCCATGTCCTCCTTGACCGCCTCAATGGCAGCGAGCTGGTCCTCCGTTTCTACGAACGGGAACGCGTCCTCCATCTCGTGTTGCCACGGCGTGTCTGGGCCGAAAGCGTGGCCCGGCGCGGCCTGACGCTTAGCGTAAAGCTCAATGAGTTCGCCGGCGATCTCACGTACGGCGGCGCGCGCCTTGCGCTTGGTGTTCTTCCAGTCGGAGCCGCCCATCTTGGACAGCGAAGGCTTCTCGCCGCCGGTGTATTTGCTCAGCAGGTCGAGGGATTCCATCGGCACCCAGAGCTGATCGCCGGGCTGGCCGCGCTTAGCTGGTTGGTATTCCAACACGATGTACTCGCGCCGGGAGGCTTCGTCACCGGTTTTGATGGTGCGCTCGGCCATCTTGATGAACTTGCCGATGCCATGCGTGTCATGCACAACAAAATCACCGGGAGTCAGCGCGAGTGGGTCCACCCGGTTCCGGCGCCGCGGGCGGCGCCGCTTCGCGCCAGCGATGTCGCCGACGCGGTTGCCGGTCACGTCGGTTTCTGTCACTACCACGAGGTTGGGTCCGGGGAACACGAGACCTGCATGTGAAAGGGACTGGTAGACCGTGACCGCGCCATCGACGGGTTCCAACCCAGGGGTGGCGATGCGCGCCGAGATACCGTGCTCCCTCAGTCGCTCCGCCATGCGCTCAACGGTGCCCTTCGCTGGCGCCACGAACGCTACCTTGCCCCCGTTGGTTTGCACGTGCAGTTTCAACGTCGCGTAGAGCTGCTCAATTGCTTTGGGCTCGCCCTTCGGTGCGGGTGCAGCCTCGAATTCCAGCGGCAGCGTCATCGCATCATCGGCGGCAAACATGCCTGGAGGTGCGAATGTCCACCACGCGTTGCCCGCGTTGCGTGCCGACACTTCCAACGACTCGAACGAACGGAACGAGGACGCCGATACGTCCAGCCCCTCCACAGCAAGCGGGCCCTCCGCACCCATCGCCGCGGCCTCCCACCCAGCTTCCAAGAATTCCTGGTCCGTGGCTTCGAGGTCCGCGATACGGGTGCGCACCTTTTCAGGCCCAGAGACGAACACAATGCTGCCCTTCGGCATGAGCTCCGGCAGCACCGAGTACTTCGCGTCGCTGAGCACCGGGATGAGTACCTCTTCCCCATCGGCGTGGGTGTGCTCAGAGATCCGCGTGAGCAGCTGCACCAGCGTGGTATTCGACGGGTTCGTGCGGGCAAGCTCATCGGCGCGTTTGGCCACGCTGGCGTCGATAATTAACTGGCGCGCCGGAAAAAGCTCGACGGATGTGAGCTCCTCGATGGTGCGCTGGTCGGCGACGGCGAAGCTTCGGATGTCGGTGACTTCGTCGCCCCAGAACTCGAGGCGCACTGGGTACTCGGCGGTGGTCGGAAAGATATCGATGATGCCACCGCGCGTGGCGAACTCCCCGCGCTTTGCCACCATGTCGACGTGCTCGTAGGCGAAGTTGACGGCTTGTTCGGTCAGCTCCGTGAAGTCCCACTCGGTATCGACTTTCACTGTAATCGGCTCCACCGCGGGCAACACTGGCTGGCAGAAGGCGCGCGCCGAGGCGACGATGACCTGGGGCATCTCCCACAGCACCTTCGCACGGGCACCCACGACATCAGGCGCCGGCGACAACCGCTCGTGAGGCAGCGTCTCAAAAGCGGGGAAGTTGGCGACCTTGCCCTTTCCGAGCATCGCCTGCAGTTCAGCAGTCAGATCCTCCGCCTCGTGGCTCGTTGCGGTCACCAACAGCACCGGAACCTGGCGAGCCAGCGCACCCGTAGCCCACGAACGAACCTGGTCAATTCCAGTCACGTGCAGCGAGTCGACGCCGATGTTGCCCACCAAGCCCTTAAGCTTCGGGTCGGTAAGCGCCATAGTGAGCAAACCACCCAACGCAGGCGCCTGAGCTGTCTGTTCTTCCACTACTGTTCCTCCACTTCGTTCGTCATGATGCGGGGCTGTGCCTCCAACCCGCTCAACCCGTTCCAGCACAGGTTCGAAATGTGCGCCGCGACCGTCGCCTTATCCAACCGCGTATCGACGCCCCGTTGGTCCAACCACCACAACGCCGTATTCGACACGGTCCCAACCAGCGCCTGCCCGTACAGTGCCGCCACCGAAGCATCGAGGCCGCGGTGCTCAAACGCACGCTCAAGCAGGTAGGACACCTCCGCAGTTACGCGGTTCAGCACTGTCGAGTACGTTCGTTCACGTCCGAGGATCCTACCGTGCACCAGGATGATAAACCCATCAGTTTCCTCATCGATGTACGTCAGCAGAGCCAACACGCCATTATCAATGCGCTCTCGCCAGCGTCCGTTCTGGATCACTTCGACAATCGTGCGCTCGAACCGCGCCATCTCCTGCGAAACGACGGCGTCGTACAACCCGGTCTTACTGCCAAAGTGTTCGTACACGACGGGCTTCGACACATCTGCACGCAGCGCAATCTCCTCCATGGAGATTCCATCAAATCCACGTTCTGCAAAGGCAGCGCGACCAATTGCGAGCAACTGGTCCCTGCGCTGCGTTCTTGTCATTCGCTGCCGAGCCATGCATTCTAGCTTAGAGCCCACCCCGGGCATCACCCCGACAGCCCGTAAACTGCCAGCTCATCACACTTTTTAACATTTCGTGAGGTTTCGGTTACACTAGGTCGAGTAATTCCCCATGGTGTAATCGGCAACACTACGGTTTTTGGTACCGTCATTCTAGGTTCGAGTCCTGGTGGGGAAGCTTTTTATTGCCCCCGCTACCTGGCGCTTTGCCTGGGTTGGGGGTGTTTTTCGTTTTCCAGCGGGGTGAACTGTGGGGCGTTTGAGGGCGTTTGTGGGGGTTTATGTAGTCAAAATGTAGTCACGAAACTGCACGATTGACTCCGTTTACCGGAAAAGCTATATTGAAATTGCAGTGGCGGCGCTGAAACACGCGTACCGCGCTAATTCCGGCGGCCAGAGCAAAGCATTGTTCTGGCCGCTGAGCTATCTCGAAGGAACCGCCATGCTCATAGCCTACCTCGATGAATTCGGACACCAGGGCCCCTACATCCGACATGACCATAAAAAGTTTAATACACACCCAGTATTTGGTTATGCCGGGTATTTGATACCGTCGCACAGCGTTCGGCAATTTGGTGGCTATTTTGAGTACGTAAAAGAACAGCTTCTTGACTGGGAAATTACGCAAGCTAATGCGCATCCAAGACGGTGGGAAAAGAAGGGATCAGCACTCTTTACCACCGCGAATATCCGCGAGTACAAGGATGAAATCAACCCAGCGACTAAGAGGCTGTACCGAAAACTGGGAAATCTTGGTGGTCAACTCTTCTTCTTTGGACAAGAGAAGCCAATTGGCCCAGTCAGCGTCACTAAAGAGACTTCTCAAGAGCGCGAGGAACATTGTTTGATCCAAGCCATCAATAGGCTTGGCAGGATAGCGACGAAAGCCAATGAAGAGCTGCTGGTCATCATGGATGCAACTGATACGGACAACCGTGAACGTGCGGTCGCAACACTTGGCAAAACTATTTACAGCAAAACCAACAAAGATAACCGCAGCATCATTGAAGTTCCGATTCAGGCCGACAGTCACTTATACGGAACTATCCAGTTTGCTGACTGGACGTGTGCGTTGCTCGGACGGCTCACAGACTACCACTTCGCAGAACGGTCACAATTTGCTTGGTCGGTCGACCTCTGTAGAGATGTGTTCAAGCGCTGTTCGCCCTCCAGCAACTCGATTATTTGGAGCAATTCAACCGATCACTCATTGAAGTGCTCTCCAAAGCATCTAATAAACACGACAAAGTTTTGGGAAATCGCTGCGGAGCACGAAGCCAGAAACAAACGCCGTATGCAAGGCAACCAACAAATGCTGCAGCGCATCGTCTCGGCAGGTTCCCCTGACTTACAACGGAAGTTAGACGCCATTCGCGGAGGCAAAGCTTCCAAGTAATTCTTAAACCTTTTCAGGTCGTGGTCTTCCTGGAACTTAGCCTAGTGGTGATGCCCCTCCGGCATCGGCCGCAGGTTCGCCTTCTGCCCAGGCTCAACCATGACGAACTGCCCCATCATCCCTTCATCTTCGTGGAAGAGCATGTGGCAGTGGTACATGTACGCCAAGGTCGGATCCGGGTGCCAGCCGAACTCCACAATGAGGGTGACGGTTGACAGTGGCGGTACATAGATCGTGTCGTGCCAGCCTTCGGTGAAAGCAACCTCGCCGTTGTCCACCTTGTCCACCAGGAACCTGGCATTGTGTACGTGGAAGTTGTGCGGCCAGTCGGAGTTTTCGTTGGTCACGTGCCAGATTTCAGGGCCGTTGTGGTCGATCACAAAGTCGACGCGTTCCATGTCCATGGACTGCTCATTGATTTGGAAGCCGTTGAGCCGGAATTCGCGCTCCGGCGCACCAGCGACATTAGGGCGGATCACGGGGATGAGCTGCGTCGGCAGCGTGGCAAGCGCGGTGTCGTTTGCTGGGGCTTTGATCTCGAGCAAATCGAAAGTGTCCTGCAAGCCAAACCCGTTGGCGACTTCCTCGTCGGGGAGGCCTCCGCCGTTCGGGACGCCGTCACTGCGCAACATGAGGTCCTTGCCGGCTTCGAGGTCCACGATGATCTCCACACGCTCGCCTGGACTTAGCAGGACCGCGTCGGCTTCGATGGGGGCGTCGAGAAGCCCCTGATCTGTCGCGATGATGTTGAACGGCACGCCGAGGCTGAGATGGTGGAAGCGCATCGTTGCACCGTTGAAGATGCGAAGTCGAACACGGCTTGTCGACGCCTCAAAGCGCGGCTTCGTGATACCGTTCACCAGCGGCGTTGTCCCGAGGAGACCATAGGTTGGGTCGATGGTTTCGTCGAGTTGGCCATCCTCAGTGAATTTCGCATCGGTGATGATGACGGGGATGTCGTCGACACCGTATTCCTGCGGCAGGCCGAGCGCGTCGGAAGCGTCGTCGGCAACGACAATGCCCCCGGCGAGGCCGCGGTACGCGTGCAGCGCGGAAATCTCGTGCGGGTGCGGGTGGTACCAGCAGGTAGACGCCGCCTGTTCGACCTGCCAGGTCGGTTCCCAGCTCGCGCCAGGATCAAAGATGAGGGCCGGACCGCCATCAGCCGCCGCGGGCAGGTGGAGACCGTGCCAGTGGACCACCGTCGGCTCGTCGAGCTCGTTGTTCACCTTCATCTCGATCGTTTCACCTTGGCGCATGTAGAGCGTGGGCCCAAGCCATGGGCCATTGAAGCCCCAGGTCTTCGTCATGGTGCCGGGTACGATTTCGTACTCGCCTTGCTGCGCGGTGAGTTCAAAGCTGCGCGTGGTGCCGTTAAGCGTGCCCTGTTCCAGCGGCGGGATGGGCAGCGGGCGGGACTCGGCGTCAGCACCCGCGGGCGTCGCCTGCCCGGAGCGCACCCCGCCCGGACCTTCCCCGGCGCACGCTGCCAGCACTGCTACCTGCGTTAACAGTGCCCCTTTGAAGAATGTCCTTCTGCTGATGACGTTGCGGTTGGCACGTGCCGAAGCCATTGGTTCTCCTCATCCGAATGTATAAAGTCTGCTGCCGACCCTACTATCTTTGGTATGACGTCTCACGAGGAGTACAACGCACGCCGATTCGTATGGGCCAACGGTCTACAGGGCATCGGTGACCAAATCGTCGCCGCGAAGACGGTCCTGCCGTGGCTATTCACGGCTGCCGGGGTTCCGGCCCTATTCACAGCGTTCTTGGTGCCGATCCGCGAATCGGGCTCAATGCTGCCGCAAGCCGCGTTGAGCCCCTGGGTCACATCACAGAGGTCGCGAAAGTGGGTGTGGTTGGTTGGTTCGTGGGGCCAGGCCACATCAGCGGCGCTGATTGCACTCGCCGCGGCACTGCTCAACGGCGCCGCACTGGGTGTTGCGGTTGTCATCTTGCTTGCGGCGCTGTCTATCTTCCGCGCGCTGTGCTCAATCGCAGGCAAGGACGTACAAGGACGAACCGTGTCGAAAGGCCGGCGTGGCCTCATCACAGGCCAAGCGACCGCGCTGTCTGGCGCCGTCACCCTCGCGATCGGTGTCCTGTTCGCAATTCTCCCGAATGACCTACCCCGATGGGTCCTGGTGACGCTCCTTGCGGCGGGCGCCTCTACCTGGGCGTTCGCCTCCCTGGTTTTCCGCACCATTAAGGAGCCTGAAGAGGAACCGTCGGAGGCCTCCAGCAAGGGGTGGGCACGCCAAACGTGGGACCTGATTAAGGACGACAGGGACCTGCAGAAGTTCCTCATCGTTCGCTCCCTCATGCTGGTCACCGCCTTATCGACGCCATTTATTGTCGTGCTGGCCCAGCAACAGGGCACGAACCTTTCCTCACTCGGCGGCTTCATCCTGGCATCGGGTGGCGCAGCACTCGTTGGTGGAAAGGTCTCCGGTATGTGGGCGGATAAGTCGTCGAAAAACGCGATGGCGTGGGCTGCTGGCGCCGCATCCGTCGTGCTCGTGCTCTTGGTGATGTCCGGGCACTGGCTTACTCCCGAGGCCAACCGCTGGATCATGCCAATCGGGTTTTTCCTGGTCAACTTGGCACACACGACGGTGCGCGTAGGCCGAAAGACCTACCTCGTGGACATGGCGGAGGGCGATCGCCGCACCATGATCACGGGCGCCGCGAACACAGCGATGGGGATCGTCCTGCTGATCGTCGGTGCGATCTCATCAGCGATTTCGACCCTTGGACCTGAAGCAACGCTGCTATTCCTAGCCGCGGTCGGCGCGGTGGGTGTGTGGCGCGCGGCAGGTTTGAAGGATGTGTCTGCAAACTCGCGCGTGTAGCGCGTTATGCTGTTGTGCAGTTGGTTTTATACCTCATTCACCGATGAATTAAGGAGTACCCGTTCAGTGGTAAATCATCCTGAATGCGCCGTCGTAGTCCTCGCCGCAGGTGCGGGCACGCGCATGAAGTCCAGCATCCAGAAAACACTGCACGAGATCGGCGGACGCAGTCTGCTGGCGCACTCGCTGCACGCAGCCAACGCGGTAGGCCCGCAGGAGCTCGTCGCGGTTGTCGGCCACCAGCGCGACCAGGTCTCCCCCGCCGTCGATGCCATCGCCGAGGAGATGGGGCGCAGCATCAAGCAGGCAGTGCAGGAGGAGCAAAACGGCACGGGCCACGCGGTGCAGTGCGGGCTTGAGGTCATCCCAGACTTCGAGGGCACTGTCGTTGTTACGAACGGTGATGTGCCGCTGTTGCAGCCATCGACAATCACCGAGCTTATCGACGCCCACAAAGCCACCAGCGCCGCCGTCACCGTGCTGTCGCTCGAGTTCGACAACCCAACTGGCTACGGCCGCATCATCCGCGACGCTTCCGGCAACGTGTTGGAAATCGTGGAGGAAAAGGACGCTAACGAGGAACAGAAGAAGGTCCGTGAGGTCAACTCCGGCGTGTTCGCCTTCGATGCCGCGGTCCTGCGCGATGCGCTGACCCGCATCGACGCCAACAACGCGCAGGGCGAGCTCTACATCACCGACGTACTCGGCATCGCGCGCGGCGACGGCAAAGCCGTCAGCGCCTACGTGGCGAAGGACCCTCGCGAGTTGGCCGGCGTGAACGACCGCGTGCAGCTCGCCGAGGCCGGCAAGGAACTCAACCGTCGCCTGGTCGAGCGCGCCATGCGCGCCGGCGCCACTGTCGTCGACCCTGCTACGACATGGATCGGCGTGGATGTTGAGATCGGCCAGGACGTCATCATTCAGCCAAACACACAGCTGTGGGGCTCAACCGTGATTGGCAACGGCGCGACCATCGGCCCAGATACCACCTTGACGGACATGGAGGTCGGCGAGGGTGCACAGGTTGTCCGCACGCAGGGCTCCCTCTCCGTCATCGGCGCGAACGCGAACGTCGGCCCATTCACGTTCATCCGCCCAGGCACCGAACTTGGCGCGAATGGCAAGCTCGGCGGATTCGTCGAAGCCAAGAACGCAAAGATTGGCGAAGGCTCAAAGGTGCCACACCTGACCTACATTGGCGACGCCACCGTTGGCCGCGAGTCCAACATCGGCGCATCGTCTGTGTTCGCCAACTACGACGGCGTCCAGAAGCACCACACCACGATCGGTGACTACTGCCGAACTGGCTCGGACACGATGTTCGTAGCGCCAGTAACCGTAGGCGATGGCGCGTACACTGGCGCAGGTACGGTGGTAACAAAGGATGTGCCGGCGGGTGCGCTGGCCATCAAGGAAGGCCATCAGCGCAACATCGAAGGTTGGGTTGAGGCCAACCGCCCGGGTACGGACGCAGCGAATGCTGCAAAGAAAGCACGCGAGAACTAAAGGATCACCATGACTGGATATTCCACGGAAAGCCAAAAAGACCTCAAGCTATTTACTGGACGCGCCCACCCTGAGCTTGCGGAGGCCGTCGCAAAGTGTCTGAACATCGAGTTGGTACCGACCACCGCGCGCGATTTTGCGAATGGTGAAATCTTTGTCCGCTTCGAAGAGTCCGTGCGTGGCTCGGACTGCTTTGTGATGCAGTCGCACGCGCAGCCGCTGAATAAGTGGCTGATGGAGCAGCTCATCATGATTGATGCACTCAAGCGTGGTTCCGCAAAGCGCATCACCGCGATTCTGCCGTTCTACCCGTACGCCCGCCAGGACAAGAAGCACCGTGGCCGCGAGCCTATCTCCGCCCGCCTGGTTGCTGACCTGCTCACCGCTGCCGGCGCAGACCGCATCGTGTCCGTGGATCTGCACACGGATCAGATCCAGGGCTTCTTCGATGGCCCGGTCGACCACATGCACGCTCAGCCAATCCTGGTGGACTACATCAAGTCCAAGTACCCGATGGACAACCTCGTGGTGGTCTCCCCTGACGCTGGCCGCGTGAAGTCGGCTGAGAAGTGGGCCAATATGTTGGGTGATGCCCCGATGGCGTTCGTGCACAAGACTCGAGACATCGACGCCGCGAACAAGGTTGTCTCCAACCGCGTTGTCGGCGACGTCGACGGCAAAGACTGCATCCTGATGGACGACATGATTGATACCGGTGGCACCATCGCAGGTGCGGTCGGCGTGCTGAAGAAGGCCGGCGCGAAGTCGGTCGTCATCGCGTGTACCCACGGTGTCTTCTCTGACCCGGCACGTGAGCGTCTGAGCGACTGTGGCGCGGAGGAAGTGATCACGACCGACACGCTTCCGCAGAGCACCGAAGGCTGGAAGAACCTCACCGTGCTTTCCATCGCTCCGCTGCTGGCAAAGACCATTCACGAGATTTTCGAAAATGGCTCGGTAACGACGCTCTTCGAGGGACAGGCATAGCCTTACGCCTCACTTTCGGGATCTCCCCCTTGCGCGCTTCCCCGCGAAGCGGCGTCAAGGGGGTTCTTTGTGCACACCCAACGGTTGTCTGACACACGCAATTGATTAATGTGTGAGGAAGCCTCCGGCTATCCGGCAATCTTTATCGCAAGGAGTACGCCAATGAGCGGCGATGAACAACACCAAGTCACCAGCGATGGTGGCCTGCAGCGCAAGGTGAAAAACCGCCAGCTGCAGATGATCGCATTCGGTTCCTGTATCGGAACTGGCCTGTTTCTTGGTTCTGCGGAATCCATTAGCTATGCGGGCCCAGCGGTCCTGCTCACATTTTTAATTGTCGGGTTCATCGTCTATCTGCTGATGCGCATGCTCGGCGAGATGGCAGTAGCGCATCCTGTCTCAGGCTCGTTCGCGGCCTATGCTCGTGAGTTTATCGGCCCGCGCGCCGGGTTTATCACGGGATGGAACTGGTGGTTTACCACCATCGTGGTGGGCATGATTGAGCTCACCGCGATGGGTACCTTCCTCGACTTCTGGTTCCCTGACATTCCACACTGGCTCACTGCGCTTGTCACGCTTGTCGTTGTGATGCTTGTGAACGCAGCACGCGTGAGCGTGTTCGCAGAGGCCGAGTACTGGCTCTCACTGTTTAAGGTCATTGCGCTGATCCTGATGATCATTCTGGGCGTTGTGCTGGTGCTTGGTCTTGGTCCGGAACCAGCAGTCGGTTTTGGCAACCTCTTTGTCCACGGCGGATTCTTCCCGAATGGCGCATCTGGTGTGCTGTTCTCCCTGGTAGCGGTGACCTTTACATTCGGCGGCATCATGTCGATCGGCACGGCAGCTGGCGAGACAGAGCACCCGGAGAAGACGATCCCACGCGCAGTGAACTCTGTTATTTGGCGCATTTTGGTCTTCTACATCGGTGGCATGAGCGTCATCTTGCTGCTCGCGCCGTGGGACGAACAGGATATTTCCGCCAGCCCGTTCGTCAGGGTGCTCTCCTCTGTGGGAATCGACAGCGCCGCCCACTTGCTCAACCTTGTTATTTTGGTAGCGGTTGCGTCAGTGTGTAACACAATGACGTACTCGGGAAGCCGTATGCTGCGCGATCTCGCGCGCAATGGCCAGGCGTCCTCATTTTTCGCAGCAACAACCAAAAAGGGGTTGCCGCTTCGCGCTCTGCTGTTCAACGGTTCGCTGATGGGCATTGTGGTCTTCATGAACTACTTCTTTGAGGGTCGTGTGTTCGCCATCCTGCTTGCCATCATCGTCGGCTCCGAGCTGATTACTTGGGCTGCTGTGTGCTTCGCGCACCTGAACTTCCGGAAGACGCACCCCGATGTGTCGTTCCGCGCTCCGTGGTACCCAGTGGCAAACTGGATCTGTGCAGGGTTCTTCATCCTGGTGCTGGTCCTGATGGCATTCCTGCCTGATTACCGCACCGGCCTGTTCGCTCTGATCGGCTGGGTGATCGCGCTTTCAATCATTTGGGCGTTGAAGCCGAAGTCGCGCGCCTAAAATTTTCTATTCTCTACTCAAGGAGCATCCGAGTTGATTCGCAAAGATCTCGATAGCCTTCCGTCCTACGTCCCCGGCCAGAGGAACGAGCGTGCGGTGAAACTTTCCTCCAATGAGATTGCTGAGGGCCCACTGCCCGCAGTAGAGGAGGCGATGGCACAATCACTGCGGTCGGTGAACCGCTACCCGGACATGGGTGCGATGCAACTGCGCGAGGCGATTGCTGCCTCGCTCGGCGTGCGGTCGGAGCAGGTCGCTGTCGGCACCGGGTCTTCAGCGCTGTGCCAGCAGCTGGTGACCATGACCTCGCAGCCGGGCAACGAGGTCGTCTTCCCATGGCGGTCGTTCGAGGCGTACCCGATTTTCGCTCAGATCGCGGGAGCTACGCCGGTTGCAGTGCCATTGACCGCTGACCACCGGATGGATTTGCCAGCGATGGCGGATGCAATTACCCCACGAACTTCCCTGGTGTTTGTGTGCAACCCGAATAACCCGACGGGCACCACAATCACGGAGCGTGAGTGGGCTGACTTCATGGCCCGCGTCCCTCAAGACGTTATCGTCGCGCTGGACGAGGCCTACTTCGAATACAACGCAGCTACCGACTCCCCGCGCGGTGTCGATGAAATTCAGGTGTATCCCAACGTTGTGTGCCTGAGGACCTTTTCCAAGGCGTATGGGCTGGCCGGAGCGCGCGTTGGCTACGCGTTCGGCCAGGAGGAGACGATCGATGCGCTGAATAAGGTCGCCGTTCCGTTTAGTGTGAGCTCGGTGGCACAGGTCGGTGCGCTTGCTTCCTTGTCTTCACAAGACGAGCTCCACGACCGCGTCGCCCGGACGCGCGCGCAGCGTGAGCGGCTGCAGGAGTTCTTCGCTGCATACGGAACTCCCCACTCCGAGGCGAATTTCGTGTGGGTTCCGGCAGAGAGTTTGAACGAATCACCGCAGGAGTTGGCGGCGCAGCTTGCTTCGCACGGGGTGCTTGTTCGCGCCTTTGATGAAGGCATCCGTATTACGGTGACAAACGAGGAAGAAACCAATGCGTGCACTGCCGCCTGGCGGGCGCTTGACAATGGTGGGCGTCGAAACCTAAGCTAGCTGGGTCTCGGCGAGGGCTGATTTTGGCCGTTATCGACGCGATATGTATCTCAGACTTTGGCCTGTGATCACTCGACGAGCAATTTGTCCGTTCAGTGGTCACAGGTTTTTTGTGGCCCAATTACAAAAGGAGTCACAAACATGGCTATTACCCCAGTTGTTGTCCCAGGTCAGAAGCGCGAAGAGTTCGGCAAGGGCGCTGCACGTCGCCTGCGTCGCGACGGCCGTATCCCGGGCGTTCTCTACGAAGCTGGCATCGACAACATCCACTTCTCTGTCGACCGCATCGAGATGACCTCCATCGTGCGCAACGAGGGCGTCAACGCCATTGTTGAGCTGGAGCTCGACGGCGAGAAGCTGCTCGCGATGGTCAAGCACATCGACCAGAACGTGATCACCCTCGATATCGACCACATCGACCTGCTCGGCATTAAGCGCGGCGAGAAGGTTGTCGTCGAGGTCCCTGTTGTCACTGTCGGCGAGGCTCACCCAGACGCAGTCGTCCTGGTCGAGTCCGACCTGATCGAGATCGAGATCGACGCTCTGAACATCCCGGACGAGATCGAGGTCAACATCGATGGCAAGGAGATCGGCGACCTCATCACCGCTGCCGACGTCACGCTGCCTGAGGGCGCTGAGCTGGTGTCCGCTCCGGATCACCTGCTGGTGAACTTCACCTACGAGCAGGTTGACGAGGATCTCGAGGCTGCAGCTGAGGAAGCTGAAGAGGGCGGCGCTGAAGCTGGCGCAGAGTCCACTGAGGAAGCTGAGTAATCCTCCCGCTGCGTTTCACAGCGTTTCGACGCCCCGTTCCACATGCGAGCGGGGCGTTTTGCCGTCTGCGCCTATGATGTGGGAATGACTGCTTCACCAATCATCGTCGTGGGCCTTGGAAACCCTGGCCCAAAATACGAAGGAACCCGCCATAACGTAGGCGTGTCTGTTATTGAGGAGCTCGCGGGCAGAGCAACGATGTCGCCGGCGACGCTTGCGCTACACAAACGCACGAATACCCAGGTTGCGGAGCTCGCCGCAGGCAGGCTTCTGGCGGACCGTCGAGTAGTCCTGGCACGTACGCAAAGCTATATGAACGTGTCCGGCGGCCCGGTCAAGGCGCTGCTTGACTACTTCGACGCCTCCCCCGCGGACCTGTACGTGGTCCACGACGAGCTTGACCTTCCATTGGGAGAAGTGAAGCTGCGCACCGGCGGAGGCGACCACGGGCATAACGGGCTGAAGTCGGTGACCCAGTCGCTGTCGAAGCTGAAAAACGGTAAGAACTACCACAAGCTTGCGGTCGGGATTGGCCGCCCGCCTGGCAAGATGCCGCCGGCGGACTTTGTGCTGCGCCAATTCGCGGCGAAGGAGCAGATTGATGTCGCAATTGCTGTTGCGGATGCGGCTGACGCCCTCATCGCCCAAGCGCAGGGTTAAACAGGGCTAACGGGTACCTGCTATCCACGCTTCCACGGCCGCCGCGGGCCCCGTAGGCAAGGTGCCTCGCCGAGCGCCAACCAGGCAGTAGTCATTCTCCGAGGTCATGGGTCGCAGGTAGGGGTAGAGCGGCGGCAGATCGGGGTGTGCGTCTGTGAACGCGCTCTGGATACCCCTGGCGACCCGTCCGCTGAACGCCCTGCTAGCAATCGTCGACCGATCGCTTTGGAGCAGCTCGCGGTTACGCAGGCTCGTTCCGGCTTCGTCCGTCATGAGGAATACGCTGCCGCAGGATACCGCCGTAGCGCCTGCTTCAATGAGACGGTCGACGTCGTAGGGCGTGCGCGCTCCCCCGGCCGCGATGATTGGCACTCCGATGCTTGTGAGCACGCGGACGAGCTCCAGGGTGTCACGTGGGTCCGGCATCTCGTTCGGCGACCACGTAGCACGGTGGCCTCCTGCAGAAATTCCTTGCACCACGAGTGCGTCAACGCCACGCGCGACGGCAACCTTCGCTTCTTCTTCGTTGGTGACGGTCGCCCAGGCCTGCGCGCCGGCGTTGTGTGCGCGTTGAATTTCGCGCTCGGAAAAACACCCGAACGTCGAGGAGACCACTGCAGGGCCAGCCTCGAGCGCAATCGCAAACTTATCCTCGAAGCCACAGCTCAAGTCAACATCCGGCACCTCCACCCCAAGTTCCGCGACCAGCGCGCGGACGTCACGCTGATCGGGCGCAATCTGCTGTGGCATGAAGAAGTTCACGCCAAAGTTGCCGTTGACCTCCGCAAGTTCTTCGCGGGCCTGCGCGACGCTACAGGTCCCAAACGCAAGGAACCCAAACGTCACGGCGTTGACAAGGGCCGGCCTGGAGGGTCCTCCCGCCATCGGAGCCGCAATAATCTTCGGTAGCTGCATACCCATACGCTAGCGGCTCCCACCGTGAGAATCGAGGGGTTTTGCCTTACACTAGCCTCCGTGTTGAACTTCTTCCGCCGCCCCAAGCGCACCAACTCTGTCCCTAAGCAACCCGAAAACATTGACTGGCTCGTCGTTGGGCTGGGCAACCCAGGTACCCAATACGAGAAGACGCGGCACAACATCGGCTACCTCGTTGTGGACGCGCTCGCGGAAGGGCTTCCGGTCACCACCGGCCGCGGATACTCCTTCGCCGTCAAGGATGGTGTGGCCTACGCCCGCGCACACACCTACATGAACGAGTCTGGCAAGGCCATCGCCCCGCTCGCCGCGCGCTACAACCTTCCCCCGGAACGGATCGTGATCGTCCACGATGAGCTGGATCTTCCTCCCGGGAAGGTGCGCCTGAAGCAGGGCGGCAACGAGAACGGCCACAACGGGTTGAAGTCTCTGTCGCAGGAGCTCGGGGCGCGCGACTACGTGCGGGTGCGCGTCGGCATCGGCAGGCCGCCGAAAGCAAGCGGCATCGCTATCCCTGACTGGGTGCTCGCGGACTTCGCATCTCAACCCAGCGAAGCAATCGCGTTAGCCGCCGACGCCGTCCGTGTAATCACCACATCGGGGTTGGCGCAGGCGCAAAACGAAATCCACCCGCGCAGCTAGCCCGCGGTGGCACCTACTGGGAAGCGTAGTGGTGACGCAAGAACTGTTCCAACGCATTCAGCATCTTCGTCAGGTCGGTGTTCTTCTGAGGGCGCGGGGTGAGGGTGCCGTTGGTGGCGTCGTCGAAAAGTGAAAGGGCAACTTGGTTGCGCACGTCGAACATCGAAAAGTTTGCGACGATCTGCCGCCAGTGCTCCACCGCGCGAATCGCGCCGTCGGCACTGTATCCAACGAATGCGACGGGCTTCATGGCCCACTCGCCGCTGAGGCTGTCGTAGGCGTTCTTCATCGCGCCAGGCACGGAGTGATTGTGCTCAGGGGTAACGAAGATGTAGCCGTCGCAACTATCGACTGCGCGAGACCATGCGGTAACACGCTCATCGGCGTACTGTTTGTTCGCGCCCCCAGGTAGCGTCGCCGTGTCAAGCAGCGGGACTTGAAACTCCTGGAGATCAAGGATCTCGTAGGTGACGTCGGGGCTGTTCGCAGCAGCATCAGCGACCCAGTGGGCAACTTGCTCGCCGAAGCGGCCTTGTCGAATGGATCCGAGCACGATTCCGACTTTCATCACAAACCTCACAGTGTTGCGTTACGTTGACCTAATTCTTTCCCAACCGCGGCGACTATAGCACCGCCGCTTCTCACCCTACCTGCCTCCGGTTGTCTATCTCCCCCGCCTTGCGACTACGCTTGAGCACTTATGAGCACGTCTACTGGTACCCGCGCAGAGGCCCACCGTCGCCGCACGTTCGCAGTCATTGCCCACCCCGATGCTGGTAAGTCAACGCTGACGGAAGCGCTTGCGTTGCACGCGCACGTCATTTCGGAGGCAGGTGCGGTGCACGGCAAGGGCAACCGCAAGTCGACGGTCTCCGACTGGATGGACATGGAGAAGGAACGCGGAATCTCCGTAGCGTCCTCGGCGCTCCAGTTCGAGTACCTCCCCGAAGGCGCGGAGGCGACGACGCCCTACATGATCAACCTGGTTGATACGCCTGGTCACGCCGATTTCTCCGAAGATACCTACCGCGTGCTGTCCGCAGTCGATGCCGCTGTCATGCTTATCGACGCCGCCAAGGGCCTTGAGCCACAAACCCTCAAGCTCTTCCGCGTCTGCAAGGCGCGCGGCTTGCCGATCGTCACGGTGGTCAACAAGTGGGACCGCATCGGCCGCGAGCCGCTCGAGCTGGTGGACGAGATTGTCCAGGAGATCGACCTGCAGCCGACGCCGTTGTACTGGCCTGTCGGCGAAGCTGGCGACTTCCGCGGCCTCGCCCACATCAACGCCGACGGCGAAGCAGACAACTACATCCACTTCATCCGTACCGCCGGCGGGTCCACTATCGCGCCGGAAGAACACTACTCCCCTGATGAGGCAGCTAACCGCGAGGGCGAGACCTGGGAAACCGCCGTCGAGGAGGCCGAGCTGCTCGCCGCTGACGGCGCTGTGCACGACCAAACCCTGTTCGAGCAGTGCGTGACCTCCCCCATCATCTTCGCGTCCGCGATGTTGAACTTCGGTGTCCACCAAATCCTGGACACGCTGTGCGCTATTGCCCCGGCCCCGCAGGGCCGCGACGCCGACCCCAAGGCCGTCGAGACTTCAACCACCGCGATGGATTCCCACCGCGAGCTCGACGACGACTTCTCCGGCGTGGTGTTCAAAGTCCAAGCTGGCATGGACAAGCACCACCGCGACACCTTGGCGTTTATGCGAGTCATCTCCGGCGAGTTCGACCGCGGCATGCAGGTTACCCACGCGCAAAGTGGCCGTACCTTCTCCACCAAGTACGCGCTGACTGTGTTCGGCCGAAACCGCGACACCGTGGAAACCGCCTTCCCCGGCGACATCATCGGCCTGGTCAATGCCGGATCGCTTGCGCCGGGCGACACGATCTACGCGGGCAAGAAGGTGCAATACCCGCCGATGCCGCAGTTCGCACCGGAACACTTCCAGACGCTGCGCGCTAAGTCTTTGGGCAAGTATAAGCAGTTCCGTAAGGCCCTCGACCAGCTGGATGCGGAAGGCGTTGTCCAGATCCTGCGCAACGACCTGCGCGGCGACGCTGCTCCGGTCATGGCGGCCGTCGGCCCGATGCAGTTCGAGGTCATGCAGGCTCGCATGGAGCTGGAGTACAACGTGGAAACAGTCACGGAACCAATCCCGTACTCGGTGGCCCGCCGGACTGACGCCGAGTCTGCGGAGGCGCTTGGACGCCAGCGCGGCGTCGAGATCTTTACGCGCTCCGACGGCGAGCTGATCGCTCTGTTCGGCGATAAGTGGCGCCTGGCCTTCATCCAGAAGGAGCACCCGAACCTGACGATGGAGCCGCTCGTCGCGGACTAGGCCTCCAGGTCCTTCTCGACGTCGTCATCCTCCTCCTGCGCTTTGAGCGTTGAGGCACTGCGGTCGATCCAGCGCTGCACTTTCAGCCGGAAGTCGACCGCTTTCGTGCTTCTCGGCGGGACCTGAATGATTGTTTTTGCGTCATAGCCGACCTGCAGCTGTTTCACGCGCAGCACTTCCGCGTCGATCTTGACGCCTTCAAGTAGCACGACGTTCATCACCCACACCAGGACAAGCACGGCACCTGCCGTACCGAACGCCCCGTACGCGCTCGAAATCCCGATCGTGCCGATGAACCACGAAAAGCCAAGCCAAATAATGAAAATCGCCGTCAACGCCATCGAAGATCCGAGGGTGAGCAGGCGAAACTTCTCCGGCCGTACGTTGGGCGAAACGTAGTAGAGCACGGAGATCAACGCGATCGCAGTCACGATGATGACTGGGAAGCGGGCGTAATCCCAGACAGGCAGGAAGATCTTTGTCAGGTAATCAACGGTATCTGTCATCCCTAGAGGTTCTGCGATCGGCTGCAGCAGACCGTTCACAATTGACTCGCGCAAAAACGTGCCGACGATGATCACGATCACCCCAAGCACCATTATCAGCGTGGTGACCCACATGGTGAACCACGTGCGGACCAGGTTGCGCCCCTCTATGCGGCCGTACATGACGTTCGCGTTCCGGGAGAAGGACCGCACGTACGCGGATGCGGAAAGAAGCGAGACCACGATCGATACCACCAGCGCAATCGTGCTCTGCGCCGGGGTGCCAATCACCGTCAGGAGGAAGCGCAGGGCCTCATCCTCCAATGCTTCGGGTACATAGAGTGCAATGAAGTCGTCAATGATGTCATTGACGGCGGCCTCGTCACGTGGCAGCAGCAGCGTCGCGATCGAGTAGACCGCCAAAATCATCGGAGCGATAGACAACACGGCGTAATAGGTCAGCGCAGCCGCGCGGTCAAGCATCGCGTCAACGGAGAAGTCTGCAATGACACGCTTGGCCACGTATACCCAGCCCTGCGGCGTCACTCGGTTATCTTTTGTGAACACGTCAGGCCTGTCGCTGTGCTGCGGCACGTGCACGAGTTCGCCGGGACCATAGGGCACGACGTAGTCTGTCGCCGGAGGCGATTCGCTGTGTTCCATGGCGTTTACCCTAGTACAGGGTATCGTGTGCACCATGAGCGTGTTGGGTCAGATCAAGAAATGGTTCGGGGCGGGCGCTGCTCCTGCACTCGCAGAGTACCCGACGGAGTATGAGCGTGTGGAGCTCCCGGTGCTCAAGGTCACGACTGCGGCGCTCTCTCCAGGTTCGGACGAACGATTGGTCGTCGTGACCTCTACACCGGCGGCACTCGCGGAGCTCCAGCGTATCGACGGCCCGCTCCAAATGATCTGCCCCGGCGCGCGCACCGTGACTTGGGTGCCCGTCAAAAAGCCCGCTGTTCCTGTACTCGACCCCAATGCTGGATGGGTCATCCCGCTGACCGCTGAGGCGCGTCAGGAAATCGCTTCGCTGCCGGCGACCGAAGGCGAGCTCGAGCTGCAGACCATGCACCTCGCGTTCATTCTCGAGTCTGTACAGTAAGCCCCATGGATTCCGTTTCCCAGCTCTCCACCAGTACGCAGGACTATCTCAAGTCACTCTGGGCGCTCACCGAATGGTCAGACACGAAGGTGACCACCAAGGTGCTGGCGGATTACATGGGGCTTCGGCTCTCGAGCGTGTCGGACGCCGTCAAGAAGCTTGCTCAGCAAGGGTACGTACACCATAAGCCTTACGCGCCCATTACGCTGACGGAGGAAGGCCGCGCGCACGCCGTCGCGATGATTCGCCGTCACCGCCTCATCGAAACATTCCTCGTGGAAACGCTCGGATACTCGTGGGACCAGGTGCATGACGACGCCGAGGTCCTCGAGCACGCCGTTTCGGAATTCATGCTGCAGCGCCTCGACGCCCACCTCAACTACCCTTCCCGCGACCCACACGGCGACCCCATCCCCGCCGCCGACGGCACCGTGCCGCAATTCCACGCTGAGCCGCTGAGCACGATCGCCCCAGACAACGACGTCGTGGTCCAACGTGTCTCCGACGGTGACCCGAGTCTGCTGCAGTTCTTCGACACCTCCGGTATCACGGTGGGTACGCACTTGCGTACCCAGCAGGCAGCCCCGTTCTCTGACACCGTCGAAGTGCTTATCGACGGCCAGCAACCTCCACTTGCGCTCGGGAAACGCGCAGCGGACGCCGTGTGGGTGACCGCTGAGCCCGCCGTGCCCAGAGGGCGCAGCTGAGGAACTCGAGCCCGTAGATGACAGTCATCGTGGCGGAGGTGGGGGCGTCGAGAAGGTAGGCGACGCCGAAGCCTGCGACTGCCCCAACCGCAGCGAGCAGAACCGTCAGGGTCATCATGCGCGGTACCGTCGTGGCCAACTGTTTGGCTGCTGCCGCGGGGATGACCACCAGTGCAATGACCAGGATCGCCCCGACTGCGTTGAACGCTGCTGTGACGGTCAAGGACACCAGGAACATAAACGCGACGGACAGCATGCTCACTGGCACGCCGATGCTGCGTGCGAACTGGCCATCAAACGTGGACGCGAGCAGTTGCGGATACACAAGACCAATCGCGACCACGTTGAGCGCTAGCACCGCGAGCATGATGTAGAGATACACCGGTCCCAGCTGCGCCCCGCCAACAGTAAGCTGATTCCACGCAGCCAGGTTCAAGTCGCCGACGAGCACCGCGTGTGTATCCAGGTGGACGTTCGAGAAGTGGGAGGTAATCAGGATGACGCCCACGCTGAACAGTGCCGGGAAGATGAGGCCCTGCGGGGCGTCTCCAGTCACGAGTCCCGAATCCCCGAGCCACTGTGCGCCGAGGACCACCGCCACACCGGCCAGCGCCGCGCACACGATCACCACCGGTGAGTTCAGGTTGTTCGTAAACAAGTACCCCAGGGCAATGCCCGGCAAGATCGCATGCCCGATAGCATCTATGAGCATGGAGTGCTTCCGCAGCACAACGAATGCTCCCGGCACTGCGCATGCGCACGCCGTGACCACCGCGAGCAAAAGTGTTCCGACGATGAAACTCACGACGCTACCTCCGCCGAAACTGTTGTTTCCAGCCGGGCACGCAGCGCTGCCGTCGCTCGCCGCTGCGAACGGGCCCGGGCGATGACGCTTCGCTTCGGGGCGAAGATGAACGACACCAGAAACACCGCGAACAGGACAAGCACGATAACGGGGCCGGTCGGCACGTTGCCAAGCGCGATGGACAAGTAGGATCCAGCACCACTGCCGACGGCTCCAAACACGCCCGCGAGCACGACCATCGCTGGCACCGTTTGCACCCACTGGCGCGCCGCGGCAGGCGGAGTTACGACGAATGCCACCATCAACACCAACCCGACAGATTTGACGCCGATCACCGTCGCAAGCGCGATCGTCATGAACATCACCGTGTCGATGACCCTCGGGCGAAACCCAAGCATCGTGGACTGCACGGGGTCGAAGGAGCGCAGCTCGAACTCCTTAAACAACACGCACATCACGCAGACCGCGAGCAACCCGACGATGATGCTGATTCGCAGGTCCGCCCTGGTAATCACGGATGCGTTGCCGAACAGGTAGTCCTGAATACCACCTTTGCCTGGGAACGGATTGCTCGTGATCACGTCCAGCAACAGCATCCCGAACCCGAAGAAGAACGACAAGCTGATCGCCATCGCCGCGTCAATCGACGTCCGCGTCCGGGCAGTAATCGTGTTCGCCACCATCACCGCGCACGTACCAGTGACTACGGCTCCAACCAGCAGCGCAACCATGTTACGGCCGTCGACTCCCAGCCCGACGCACAGCAAAAACGCCAGCAACGTGCCTGGTAGTGCGGAGTGCGAAATCACATCACTGGTCAGCGACTGCTTGCGCAGGTACGCGAACGTCCCAAGCATCCCTGCCACTGCGCCAATGATGGTGGTCCCCCAAAACACCATGGCATAGGTGTGGTTCGCAAAGAACGCACCAAGGCTTATCGACGTCCCCATCACAGCACACCCAACAATCTCATCGAGTCCGCGCCTAACCCGTACGCCTGCGCAATCGTTTCCGGCGTAAACGTGGAGGAGACTGGCCCCGATGCAATCACTGTCTTATCCAGCAGCGTCACCGCATCGCAGTACGTCGGCACTGTCGAAAGGTCGTGGTGCACCATCACGATTGTTGTGCCATTCTCGCGCATGGTGCGGAGCACGTCGATAATTGTCGCCTCACTTTTCGCGTCAATGCCTTGAAACGGCTCGTCGAGGAAGAACAAGTCCGGGTCCTGTACTAGCCCGCGTGCGAGAAAGACGCGCTGGCGCTGCCCGCCTGAGAGTGCGCCGATCTGGCGGCCAGCGAAATCCTGCATCCCTACGCGTTCCAAGGCTTCGTATGCGGCGGCGCGTTCGCGCTTCCCCGCCCTGCGGAACCAGCCCAGCTTCCCGTACGTACCCATCGTCACCACGTCGAGCACCGTCGTAGGAAAGTCCCAGTCGACGCTCGCGTGTTGTGGCATGTACCCCACGCGGTGGCGCACTGCCTTGAGCGGCTGGCCGAAGAACTCGGTCTCCCCGGTCAGCGTCGGGATAAGCCCCAGCATCGCCTTGATCAGTGTTGACTTGCCGGCACCATTCGGCCCGACGATCCCCATGATGGCGCCCTCGGGGAACCGCACATTCACCTGTTCCAGGACCGGATCGAGGTGGTAGGCAACGGAAAGATTATGCGTCGCGCACGCAAACGTCTGCGTAGTCATGGGTTACTTGCCCCCGAGCGCTGCAGCAACTGCTTCAGCGTTATGCAGGAACGCCCCGATGTAGGTATCCGTTGGCGCGGTGGGGCCGAGGGTGTCGGCGAAGAGCTCCTCGTCAGAAATGGCGACATCCCACCCGCGGGCGTGCACAGCCTCCTGCAGGCTCTTAATCGCCTGCGGGTTCGCCTGATTGTCCTGGAAGATCGTCGGCACCTTGTTGTCCGCGATGAGATCCGCAAGGTCCGAAAGTTCCGACGCCGACAGCTTCGCCTCTGTGGAAACAAAGTCCGTCGCGTACACATCCAACCCGTAGGTCTTGCCGAAGTAGTTGAAGGCATCGTGGCCGGTGATCAAGATGCGTGGCCCAGTGATGTTCGCCAGCATGGTTGCAGCCTTTTCGTTCGCATCCGCGATTTCCGCCTGGTATTTCGCGGCGTTCTCGTGGTACTCATCGGACTTCGAAGGGTCGACCTCTGCAAGCTTGTTTGCGACCTCGCCGACAACCAGGCTCCACGCCTCTGGACTGTTCCATACGTGCGGGTCATGCAGAGGGTTGCCCTCAGCATCGGTTTCTGGCCAGTCAAGCAGCAGATTGTTCGGCAGCTTGTCTCCTACTGCCAGCTGGCGGTCCCCGAGGCTCTCCAGCTGCTTGATCATCTGAGCTTCGAGGTGCAGGCCGTTCCAGAACACCACATCGGAGGACTGAATCTTGTCGATGTCCTTCGTTGAGGGCTGGTAGGTGTGCGGGTCCCCGCCCGGGCCAACCATCGTGGTGACCTCCGCCTCAGGCGCAATGTTGGCGATGGCATCCGCGAGGTAACCCGTGGTTGCGTAGACCTGCAGCGCACCGTCGGCGTTGATGCCGTCCTGTGTCGCCTGGTTGTCCTCGGTAGACGAGCAGCCTGCGAGCCCTACGCCCAAGGCAAGCGCGCATGCAGTGAGGATCCTGGATGTGCGTGACATGAAGTGTTTCCTTTCAAACTAAGGTGTACCTCACCAACCCTAAAGTTCGCCCTACCGAACTTGCAACTTATTATGTGCAAACTCACACGAAGATATGGTTGAGCTGCACAAATAGAGAAAGGCCCCGCGGGAGAAATCCCACGGGGCCTTTGTAGAGAGAAGTTTAGAACTTCAGAAGACCTGATGCCCATGCCGCAGCGTAGACCGCCGCCAACACACCGCCGACTGCAGCGATAATGCCGACGATCATCCCCACGTTGTCGGACGCGGACGACTTGTCCGACTGGCCCGTGTTCACACCAGTATCGGTCGGTGGCGCCTGAGGCTTCGGCGTCTCAACGTCAATGCGGTCCGGCTCCTCCGGTGCCTGACGCCCAGCCTTCGGGTCCAGAATCCGGCGCGCAGATTCCTTCAGGCGGTCACTAGCGGTTGGATCCTTCTCGATCTCCTTGCGGATGCGCTCCATCTCTTCCGCCGTGTAGTCAAGAACGGAAACCTGGTACTCCTCCTTGAATACCTCGTCGCCTTCGGCGTTAACGATGCGGATCTCAAGCGGCATCGTCGAGTCCCGCAGCGAGGTTGCATTCTTGATCGGGATTTCAACACGTGCAGAAGGTTCCGCACCGCTGGCGTTAATCTGGCCAGGAACAGTGACTTCGATTGGCTCCGCACCCGTGATCGTCGGATACTTGGCGTACACCGTGAACTTGTGCACATCCAGACCGAGGTTGCGGATCTCACCAGTCAGTACGTCGGTTGAACGGTTCGTCACCACCGCCGCATCTTCACCGCCGGCCATTCGGAAACCGGCCTTACCCGGGTTCTGATCTGCAGCAATGATTTCTAGCTCGCGAGCAGAAATATTGTGGCTTGGCTCCGGAATGTCGTCGGTGCCAACGGTGCCTTCGCCCGAACCAATGTACTTGCCCTTGAGGTTCAGGTTGTCCCAGTCCGCTGGCACGGAGTACTTGCCCTCGTAGCAGACCACCCCGTCTTGCTCACACTTGTCTTTCGGGTACCTCTTGTCGGTCTTGGGGACCGATTCATAGGCCTGGTCGGAGTAGTCGAAGTGCGACCACTGGTAGAGGTAGTTCATGACCGACTTGTACGTCGGCAAATACGCCTCGGTATCCACCGGGTTCGTCGACAGTGCGCCATTGTGGGTCAGGCCTAGGTTGTGGCCGAACTCGTGCAGGATGGTGTTTCGCAGCTGCTCTTGGTTGGTCACGTTCTCGTGGTAAGACACGTAAAACGCAGAGTCGTTGACCAGGCCGGTACCCGTCGACCAGTCGCCTTTCTCCATCTGGTCGCCGATAATGCCGACGCGGAACACCGACTCACGAGTACCGAGCAGCTCCTGGCGCTTTTGCCCTAGCTTGTCTCGCTTCGACATACCATCCGCGAAGTACAGCGGGGTGAAGTCCTCCGTTGGGCCACCGTGCCTGTTCTCGTAGTTAGGGATGGAGGTGTAGAGGTCACCAGCATCGATATGGAGACGAATCCCGTGCGCAGCGAACTTATCCTCCAGCTCCATCAGGGACTCACGGGAGGGCCGGTACACGTTCGCGTTCGCCTCAGCGCACTTCGCAAACTTCTCAAAGTCTTGGATGTTCGCGCCGAACTTATTCACCTCGTTGCAGTTCAGCGTCTCCCACTCAGACTTCATCCAGTTCAACTGCAGGAACAGATCTTTCTGTCCTACTTTCGCCCCCCACCTGTCGAGTGGAAGCTGGGTCCCGTCAGCAGCGGTAAACCCCACCTTCTCCCACTCATCCGGCAGCCCATCCTGGTCAGTGTCTTTCGCCGTGGGCTGCGTCTGGATGAAGATGTTCGCGGTAACCGACGCCGTCCCCTGAACTGGTAGTTCCTTGTTCCACGCCGCGTACTGGTAGCCGGCGCCGTCTTCGGCAACTTCACCCACCCGGCTAGCTTCGCCAGACTCGATCGCGTGCCCCGCCGCCTTTGAGACGTCAGCACCACGGAAGTTCACCGAAACATCGTAGCCAGGTTTTTCGGCAGGACCGAAGTTAAACCTTCCGCCTCGGTAGGTACCTTGATACTGCGCATACTTTGGCACGGCAGAGAACATCTCAATGTCAATCTTGCGGTCACGCTTCGACTTGTTCGTAGCCTCGACCGTCACGTCCATCGAATTTGTGCCGATCTCAATCGTGCGCGTGATCTGGATTTCGGTGTTCGCATCGTAGTGCGTCAGGATGACCTTGTAACCGATCTCGTTTTCTTCAACGTCAGACTTCGTCTCAGTCGGGAGGAACGCCACCTGTCGCCCGTCGACGGTCAGGACAGTCTGCAGGCTGCTTTCGAGCAAACCGCCGACCGACTGCGGATTCTGGAACGTCGTGTTCAGCTTCGACCCGTACGCCAGGTTCGAAGTAGCAAAGCCTTCAGTCTTCGAATCATTCTCGATCCAGACGCCGCCGGGATTCTTTTGAACGCCAGCCTCAGCGATAGGCTGCACCCCACCGAAGGCAAGGCCTGCGCACAGCGCGATAGCAAGAGCTCGTTTCATCTTCACTTTTCTCGTCCTTTATCCCGAAACGTTAAATCCGGCGTTCTTCAACGCATGCGTCACCGCGTTAAACGGCGGAACATGCTTGTTACTGTCCCACAACCAGAAGAGTAAGACACCAAGGCCCTCAGCGGCGATCATGAACGGCACGATCCACCACACGCGCTCCCAGTTCAGCTCCTTTTGCGTCGCTGTTTGCTTAGGCACAACGTGTAGGTCGACCAGCTGCTGTGAGCCATCTTCCCACGTCACAACAACAGGAACGTTAATCTCTTTTGGCTTCTGACTACGTGGCACCGTAGCTCGCACCTCGCCCGTTTCCGGGTTGATATCGACGTTCGCGTCCTGGTTCTTGTAGCTCTTTGGCAGCCCATAGTGGACGCCAGAGAACTGATCTTTCGGCTTGGCAAAGCCCTCTTGCACAGCGTAGTCGACTGTGTTCTTCCTAGCTAACGAGTTAGCAGTTGCCTTCAACTCGATGATTTGGTGCCCACCGGGGAAGTCAACGCGCAGCTTCGAGGTGTAGGTGCTGTCTGCCTCGGTATCTGCCGGAATCTTTGCAGTGACGCGGCCTGTCGCGCGGTCAATGGTGATCGGAATGCCACCGTCGTTTTCGATGGAGAACACGCTGCCGTAGACAGGATCGCCCTCTGGTTCAGCGGTGAACGCCTTACCAGGGGTCACGATTTGCTGTGCATAGCGCAGCTTGTGCGCCTCGAGTTCCTCCGGGCTGAGTTGGTTCACGATGTGCACAGGCAGTGTTACGTACTCCCTTGACCCATCCGTATAGCTGGCCAGGATGTGTAAGTTGTACTCCTTATCCTCGACACTTTCGGGAACCACAGCCTCGACGACCCCCGTGGCACTGTCGACGGCGACGTTCCATCCGCGGAGGTCAGCGTTCTTTCTAGCGTCCCAACGAAACTCGGTGCCAACGGGCAGCGGTTCGCGGGAGTTGAGATCTGCAACGAACTTTCCACCTGGCGCCACGCGGGCGTCATCATAGGAGATGTCCGTTACTGTCTTGAGCAGCGGAGGGATCACCTCAAAAGCGGCGTCCGTCTTCAGCTGGCTGCCGTCGGGCATCGTCACGGTCACCGGAATTTTGACGGTCTCCCCGACCTTGGTGCCCCTCGAAGCGACGTACTTGACCTCGCCGGTGTTCTTATCGATCGTAGCTTCTGGGTATGAAGTCTCAAACATCGTCCCACGAGGCACCGGCTGGTTAATGAAGTCGTAGCCGTCTTTACGCAGCGTCAAGCTCGGTGTGATGCTTGAACCGACAGAACCGGGACGAACGTAGCTGGTTGGATACTTGAAGGCGTATCGATCAGCGCCACTAGCTGATTCCTGCAACTCAATCCTGACGGCAAAGTCAGGTGCGTTCGAAGCGCGAATCTTGACGGTGTACACACCGGCCTTCGTCGTTTCGAGTGGTGTAACCTCCACCGTGCCGTCACGGTAGACAGTCACCCATTCAGGAGTCCCACCGATCTTTTCAAACTCGGTACTGGTCTCATTCTCCTCGTTTGGCATGACCACTTTGTGCTCACCTGGCTTCAAGTCAATCTTCGGCCACGTATAGAAAATGGTTTGCTCAGCAGGCAGCTTCAGCGAGGTGATGATGAACGTGTCTTCTTTGACGGTGATCCAACCCGAAACAAAGCGCGGTTTCTCCGGGTCCTTTCCGCCATAGATTTGGTAGCGGTACGAACCTGGGTCGACGATGAACGCAACTGCACCATTCTCGTTGGTGCGCGCAACGTGCGAAGTCTTCCCGTCCTGGCTCACGAACCGTACCTCGGTGTCCTGCAGTGGTGAACCATCGGTATCGAGGAAGAGGTACGAGCGCTTCGCTTTCCCTTCCGGAAGTTCCTCAAACCCCAGCGAGTTTGAAGTATCGACGGCAACTTCGTCGATCACTCCCGGAGAATCTTGCTCGGCACGGGCATATGTTGGAGCACTACCTGCGGACGCAAGCATGATTGAAGTCGCCGTTGCGACCGCGAGCCCGGTTTTACACTTACCTCGACGCACTATTGCCTCTGCCTTACACTTCTTCGAATCACCCATACCGAAAGACGTACGCTTTTAACTTAGTGTATGAACGTCAATTTGCGAACTCCCAGCGCAAAAACGTACACCCCCCAATAACTCATCATGCCCCAGGAACTGCCCTGTGCAGCCTGGGGCATGAAAAGAAATGACTACTTCAGATCCTCCGGAACGGTCCGTGCGGGGTAAATGCGCGGGCGAACACCCGCGATCTCCTCAACAACTCGCACTACCTGGTGGGAGTAGCCATACTCATTGTCGTACCAGACGTAGAGCACGAGGTGCTTGCCGGCCGAAATCGTCGCCAACCCGTCAACGACACCAGCGTGCGTGGTACCGAGCAAATCTGTCGAGACAACCTCAGGCGACTGGATGTAGTCAATCTGCTGGCGCAGGTTAGAATCCGTCGAGACCTTACGGAGGAAGTTATTGACCTCATCCTTTGTCGTCTCGGTTTCGAGCTCGAGGTTGAGCACCGCCATAGAAACGTCAGGCGTTGGAACGCGGATCGCGTTGCCGGTCAGCTTGCCCTCGAACTCGGGAAGCGCCTTCGACACAGCCTTTGCGGCACCTGTTTCCGTCAGCACCATGTTGAGGCCAGCAGCGCGACCGCGGCGGTCCCCCTTGTGGAAGTTGTCGGCCAGGTTCTGGTCGTTCGTGTAGGAGTGCACTGTCTCAACGTGGCCGTGGACCACGCCGTAGCGATCATTGATGACCTTCAGCACCGGCGTAATACCGTTCGTGGTGCACGAAGCCGCGGACAGGATCTGGTCACCGTCCGTAATGTCAGCATGGTTGATGCCGTAGACAATGTTCTTAATATCACCCTTGCCTGGAGCGGTCAGCAGAACGCGGGAGACACCCTTGGACTTCAGGTGCTGGCTCAGGCCAGCCTCATCGCGCCAGACACCGGTGTTATCAACGACGATCGCATCCTTGATGCCGTACTCGGTGTAATCGATGGATGCCGGGTCGTTCGCGTAGATCATCTGGATCGGCGTCCCGTTGGCCCAGATGACTTCCTTCTCGTGATCCACAGTGATAGTGCCGTCAAATGGACCGTGCACCGAGTCGCGGCGAAGCAAAGATGCACGCTTGACGATGTCGTCGTCACCCTTCTTCCGCACGACGACGGCGCGCAGGCGCGCTCCCCCGTACATCGCCTCACGAGCAATCAGAATGCGGGCCAACAAGCGGCCGATGCGGCCGAAACCATACAGCACAACATCGCGTGGCTCGAGCTCCGAGTCCGTATCGACGACGTCGGCAAGCGCCTCGTTCAAGTAGGCCCGCAGATCGCTCGCGCCGGACTTCTTGTAGTCGCTGGCAAGACGGCCAAGGTCAATCGATGCCGTGCCGAGGTTCATCTGAACAAGCTCACGAAGCACCGGCAACGTGTCCTCGAGCGGAAGCTCCTTCTCCACAATGCGACGCGCGTACCGGTGCGCCTTAATAATGTCGATGTCCGTCACACCTACCAGCAGTCGGCCAAAAATCGAGGTGACAACGTTGTTTTCACGGTGAAGCTGGCTGATGAGCGGAAGCATTTCCTGGGCCAGGGTCAGCTTGTGATTCCAGTCCTGTTGGTGCGTTGTATTCGTAGGCGTAGACACAGTCATCCTCTTCATGCGGTAATTGAACAATTGGGAAACGTTTGCCTTGGGGGTACATGACACAGCTGCCGTACCCCCAATACAGGAATTATCGTAGCGTGTATTGGTCCATCTTTGTTACAAATACTCCAGCTAAACCAACCGCACCGCGAGATATGGTTACATCAGTCGCCTTAGGTGGGCTTTGTAGTGCAACGCCAAGTAAACCCGCACCCCACCCCCAAAACACACCCCCGGTGCTGGATGGCGGTATTTGTCCAACGTGGCGTCGACAAGCTGGCGCGAAACTACCTTCGGTACCCTGTGCACGTACATCAACGCATTGGAGGAAACGAATCTATGCCTTGCCCGAAGATCATCGCCCTCGACATGGACGGCACCCTGCTCAACGAACACGGGCGCATTCCCGACGCCTTCTGGGAGCTCCTTCGCCTTGCCGACGACCGCGAAGTCCTGGTCACGCCGGCATCGGGACGCCAGCTCGCGACGCTTCGTGATATGTTCACCACTCATCAGCCTCACACGTTCATCGCGGAGAACGGTTCCGTCGTCTTCCACGACGGCCGCATAATCGACGTGACTGCCATGCCGGAGCAGCCAGTACGCGAGTTTCTACGCGCGTTTGAAACAGCGCCGTTTTCAGCGTCGGCGGTGCTGTGCACCCCCGAGCAGTCCTACTCGCTGCGCGGTGCATCCAAGGAAGTCGAGCAGGAGATTGCAAAGTACTATCACGCCAACACAAACGTGGATTCGCTTGTCGACGTCCCCTTCGAACAACCCGTGAAAGTCGCGCTCTACGTGGACGGTGATGCAGAGCGTGACGCGCTGGCGTGGGTGCAGGCGCACGCGCCTGGACTACACCACGTAGTTAGTGGCCAGCACTGGATCGACATCATGAGCCCAGAGGCAGACAAGGGCAAGGCGCTGCTGGCGATCGCGGACGCCTTGGGCGTGCCTCAGGAAGCAACTGCCGCGATCGGTGATTTCCTGAACGATTACACGATGCTCCAGGCGGCTGGAACAGCGGTTGCGATGGGCAACGCCCACCCGGATCTTAAGACGGTGGCGGACGAGGTCATCGGAACTAACGCTGAGCATGCAGCAGTGCATCGACTTGCTGCATGGCTCAGTGAGCAATAGCGCTTACTTTGCGGACTTGCGCTCCGCAATAGCTCGCTCAAGCTCAGCTTGGCGCTCTTCGAACTCCTGGACTTTCGCCTTCATCTGCGCCATGAGTTCTTCGTGGTGCTTACGGCCGAGCTCGAGGCGTTCCTCAAGCTCGGCCAGTTCCTTCGCGCGTTGTGATTCATCTAGGGTCATGCCCCTATTGTGGCAAATTTTCCACGCCGAAGCGAAGCGCTACTTCCCTTTCGCTAGAAACGACTCCGCGTTCGCAGATTCCCAGTCCTCGCGCCAGTTCTCCGGGACGTCGCCGTCGACAAGCTGACCGTCGCGAAGCCACTCGTAGCGCTCGCGGTACGTCTGGGGTTTCCCGTAGTCGTCGTTGCAGCGAATCATCTCGGGGCGCAGGTCCTTCGGATCTTGCACTCCCATCGCGGCCATGAGGCGCAGCGCTGACGAAACGGTGGCCTTCTGGTACCGCATCACGCGCATTGATTTGTCCTCGACATCCAGGCCACGCTCACGCCACGGGTCTTGCGTCGCGACACCAGCCGGGCACGTACCGAGGTGGCACTCCATTGCCTGCACGCAGCCGACGGCCATCATCATCGCGCGGGCGCTCAGCAGGAAGTCCGCGCCCTGCACCATGCGACGCACCAAGTCGTTGCCGGCGGCGATTTTGCCGGCAGCACCGATCTTGATCTTGTCGCGAAGGCCGCAGCCCACCAACGCATTGTTCACGAACGTCAGGCCCTCTGTGAGTGGCAGGCCCACGTGGTCCTCAAACTCCTTCGGCGCCGAGCCAGTACCGCCCTCGGAACCGTCGACCACGATGAAGTCAGGCAGAATGCCAGTCTCGAGCATGGCCTTGCACACCGAGAGGAATTCCCGACGAGAGCCTATGCACAGTTTGAATCCAACCGGCTTCCCCCCGGAGAGGGTACGCATCTGGTCGATGAAGTGCAGGAGGCCGATTGGGGTATCAAATTCAGAGTGCGCACCTGGGGACGTGAACGCCTTCCCTTCCTCGATCCCGCGAATTTCAGCAACTTCCTTCGTCGCCTTCGCGGCTGGCAGCTCACCGCCCAAACCAGGCTTCGCTCCCTGTGAGAGCTTGAGCAGCGTCATCTTCACCTGTGGCCGCTTTGCCTTCTCTGCGAAGGTATCTGCATCAAATCCCCCCATCGGGGTGCGTGCGCCGAAGTACCCGGTGCCGATTTCCCACACCAGGTCACCGCCGTACTTTTCGTGGTGCGGGGACAGACCGCCTTCACCGGTGTCCTGGTAGAACCCGCCCAACTTGGCTCCCTTGTTCATCGCTTCGACGGCGCGCCCAGACAACGAGCCGAAGCTCATAGCGGAGATGTTCAGCAATGCTGCACTGTACGGCTGGGAGCACTGCGGGCCTCCAATCAGCACGCGCGGCGGCTCCGCAGGCATATCTACGGGGCGCATCGAATGCACCAGGGAGCGGTGTCCCTGCTCGTAGACGTTTTCTTGCGTACCGAACGCAGTGGTCGAAGTCTGCCCTTTCGCGCGCGAGTAGATGAGACTACGAGTGCGGCGGTCGAATGGGCGGCCGTCCCAGTCACGCTCAATAAAGTACTGCTGAAGCTCCGGTCGAATCTTCTCGAGTGCCCACCGCGCACGCCCCAAGACTGGGTAAATTCTTCGAATGGAGTGTTTCTTCTGAGTCAGATCCACAGCTGCAACAGTTCCTACCCCCAACGCTGCCGCGATCGACGCTGTTGCTGCCCAGTTGCGCTTGCCTGCCATGATGCTCCTTAGACTAAGTGGCGTGTAGAAAAGCGTTCCTGTGTTCACCGTACGCAAAAAAATAACAAAACAAACTCCAGCCACACTTCATGTGGTGTTTCCCCCTTTCGTTCAACCACCATTGGGGAACTCTCGTTAGGGTGGGGCCATGATTGACTTTTCCCGCCCCGCAAACATCGTCGCGCCGAAACTACTCGGGTGCACACTCACTCATGGCGGGGTCAGCATCGTATTGACCGAGGTCGAGGCATACCTCGGCGAGGAAGACGCCGCCGCGCACACCTATCGCGGCAAAACGGCACGAAACGCTGCGATGTTTGGCCCTCCCGGACGTTTCTACGTGTATCTTTCGTACGGCATTCACCACAACGTCAACATTGTGTGCGCACCGGAGGGCATCGGCCAGGGATGCCTACTGCGCGGAGGCAGGGTCATCGAAGGCCACGATATCGCCTATCGACGCCGCCAAAAACCCGACCGCCTTCCCATCGAAGAAGACAACCTGGCGCGTGGTCCCGGAAACCTGGGCGAAGCGTTGGGGTTTGAACTCACCGACAACCATAAATCCGTCTCTTTGACCGCACCTACCGCTCCCCCGGAGTGGGTTTGTGGCCCCCGTATTGGCATCTCGAAGAATGCTGATGCCCCCTGGCGATTCTGGATCCCCGGAGACAAAACTGTTTCCACGCCACGCGGTTATAAAACGAGCAATAAATACAAGGCATAAATCCTAAACTTTTGGGCGATTTTCTTTAGGCAAGCCTTGCCTTACTATTGGTGCGTCAGCTTGGAGCGCTCGCTCCCCACCTACGCACGATCGGAGTCACCGATGACCCTCATCGCCCCTACACAGATGCCACTGTCCGTCGCCCTGAAGGAGCAGACCACAGCCGCACACGCAAGTGCCGAGACCTCCCGCTTCATGTCTAACCTCAGCGGAGGTCAGCTCAGCGCAACAGCCGTCGCCGAGCTCACCGTGCAGTACTTCCACATCTATTCCGCACTCGAAGCCGCGGTGCGCCGCACAGCCACTCACCATGCCGTAGCCCAGATCGCCGACCCGAGACTTGAGCGGGTAGACGCAATCTCCGCCGACCTCACAGCGCTACTCGGCGCGGATTGGCAAAATCACCATCACCCACTCGAGGCAACGTCACGCTACGTTGCCGAACTCAACGCACTCACCCCCAACAACGGCCCCGAGGTGATAGCACACCACTACGTTCGCTACCTCGGCGACATCGCTGGTGGTCAGGCGCTTGCCCGGGTATTTCGCAGCGAATACAACCTCAGCGATAACGCCCTCAACTTCTACGACTTTTCCGCGATTGGGAAAATCCCGCCATATCGTGCGCAATACAAAGCATCCTTGGACGCCATGCAACTGAGCGACAACGAACGCGCCCAACTCATCGAGACAGCAAAGCACGCCTTCACGCTGAATGAAGCCGTGTTCCAGGAGCTCACATCACGACTCGACTAGCCCCGGCGCTTGACATCACTGCTATCAAGGTACGCAAACACACCCCACACGGCACTTGCCGCCACAAAGGCGGCAAGCACGCCCCCGGTAAGGGTGTAGCGCTCAGGCACGGCGAACAACACCACCAGCGAGACTGCAACCACCCCAGCCCACACCACACCAACGAGAAACCCGGAGCGACGACCTCCGCGCGGTGATGCCTGGTAACGATGTCGCGACGGCAGCGCAGCCAGCGCAAAAACTAGTGCAACCAACCCCAAGCAGGCCAAGGAGCTTACCCACAGATTTCCGGCGCTCACACCAAAGACCACTACGCCAGCAATTACAGCCGACAGTGCACGCTCCCACGGCGCGAACCGCCCTTGAGACACCTCTGAGACGACTGGAATGAGCTCGGTTACAGGCTCCTGGTCCACTATCACAACAACACCCTTTCATAAGGCTATGCTCACCTAACTTTAATTAGGTAAGCTTACCCTCATTTATCCCAACGTTAAAGAGTTTTCTGCAAGAACTATGCCTATCCGTTACATATTCGCCTTGACCGCTTCAGCCAGCATGCTTGGCTTCACATCTACCGTCTTCAGCCCACTCCCTATCACCCCTCCCCCTGCTACGGCACAAGAACAAACCGCGTCACACCGCACTGTATCCACGGGAACAATGGATTGGGGTGTGCGGGAATCGTTCCGTAAGTACATCGAAACCGGCGTCGCCAAGGGGTCCATCTCCACAGATGAAGGGGCGACTCGCTCAGGGGCGGCATTCGAATTCCCAGCCGAATCCTCCGCGATTACTGGCCCATCCTCCGGACAATTCAACTTCACCGGCTCAGTCCACTTCAGTGGCCACGATGGCTCTCTCGAGCTGACGCTCAGCAACCCGATCTTGGTGGTCAACGGCACTAACGCAGAACTCCGGGTGGACTACAGCACACGGAAGTATGTCGGCGCAGGAGCTGTGGGCCCTGTCGAAGAAGGACAAAAAGAAGTACTGGCCACCATCACCCTTGACGCCGCACCGGACTTCACCGCAAGCCAAGTGACAATAAGCGGCCACACCTCACTTACCGCTTCTGGGGAAACTATCTTCGCCGGATTCTACGAAGCAGGCGAGCCCCTCGACCCGATCAGTATCGATCTCTCACTCACGGAGGCTTCGGGTGCCGGACCAGTCCCGGACTTCACACTCGGGTCCCCATCAGGAGACAATAGCAACGCAGCTGCTCAGGGGCACAGTGGCGCCACACGTTCAAAGGCGACAAGCGGACCGGCTTTCTGGCTCGGACAGGTAAACGACACGCTCATCGAGGTCAATGGGCTGTTTACCAACGCCGACAAGGTCTTGCGAAGCGCAACGTCGTTGCACGAGCGCGCTACATCGTCGCAACAGTCAGCCCGTCCCAACCGCTCTTCGACGGCGCCGGGGACGACTGCTTCGGCTGCCAACACGGCCCCGGCGCGCAACCAAGCATCAGCGCCGACTTCCCAATCGAGCAACGCATCGGCCCACAGCAATCGCGATGCCTCAGCCACAGCACCGTCAGGCGGTAATGCATCTTCAAATACCGTCTGTGATGCTGGCACCTCACACGGAGTCACCTCTGCTGAGGCACAGTGGGGAATCCGGCAGTCGTTCCGTACATACATCCGTGGCAATATCGCGAAAGGAAAGTGGGAGCTCCAAGGCGTTAGAGACAGCGGTAATGCCTTTACTTTCAACGGCAATTCGGGAGCAGTTGATTCTGCGACGCGGTCGGGGTCCATCCTCTACCCCGGTTCGATCCGTTTTACCGGGCACGGGGGCGTATTGGACACTCGTTTTTCCAACATGGAAATCCAGTTCTCCGGCACTACCGGCCAGCTGATCCTCAACGCGACGTCGAACACTATGGAAGGCGACCCCCGCGACTACGGGCGCATCGCCATCGCAGACCTCACTTTCACGAACCTCGATGTGAGCGACTCTGCGGTAACCGGTACAGCAGAAGCAACGCTTACGAGCACAGGTTCGGAAGCGTTTGGGCAGTTCTACCCTCCTGGCGATCCGCTCGACACAATTCACTTCACCGCTCAACTCGGCGGATCGGCTAACTGCGCCGAAGGCCAGGGCTCCATCGGAGGGGCGTCCTCTCCATCCAACAATGCGGCGGGGGCCGACGCTCGAGCGAAACTTCGGAAGTCTACAACATCCTCGTCTACGCCTTCCCGCGGAAGCGTTCTCGACGAGCATTTGGGGGACGAAACTGTTTCGTCCCCTGATCAGCCAGAAGGCGGAAAGTTCCAGATTAAAAACACCGCGCCCAATTCGCGTACAGGGGCGGATGGTTGGGATGACGCGACCGTCGCGACGCTCTTGGTGCTCATTGCCTCGCTGCTTGGCGCAGGCGGTGCGCTCATCAGATTCGCAGTCATCGGATAGGGAGATATGACACTATGAAAATGCTGCAAACCACTCTTTCCTTGGTTACCGCGACTGCGATAACGCTGAGCCTCGGCGGGTGTGCGGAGTGGGACAACCCAACACAACACACCACCAACGAGCTCGCGGAGTCGCTGCAAACAAACGGGGACCCACACCAGGCGCAAGGGGTTTCGATGGTCTCTGAGATCTCCGAGGTCGAGCCAATCGATACGCCACGGGAACAAGCTCTGCCCGTCGAAGTGACCGATGCGGACGGGTACGACGTCACCATTACTGATACCTCCCGCATCCTTGCACTGGACCTATACGGCACATTCACCAAGACGCTTCGTGGTGTCGGCATGGCAGACAACATCGTCGGGCGGACCGTAAGTTCCTCGGAGCCGTCGCTCGCGCATCTGCCCGTAGTCACGGAAAACGGGCATTCGCTCAACGTCGAGGCCATTCTGAATCTTCGTCCCACCTTGGTGCTTGTCGACCGCTCAGTAGGACCAGTTGAGGCGATCGACCAGCTACGGGCAGCCGGTATCACCACTGTGATGCTGGAACCGACGCGTTCACTGGCCTCGATCGCGGAGGACATCACTAATGTGGCAACCCTCGTCGGTGAGCCTGAGGCAGGCCGTCTCCTCGCCGAACGCAGCGAGAAAGAAATCCAGCAAGCGCTCGACGCAATCGCTGCGGTGGCACCTGAAGAACCACTGCGAATGTCGTTTTTGTATGCTCGCGGCACCGGTGGCGTCTTCTATCTACTCGGGCGTGAAGAAGGAACTGAAGAACTCATCACTGCTCTAGGTGGCAGGGATGTCAATTCCGAGCACGGCATCGGTCAGCCTTCGCCGGCAAGCCCTGAGGCGCTCGCCGAGGTAAACCCCGAAGTGTTCGTCATGATGAACGGTGGGCTCCAGTCCACAGGCGATATTGAAGGCCTCCTCCAACGCCCCGGCGTCGCACAAACCACCGCGGGGCAGCACCGGCGAGTCCTGGCGCTTCCCGACGGTGACTCACTTGCGTTCGGACCTCAAACTGGCGAACTGCTGCTGCGCGCGGCGCACGCTCTCTACGGAGAGCAGCTATGAGCGAGCACCACGGAGCAATCCATGCACGACGCATTGGAAGAATTGTGCTTTTCGCAGCCACCGCTTCCCTGCTAGTGCTCACGGCCATTTCCTCTCTCGTTGTAGGCCAGTTTGAGTTCTCTCCAGGCGAGCTCTGGCCGATCCTTACCGCAGGGCCAATGTCAGCGTCCACACTCGAAGCATCAGTATTGTGGCAAATCCGCATCCCGAGGCTCGTTCTAGGACTCTGCGTCGGCGCGGCACTGGGAACAGGCGGGGCGCTCATGCAGTCCGTATTTGCCAACCCCCTAGCAGAACCAAGCGTCGTTGGCGTCAGCACCGGGGCAGGTGTAGGCGCAGCAATCGCCACCGTATTCGGCATCACCACATTCGGAACGATGACCGTGCCGATCTTCGCGTTCGCAACGGGCATATTCGTCACCGTGGTGGTGTACCAGCTAGCGCGTTCAGGTGGCAGAGTCCGCGTCCTGAACCTGGTTCTAGTAGGCATCGCAGCGAACGCTATCTGCGGCGCATGCATTTCAGCACTCACATTCATCGCCCCCACCACGGCGCGGGAACAGATCGTTTTCTGGCAGATGGGCAGTCTCGCTGGGGCGAGTTGGGCGCAAACTGGGGTGGTAGCTGCCGTTGTCACCTTCGCATTGGCATGTGCCATGTGTTTTGTGCGCAAGCTCGACATCCTCGCTTTGGGCGACCAAGCTGCATTCCATGTAGGCATCAACGTCGCACGCCTGCGCATGTTGGCGATCGCACTATCGACATTGCTTACAGCCGCAGCAGTCTCCTTCGCTGGGTTGATCGGGTTCGTAGGACTCGTCGTCCCACATATCGTGCGCACTGCGGTCGGCCCGTCCAATACGGTGCTTGTCCCGGCTTCTGCACTCGGTGGCGCGCTTTTGATCGGTGCTGGCGATATCCTCTCCCGCACAATCATTCCATTCGCTGACCTGCCAATCGGTATTTTCACAGCGCTGATTGGCGGGCCGACCTTCTTCTTCCTGCTGCGGCAGATGATGCGAAAGGGCCATGCACAATGACAGTTACCGCTTCACATGTCACAGTCCATAGACAGGGGCGCGAAATACTCCACGATGTCAGCATGTCCGCGCAGAGTGGAGAGGTCACCGGCCTCATCGGCCCCAACGGAGCTGGCAAGTCTACATTGCTCGCTGCACTCTCCGGCGATACATCCCTCTCGAGCGGAAGCGTCCAGCTTGCGGGTCAGGATGCATCTGGGTGCACCGCTCATCAACTCGCTCGGACGCGTGCCGTCATGCTTCAGGATGTCAGTGTCGCCTTTTCGTTCTTGGTGCGCGACGTCGTCGAGATGGGGCGCCATCCGTGGGGCACTCAGCCTGACGACGCCACCATCGTCAACGAAGCGCTCGCCGCGACAGGCATCACGCACCTCCAGGAACGAGAGATGCTCACACTTTCCGGTGGTGAGCGCGCCCGTGTGGCCTTTGCCAGAGTCTTGGCACAGCGAACACCTGTAGTGTTTCTCGACGAACCGACTGCCGCGATGGACGTGCGCTTCCAAGAGCAGACGATGGGCGTCGCCCGCACCTTGGCACGTGATGGCGCGACCGTGATCGTCGTGCTCCACGATCTTCAGCTTGCTGCGCGGTACTGCGACCACGTGGTGTGCTTGAAGCAGGGGGCTGTTGCGGCAGCGGGGCCGGTGGCCGAGGTCTACCAGGACCACATTCTGAGCGAGGTCTACGACTGGCCTATCACGGTCCTGCACGACGGAAGTCGTGTTTTCATCGCACCTCATGAGGTGAACTGCTCCCCTGTGACAGGTGCGACCTAGCCCCATTACCCCCGGCCGTTGACCAAACCCCAACCAATATTTAAGGTTAGCCTAACCTCACCATTCGGTGTGGTTGCGATTACTCATGAAAGGACGTACATGTCTCGCTCCACCACTCTGGCAACCCTCACCGCTGCCTTCCTTGCTTCTACTGCCCTCGTCGCGCCGAGCGCATTCGCGGAAGCCCCAACGCTCGAGTCCGGGCACGCAAACTGGAACATCAAGGGATCATTCCTGAGCTACATCCAGAAGCCGTTTGCCGCAGCAACCATCACGGCGTCCGATGGGGCAGAAAAGGTACTTGACGCGAGCAAGCTGGTTGACTTCGCCTTGCCAGTAAATGCAAAGGAGTCCAAGCTCACGGCAACTGGCGAAGGGGTCATAGACCTCGACGGCGCTATCAGTATCAACGCACACCACGGTGCGATGGATATCCAGCTGTCTGATTTCAAGGTCGTCATCGAAGGGGCTAAAGGGTTCCTCCAGGCAGACTATGTCCGCAAGGGCGCTATGCCCGGTGCAGAGACCACCACGTTGACCGGCGACGATAAGCGCATCGTCGAGTTCGACGTCAAGCAGCCCTTGAAGGCTGACAAGGACAACAAATTTGCCGCCTCCTTCACCCCGACCAAACTGACAGAGGACGGCTCCGCAATCTTCGATAAGCAGTACAAAGCCGGTGAGTCTTTGGCAGATTCCAAGGTATCCCTTGCGCTGAAGTTCAAAGATGCCTCCACGCAACCGGAAGGATCAAGCCTTGGAACCGGGGCGATCGTCGGAATCGTGCTTGCCGCAATCGCAGCCCTCGGTGGCCTGGCATTCGCAGCGAGCCAGCCTGGATTCCAGGCAATGCTTGGGAAGCTTGTATGAGCGCCGCCGATGGCGTCGGCGGACACATCACCACGGTGATCACTTCACTCATGGCGATCGCTGGCGTCGCAATGACCGTCGCCGCACTCGCCCAGGGCGCAGCGACGATCCTGGGGATTCAGCTGCCGACGATCCCTTGATATACAGAGATATACAGACCGCAAAACAAGAAACCCAGCCACCTCATGGTATGGCTGGGTTTCTCCATTTGGGCAACACACCAAACTAGGAGTTCTTCTTGCCCTTCTTCTTTTTCTTGCTGCTCACCTTGGAGAGTTCCAGCTTTGCAGCAGCATCGGGCACGTAACGGAACTCGTCGCGCGGAGGTCGCTCGTAGTCAATAATCTCTGGGCGTTCAGGGATCTCTGGCAGATCAGGGTCAATGTGCTCGTAGGGGATCGTCGACAAGAGGTGAGAAATCACATTGATGCGCGAGCGCTTCTTATCCTCCGACTCAACCGTGTACCACGGCGCCGCAGGAATATCCGTGTGGATAAACATCTCATCCTTGGCTCGGGAGTAGTCCTCCCACTTTGTAATGGACTCGAGGTCCATTGGCGAGAGCTTCCACTGGCGCAGCGGGTCTTCCCGGCGGGATTGGAATCGCTTGTACTGCTCTTCATCCGATACAGAGAACCAGTACTTACGCAGCATGATGCCGTCCTCAACGAGGAGGCGTTCAAAGATCGGTGTCTGGTGTAGGAACCGACGGTATTCCTCCGTGGTGCAGAACCCCATCACGCGCTCAACGCCGGCGCGGTTGTACCAGGACCTGTCGAAGATGACGATCTCGCCTGCGGCGGGGAGCTTTTCGACGTAGCGCTGGAAGTACCACTGCGTCTGCTCGCGCTCAGTTGGCTTCGGCAGCGCCTCAATACGGCAGGTGCGCGGGTTCAGGTACTGGGTGATGCGCTTAATTGCGGAGCCTTTGCCTGCGGCGTCGCGCCCCTCCATCACGATGACAACACGCGCTCCGGTCTTGACGACCCACTGCTGCATTGCCACCAACTCAGCTTGAAGGCGTACGAGTTCTTTCTCGTACGCCTTCTTGGAAAGTTTCGGGGGCTTAGTGGAATTCTTCTCTTCACTCATAGGTACTAACCGTACCCATAAAGCGGGGAGAAATTAAGCCGATTCGGCTAGTCCACCTTGAATTCCGCCATGGTATCCCACTCGGTCTTACCCTCGATCAGGGTATTGATGATGGTCGGGGTTTCCTTCAGAATCTTCGGGAACAGCTCCTGGGCAGCGCGGAAATGATCGGAGTTTACGTGCGCTTCCGCGGCATCGTCGTGGAATGCCTCGATGAGCAGGTATTCGTTCTTGTCCTCTTCACTGCGGTACCAGTCAAAGAAGATGCAGCCCGGCTCTGCGCGGGTTGCGTTGGTGAATTCCTCTACCTCTTGACGAAATGTCTCGACGTATTCTGGCAGTGGCTTGTAACGAACGTTGATCAAAATCATGCCACCACCCTACGCATATCTCGCATTGTTGTCAGCCGACGCTTTTGGCTACGAAGCTGCTCAGTTAATTGTTCAACAATAGATGCGTTATACTCGTAACAGTTGTCGGCCGATGGTTCTATTCACCATTGCTGACTAGCTTAAATAAATAGTTCTACACTTACGGATGCCATGCTTGCTCAAAACGTTGCCTCTGAGGTCCGCCGCGCGATTTCGCGTGGTGAGTTCTCCCCAGGCCAGAAGCTCAACGAGGTTGCCCTCGCTGAGCGTTTCGAGGTATCCAGAAATACTCTCCGCGAAGCATTTGCAATGCTTACGTCAGAAGGTCTTTGTGAACGCATTCCGAACCGTGGCGTGTTCCTCGCCACCCCTTCCCCAGACTTTGTTACCGATACGTATCGTGCACGTGCCGCTATCGAACCTGCCGCGTTGCTTTGGGGCGAGGAGCTGGACGTAGACCGGCTTGAAGAGCTCAACACTGAAGCCCGCGAGGCAATCGCACAGGACGACGATGACCTGCTGACTGCTGTGAACCAGGCATTCCACCACGTGGTACTTTCCGCAATGGGTTCGAAGACCCTCGGTGACACCATGGACCAGCTTGACGCGTTCATGCGCTTGGCAACGCTTCCGATTATTCAGCAGCAGCCGTCGTTTAACCGCCAGTTCATCTCCGTCAACGAGCACATTGTGGAGCTGCTGCGCGAAGAAAAGCGCCACGAGGCGTCCGACTACCTGCAGGAAGCACTTCTCGAGCAGGGTCGTATTGTGAACGACCTGATCGAGAAGATCAATAACGGGTACCCGATTTAGTGCTCGAGCTGCTCCCCAAGCTCAAGCCACTCCATTTCTAGCTCATCGCGGCCATCGTTGGTGCGCTGCAATTCCTGCGTCTTCGCGCCGATCGCTTCGAAATCCGGCGCGTCTTCACCCGACATGTCGGCAATCTGCGCTTCCAACTCCTTGGCACGTGCTTCCGCCGTCGCGATCTTGCGCTCAAGCGCTTTCATCCGCTTCCGGATCTCACGTTCTTCCTGCGATGACAGCCGTGGTTCCCCCACGGGGGCCGCTTTTTCGGAGTTTTCGGTCTTCTCCCCCAAATCGAGTGGGCCCGTTTGGGTGTCCATGGCAGCTCGCTGCTCGAGGTATTGCGAAATCCCGCCCGGCAGGTTGCTGAGTGTTCCGTCGCCGAACAACGCGTACGTGGTGTCTGCAATACGCTCGATGAGGTAGCGGTCGTGCGAAATCACCACGAGCGTCCCTGGCCAACCATCAAGCAGGTCTTCCAACTCTTGCAATGTATCGATGTCGAGGTCGTTGGTGGGCTCGTCGAGGAGCAAAACGTTCGGCTCGCTCATCAGCACACGCGTCAGTTGGAGCCGACGACGCTCACCGCCGGAGAGGTCCCCAACAGGTGTGCGCTGGCGCTTCGGGCTAAACCCGAGACGCTCCGCGAGCTGGGATGCCGAAACCTCCTTCTTACCCAACGTGATGTAGTGCGCGACGTCCTCCACAGAGTCGAGCACCGTCCTCGTTGGGTCGAGGTCGTCGAGTTCCTGTCGCAGCCACCCAATCCGTGTGGTCAGGCCTTCGATGCGCTTGCCGGCAGCAAGCGGGTAGTCACCGGCAAGCGTCCGCAGCAACGTCGTCTTTCCGGAACCGTTGACACCAACAAGACCGATGCGCTCGCCCGGCGCGAGCCGCCACGTGAGGTGGTCGACGAGCGTGCGCCCGTCAGGAGCGTCGATGCGGGCGTCCTCAAACTCGATGACGACGTTGCCCTGGCGTTGCTTGGAAAACGCCATCAGCTCGACCTTGTCGCGTGGTGGCGGGACATTTGCGATGAGAGCTTCGGCTGCTTCGATGCGGTAGCGCGGTTTTGACGTGCGTGCGGGGGCGCCTCGGCGCAGCCACGCGAGCTCTTTGCGCGCTAAGTTCTGACGACGTTGCTCGATGGCGTCCGCCTGGCGGGCACGCTCGGCGCGGGCAAACGTCCAGTCGTTATAGCCACCCTCGTAGACGTCGACGGTGCCGTCGTGGACCTCCCAGGTCAGCGTAGCGACGGTATCGAGGAACCAGCGGTCGTGCGTAACCACCACGACTGCGAGTTTGCGCTGCATGAGGTGGGATGCCAGCCACTGCACACCCTCGACATCAAGGTGGTTCGTCGGCTCGTCAAGCACCACGAGATCCAAGTCCTGCACAAGGGCCGCGGCGAGGCTCACGCGGCGCCGCTCACCACCAGAAAGCTCCCCGACCGGGGTGTCCAGCCCGAGGGCAGCCACGCCTGTTCCTTGGAGAACCTCTCGCACCTTGCTATTCGACGCCCACTCGTACGTCTCGAGGCCCAGTGGCTTCACGACGACGTCGCCGACGGTGGCGTCGTCGTGAATTTCGAAGCGTTGTGTCACCACCGCCATGCGTAGGTCAGAGTTGTGCGACACGCGCCCGCTGTCCGGGGCTTCGATGCCGGTGAGCACCTCAAGCAACGTGGTTTTCCCACCGCCGTTGACGCCGACGATGCCGATGCGGTCACCGGTCTGAATACCCAGGGAAACACCGTCGAGTAGTGTTTTCAATCCCCAGCTTTTGGATACGTTTTCGAGGTTGATCAGGTTCGCCATAGCAAACTCATCGTAGCTTACGCCTCGAGTTGCGCTCCCGCTGACGGGCCGGAAGTGCAGAACACCTCGACGCCCTCGACGCTGTCACGCAGTCGTGCTTCGAGTTTCCGTGCAGCTTCTTCATCGAAGCACAGTGCGGCGATCGTCGGCCCGGACCCGGAAACGATCGCTCGGGCTACAAGTTCAGTTTCGGATTCGATGCGTGTGATCAGGGCTGCGATGCGTGGGCGCATCGACACCGCCGCGGCCTCCAGGTCGTTGTGCAGGTGTTTCGCAAGTTCGCGCGCGTCACCTGCCAGGAGCGCTTGCGATAGATCTGCCGTGTCCAGATGCGGCACGAGCGCCGGGTTGTCGTGACGCAGGTCATCGAGTGTTTCGAAGGCCTTGCCCGTCGAAATCCCAATCTTCGGGTTGCAAAACACCCACCAGTACGTGCCACGTCCGAGGACCTCAACGAGGGCGTCGCCACGCCCGGTGCCAAGCGCTGTGTGGCCGTGGAGTGCGAACGGCACGTCCGCTCCCAGCCCGGCTGCAAGGTCGTAAAGATCTTCTTCGCTGAGCCGCTCACCGCAGTACCGCTCCACGTAGGCGTTCGCTGCGACGAGCCCAGCCGCGGCATCTGCGGAGCCGCCAGCCATCCCGCCTGCCACAAACACATGCTTGTCGACGACCAGCTTCGCCTTCGGCAACGACAATCCTTGCACGCCACTGCGGGCCCGCACGGCGTCGACGACGGCATCGACCGCACGCCACGTCAGGTTTCGAGGCGTATCGATATCCTCGTCCGGTACGTCCACGTGGAAGTGCGTCTGCATCCCAACGACCACGGAGCCAGATTCGACGCATGCCGCCTCATCCTCGACGACGATGCGAACTCGCTCGCGGCGCTCAACGGCTTGGAAAACCGTTACCAACTCGTGGTAGCCGTCGGCACGCGCGTTGCCGACGCCGAGGTGCAGGTTCACTTTGCCGGGCGCTGATGCAACAATCTCCCGCGTGCTGCTGCTCATCGGGCCTCCCCCAGCCTGACGAAGTCCTCCACCCCGAGCTTCTCACCACGCAGTCCAGGATCGATACCGGCCGCCCGCAGCGCAGACTCGGCTTCCGCGGGGGAACCGTACACCGATGCGAGCGTTGAGCGCAGCGTCTTGCGGCGTTGGGCGAAGGCGGCGTCGATAAGTGGGAAGACCTTGTCGCGCACGCTGCGGTCGCGCTCGGGATCGACGTCGATGCGAACAAGCCCGGACTCGATATTCGGAGCCGGCCAGAAGACGTGCTTGCCGATGGTCCCTGCCTGCGACACCTCGCCATAGAACGCTGCTTTTACGCTAGGAACGCCGTAAATCTTCGTGCCTGGCTTCGCGGCAAGGCGGTCAGCGACCTCTTTCTGCACCATCACCAGCACGCGGCGAATGGAGGGGAACTCCGCAAGCAGGTGTAACAACACCGGCACTGAAACGTTGTACGGCAGGTTCGCAACGAGGGCCGTTGGCTCCCCGGAAACATCACGCTGCGTAGTCTTCAGTGCATCCATGTGCACGATGTCCAGCTTGCTCGCGGCCGAAGGTGCGCGAAGCTCCACCGTTTTACCCAGCTGCCGTGCCAGCCTGTCATCGATCTCAAGCGCTGTCACGTGCGCTGCCTCATCGAGCAGGCCAAGCGTCAGTGACCCGAGACCCGGACCGACCTCGACCACGCGGTCGTCTGGGGAAAGCTCCGCTGCGGCAACGATACGCCGCACGGTATTCGGGTCGTGCACGAAGTTCTGCCCCAACCGTTTCGTCGGGGTGACATCAAGTGCAGCCGCAAGCTCACGGATTTCTACCGGGCCAAGCAGTTGGGTTTCGCTCATACCTGACGAGGTTAGCGCAACCCCATCCGCGCGGTACATGCAGGCCACGCACCCCACCCCTGGGATGCCTGCGTTTTCTGGGCGATTGCGATCTGCTGCTCGCGGGTCGCCTGGTCAGCGGTAGGCGCGTACTGGGTGCCGCCGTACGCTGCCCACGTCGACGCAGAGAACTGCAAGCCGCCGTGGTAGCCATTACCGGTGTTGATGGACCAGTTGCCACCAGACTCACACTGCGCCAACGTGTCCCATACCGAACCAGCTGCTACTGCGGGAGCATTCGCTGACTCCTTGGTACCGCGTCGCACCTTCGCCGCCTTCGGCGCACGAACCTCGCGCTCACCTGCAATGCCCTCGGATTCAACCTTGCCATTGACCAGAACGGTCTCGTGGAGAATTTCCTTCTCCCCGTCCTTGCCTTCCTCCAGCACCTCTTCGTTGCCGGTTTCCAGCTCTTCATCATCGACGTACTCAACCGGTGCCTCGATTGGCAGGACCTCAGCACGCTTCACCACGTTGACGCGGTCGAGCACGATCTCCATGTTCGGGTACACCGCGGCATCAAGCGGGTGGTTCAAACGATCATCGGAGTCGAAGGTGATGCCACGGTCCGCGAGGAGCTCGCCTACGGTTTTCTTCGCAACCGACGCGTAGGTCACGTTCCCGCCGTCATTGATCGCGATGATCTTCGGGGTGGTCACGTCGACATTGAGGCCGTCGACAAGCTTGGTGTCCTTGTCCAGGTCCGACGAGGAAGCCGGGGACACACCCACCTCGTCCATGACTTCCCCAACAGTCAGCGCTGTCGAGGTGATTTCCTTTGCCACCCCGTCGACGACGACGGCGACTGGCTTCGCAGTACGAACGGTCACGGTATCGCCGTTCGACAGCTTCTCAGCAGGCGCCGGGTACACAACGTCACTGTCCTTGACCTCAACGCCCGCAGCCTGCAACGCACCCGCGACGTCACCCGAGAAGGTCTTCAGCGAGGTCGCCTCACCGTTGACGTCCACTGTGACGTCCTTCTGCGCGGCGAGCGCCGTGGTGGTACCGGCTGCAATGACAACACCTGCGAGTGCCCCGACGGCGATTCGCTTCGTTGCGGTGTTGTTGTGCTGGATACGCGAGCCCATAAAGCGTCATTCCCCTTCGTCACGAAATAATACTTCGATAACAATACGGTAACTTCTACCGTTTTACCAGCACATGTTTGCACACCATGGTGGACACGTTCACTCGCGCCACGCGATTCACACCACTCACAGCCGACCTGGGACAACGCTTACTTGCGCCCAGTGTGTTCCCGGACACGTGCACAGCATCATCCCAGACCATAGACGCGATCGAAGGTAGCGGATACCTCGCTCGCCAGCGTCTCGACGTCCACTCCCCGAGCTTGCGCAACCACGTGTGCCGTATGCCCAATCAGCGATGGCTCATTGCGCGAACCTCGAAACGGCTCCGGGGTCATATACGGCGCATCGGTTTCGATGAGCAGCTGGCCCACCGGCGCCAGAGCCGCCGCCTCCCGCAGCTCCTCATTGCGCTTAAACGTAACGTTGCCGGCAAAGGAGAGCACATAGCCACGCTCAATCGCCTCCCGCGCCACGTCAAGGGGCGAGGAGAAGCAGTGCAAAATCACATGCTCCGGTTTCGGCGTATCCGCGAGAATCCGCATCATGTCCGCATCCCCCTCACGGTTATGGATCATCAATGCCTTGCCGGAGTCCACGGCGAGCTGAATGTGCCAACGAAACGCCTCTTCTTGCGTGGCAAGGTCAGCGGTGTTCTCGGCGTCGTGGCGGATCCAATACGTATCGATGCCTGTCTCCCCCACCGCAACACACCGAGCGTCCGAGGCCATCTGCGTGAGCCGTTCCCGCGTCGCGTCGTCGAGCTCGGCGGCTCGCGTCGGATGGATCGCGCACGCTGCGAACACGCCCTCATGCATGTGCGCGGCAGCAAGCGCCTGCTCTGCTTCCGCGAGCCCATCGCCCACGGTGCATACCCGCTCCACACCGGCGCTCAACGCACGCTCCATAATCGCATCGATATCCGCCTGCGTGGTGGCTCCGGTAGAGGCCAGGTGGGTGTGGGCGTCGATAAGCCCTGGTATAGGGGCTGCTGGTACTGGTGTCGGGCGAGGTTTCTTTTTGCTCATACGATAGAGCCTATGACATTCCACGCGATTGACGCACAGACCCAAACCAGCATCGACAACGCACTCGCCGAGGCAGCGGCGCAGAGGCTCAATGGCCCTGCACGAGTAATCATCGAGCGGTTCGAAGGGCTACTCGAGGATTTCCTTGCACTTCCCCGCGACGCACAACGCAGCTACCCGCGCGGCGACACAGCCCGTATCGTCGGCACCGCCCTCGGCGACGCATTCGTCCGCGACTACGGATTTACCTGGAAACTCCTGAAAGATGACTACGGCACGGACCTCGTCGTCGTCCGCGATGCCGACACCAACTCCCCCAAATACACCGCCCCCATCATGGTTGTCGACGCCCGCTTCGACGACGACGCAACCGGCAAACTCACCACGTTCCTGGAACAGTTCCTCAGTGGCTTGCAGCACTAAGCTCGTCGTCAATAACGACGTGACGCGCCGCCACGATGCCAACAACCCCCATGACCAACGCCATGATGACCAGCGCGATCAGGATCGGCTGGAACTCCCCAATCCGCCCATAGGCCACGCCAATGAGCAGCGGACCCGTTGCCGCGAGCACGTACCCGACCGGCTGCACAAAACCCGACAGCCGTGCAGTGACTAGCGGGTCGCGTGTGCGCGCCGGGATCAGTGCGATTGCTAGCGGGAAACAGCACCCGCCGAAGCCCAGGAGGAAGCTCCAGCCCAGCGGTGATGCTGCCGGTGCGAAGTACAAACCGAGATACCCAGTGGCCGTCGAGAGCGCAAACAGCACCACCAGCGGCGTCAGCGTCCGCGCGCGAGAGATGACCGTCGGCAGCACAAGCCCACCAACCATGCCTACCGCGCCAAGCAGCCCGAGTCCCGTGGCTGCGGTGGAAGGGGCAACCCCGGCGTCAATGAAAATGGCGGGCAACCACCCCATCTGGATATACGCGCTGGTTGACTGCAACCCGAAGAAGAGCATCAAGGCCACCGCAGTGAGCGACTTCCACACCGGCGCTTCTGGCGTAGCAACCGCGCCGTCCTGCGGGGTCGAAGCCTTGCTCCCGGGGATGTCCCTCCCGAATTTGAAGAGCACAAATACCCAAACCGCCAGCTGCACGACAGCCGTCACCGCCCACAGGCCGAGTGCCGACTGCCACGAGGGTGTCACCAACGCGCTGAGCGGGCCAGCCGCCGACGATAAGCCCAGGGTTACGGAGTACACCGTAGTCAGGGCGACGATGTAGCGCCCACCGTGCTGCTTGATCCACGCAGGCAGCAACACGTTCATAAGTGCGATGGCGCCGGCCGCGCCCACCGTCGCGAGTAAGAACATCGCGATATCGGGTGCGAAGGGGCGCAAGCCCAAGCCCGCGGTCAGCAACCCCGCAGCGCCCAGAATGACGGGGGTGAGGCCAAACCGCCGCGCAATCGGTACCGCACAGATACCGACCAGGAAGAAGAGCGTGCCGGGGATCGCCGTGATGACGCCACCGACCCATGCCGGGGCGTCATAGTATGCGATGACCTGGTCAAGTACAGACCCGACGGAGGCAATGCCCGCACGCAAATTCAGTGAGGCACTAATGACAGCGACGAAAAGTACAAGAGCAAACACTCGAAGCACTCTAGCGCTGCCGCAGCGTTACTGCACAGGCGCCCACTCCGGGCCGGTCTCCCCGAGCTCCGGATCGAGCTTCGCCACCAGTGGCTTCGGCTTCGACAGTGCCACGCCGGGCTCCATTGGCACGCGCTTCCATGTCGCCTGCTGCTCGGAGTAGTCGCCGGTGATGGTGAGGTAGGTCTGGCCGCGCTCCGGCAGGCCGACGCCGACGAGATCGTAGTCAGCGTCATCGCGAACCTCAACGATGGACGGCTCTGCCGCCCACACACCAGTCCGGCCGAGGGTCTCGTGTACCTTCTGCGCCGTGTGCGGCAGGAACGGGGTCAGCATCGCATTGCAGTCGCTGACCACCTGCAGTGCGGTCCACAGGACCGTCGCCAGACGAGTGCGCTGTTCCGGATCCTTCGCGAGCTTCCACGGCTCCTGGTCCGCGATGTACGCGTTGGTCTCCCCGACCACGTGCATGATCTTGGTGATCGCGCTCTTAAAGTGAGCCTCGGCCAAGTCCTTGCCTGCGGAAACAAACGTGGATTCCGCCAATTCAAGGATTTTCTCGTCCACTTCGGCGAGCTCTCCTGGTTCTGGAACCTCGCCGAAGTTCTTGTGCGCCATCGACACAGTGCGGTTGACCAGGTTGCCCCAGCCATTCGCCAGCTCGTTGTTCACGCGACGCACGAACTCGTCCCAGGTGAAGTCCGTGTCGTTGTTCTCCGGTCCGGCCACCGCAATGAAGTAGCGCAACGGGTCCGCACCGAACTCTTTCAGGAAGTCCTTGACATAGATGACTACGCCCTTCGAAGACGAGAACTTCGAACCGGACATGGTCAGGAACTCCGAGGACACAACCTCAGTCGGAAGATTCAGGGTGCCCAGCTCGTGTTCTTGCCCACCATGCGAGCCCTTGCCCGCGTAGCCGAGCAGCTCCGCTGGCCAGATCTGTGAGTGGAACGTGATGTTGTCCTTGCCCATGAAGTAGTAGCTCGCCGTTTCTGGGTCCTGCCAGAACGTCTTCCACGCATCCGGGTTGCCGCTTCGCTCCGCCCACTCAATCGAGGCAGACAAGTAGCCGACCACCGCGTCAAACCAAACATAGAGCTTCTTCGACGGGTTGTCCTGCCAGTCCTCGACCGGGATAGGGATGCCCCAGTCGATGTCACGCGTCATTGCGCGCGGACGCATGTCCTCCAAGAGGTTCAACGAGAACTTCAGCACGTTCGGGCGCCACTTCTCACGGGTGCTCAGCCACGTCTTCAACGCGTCGTGCAGCGCCGGGAGATCCAGCATGAAGTGCTCGGTCTCAACAAACTTCGGCGTCTCGCCGTTGATCTTGGAGACAGGGTTGATCAGGTCTGCTGGGTCGAGCTGGTTACCGCAGGTATCGCACTGGTCACCACGAGCGTCAGTCGCGCCGCAGATTGGGCAGGTGCCCTCAATGTAGCGGTCCGGCAGCGTACGGCCATTCGAAGGAGAGATCGCGCCCTGCGTCGTCTCCTTGATCATGTAACCGTTGGCGTACAGTCCCTTAAACAGCTGCTGCACCACGGCATAGTGGTTACGAGTCGACGTGCGAGTAAACAGGTCGTAGGACAGACCCAAACCGGCCAAGTCGTGCACGATCTGTTCGTTGTAGCGGTCTGCGAGCTCCTTGACGCTCACGCCTTCCTTGTCCGCCTGCACCAACAGCGGGGTCCCGTGTTCGTCGGTGCCGGAGACCATCAGGACGTTGTTGCCAGCCATACGCTGATAGCGCGCAAACACGTCAGAAGGTACCCCGAAACCAGCTACGTGGCCGATGTGGCGGGGGCCGTTCGCATATGGCCACGCAACGCACACAAGGATATTTTTTTGAGTCTTCGCAGAAGTCATGCCCTTAAGCATAAGTTATGGCCCCGACACAACCCATGTTTCGGGTCATATCGGGGCCATGAGCGGTATTCACCGCAGGATGTCAGAGCTTAGTTACGCGGACGCAACATGCGCTTGACCTGCTCCTTCTTCCTATCAAGCTCGAGCTGGTCGCGGTGCATACGGCGTTCAATAGCCAACTGGCGGTTGAAGCGATCCTGTTCCTTCTTGTCCAGGTAAATAGTGTCGTTGGACACGTCCTTCACAATCGCGAACATCAGCAAGATCAGGATGAGCAAGAACGGGGTTGCCGCAACAATCGTCACAGACTGCAGCGCGCCCAGTGCGTCAGAGCCGCCAGCGATCAGCAGCGTCAGGCCAACGAACGCGGTGCCAAGGCCCCAGACAGCTGCGATCCATGGGTTCGCATCCGATTTACCGTTCTGCGACATAGACGCCATCACGGTCGAAGCCGAGTCAGCCGAGGTGATGAAGAACGTACCCAGCAGGATCACCGCGAAAATACCAATGTAGAAGCCACCAGGCAGCTGGTGCAGCAGGTTGAAGAGCTGCTCTTCCGAGGTACCCTCGCCGTAAATGGAACGACCGTCCTGCTCGAACTTGATCGCGGTGCCGCCAAAGATGGCGAACCAGACGGTGGACAGGCCTGCTGGAATCAGCATGACGCCAAGGCAGAACTCGCGAATCGTGCGGCCACGGGAAATTCGTGCCAGGAAGGTGCCAACGAATGGTGACCAGGAGATCCACCATGCCCAGTAGAAGATGGTCCAACCGGACAGGAAGTCTCCTGCTTCACCGTTCTGGTTCTCAGCGGTACGGCCAGCCATCTCAAAAAACTGGGACAGGTATGCGCCGACGCCCGTCGGCAAGAAGTTCAGGGTGCTGACGGTTGGGCCGAAGACGAACACGAAAATAGCCAGCAACGCAGCAATCGCCATATTGAAGTTCGACAGCCACTGGATTCCCTTGCCGACGCCCGACATCGCGGACAGCAGGAATGCAAGAGTCAGGACGGACACGATGCCGACCGTCAGCTTCGTCGACGGCGAATCCACAAAGCCGGAAGCGTTCAGGCCCGAGCTAATCTGCATCGCGCCCAAGCCCAGCGAACATGCGGTACCGAAAATCGTTGCAAAAATTGCAAAACCATCAATGAGCTTGCCCCAGAAACCGTTCACGCCCTTTTCACCAATCAGCGGGATGAAGGCGCTAGAGAGCAGTTGCTTGCGGCCGAGGCGGAACGTCGAGTACGCGATCGCAAGGCCCAAGATCGCGTAAATCGCCCATGGGTGCAGGCTCCAGTGGAACATTGTCTGCGCGAGCGCAGTGCCCACTTCGTGTGGCTGGTGGCCAGGGACACCATCGCGGTACATCGCCAGCGGCTCAGACGCACCGTAGAACATCAGACCAATGCCCATGCCTGCCGCGAACATCATCGCAATCCATGACGACGTTCTAAACTCCGGTTGTTCGTCCGACTTGCCCAGGCGGATCGTACCGAAGTTCGAAAACGCGATTACCAAGACAAAGAACACAAAAATCGTGCCGAAGAGCACGAACGCCCAGCCAAGGTTGTTAATCACCCAGCTGAAGGACGTATCAGCAAAGCTCGAGAAACTATCTGTTGCTAACAGGCCCCAAGCGACGACGGCCGCCACCACGACGAGAAGCGGAACAACGATGCTCCAGTCAATCTTCGCGTTCTCGTCCTCCGCAGCAAGCTCAACCTGCTCCTCTGCGTCGACCGATTCTTTACGCTCCCCGCGCCGCTCTGCAACGATGAGCTCGGCAAGCTCGCTCGTCGCAGACGGTGCGGCAATTTCGGTTTCATCGGAATTTATCTGTTCAGTACTCCGAGTTTCTGCATCAGGATCATGCGGATCCTGGGTCAGGTCTCCCTGAGACATGAAAAATTCTCCTCAATTCCATAGAAAATAAGAAAGCTTTAGCAGGTTAACTGAATTCGGCTGCTATATCTAATCCAATTCGTCCACGTAGTGCCCATTTTCAGCCAAAAAGTCTGACTATTCCGCGCTGCGAGCTTCCTGAGCGAGGTCATATAATTCGCCCGATTTCACCCCGTGCTGCTTCGCGATAGTCTTCACTGCATCCTTCATCCGCATACCCCCGCTTACCAGCTCTAAGACGAGTTCCACAAGGTCTTCGGGCTCCGCTGTTGCGGCGTCACCGCCCTCGATGACAACGGTGACTTCTCCCCTCACTCCGTCCTTGGCCCACTCGGCGAGTTCACCAAGTGTCGCGCGCTTTACTTCTTCGTACGTTTTTGTCAGTTCGCGGCACACCGCTGCACGTCGATCGCGGCCGAGGACCGAAGCGGCGTCGGCAAGCGTCTGTGCCAGTCGGTGCGGTGATTCGAAGAAGCACACGGCGCGCGGTTGGTGCACAAGCTCCTTGAGCCAGGCTTCCCGCGCGCCTGCCTTGCGTGGAGCAAAGCCATCGAAGATGAAGTGCCCTACATGCAGGCCCGAGAGCGCAAGCGCCGTCGTGACAGCAGAGGGACCAGGCAGGCAAGTCACAGGGACTCCGGCGTCGTGTGCCGCTGCAACGAGTGAGAGGCCGGGGTCGGACACGATCGGCATGCCGGCGTCCGTCACCACGAGCACAACGCCATTGCGGGCAGCCGCGAGCAACTCGTCCCGCCGCTGCTCTTCGTTGTGGTCGAAGTTTGAGATGATCTTCCCACGCGGTTCCACCCCCAAGGCTGCCGCTAGCGCGCGGGTGCGCCGCGTATCCTCCGCCGCAATCACGTCTGCGTTCGCGAGTGCGTGCTGAAGCCGCTGCGAGGCGTCATCAATATTGCCGAGCGGCGTAGCGGCCAGCACTACCCCACGTGTTGGAAACTGGTGTTGCAACGTCGCTTGAGTGTCTGCACTATCCATGCAATAGATACTAGGTGCAGCTACAGATAATGCGGCGAACACAGTAGTATCCATTCACGTGAATACCAATGCGCCCATCAATACCGTCCAGAGTGAAGCGTCGCCAACGCCCGCGTTGATGAAGCCTGGCAGGCCCCAGCCGGGAGCACCAGTCAGTGTGCCATGGCATCGCAGGGACACCGTGACGCTGGCGGTACTGACGGTCCTCGCGCTGTTCACGCGCTTCCTCGGGCTGGTGCAGCCGACGTCTTCTGGCACCCCGGTCTTCGACGAGAAGCACTACGTGCCGCAGGGCTGGGACATGGTGCGCAGCTCCTTTAACCCAGTGCTGGGCGGCATCGAGTCCAACCCCGGCTATGGGCTGGTGGTGCACCCGCCGTTGGGCAAGCAGCTCCTCGCGCTTGGTGAAACCATCTTCGGCTACACCCCGATGGGTTGGCGCATCATGACGGCGCTCTTTGGTACCGCAGTCATCGTGTTCACGTTCCTGCTCGCTCGCCGCGTGAGCCAGTCGACGTCGATCGCAGCCATCGCAGGCGTCATCGCGCTTTTCGACGGCGTGCTGCTGGTCGCAGCCAAATTTGGCATGCTAGACATCTTCCAGGTGCTGTTCATCGTCGCCGCCGCGTGGACGCTCGCAGGTGACATGCGTCAGGTGCACCAGCGTTGGCACGACGCCTGGCTGTCAGGTGCTGTGCAGTCCTCGGGTCCGTACGGGCCGCGCCTCGGGTTCCGCTGGTGGCGTTTCGCAACCGGTGTGTTGCTCGGACTGGCACTCGGTGTGAAGTGGTCGGGGCTGTACTACATCGCGTTCTACGGCCTAATGTCTGCGTTTTGGGATCTGTGGCTGCGAAAGCGTTATGGCGTCGAGAAGCCACTGGCTGGCGCACTGGTGCGCGACGTGCCCTCTGCACTCGCCTCGATCGTGCTGTTGCCCGCACTCCTCTATATCTGGTCGTGGCGCGCATGGTTCGCCTCTGAGACTTCTGTGTACCGCCACTCCCTGGCGGACGGCACGATCGCAGGATCCGACTGGCCATGGCTGGCCAACCTGCCGGATGCCGCTGCTGGATGGCTGTACTACCACTTCTCCGTGCTTGAGTTCCACGGCTCCCTCACGAGCTCTAGCGGGCACTCGCACCCATGGGACTCCAAGCCGTGGGCGTGGCTCGTCGCAGCACGCCCGATCCTCTACTACTCCTCCACCGACATCGAGTGCGGCGACGGCAACACCTGCCGCGAAATGATTTCGCTGTTCGGCACCCCGGCGATCTGGTGGCTCACCATCCCCGCGTTGCTGTGGGCAGCGTGGGTCTGGATTACCCGACGCGACTTCCGCGTCATCGTGCCAGTCATCGGCTTCGCCGCAGGCTTCCTGCCGTGGCTTGCGGCGTTCGACCGTCAGATGTACTTCTTCTACGCCACCGCGCTCATTCCGTTTACCGCAGTGCTGCTCGCGCTGGCGCTCGGAAACATCGCGAAGAAAGGCACGCTACGGGAACCTAAGTGGCTGGTGAAGCTGACCGGCGCCCCGATTCGCACCGGCCAAATCACCGTGATTGTCTACCTCGCCGTTGTGGCGGCAAGCTTCGTCTACTGGGGTCCGATCCTGTACGGCCTTCGAGTCACCGACGGCTACTACGAGTCCCTCATGTGGTTCCCGAGCTGGAAATAGTTCGCTAGAGGCCGGTCGGGTCTGCGTTGAGCAAGTGCCACGCGCGGCGCATGGCCACGCCTTTGTCCGCGATCCACGTCCAGGCGAGCGCCAACAACGCGATTCCCGGAGCGATGACCGTCATCGGTGCCACTGCTCCGATACGCTGCACAGCATCAAGCACCGCAAACCCAAGGGTAAACGTGAACATCGTCCCCACGATCAACACGATGCCGGGAATCTGGGCCGGTTTCCAGGACGCGAGCCCCAACGACAAACCCACGCCGAAGCGGACCGCAACCCCCATCAGCGTGGCTGCGGCGACTTCGGGAGTCTGCGCCAACACCTCGCCCACACCGACGACCCCAACGATGGCCCACACAATCCAGCACACGGCAATCGCACACAGCGCGGCCCTGCCAATCATCACGTTGACTTGGCGGCGCTGCATCATCGCGTGCCACGGGTCGTTGACCCCGGCGAGGATCGCATCAGCGAGGTCGCTCGGAGGAGCCACATTGCCGTCAACCTCTGCAAAGCGCACCGTCTGCGACAAGGAAAGCGCCTGCTCCCAAAACGCGGCGCACTCCTCGCACTGCGCCAGGTGGGCATCCACGATGGCGTCGTCAAGCGATGGTTGCTCCCCGTCGAGCCGCGCGGACAGGCAGGCCTGAATCTCGTCATGGCTAATCACGTGTGAGCACCCCGTCCAAGCTTGCGCGCCCCGGCCCGAACACGATGACCACGAACAACGCCGCGGCGAGCACCATCGTGTACTCAATACCGCCATCGGCAACGAAGAAACCGTTGCTCAAATGCACGAAGTAGGTTGCCGCCAGCGCCAACAATGCAAGCACCGACGCGACGATCGTCGTCAGCAAGCCAATGACGAGGAACGCTCCCCCAACCAGCTCAACGAATCCCGCGAGGTACGCCGACAGCGTCGGCTGAGGCACCCCAATCGCCGCAAAGTCCTCCGCAGTGCGCCGCATTCCCAGCTCAAACCAGCGCTGGTACCCACGCGCAACAAACACGATCCCGAGCACCGCGCGGATGACTAAGAGCGCAAAATCTCGAACTGCTGGCCTGTTCATGCACACTAGAGTACTCAAGGAACCGAACCAGACAGAAAAACGTCAAACTACGTATGGATAAAGAAACGAAGCAACAATTCCCAATCATCGGCGACGACGGACTCAGCCGCCCACCCTGGGCCGCACACGATTCGCTCCTGCGCCACTACTACGACACCGAATGGGGCATGCCCATCCGCGACGAAGCCGGAATGTTCGAGCGCCTCTGCCTCGAGGGGTTCCAAGTCGGATTGTCGTGGAAGCTCATTCTGCAAAAGCGCGACGCCCTACGCGAAGCCTTCCACGGGTTCGACCCCGACGTCCTCGCACGGATGGACTCAATCGAGCACCTTCTTGACGACGCCTCCCTGATTCGCAATCGGCGCAAACTCCAGGCGGTGCTCACCAACGCGGCCGCCACCCGCGAGTTGCGGGAATCCGGCACGGATCTTGCAACCTCTATCTGGTCCTACCAGCCAGAAACCACACCTACACCCCGCACGATGGAGGAGGTTCCAACCCAGTCTGAGGAGTCACGCCGCCTCGCGCGCGACCTGAAGAAGCGTGGCTTCACCTTCGTCGGCCCCGTCACGATGTACGCGCTCATGGAATCGACCGGCATCATCGACACGAATCTGATCGGCACGCACCGGCGAGGAGCCTCCGGGGTGTGGAGCTAGTCGTCATCCATCTCTGCGAAGGCTTCCTCCACCGAGTCGTACTCCTCGCGGGACGCCTCCCAGACTTCCTTCGCAGCTGAGAAGTTCACCGCTGCGATGATGGCGCCAACGATGATGTCGAACCAGGCAGTGGACCACACGAACGTCAGCAACCCGGCCGCAATGATGAGCAGGTTCGCCAGTGCGTCGTTGCGCGCCGCCAGCCACGCCCCCGTCGCCAACGACGACCCCTGGTCCCGCAGCCTCAGCAGAATCACCGCGCACACGACATTCACCACGAGCGCACCAACCGCGACCCCCGTAAGGCCCTCCGGCGATGGCGGCTCCGGGTCCAGCACCTTCGCAACAACGGTCACCACCGCCGCGACCGCAGGAATCAGAATCAACGCCGCCAACACACTGCCCGCCGTACGACGCCGCGATGCCGGCCAAGCGACCGCGAAGAACACCAGGAAGTTAATCGCTGTATCCTCCAGGAAGTCCGCCGAGTCCGCAAACAACGACGCCGACCCAATCGAGACAGCCGCCACAAACTCAACGAAGAAGTACGCCAAGTTCAGCAGCGCAACCACCAGTACTGCTCGGCGGATCCGTTCTGTAGCCACGAGGTTCTCCTTTTCTTCGGCTGTCTTGCGTGTAGCACTCCTGTAGCACTCTAGCGACGTTGGTTGCTCTGTTCTAAACGTTCCTGAACGTTGGCTGGGCACCGCAATCCACTAGCCCAATCATGCGACCTGGGCTTTTGCCAGCCCGCTTGCCGAAAAACCCGGAATTTGGAGCCAGCACAAACACAACAAAACCCCAGGCCACCAACGACCTGGGGTTTTACGGAACTGTGGAGCTAAGGGGAATCGAACCCCTGACCTTCGCATTGCGAACGCGACGCTCTACCAACTGAGCTATAGCCCCTCGCTGGAGAAGACGTTACTCCTCTTCTCCGCTGATGCTAAATCGTCCGGTTACCCAGGCGATTTAGCTCGCCCGTGGGGCACGGTTGTCATCCTCGCCGTATGGGTAGTGGGGGGAATCCGTGTGGTCCTCGAAGATTGCGGAGGATGCTTCGGGGAGGTCGGTGAAGTCGGGGTGGGCGTCGTCAAGGTCGAGGGCTACGGATTCTCCGTATCGACGCGGCCACTCCTGCCTGGGGTGCGTCGAATCTGCAGTGGCGACGCCGAGGCGCGCGCGACGCAGCTGGCGCATGCGTCGGCGATGCAGCGCGCGCTCCTGACGGACGACGCTGCGCAGCACAACCATGAACCAGGCGGTCAGGGCGACGGAGGCCGCAGGCAGGATCCATGTCCAGCCGCCTGCCACGAACGCGATCACAAACGTAACCACGCAGGCGATGATGAGGCCCAGGAAGGTGCGCTGGCGGCGCATGAAGCGGTCTTCGCGTGCACGGCGTGCACGGTCTGGGTCCCAGCCGCCACGGCCACGGCGGGCCTCGGCGAACGCGAGATCTTCGTCGGTGACGGCGACCTCTTCATCTGAAACGTCCTGGTCGTCCTCGGTTTCCTCAGCAGTGAGCTCTTCGGCGTCCATCTCTGCCGTCACGCCAGTGTCGTATCCGAAGTCCGCTGCAGAGTAGTACGAGTCTGGAATGCTTTCGACCTCTGCTGTCGAGGCCTCCGAATTCTCCGCAGCCTCGAGCTCTACCGCATCGGCGTCGTCTGAAGCGTCGTCCACTACATCGACGGACTCAGTCTCAGCCTCAGCGGGCTCCGCTTCAACCGCCTCGTCCTCGACTGGCTCCGCTTCGATGACCTCTCCCTCAATAACGTTTGAGTCGGTATCTTCTTCGGAGACAGCGTCTTCTTGGTTCTTCGAGAAGAAGTTTCGGATAACCGCGCTGTCGTCGATGAGCACTTCGCTGGCAGCTGGCTCGTGTTCGACGGCTTCGACGAGTTCCACGTCCGCAGCGTCTTCGTCGTGCAGGTGCACGTCCGCGGCGGTCACGCGTGGGCGGCGACGAACCTCCATGGGTTCCGTACCACCGGTATGCAGGACCCTCGTCTCGTCGTACCCTTCGCCGGAGCGGCGAATTGGTTTGTTGTTGCCAAATACGAGTGGTGCCAGCACGATGACCCACACGACGATCATCAAGATAATGATCAAGCTCGGGCTACCCATACAGCGAAGCCACCTTCCTAAAACTACCCTCGAAACTGACCTTTAACGGTAGCGAGCAATCCGCTCTTCCGGCCCGAGCCACGCCGGGGCCGCGTCATCGAATTCGGCCGGAACGCCGCAGCCTGTCTACGGCCGTGGTCGGGTAGTCATCTTCGGTCATTGCGACGAAGTAGTGGTCGCGCCAGCGGCCGTCGATATGAATGTTTCCCCGCATGAATCCTTCTTCGCGGAAACCCACGGTCTGCAGGACGTGGCCGCTGGCCGGGTTGTCTGGAAGGTACGTCGCAGTCACGCGGTGCAGGCCCACCCGCGCAAAGGCGTGGTCAACGCCCAAGGCGCACGCGGCCGTCGCGACGCCGCGCCCTTGATACTGTCTGTGCACCCAGTAGCCGATCCAGCACTCGTCGACGGTTCCGCGCTGAATGCCGCCGAGGGTCAGTTGGCCGGCAAAGTGGCCGTCGACCTCTATCACCATCGGTACGACGGTGCCATCTGCAGCCATTTCTTTGAGCATCGTCCACTGCCCCGCCCAAGCGCTCTTGGTGTGAGCAGCTTCCCATGTGGAATGGATCGTTGGTTCTACCGGCTGCAACCACTGCTGGTCGAGCAGGCGGGTACGGCACCATTCCCCGCCATCCTGCAAGCGCAGGGGCCGCAACGTGACGGTTTCTCCACTCGGAAGTCTGACGAACGGGGTGCGTTCGGGCCAACCAGGTGTGGGTCCGTGCAGCCAAGTTCCAATCCTTCGCAGCAGGCCCAACGTCTATCCCCGCTGCTGGAGGAATTCGACGTCCACCACGTCGCCTGGGCGGATCTCCGCGGTGGACTCCGGCAGGCGAATCATGGCGTTGGCTTCCGCGAAGCCTGCGAAGAGGTGGGAGGTTTCGCCACCGGCACCGCCGAGGCCTTCGACTAAGTAGTCGCCGGTCTCCGTGTCCCGCATGAGGCGCGCGCGAATGTAACCACGCCGCCCCGGCTGCGAGGTAATTGCCCGCATCGAGCGTGCGCGAACCACCGGGCGCTGCCAAGACTGCTTGCCCAGCGCTTGGCGGATTGCCGGTCGCACGATGGTTTCGGCGATCACGAGCGCGGCCGTCGGATTGGACGGCAGCAAGAAGACCGGCACATGTTCCTCACCCAGCGTGCCGAAACCCTGGACGGACCCGGGGTGCATGGCCACTCGAGTGGTGTCGATTTCCCCGAGGTCATGCAGCACTTCTTGGAGTGTCTGCGCGCCTGAACCACCAACAGCGCCGGTGATCACGATCATCTCGCTGCGCCCAATGTAGCCAGCCAGGGTTTCCCGCATCTTCCGCGGCTCAGCGTTCATGATGCCGACACGGTGTACATCTGCACCCGCTTCCTCGGCGGCAGCGGAAACGACGTAGGAGGCGACGTCGATAACTTGGCCCAAGCCTGGCTCTCGTTCGATGTCAACGAGTTCCATGCCGAAACTCAGCACGGTGACCCTCGGCCGGGGATACACCAGTACTTTTGTGCGCCCAGCAGCGGCTAGCAGCCCAATTTGTGCAGGTCCGAGGACCGTGCGGGGGCGCACTGCGATGTCGCCTGGCTGGATATCAGCCCCCGGCTTGCGTACGAACTCGCCACTTGCAACTGGGCGTTGCGGCGTAACCCGCTTGGTGCCCCGGTCGCTCCATTCCAGTGGCAACACGGCGTCGGCAAGTGTAGGAAGCGGGGCACCTGTTGCAACCCGCACCGCTTGGCGTGGCTGCAGGCGCAACGGCTTCTGGGAACCGGCGGGAACCTCCCCCACCACAGGTAGAGCACGATCGGCGTTGGTGCGTGGGCGCGAATCGCGCTCCGGCTCGCCGTCTTCTTCCGCCTGGCGCGGCTTCACCCGCAGGCCTGCGGATCCCCCGACGTCGACCGCGCGGACGGCGTAGCCGTCGATGGCTGCTTGCGAAAAGCCGGGCAACGCGCGTGTCGCTACGACTTCCTCGGCGCACATCAGCCCCAGCGCGTCGTCGATCCCCACTCGGATCGGCTCGGGGGTCCGGATTGCGTCGCCAATTATGGCAAGCTGCTCATCAACACCGCGCATCAGCCACGCCTCTTTCTACGCCTTCGTTAGCGTTGTTCATCACCCGTGAGTTCGGGGTGTTCGGCCTCAAAGTCGTTCATGATCTGCTTGAGTGCCGTGTACAGTGCAGGTCCGTACTTCGGGTCGTGCAAACCAAAGTCCACATTAGCGGGAATGTAGCCGCCCGGGTTGCCCAAATCGTGGCGCTTGCCGTGGTGCACCACGATGTGCACTGGATGACCTTCCTGGATCATCAGCTCGATCGCATCGGTCAGTTGCAGCTCCCCGCCCTTGCCCGGCGTGATGCGACGCAGCGCATCAAAAATTGCCCGGTCAAGCAGGTAGCGTCCGGTGGCCACGAGCGTCGACGGCGCGTCTTCCACGGCCGGCTTTTCCACCATGCCCTTCACGCGCTTGACCTCGACGCCCTCAATAGTCTCGTCGACGTCTTCGACATCAAACACGCCGTAGTTAAAGACTTCCTCCGGCGTCACGTTGAACGCACACAGCACGGAGCCGCCGAGCTTCTCGCGGGTGCGCACCATTTTCTCCATCACGCCGGTGGGAAGCACAAGGTCATCTGGCAGCATGACGGCGACAACGTCCTCGTTTTCGTCGAGGGCAGATTCCGCGCAGCTCACCGCGTGGCCAAGGCCCAACGGCTTCTCCTGCGTCACGGCGACTGCATTAATAAGGTCCGCGGCGCGGGCGACCTTCTTCACCTGGTCGTCTTTCCCGCGCGCCGCGAGGGTCTCGCGCAGCAGCTCGAACTCGCCGAAGTGGCGCATGATTTCTTCTTTTGCCGGAGCTGTCACGATCACCAATCGGCGAGCGCCGAGCTCTGCCGCTTCCTCGGCAATCAGCTCGATACCGGGTGTATCCACCACGGGCAGGAGTTCCTTAGGAACAGTCTTCGTAGCTGGCAAAAACCGTGTACCCATGCCAGCTGCCGGCACCACGACGGTCTTCACGCCACGCGACGCAGGCTGCTGGGAGGTTTCTTCATTAGACTTCCGCATAAAGATCTACTTTACCTCTGTATGGCCCGACTATCGTTTCCGACTCGTGAGGAGGCTCCCCCACTTGCACACCAAGCAAACTATCCGCGAAGCACACACTACTTTTCGACGCCACCTCGCCAGCAAACCAGACGAAAAGCGTCAACGCGACGCCAGCATCCTCCAGCACACGCTCAAGGCTCTCGATCACTTCGGCGCCGTGGGCAGTGAAATCAGCGCCTACCACCCGCTGCGCACGGAACCCGCTGCCGCTGACTACCCGCTGCAGCTCGCCCAACACGCAAGAACGGTGTGGCTGCCGATTTCGCTTCCTGGCGGTGTGCTGCAATGGGCCGCGTGCACCGAAGAACAGCAGCCGGGCGCGCTTGGCATCGCGGAGCCAGTCGGTTCCCGGTTCTCCAGCGAGGTGCTCAAAGGTTGCGCTGCGCTGGTGATCCCGGCGCTCGCTGTGGACCGACGCGGGCAACGTTTGGGCAAGGGCGCCGGCTATTACGACCGGGCGCTTGAGCAGGTCCGCGACCACCGCATCCCTATTGTTGCGGTGGTGTTTGACGAAGAAGTCGTCGACACGCTGCCAGCGCAACCTCACGATGTGCCCGTCGATGCAATCGTGACAGACCGCGGATTTTTCCCACTCTAGGGAACCTTCCGGGCCACACCCGCGTCTAAAGACGCATGAAGCCCGCCTCATTCCTTCGCGACCTCCGAATGCCCGGCTACCACCGCACCGTCACAGTGCGCCGCACGATCGCCGTCGTGTTACTGCTGGTAGCAGGCGCAAGCATACTTTTCGACGCCCGCTCCGCCGACCCACCCGCTGTTGTCTTCGCCCGCGACGTTGAGGCCGGCACAGTGCTCACCACGGCGGACGTGGAGCTTCGCAGGCTGCCGCCCTCTGTTGTTCCCGCGAACGCCTTGGGCAGCACAGACCTCGCCGTCGGACAGGTCCTCGCGGCTGGCGCATCCGCGAACGAAGTAGTTACCAACACCCGTCTTGTCGGACCGGACCTTAAAGCTTCGCTGATCGAAAGCGATGACGACCCGCACGACTTCACCATGGTTCCGGTCACGCTCGCGGAACCGGAACTCATCCCGATGCTGCATCACGGCGCCGGCGTAGACGTGGTCGCGCCAGGCCCGCGAGTTATTGCGCGTGGCGGAAGGGTGGTCACGACGAACGAGGAGGGGTCAATCCTGGTACTGCTGCGCAGTGTCGATGCAGCCAACGTTGCGGCCGCATCACTGACGGACCCGTTAACAGTTGTATTGACCACACGATAGTTTGTTGCCTATAGTTTTTAGGTCCAAATCCAAACCTTACAAAGGAGACCCTAATGCTTGAGGGCTTTAAGAACTTTATTCTGCGCGGCAACGTTATTGACCTCGCAGTCGGTGTTGTTATTGGTGCTGCGTTCACCGCAGTTGTTACCGCTTTCTCCGACAACATCATCAACCCGCTGATCGCTTCCGTCGGTGGCGCTGATTACTCCGGCCTTGGCTTCCACATCATTTCCGGCAACGACGCAACTTTCCTCGACTTCGGCGCGCTGATCACTGCAGCGATTAACTTCCTGCTGATCGCGGCAGTCGTCTACTTCGTGATCGTCGCTCCGATGAACAAGCTCGACGAGATGCAGAAGCATAAGCGCGGCATCCAGCCAGACGCCCCGGCTCCGACCGAGACCGAGCTGCTCACCGAAATCCGCGACCTGCTCTCCGAGAAGCCCGCGCAGCAGTAGTACTGCTATTCTCCGTAATGGGGTGGTCGCTCGTACTCATAAAAGGCTTTGCCTGTGAGTTCTGGCTCGCCGTCGCCGTCGATATCGACGCTGCGCCCGGCATCATAGCCCGTCCGCCCAGAAGCCGCGTCACCAAATAGTTGCGTGCGTTCAGGACTACGGTCGTACTCTGCTTCCGACCGTCGCTCCACGCGCCTCCGCTGGTGGCGCGGCTTTTTCATGCTCGCCATCGTTCCTGATTACGCCTGTACGGAGTAGGTATTCAGCTCGCCGATCAGGTGCTGGACTAGTGGTGCGATCGTCGATACGCCGTCGCGTATCGCTTGGCGGCTTGCGGCGAGGTTTACCACGACGGTCGAACCAGAGACGCCACACACACCGCGCGACGTGCAGGCATCCACCGCTCCACACGCCTGGCCCGACGAACGAACCGCCTGCGCTACACCGGGCACGTTCTTGTCGATCACGGCCTTCGTCGCCTCTGGCGCCGTATCACGTGGCCCGACGCCAGTGCCACCGACGGTCAGCACCAGGTCAACCCCACCAACGACACCGGTTTCGATCGCTTTGCGGATCTCCGCCTCGCTCGAATTGACGTGCACCACCGCGTCAACGGTAAACCCGAACTCGCTGAGCAACTCGACGAGCATGTCACCCGTGGTATCCCCTTCTGAGCTGTATCGGCGGTCCCCAACCAGCACTGCGATGGCCGCAGGAGGCGTCGGAGTCTGCTCGGCGAGCTCTGCGGCCTTCAGCGATGCTTCGTCGGGCTCCCCAACCGTGTCAAGCAATACTTCTGTCGTTGGCATGCCAGGTCTCCTGTCGTGTCGTTGCGAAATCGCACAGTTTCATTTTCGTTGTTTGCTTCAAAACTTACCCGTTGCTCAGGGTTACATCTACGGAATGAGGAGCTTCTTCTCCCTCCCGCAAGACTTCAAGCTGAACGACCTGCCCGAAGTCCTTCGACCGCGTCGCCGCAATCAACGCATCCGCTGAGTCAATCAGCCGACCGTCCAGCTTGGTAATCACATCACCTTCTCGGATACCGGCCTTTTCTGCTGGACTACCAGGCTCAACTCCGGCGACCACGGCGCCGTCGATACGAGTGCCGCGAATCGAAACGCGGACGCCCAACATCGGCTGCGACGCCTTGCCGGTTTCAATGAGCTGCTGCGCGACACGCTTGGCAAAATTCGACGGAATCGCGAACCCGAGACCAATCGAGCCCGACGACTGCTCGCCACCAAAGCCGCCCGCCGAGAGCGAAGCAATAGCCGAGTTCATCCCGATCAGGTGCCCCTGCATATCCACGAGCGGACCACCCGAGTTACCAGGGTTAATCGCAGCGTCTGTCTGCAGCCCGTCCATCAACGAGCTCTCCCCACCGCCCTGGGCCGCACGCACCGGGCGGTTCTTCGCCGAGATGATGCCACTGGTTACCGTCGCCGAGAGCCCAAGTGGAGAACCAACTGCGACAACCTGCTGGCCAACCTTCAGCTCGTCCGAGTTGCCGAAGTCAAGCACAGGGAGATTTTCGACGCCATCAACCTTCAGCACGCCAATATCAGTGTTGACGTCCGACGCTACAAACGTAGCCGAGTGCTTCGAGCCGTCGTTGAACACCACCTGAATCTCGGACCGTTCGGTCGCCGCAGCGCCGATCACGTGGTGGTTCGTCAAAATGTAGCCGTCGGAGGAAATAATCGACCCCGACCCTTCCGCGATACCATTCGGCGTCGCCACAGTGATGGATACAACCGAAGGCAGCACTGCGGCCGCAACCTGCTCAACGGAGCCATCAGGCGCAGTCTCTGGCGATGCGAGGCTCGGGTTCTCAAGTGCGTTGTAGTGCTGCTGTTCGCCGTTATCGTTCGCAGCGACGACTGCGTACCCGGCGCCGGCGCCGGCCAACAGCGAAAGCACTACGGAGCACGCCACTGTAGCCGCCCCCAGCCCACGCCGCTGCTTTTGCTGCGGTGCAGACTGCACGAATGCGGTTTCCGGGAAGGCCTCCTGTGGATAGGAGGCCTCGTACGGGTTTTGTTGTGGCGTATTTGATTGTGGTGAATACGGGTTCGTCATGTGCAGTAGTATGCACGACGCCACTGTGGTAGCACTAAAAAGTAAACTCGTTCTCTCGCAATGTTTCCTGAATGTTCACTGTGTTAGCTGAGCTGGGATTTGTTCGGCAATCGCGGAATTTCGATGCTTTCTTCTTCCAGATAAAAATCCTCATCAGCATCCGGAGCCTTCCCCGGGAAGACCACACGGAAGCGCGCCCCGTGGTCATCCGACTCCTCCACGAAGATCCGGGCACCATGCCGGTCCATCACCTGCTTGACGATCGCAAGCCCCAAGCCCGAACCCGGCATCGAACGCGACTCTGCCGAACGGTAGAAGCGCTCAAAAACCCGCTCGCGCTCCTCCGGAGCAATGCCCGGGCCGGAATCGTCGACAACCAACACTGCGTACTTCTTCGCTGCCTTCAACGAAATCCTTACCGTTCCGCCTTCTGGCGACCACTTGGCCGCGTTGTCGATCAGGTTTAGCGGAGCGCGGCCCATCGCGAACCGATCACCCATAATCAGCCACGGGTCAGCGTTGAACTGGAACGTAACGTCAGGCCGACGACGCTCAACACGGCGCACGGCCTCCTCCAGGATCACATCCAGGCGGATCTCCTCAAACTCAACGTTCGAGGAATCCTCCCGCGCGAGATCCACCAGGTCTCCGATAAGCGTCGACATTTCTGTCATCTGCGCCAGCACATCCCGCTCAAGATCGGCGCGGTCCTCCGCACTAATCTGATCCTGTCGATCAGCGGAGTACATCATCATGAGCAGCTCAATGTTGGTGCGCATGGAAGTCAGCGGCGTTTTCAGCTCGTGGCCGGCGTCGGCAACAAGCTGTGCCTGCCTGGTGCGCGAATCCTGCAGCGAAGCCATCATGTCATTAAACGCGTTCGTAATACGCGCCATCTCATCATGGCCCTGCACCGGAAGCGGCTTCAGCTCCTTCGTCCTGGTCACTTCCTTCAGCGCAAGGTGCAATTTACGCAGCGGGCGCATACCGGAACTCGAAACCAGGAACGCCACCAGCGTCGACACTATCCAGCCCAAGCTGAGCAGCACCAACAGCGCCGCGGCAATACTGCGCTGCAGCTGACGCGTCGGGTCGACCGCCTTCGACAGGGCCACGACTGTTCCATCATCCAGCCTTGTAACCAGCACACGGTTACCGTGCAGGGTGCGTGCGGAGACGTCCGCTCCGTAGTTCATTCGAGCAAAGTCCCCACCCACGGGAATTTCATCTCCCACGAACCGGTTCGACTCCGCGCGTGAAGCCGTGGCGAGGATGTGAGGGTTGCGGCGTCGAAAAGTCTCGACCTCAGCCGCCAGCTCCTCATCGCTGGACATTTCCTGCGAGTCGTACGCGAGCATCGCGCCCTGCGTGCGCAGATCGTTGTCCATCATGCCGATAATCGACGTCGACGACGCCCAGTAGCTCACCGATGCCGTGACCAAAATCGTAAGGGCCACGAGCACGCCTGTCAGCACCGCAAGCTGCTGGCGAAGCGTCATCTCCGACCCGAGGTACGCACCACGAATATAGGTATCGAACAGGATCGTCGGCAGGTTCGGACGCGGGGGTTCCAGATCCTGCTCGGCTGCCGACACTTGGCGATCCACCCCCTCAAGGGACATGCCCGTAGTGCGCTCAAAGTGATCCGCCGACTGGCGCAAAATCACAGTGCAGTCTCCCGAAGCACGTAGCCAACCCCACGGACCGTATGGATCAGGCGAGGCTCCCCGCCCGCCTCAGTTTTCTTACGGAGGTACCCGATGTAGACCTCCAAGGCGTTGCCGGACGTCGGGAAGTCGTATCCCCACACCTCTTCAAGAATCTGCTGGCGCGACAGCACCTTGCGTGGGTTCTCAATCAAAACGAGAAGGAGCGCGAACTCGGTACGGGTCAAGGAAATAGCGCGGTCGCCGCGGAAGACGTCGCGGGTATCGGTCTCTACAGACAAGTCCTCAAACTCGTACTTTGTTTTCGGAGCAGACTGCGACTGGATGGCGTCTGCCTGAGCGCGGCGCAGCAGCGAGCGTACGCGTGCCAACAGCTCCTCAAGCGCGAAAGGCTTCGGCAGGTAGTCATCAGCGCCGGCATCCAAGCCCGCTACACGGTCCGCGACTCCATCTCGCGCTGTCAGCATCAACACAGGACGGTCGTAACCCGAGGAGCGCAATGTGCGGCACACGTCGAGCCCATCGATCTTCGGCATCATCACGTCCAGAATCGTCAGATCGGGCTGTTCGTCACGGATGACATCGAGCGCCTCCTCGCCGTCGGAAGCAAGCAGTACATCATACCCGTTGAAGCGAAGGGAACGCCGCAGGGATTCACGAACGGCTTGCTCATCATCGGCAACAAGAATCTTCATACGCCCATTATTGCCTATCTGAGAGACTTTTAACACCGGACTGTCAGATACATGAAAAAGCCGGGCCCGTTGGGCCCGGCGAACGCTTATAGTAAGGCGCTTTTAGAACTGCTCGACGTCAATCAAGCCAGCCTGTGCAGCCTTGAGCAGGCGACGTGGGATACGTACTTCCTGGCCGTCAACCTTCGCGGTGATCAGCGGCGCATTGTCAGCCTTCCACTGCGAACGACGCATACGGGTGTTCGCGCGGGACTTCTTAAACTTAGGGGTTGCCATTGTTGTTTCTCCTTACGCCCTATTTTGCGGTCTTCTTCTTGCGGCGAGCCATACCGCCGAAGCGCTGGTTGAACTTCTCAACGCGGCCAGCGGTGTCCATGAGACGCTGTGCGCCGGTCCAGAACGGGTGGGACTCAGCGGTCACATCAACGACGATGAGCGGGTACTCGTTGCCGTCTTCCCAGGTATCGGTGCGGTCGGAGGTCTTGGTGGAGCGCGTCAGGAACTTATGGCCCGTGTTCGCGTCCTGGAAGATTACCGGGTGGTAATCCGGATGGATATCCTTTTTCATATGTGAGTTCGTCTCCCTCAGGATTGATACTTCAGGTCGGTTCCCCGCTTGGGGATCGTGCCTGAGTTGGGTGCGAATGATTCATGTCCGCCCAGCTGTTCACTGGACAACTTTGCACATACTACAGGGTGAATCCGGTTTTACATAATCAAGTTCCACCAACGCCACCGACAAACAACCGGTAGGTGTGCGAAATAGAATTATGCATTTCCTTGCTGGACGTGTATTGTTGACTCTCGCTGTTGTCGAAGTACACGTATACGCCTACGTCAACCGATTACTCAGATACTTTGTCGCGGACCCTCACTCCGCATTTCCGTATCTAACTTTTCAGTGATCAGTGCGTGGGCGGCAGAAGAGAAAGAAGTCAACCCATGTCGGCACATTGCCAGGTCACGGGACGGAAGCCACAGTTCGGCAAGACCGTCTCCCACTCGCACCGCCGCCACTCGCGTCGTTGGAACCCCAACGTACAGAAGCGCCGGTTCTACCTGCCCTCCGAGGGCCGTACCATCACTCTGACCGTTTCCACGAAGGGTCTGAAGGTCATCGACCGCGACGGAATTGAGTCCGTCGTCGCTAAGATCCGTGCACGAGGTGAGAAGATCTAATGGCACGCAACGATATTCGCCCGATCATCAAGCTGAAGAGCACTGCGGGCACAGGTTTCACCTATGTAACCCGTAAGAACAAGCGCAACAACCCAGATCGCATCTCCCTAAAGAAGTACGATCCGGTTGTTCGCAAGCACGTCGAATTCCGCGAGGAGCGATAAGTTATGGCTAAAAAGTCCAAGATCGCCAAGAACGAAAAGCGCAAGGAGATCGTCGCTCGCTACGCTGAGCGTCGTAACGAGCTGAAGGCAATCATCCGCAACCCGGAGACCTCTGACGAGGACCGTCTGGACGCTCAGTTTGAGCTGAACCGCCAGCCTCGCGACGCCTCCCCTGTTCGCGTGCGCAACCGCGACTCCCGCGATGGTCGCCCACGTGGTTACCTCCGTAAGTTCGGTATTTCCCGTGTCCGTATGCGCGAGATGGCTCACCGCGGTGAGCTGCCTGGCGTCCGTAAGTCTTCGTGGTAAGGAGGATGACCAATGAAGCGCAATAATAACCATCGCAAGGCGCGCATGGAGCAGTCCCGCCGCCCGAAGAAGAACCCGTTGAAGGCCAAGGGCATCGAGAAGGTCGACTACAAGGACCTCGACACCCTTCGTCTGTTCATCTCTGATCGTCACAAGATCCGTTCCCGCCGTGTTACCGGTCTTTCCCCACAGCAGCAGCGTGAAGTTGCTACTGCGGTGAAGAACGCACGCGAGATGGCTCTTCTGCCGTTCACCAGCCGCTAAAGTTCGGTTGACGATAACAGCGTAGAGTCTTTCGACGAACTCCCGCCCCTGGCCTCCAGGCGCGGGAGTTTTTTCATGCCCTGTTGAAGCTGACGCACGACACGACAAAAGGCCCCCACGACCGTGGGGGCCTTCAGTATGTCTCGGGTTAGGCGATACTAGTGCGCAAAGTGGCGCGTACCGGTCACGTACATTGCGACGCCAGCGTCTTCTGCGGCCTTAATGACTTCCTCGTCGCGGATGGAACCACCAGGCTGCACGACGGCACGCACTCCGGCGTCCGCGAGGATCTGGAATCCATCTGCGAATGGGAAGAACGCGTCGGAGGCGGCGACGGCACCGTTGGTACGGTTGCGGCCTTCGTCGAGCGAGTTAGCGCGGTCGACGGCCAGCTTCGCCGAATCGACGCGGTTGACCTGCCCCATGCCGATGCCGACGGTAGCGCCGTCGTGCGCAACGAGGATTGCGTTCGACTTCACGCAGCGTACTGCACGCCACGCGAACACGAGGTCCGACATGGTTGCGTCGTCGACGGCTTCGCCTGCCACTAGCTTCCAGTTTTCTGGGTTATCGCCCTCGGCCTGGAACGCGTCGCGCTCCTGGAGAAGGAAGCCGCCGGAAATCTGCTTGATCTCTTCGGTGTCTTGGCCTGGCTCCACTTCGAGGATGCGAAGGTTCTTCTTGGTCTGCAGCAGCTCGAGTGCATCCGGCGCGTAGGAAGGCGCGATGATGACCTCGGTAAAGATTGGCTTGACCTGCTCGGCAAGCTCGAGCGTGACCTCGCGGTTCGTTGCAATGACGCCGCCGTACGCAGATACAGGATCGCAGGCGTGCGCCTTTCGGTGCGCGTCAGCGATGGACACCCCAGATACTGCGACGCCACACGGGTTGGCGTGCTTGATGATTGCGACGCACGGTTCTTCGTGGTCCCAGGCTGCGCGCCACGCGGCGTCGGCATCCTGGTAGTTGTTGTAGCTCATTTCCTTGCCGCCGTACTGAGTGGCGTCGGCTAGGCCCCAGCCCTCGTTGATGACGCTTGCCGCCTGGTGCGGGTTCTCACCGTAGCGCAGCGCACCGTCCTCGTCGTCGCCGAGCTGCTCCGCAAACCAGTCTGCAACGGCGGCGTCGTACTCTGCGGTGTGCGCGAACGCCGCAGCCGCCAGTTCGCGGCGCTGCTCGAGGGTGAATCCACCCTGCTCAACTGCTTCTTGCGCCAGCTGGTACTGGTCCGGGGAGGTCAGGATCGCCACTGATGGGTGGTTCTTCGCTGCTGCGCGGACCATGGAAGGACCGCCGATGTCGATCTGCTCGACGCATTCATCGAACTCCGCGCCGGACGCAACCGTTTCCTCGAATGGGTACAGGTTGACCACAACGAGCTCGAACGGTGCAACTCCGAGTTCCTCGAGCTGTTGCTTGTGGCTGTCCTTGCGGAGGTCTGCCAGGATGCCTGCGTGCACGTGTGGATGCAGCGTCTTCACGCGGCCTTCAAGTACCTCTGGAAATCCGGTGACTTCCGATACTTCGGTGACGGGCACACCGCTTGCGGCGATCTTTTTAGCAGTCGAACCAGTAGAGACAATTTCCACACCGGCCGAGTGGAGCGCCTTGGCAAGCGGCTCAAGATCGGTCTTGTCGTACACGCTCACGAGCGCTCGACGAATAGGTGTGCGTTCGTTGTTCATTCGAAAGTGACCTTTCCTTCATGTATCGAAGCAGTAGCTAGTAGCTCAGTAACCTGACGGCGCTCTTCTTGCTTAATCCGTTCGTGCAGCGAGGACTCCGTATCCCCTGGCTGCACCAGCACGGGGCGCTGCGCAATGATGCGGCCTGTGTCCATCCCGTCGTCGACAAAGTGGACGGTGCAGCCGGTGACCTTGACGCCGTAAGCGAGGGCGTCGCGCACCGCGTGCGCTCCTGGGAAAGCAGGCAAGAGCGAAGGGTGAGTGTTAATTGTTTTACCTTCGTAGACATCCAAGAATGGGCGCCCCAAAATGCGCATAAACCCTGCGGAAACAACAAGGTCCGGGCTGCAACTAGAGACGGTTTCCGCAAGGTGGGCATTCCACGCGTCACGGTCCTTTTCCATTTCCACGATTGCAGTCGGGATGCCTGCGTTCTTCGCCCTCTCGACTGCCGGACACACTTGGTCCGCAACAACTAGGTCAACACGGTATGCACAAGGGTGGGCGTCCTGGTAGTCCATAATCGCCCGCAAGAGCGTTCCAGTACCAGAAACAAGGACGGCCACAGATAAAGCTTTATCAGCACTCACGGTTCATCAGTGTAGTCATTCTTCTTCCGCGTGTGAGCGGTTCAAGAAAGTTCGCACAAAGCGCACAAGCCACACCAATCCGCCCACGCCGACGGTCCATATAAAGAGGAAAAGCACTGCGGAAGCTAGGTCAGCGCCAACGACGCCGTACGCCCCCGCGTGCCCACGCGCGAGTAGGAGGCAGACGGCGAACATCGCTGCACTCCACGAGCCAATGGCGGCGACTTCTACCATCGTTGACGTCCGCCGCACGAAGAACGCGCACAGGATGGTCACGGGCACGGCGAGGAGGACGGCTGCCCACGGCGCGACTGTCGCAGGGATTGCCGCGAAGAGTGGGAACGGGGGTAAGGGGACGGAGAGGACGTCAAAAAGCGACACTTCCCCACTGCCGACGTGGAAGGATCCGCCGAGAAGCACTGCGAGCGTGCCCACGACAGCATTCGGAAGGTACAAGATGCTCAGGAGGAGCAGCATGATGGCGCTCCCCCACCCGGAGTTGGGGTATGCCGCGTAGGCTTCGCCAATGCTCTGGTAGCGCGCGGCGAGCACGAGGAGCAGCACAAGTCCGCACCCCGCGCATAGAAAGAGGAGAAGCAGGCTCGCAGCGCGGGCCGTATCGACGGCCACCACCGGCACACGGACCGTGGTGGCGAGGGCCTGCCAGAGCACATGCCGAATGCCAAAGAGGAAGCCGATGAGATGGATGCAAGGCGGTAGCACTAGCGCTTGCCATGCGGGTGGTGGTTCTATCGCGAAGACTGCGGAGGCGTCAGTCACCATGAACAGCGCCATCGCGCTTGCAAGCAGCGGCAGCACAATCACCAGGCCAGCGATCACCGCGAGATCCAAGATGCTGACCTGCTTCGCGGTTGCGGCACGTACTCGCCACGCCATGAGGGCGGCGATCCCAATGGCTGGAAGCAGCGGCACCTGAGACAAGTACACGCCGTCGATCGTGAGGGATACTCCGTGAAGGGCAAACCATGTTTGCCCGATTGCGGCGGGCAGGTACGCAGTCTTCCATCCACCAATCAGGAGCGTCGCGGCGCAGACTGCAACGATGCCAAGGATGACATCGAGCGTCGGGATACCTATATAAGGGAGGTACGTCCGAATACGCGTCTTCCAGGTGCGCTCCTCCGGCGGAACGGTGTCGGCATCAGGCTTTCTTTTCGACGCCCACTTCGCACCGCGCCGTGCATTACTCAGGAAACCGCGACCGCTGCCCCGCGAGGAGCGGTCCACCGGTGATGATTGAGGTCTTGTTTTCTTCGACATTGCGCCTTATATTGCCATTGGTTGACCGTTTTCTGCCGTTCGACACTACCGCATTCCACTCACTGCCTGGCGTTTTAGGCGATGTAACGTAATACGCAAAGAAAACGATTAAGAAATACTCAGGTTATAGCTTGCCTTAGCGCATTCGATTCATTACAGTTACCTCTCGTAGATAACAGGAAGGTTACAAACGTTACAGTTCTGTAACCAACGGGAAGTCTAAAGAGGGTCCATGCTCCACTCAACGAAATCAGCTGGCAAGCACCGCAAGCAGTCCCCTAACAAGGGTCGCGTCGCAATGGTTGCCGTTGCCACTGGCGCCGTCTCCACCGCCGGACTCTCTGGCGCTGCCGCAGCTGCGCTTCAGGGCGATGGCACCCAGCAAGCTGACAGCTACACCCTCGCCGCAGACACCGACCAGCTCACGGCACTGACCGATGAGGCTGCTCCACAGATCCTCGCTATCGCGGAATACAAGCCGGTTGAGAACCTTGCGGATCAGCTCGTGAAGGCAGTCGCACATTCCGAGGAGGTCGCACGCGCCGATGAAGCCGCTCGCGCACCGCTGGTTGTGAAGCCAGCTGAGGGCGTGTTCACCTCCGGATTTGGCCCTCGCTGGGGTTCCTTCCACTCTGGCGTCGACATCGCCAACGTGAATGGCACGCCAATCCTGGCAGTCATGGACGGCACGGTCATCGACTCCGGCCCGGCACAGGGCTACGGCAACTGGATCCGCATCCGCCACGAGGACGGTTCCGTCTCCGTATATGGCCACATGGATTCCCTCTACGCTTCCGTCGGTCAGGTTGTGCACGCTGGCGAACTGATCGCCGGTATGGGTAGCCAGGGCTTCTCCACCGGCTCACACCTGCACTTCGAGATCCACCCAGATGGCAACACTCCTGTTGACCCGGCGACGTGGCTCGCAGAGCGTGGCATTCAGCTCTAAAACCAAAACTTCAGACCGCTGTGGCTCATATATGAGTCACGGCGGTTTTTTCTTTTTCGACACACCAGCCGGGGGTACCGTCACCTACCCCCGCCATAAACCACATTGGCACCATTGTTCCCATCTGTCACATTCGTCACGGGCGCCCAGCCAGCGAGTTTGCGGTTGTTCTAGAAGCATTCGAACATACTTTTCCCTCCCTACCTGCGGTTACGCATTGCTAAGCCCACGGGAGGTGACTAAGTTTTTTCGCTGTATGTGGCTGCAGCGTGGCCACCCGGATTTTTTAGAAAAGGTTGCTTCTCCGTATGAATCGCACAGTACTTTCGGCACTTGCCGTCGCGACTGCGTCCATGCTCACTCTCACCGCTTCCCCTGCGAACGCTGTAGGTCTCACGCTGAACGGCGCTCCGATTGACCACAATCAGGCCGTGAAGGCTGTTGCGCAAGCAGCAGACACGATTCTGGATAGCGGTGCAACCCTGCGCGTCGGAGAGTACTCACTCGTGTACGACCCGCGCGTCATTCAGGAAAACCTCGGTCTCTCCTTCCAGCAGGAAGGCGCGAACGGTGGCGTCCGCTACCAGCGTGGCCGCACCGCCGATGGCCGCACGGTCGTCACCCCGGCAACGGGGACGTTTACGTCCGGATTCGGCCCACGCTGGGGCACAGTCCACCAGGGAATCGACATCGCGAACAACCTCGGCTCCCCGATCTACGCCGTGATGGATGGCACCGTCATCAACGCCGGCCCGGCCCAGGGCTTCGGCAACTGGGTCGTGATCAAGCACGACGGCGGCGAGGTCTCCGTTTACGGCCACATGGCGGTCTACAACGTCAGCGTCGGCCAACGCGTGACGGCCGGCCAGCAGATCGCGCAGATCGGCAACGAAGGCTTCTCCACCGGGCCGCACCTCCACTTCGAGATCCACCCAGATGGCGTGACACCAGTAGACCCTGTGCCGTGGTTCGCGCAGGCAGGTATCCGCATCCAGTAGTTAGAGCTTCTCCATCGGGACGCCGCCGATCAGCATCAGGCGGACTGTCCCGGAGGAACCAAAGTCAATCGTCACGGTTTCTCGCACTCCCGCACCATCAACGGCCAGTACGGTACCCAGCCCGTATTTTGCATGGTTGACCCGGTCCCCGACCGCCAGCTGCAGGTCCTTGTTCACCTTGGTCCTGCTGCTACCGCCGCGCGACTGCGACCGCCCAAACCCGTTGCTGCGGCTCCGGCCACCAGTTGACCACGGTGAATGCGAAGAGCCCGAAGAATACGTGGGCTCCTCACGCTTCCAATCGATGAGTTCCTGCGGAATCTCCCCAAGGAACCGGCTCGCCGGGTTTGTCACCGGGCTCCCCCATGAGGACCGCACCATCGCGCGCGTCAGGTAAAGGCGCTTGCGCGCACGGGTGATGCCGACATACGCCAGGCGACGCTCTTCGGCGAGCTCCGCCGGATCCCCCAAGGCGCGCAGGTGCGGGAACTGCCCGTCTTCCCACCCAGTCACAAACACGACAGGGAACTCAAGACCCTTTGCGGTGTGCAGCGTCATCAACGTGACTACGCCCTGATCGTTCTCAGGAAGCTGATCGGCGTCAGCGACGAGCGCCACCTTCTCCAGGAAGGCTTGCAGGGTTCCTGGCAGCGGTTCGCCCTCGTCGAAGATCTCCGAAATTTCCTCGTCGCTCAGGTATGCCAGCTGCAGTGCAGACTCCGAGGAATACTCGCGCGCGACGGACACCAACTCATTCAGGTTGTCCAAGCGCGTCGCGTCCTGTGGGTCGTTCGACTGCTCCAACTGCGCTTTGTACCCGGTGACGTCCAGAATCGTGGAGACCAGCTCCCCGAGGTCACTGTTGCCAGCCTCTTCTCGCTGGTCCGCTGCCATTTCCTCGCGCAATTCATCCATCATGGTGACAAAACCATTGATGGCATTCTTCGCGCGCGTACCCAGTGCGTCAATGCCGCCGTCGGCCGCCACCCGCAACGCTTGGCCGAAGCTCACCGAGTAGGTCTGCGCGTACAGCGCCACCGTGGACTGCGCCTTGTCCCCGATGGCACGCTTTGGCTCGTTAATAATCCTGCGCAGGCTGACCGTATCGTCCGGGTTTTCTAGCGCCTTGAGGTAGGCCACGATATCGCGAACCTCTTTGCGCTCATAGAAGCGCGTGCCGCCTACCACCTTGTACGGGATCCCGGTGCGAATGAAGATGTCTTCCAACGCACGCGAAGCGTTGTTGGTGCGGTACATGATCGCGATGTCGGAGTAGGGCACTCCACTGTCTGTGAGCCGGTCGATCTCGCCAGCGATAAACCGGGCCTCGTCGTGCTCGTTGTCCGCGACGTAGCCGACGATCTGGTCGCCAGTGCCGTGGTCCGTCCACAGCTTCTTCGGGCGCCGCCCGGTGTTCTGGGAAATCACCGCGTTGGCAGCGTCCAAGATGGTTTGCGTCGAGCGGTAGTTCTGCTCCAGCACGATGGTGGTTGCGTCGGGGTAGTCGCGCTCAAACTCCTCGATGTTGCGGATCGTCGCGCCACGGAACGCGTAAATCGACTGGTCGGAGTCGCCAACTACGGCAAGCTCAGAAGCCTCAGGCCCCTTGCCCACCAGGGTGTGGATGAGTTCGTACTGCGCATGGTTCGTGTCCTGGTACTCGTCCACGAGTACGTGGCGGAAGCGGCGTCGATAATAATCCGCAACCTGCGGGTGCTCCTTAAAAATCCGCACGACCTCCCCGATGAGGTCGTCGAAGTCGACAGCGTTTGCCGAGCGCAGGCGGCGCTGGTACTCAGCAAACACCTTGGCAACAGTGGAGTCGAATGGGTTGTGGGTGCGCTGCGCGTCATCGGCCGCCTGCTGCTCGTCGATGAGCTCGTTCTTGAGGTTCGAGATCGCGTTCGCGAGCACCCGGGGTGAAAACTTCTTCAGGTCGAGATTGTTCTCTTTAGCAATCATCGAGAGCAGCCGGCGGGAATCGTCGGCATCATAGATACTGAAGTTCGTGTTCAGCCCAGGAACGAGCTGGGCCTGCTGGCGGAGGATCCGCACACAAATCGAGTGAAAGGTTGCCACCCACATCCGCTCGGTCTGCGGCCCGATCAGCGCCTCGACGCGCTCTTTCATCTCCGCGGCGGCCTTGTTGGTAAATGTGATCGCCAGGACCTGCCAGGGTGCGACACCGCGCTCCTGTAACAAGAAAGCGATGCGCCTGGTCAGCACTGCGGTTTTGCCGGACCCAGCGCCCGCGACAATTAGAAGAGGCGAGCCGCTGTGGCGCACGGCGGCTTCCTGTTGGGGGTTGAGTCCTAGCGTCAGATCATTCATGTCACACACCCTAACTCACACCCCGGACACAACCGCTGGAGCAGTGGCATAATGAGCAACCATGAGTGACTTCGAAATCCGCATGCCGTCCGGGACGGACGATCCGCTCTCCGATGCGGAGATCCAGCAGTACCGCAAAGAGATTGACCGCCTCGACCGTGTGATTTTGGACGCGATTAAGCGTCGCACCAAGGTGTCGAAGGCGATCGGCAAGACGCGGATGGGGTCGGGCGGCACGAAGCTTGTGCACACCCGCGAGGTCGCGATCATTAACCAATTCCGCGATGAGCTTGGGGAGGAAGGCCCGGCGCTGGCAAATATCTTGCTGCGCCTGGGACGCGGAAAGCTGGGCTAGCCCCAACAACGCACTCCCCAACTTTCGTAGTACCATATCAAGGCAGACAACCATCCGTTTCAAGGAGGAACTATGTCCGATATCACCGCCACGCCAGCCTGGTCTAACTTGGAGAAGCTCCACGCCTCCAAGGCTGATACGACCCTGCGCGAGCTCTTCGACCGCGACGCAGACCGCGCGAAGAAGCTCACCTTCGACGCAGCAGGGCTGCACGTTGACCTTTCCAAGCAGCTTATCGACGCCGACGTCGTCGATGCGCTCGTCTCCCTCGCAGATACCGCACAGCTTCGCACCAAGATCGACGCGATGTTCGCGGGCGAGCACATCAACGACACCGAGGACCGCGCGGTGCTGCACACGGCACTGCGCCTTCCGGTAGAGGCCAACCTTGAGGTCGACGGCCAAGACGTAGCGGCGGACGTGCATGAGGTGCTGGGCCGGATGCGTGACTTCGCATCGGCGCTGCGTTCCGGCGAATGGCTGGGCCACACCGGACACACCATTAAGAAGATCGTCAACATTGGTATTGGTGGTTCGGACCTGGGCCCTGCGATGGCAACCAAGGCGCTGCGCGCCTACGCAACCGCGGGCATTACCGCAGAGTTCGTCTCCAACGTCGACCCAGCGGACATCGCCGCAGTCCTCGACCGTTGCAACCCGGAAGAGACGCTGTTCGTCATCGCATCGAAGACGTTCACCACCCAGGAGACCCTGACCAACGCACACGTGGCGAAGCGCTGGCTCATCGAACAGTTCAACGGCGACGCCTCCGCTGTGGCGAAGCACTTCGTCGCAGTGTCCACGAACGCGGAAAAGGTCGCCGAGTTCGGCATCGATACCGCGAACATGTTCCCGTTCTGGAACTGGGTCGGTGGCCGCTACTCCATGGACTCCGCGATTGGCCTGAGCCTGATGGCCGTCATCGGACCGATGGACTTCATGCGCATGCTCGAGGGCTTCCACGCCATGGATGAGCACTTCCGCACCACCGAGTTCTCCCAGAACGTGCCGGTGCTGATGGGCCTGCTCAACGTCTGGTACCGCAACTTCTACAACGCCGAGACGCACGCCGTCCTGCCGTACTCCGAGGACCTTTCTCGCTTCCCTGCCTACCTGCAGCAGCTGACCATGGAGTCCAACGGCAAGTCCGTGCGCCACGACGGCACCGCAGTGACCTACAACACCGGCGAGATTTTCTGGGGCGAGCCAGGCACGAACGGCCAGCACGCATTCTTCCAGCTGCTGCACCAGGGCACCTCGCTCGTGCCGGCGGACTTCATCGGCTTCGCCACCCCGAAGGAAGACTTCCCGACCATGACCGGCGAAGGCTCCATGCATGACCTGCTGATGGGCAACTTCTTCGCACAGACGAAGGTGCTCGCGTTCGGCAAGGACCAGGCCGCCATCGAGGCCGAGGGTGTCGACGCCACGCTGGCCCCGCACAAGGTCATGCCAGGCAACCGTCCAACGACGACCATCCTGGCCGAGGAGCTGACCCCGTTCACGCTCGGCGCACTCATCGCGCTCTACGAGCACATCGTGTTCACCGAGGGTGTGATTTGGGACATCAACTCGTTTGACCAGTGGGGCGTCGAGCTCGGCAAGCAGCAGGCAAACGACCTGGCCAAGGCAGTCGCGGGCGAAGAAACTCCAGCAACCGGCGATGCCTCCACCGACGCACTGATTGGCTGGTACCGCGAAAACCGTCGCTAGCGCTTGGTGCATCACTCCTTAGTAGGGCAAGATAGGCAGTTGTTTTACCTACAACTAAGGAGTGAACGTGCAAGCCATCATCGACTGGATTGTCAACCTGATGGAGCTTCTCGGCGCCCCCGGCGTCGGGATAGCAATTTTCCTGGAGAACGTCTTCCCACCGATCCCCTCCGAGGTAGTGCTGCCGCTGGCCGGCTTCACGGTCGCGCAGGGCTCGCTGAGTTACCCGGCGGTGTTCATCTGGTCGGTGATGGGGTCCGTCGCGGGCGCGTTTTTCCTTTACGGCCTCGGTGCCTGGCTGGGCGCCGAGCGCCTGCGCGCGATCGCTGACTGGATGTGGTTGGTGAAGGCTTCGGACGTCGATAAGTCCCTCGAGTGGTTTGATAAGCACGGCCGATCCTCGGTCTTCTTCGGCCGCCTGATTCCGGGGGTGCGCTCCCTCATCTCGATTCCTGCAGGCCTGGACCGCATGAACCTCGCGATGTTCGCCCTGTGGACCGGGCTCGGCTCCGCAATCTGGAACGCAATCCTGATCACGCTCGGCATGTACCTCGGCGAAAGCTGGGAGACGGTCTCCCATTACGTGGATACGTACTCGACCGTGGTCTACGTCCTGCTGATCCTGATCATGCTCGGCTTCCTGGCGTACTTCATTCGCCGCTCCATGAAGGAGAAGGCGGCTGGCACTGAGGGCACCACCAAATAACTCGCTCTAAGTCTCCCGCTCCCCCGAGAAACCCCTTCTCGATGAGCGTGCCGCACCGCCGACACGGCTTGTTGTTCCTTCCAAATACGTAGCTGGTCTCCCCGGCGCGTTTGATCCCTGTGGTCACTCGCACCGGGGAGTCTTTGTTTGCCCACATGAGGCGCCGCGCGATCGCCACATGCTTTTCGACGTCCACTTCACCCACCGTGCGCGACGGGTGCGTACCAGCGATGAAGTGAATTTCTGCGCGGTACTCATTGCCGATGCCCGCGACGAAACGCTGATTGAGCAGCGCGCGCCCCATCTCGAGGTGCGGGTGCTCGCTGATCCTACGCACGACCTCTTCCTGGTCGAAGTCGCGTGCCAGCATGTCCGGGCCCAGGTAGCCCATCCGCTGCGGGTAGTCGCGCGCGGGGAACACCTCAACGAGGCCTAACGAATGCCCGACGAGCTCGATATCAGGCTTCGGCGCGTCCGCGAGGCGCAGCACCACCCGGGCGGTGTGGCCAGGCTTGCGCCAGCGGGTGCCCGCACGATGGATCGCCCATGTGCCTTCCATCTTGAGGTGCGTGTGTAGCACTTGTGATTCGTGGCCTTCGCGGGAAAACTCCATGAAGAGGTGCTTGCCGTAGGGCCAGACGCGCTCGCAGGTCATGCCGGTGAAATCGACGGTGGCGAAACGCGGCACGCGGATGCTCGTGGCAGTGACTTCACGGTGTTGCATCCACTGCAGGCGCTTCGACAGCTGATAGACGGAATCCCCTTCAGGCATAGTGGTATCCATGTTCCGCTTCTTACAAAACCTTTTCAACTACGGCCCCACGCCGGAAGAGTCGCTTATCGGCTTCTTCCCCGACATGGATGCCGCCACCGAGTGGGCGCGGGGTGTGCTGGCAGAGACCGGCACCGACCCCGAAGCCGAGTTTGTTCGCGCCGTGAAAGACGTGCGCGTGGCGAACCCGCGCATCGGCCTGGCCGCGGCAGCACACCTGGTCAAGCAACTGCTTTAGAATCTTTGTTCGAATCTCATTTTTTCATGTCTGACACGTCTGTATAGTCGCCCTTAGCTACTTGAAGGAGGGGACATGAACGACGTGACCAAGCTCGTTGACCAGGTCATTAACGGCCTGGATCAGCTGCGCACGCTTTTCGACGACCCCTCCTCCCTCCGCCTTTCCGCCATCGCCGAAGACATCGCACGCCTCGAACACGCGATGGACAAGAAGGCCTACATCGATGCCGCCTTCGCGCAGGTCTGCGCTATCGCCGACGCCGGCAAACTCGTCGGCGCCAACTACCCGGATACCTACCTCATGGAGAAGTTGGGCATCTCCAAGGGTGAGGCATATAACCGGCTCGCGCGCGCCAAAGCGATGTTCGCTCCGGTGACGGAGCCGGACCGTGGTGGCCTGCTCGATGTGGAGGAGGCGGAGCGCCGTCGCAAAGACCAGGTCCAAGCTCGCCGCCACGCCGACGCGGTTCCCGCGGCCAAGCAGGACATCATCCGGCGCGAGACCGACAGGCTGCTCAAGGCCGCCGAGGGCGAGCACATGAGCATTTACGCCCACGCCATGGAGGAAGCGAAGACCCGAGACGAGCAGGACCTGCGCCTCACGGTCAAGCGCCTCGTGGATAAGGCGAACCGGCCACACGCGAAGAAGAACCCCAACGCGGGCTTTGAGAAGCGCGAGGCCACCCTGGGCAGGGAAAACTCCGACGGCACCTACCACGTGCGCCTGGACATGACCGCAGGCGACTACGCCCTCTACAAAGCGCTGACCGACAAGGGGCTTGCGCCAAACTCCAACATCCCGCCCGAACACCAGCAGGACCGCGACCCCCGCACCCGTGGCCAGCGCCGCTACGACCAGTTCATGGCCATCATGCGCCAATACGAGCACGGCGAGCAGACCACCAACGGTGGCGCCGCCTCCGTGGTGGTCTCAGTAACGCTCGACGACCTCGCCGACGCCGACGCCACCACACTGTTCCAAACCAACGTCGGCGTGGAGCTGGACGCCTTCGAACTCGTGCGCCTCGGCATGGATGGCACGTCTGACTTCCTGCTCACCGTCGACGGAATCACCGGCGTGCCGCTGCATCTGGGCAGGTCCAAGCGGCTCGCCTCTGTTGGGCAACGCATCGCCATGTTTGCTATCCAGGGCGTGTGCTCCTGGGCCGGCTGCACCACCGCAATGAGCGAGTGCGAAGCCCACCACATCATTTCCTGGCTGCGCCACGGCGGAACCGACATCACCAACCTCACCGGCCTGTGCCCCACCCACCACCGGTGCAACAACGACCACCGGGACGGCTCCTTCAACAAGGGCTACATGGACTACGACTCCACCACCGGCACCGCGTTGTTGGTCAAGGCCGACGGCACCCGCCACACCAACACCTCGGACCCCGCCATGCACTCGGCGGTGAATCGGATCCGGAACAAACGGGCGATGCGGGCAGGGCCACCGGGGACTACTCACCGGCCGGTGCCTCGCGTGATACTGCGACCCTAAACCCAGCCGAAACACTAATCGTCGAAGGAGAGCCCGTCCAGATCCCCTAGGGCCTCCGTCATGCTGCGCCCGCGCCGCTTCGGGGGCGCGGCCTGCTTGCCTCCGATTCTTACGCCCTTGTGCGTCACCGCCACGCCAAGATCGCGGAGCCGGAACGCGGGCTCGCCGTTGACGGTTTCGACGTTGAGCGGGCGCATCCTCACGGCGGCGACGGCATCCGATAGTGCGTCGATGACAAGTGGTAGCGGATCTTCGATGCCTTCCGGGAAGGTCTCGAAGAAGGTGGTGAGCTTCTTGCCGCCACGGGTGATGTGGGCCGCCAACAGCCCGTCCACGAGCACCACCATCGCGCCTGCCGATCTGGTCGGGCCGGTCACGGGCCACGGCAGCGCGGCCCCGTAGGGGTTGGCCGGGTCGGTGGCGGCGAGCACGTACACCTTTGGCTCACGCGCACCCGATGGCCAACCGGCGACGTCGTCGCTGTCCTGCTGGCCACGCAGCCGATCAATCGTCGCAGGGGTGGAGAACTGCGCTGCGCCAAGCCCCTCGATGAGGTAGCCGCGCAGCGCCTTGCCGGAGTCCTCGAACCCGGAGAGCACCTTGTACGCCAACGCGAAGCCGCCGATGACATTCTCTGCGACGACGGCGCCCTTGGTCACCACCCCGTAGCGGTCCAGCCATGCCTCCCCAAGCGCGAGCGAGCGCCGGGTCGGGTCGGTGTCGGGCTGCGGGGTGGCGGCCCAGCGTCCCACCATGTCTGGCGGGGCGGTTTGCGTAAACGAGGTCCTGCCGGAGCGGATGCGGGAGCGGGACGGTCGCCGCTTCGCGCGGTGCGCGGCCTTACCACCGGCAAGGCGTGCGCGCAGCGGCGCGAAGGAATCCGGTGAAACGTGGCCGGCCTCGACAAGGTCCCACATGGATTCGCGTAGCTCTTCGGCAGTCGTCGCTGGCGTGAGCAGGTCGCTGAACAGGTAGCCTCCACCTGCTGCGAGCGTGTCCATGATGTGCTGCTGCGTGAGCGAGAGCAACGGCGGGTCGACTTGCGGCAAGAGCTGCGCGGCGTAGTCACTCGGCAGCAGCATGATCCACGGATCGTTCGCCCCCGCCGACCCAGCGCCCACAATGATGACCTCGCCGGAGGCAGTCAGCTCATCCAACATGATCGGCGAGTAGTCCCCCACTCGCGACGGCAAGATGTGGGACTCCCACGCAGAGGCCGGCAGCCGCACGCCCGCGAGCTGCTCGATGACGGAGTACACCCCGTCGGCGCCGCGTAAGGGAGGCACCGTTCCCGCCGCGGCGACGTTACTCCACGCTGGCAGGAAACGCCCGTACGCCGACGAAGACACCGGCCGGGCCTGCGCCCGCGCGACCGCCAAGGAGCGGGAGCGGATCACGCGCAGGACCTCGTGCGCGACGTACTCCTGGTCGTCAACGCCTTGGCGGAAGCGCCCCTCGATGACGGAGTTGGCGTCGACAAGCGGTTGGAGCACCGCGTAGGCAGCGCCGAGCGCGAGCCCGAAGGCGTCGGCAAGCGCGCGCAGCGTGAAAGGGCCGCGGGTGCGCACCCAGCGACGCACGAGCTGGGCGAGCGCATCGGGGATGGTGGCCACCTGCGCTGCCACCCCGGGCGGAACCGGCACGCCAAGGCCGTCGCGCAGCAGCGGTGCGTCGAGCGCCTGCGCAACGTGTTCCCTGCCGCCGATGCGCACCCGCATCACGCGTGGCCCGAGCGACGCCTCCACTCCCGCGAGCGGCACCGAGGTGTACACCGCGAGCTCGTCCACAGGCACCGGGCCGGTCAGGCGCAGGGTGTCGGCGAACTGCTCCGGTGTCTCGGCGCGGCCGACCCGGCGCAGCGACGCGTCCACCTCGGCGATCACCTCCGGGTCCAGCAGCTCGCGCAGCTCCACGGTGCCCAACAGTTTGGCTAGCAGTGACGGGTCCAGCGCGAGCGCCGCCGCCCGCTTCTCCGCGAGCGGGGTGTCGCCTTCGTACATGAACGCGCCGGTGTAGTTGAACAGCAGCGATGAGGCGAACGGGCTCGGCTGCTGCGTGGTCACCTCCGCGATGCGCACCCGGCGCGTCTGCAGGTCACGGATGACTTCTTGCAGCGCTGGCAGGTCGTAGACGTCCTGGAGACACTCGCGCACCGTTTCCAGGATGATCGGAAACGACGGGTAATTCCGGGCCACATCCAACAACTGCTCGGCGCGCTGGCGCTGCTGCCACAGGGGCGCGCGCTTGCCGGGGTTGCGGCGCGGCAGCAAGAGGGCGCGGGCGGCGCACTCGCGGAACCGGGAAGCGAACAGAGCGGAGTTTCCCACCTGCTCGGTGACGATGTCGGTGATCTCGTCGGCGTCGAATTGGAACAGGGCCCCGGAGGGTTCGTGGTCGCCTTGGGGCAGGCGCAGAACGATGCCGTCGTCGCCGGCCACGGCCTGGGCGTCCATCCCGGTCTCCTGCGCGATCCGCCACCCGGCGGCCAGCGCCCACGCGGCGTTCACACCCTTGCCGAACGGCGTGTGCAGCACCACGCGCCAGTCCCCGAGCTCGTCGGTGAAGCGCTCGAGCACCAGCGTCGTCTCGTCTGGCAGCACGCCGGTGGCCTCCTCTTGCTCCTCAAGGTAGGCCCGCAGATTGTCGCGCGCGTACGCATCGAGCGAATTATCGACGCCCGCTCCGCCGCGCACCTCCCTCCTGAACGCGCCGAGCGCCTTGCCGAGTTCGTACGGGCGCCCGACGCCCTCTCCCGACCAGAACGGCAGCCTGCCGGTATGCCCCGGCGCGGGCGAGACCTGCACTTGGTCGCGCGTGATGTTTTCAATCCGCCAGCTCGTCGCTCCGAGCGTGAACACGTCGCCGACGCGGGACTCGTAGACCATTTCCTCGTCGAGCTCGCCGACGCGGCGCGGCGCCCCGCCCTCTGCTTCGGAGCCGACGAGGAAGACGCCGAACATCCCGCGGTCCGGGATGGTGCCGGCGTTGGTGACCGCGACGCGCTGCGCGCCCTGCAACGCCTTGAGGACGGTGCCGTCGAGCCAGGCGCGCGGTTTCAGTTCCGCGAAGTCCGTCGAGGGGTACACGCCGGTGACCAGGTCGATGACGGCGTTAAAGACATCCCGGTCGAGTGACCGGTAGGGCCAGGCGCGGGTGACGGTCTCGTACCAGTCATCGAGCTCGAGGTCCTCGACCGCCACTGCAGCCACCGTCTGCTGGGCCAGCACGTCCAGCGGGGAGCGTGGCGTGCGCAGCTCCTCGATGAGCCCGTCGCGCATCCGCGGCACGGTCACGGCCGTTTGCACCAGGTCGGAGCGGTGCTTCGGATAGAACGAGCCGTGCGAGATCGCGCCCACCGTGTGCCCGGCGCGCCCGACGCGCTGCAGCCCGGAGGCGACCGACGGCGGCGACTCCACCTGGATCACCAGCTCCACCGCACCCATATCGATGCCGAGTTCCAGCGAGGACGTCGACACGACCGCTTTGAGCGTGCCCTCTTTCAGCATCGTTTCCGTCGTGGCCCGCTCGTCTTTGGACACGCTACCGTGGTGCGCCCGCACGATCACGGGCGCTGCCTCCCCCGCGAGGTCGACCCCTTTGCCCAGCTGTGCAGGGGGGCGTCGAGTAGCGGGGCTAAGCGCTTCGGGGTCGTGCTCTTTCGCCCACAGCTCGTTGAGCTGGCTGGTGAGCCGCTCCGCCGTGCGCCGCGAGTTCACGAAGACGATCGTCGAGCGGTGCGCCATGACCTCCCGGTACACCGATTCCGCGATGTGCGGCCAAATCGACTTCGGCGCCGGTGGCATCAGCGCCGCGGTCTCCCCGTCGAGGTCCAGCGCGTCGTCGACGATGGCGTCCCCAATTGTCGACGCCTCCTCCGGCACCGGCAGGTCACTCATATCGGCCACCGGCACCCGCACCGCGAGGTCCCAGCGCTTCTCCCCCGGCGGCTGGATGATCGTCGTGCGAGGCCCGAGGAAGTCCGCCACGGCCTCCAGCGGGCGCACCGTCGCAGACAACCCGATGCGCTGAAAGTCCCCCGCGAGGCGGCCGAGCCGCTCCAGCGACAGCGCCAGGTGCACGCCGCGCTTCGTGCCCGCGAGCGCGTGAATCTCGTCCACGATTACGGTGTCCACGGTCCGCAGGATGCCCGCGGCCTTCGACGTCAGCATCAAATACAGCGACTCAGGCGTGGTGATCAGGATGTCCGGCGGCTTGCGCACCTGGCGGGACCGCTCCGCTTGCGGGGTGTCGCCCGAGCGCACCGCCACCGACACATCCGGTATGTCCAGCCCCATGCGCTGCGCCACGCGCCCAATCCCGCCGAGCGGGGCCCGCAAATTATTTTCGACGTCCACACCAAGGGCCTTCAGCGGCGAGATATATAAGGTGCGCACCCCGCCGTGGCTGCTGGCGTTCGCCCCATCGATTGGCAGGGCCTGTTGCCCGTCGCGCTCCACGAGCGAATTCAACGACCACAAAAAGGCCGCTAACGTCTTACCAGAACCGGTAGGCGCTACCACCAGGGCGTTGCCGCCGTCGGAAATCGTGGCCCACGCCTGCTCCTGCACTGGCGTTGGCGCCTCGAATACTTCTTCAAACCAGGTCGCCACCTGCGGTTTGAAGCGTTCGAGGATTCCTTTGGCCATGCCCGCCAGAATACAGATAGTGCAGGCAGGCGAAAAGAAATGGTTCCTTTGGCTGGTTTCGCGCTAAAGTCGAAGCCATGACTGCTCAGTATTCAGACTCTCGGCTGACAAACTTAATCGCGCAAGGCACCGGCGAGATCCTCAAGGGTATTCGCGGTGTTGGCCTTCTCCGCGGACGTGAACTTGGAGAAGCCGGCGACGACCTGGCACAGAACTGGATCGCGCGCGTGCTTGAGCAGCACCGCCCGGGCGATGCATTTCTGTCCGAAGAGGCAGCCGACGACCACTCCCGTCTCAGCAACAACCGCGTCTGGATTGTTGACCCGCTCGACGGCACGAAGGAGTTCGCAACCGGCCGCCAGGACTGGGCCGTGCACATCGCGCTCGTCGAAGACGGCGTCCCGACCCACGCGGCGGTAGGTCTGCCGGACCTTGGCGTCGTATTCAAATCTTCCGACGTACGCCACGTCTCGGGGCCGTTCGCGAAGAAGATCGCAATGTCGCGCAACCGCCCGCCGGCGATCGCCCCGTTCGTTGCTGATGCCCTCGGCTTCGAGACCAACCCCGTCGGTTCCGCTGGCGCGAAGGCAATGCATGTCCTGCTCGGCGATTTTGACGCCTACGTACACGCCGGTGGCCAGTACGAGTGGGACCAGGCAGCACCAGTTGGTGTGTCCATGGCTGCGGGCCTGCACTGCTCGCGCCTCGACGGCTCGCCGCTGAAGTACAACAACAAGGACACCTACATCCCGGATCTGCTCATCTGCCGTCCGGAGCTTGCCGACGACATCCTGGAAGCCTGCGCGAAGTACTACGACGAGCACGGCTCCTTCGAAGGGGTCGTCGCGAAGTGAGCCTGGTGACTCCGTACGAAGACCTCCTGCGCGACGTCCTGGAAAACGGCACCGATAAGGGCGACCGCACCGGCACCGGCACGCGAAGCGTCTTCGGCCGCCAGCTGCGCTACGACCTTTCCGAGTCCTTCCCCCTGCTGACCACCAAGAAGGTGTACTTCAAGGGCGTCGTGGGCGAGCTGCTGTGGTTCCTCCGCGGCGACTCCAACGTGACCTGGCTGCAGGAACACGGCGTGCGCATCTGGAACGAGTGGGCCGACGAAAATGGCGAGCTCGGCCCGGTCTACGGTGTGCAGTGGCGTTCCTGGCCTACCCCCGATGGGCAGCACGTGGACCAGATTTCGCGCGCGCTCGAGCTGTTGAGGGAGGACCCAGATTCGCGCCGCAACCTGGTGTCCGCGTGGAACGTCTCCGAGCTCGAGCACATGGCGCTGCTGCCGTGTCACCTGCTGTTCCAGCTGTATGTAGCTGACGGCAAGCTGAGCCTGCAGGTGTACCAGCGCTCCGCCGACATGTTCCTGGGCGTGCCGTTTAACATCGCCTCCTATGCCCTGCTCGCGCACATGTTTGCACAGCAGGCAGGTCTCGAGGTCGGCGAACTCATCTGGACCGGCGGCGACTGCCACATTTACAACAACCACTTCGACCAGGTGCGCGAGCAGCTCTCCCGTGAGCCTCGCCCCTACCCGCAGCTCAAGCTGCGGAAGGCAGAGTCGCTGTTTGACTACGACTTCTCCGACATCGAAGTCGTCGGCTACGACCCGCACCCGACGATCAAAGCGCAGGTGTCCGTCTAATGCTGGGCGCGATCTGGGCCGAAAGCATCGACGGCATCATCGGCGACGGCGTGGGCATGCCCTGGCACCTGCCTGAGGACCTGCGCCACTTCAAGGAGATCACGCTGGGCCACCCGATCATCATGGGGCGCAAGACTTGGGACCACCTCCCCATCAAGCCGCTGCCGGGCAGAACAAACCATGTGTTGTCCTCGCGCGAGCCCGGCGAGTGGTCCGACGGCGCCTTCGTGTCCCGCGACATCCCAGATTTGAAGACGTCCGCCTGGATCATCGGCGGTGGCCAGATTTACGAAGCAACCATCGACGAAGTAGACGTCATTGAACGCACGATCGTCGATGTCCACGTCGCAGACAAGCTCGGAGCGTCCGCCGTCCGCGCGCCCCGCGTCACCGATGACTTCGCTATCGTTTCTGATGGACCGTGGCATACCTCCGCCAATGGCACCCGTTTCAAGTACCAACGCCTCGAAAGGTTAGGCCCAAAATCATGACCACTCCCGAAACCTCTTCCCACGTCACCATCTTCGCAACCGATTGGTGCCCGTTCTGCAAGAAGCTTCGCGAGCGCCTCGACCGTACCGAAACCCCTTACGACGTCGTTGACGTCGAAGCCGAAGGCGCCGAGGACGCCGCCGCGTGGGTCGAGTCCGTCAACGACGGCAACCGCGTCGTCCCCACCGTCCTCTATTCTGACGGCACGCACGCGACCAACCCTGCCGCGTCCGCTGTTCGCGCGAAGCTGCGCGAACTGACCGGCGAAGAGGCCTAGCACCCGGGCAAATAGCGATGCCGTCGCGGGCGCCCGCGACTTTGGCATCACTTCTGTCCTGCGGTACTGTTAGTCGAGTTGCCCCAGTAGCTCAGGGGATAGAGCACGGCTCTCCTAAAGCCGGTGTCGGAGGTTCGAATCCTCTCTGGGGCGCAAAACACCCCCGCGGCCTGCGCAAATAGGCTGCGGGGGTTTCGCATTTCTGCAAAGAACGCGAATGCACTAACTTATCTACCCTCTTTGCGCAAGATTTGGCCGGCCCAGGAACTCCTTGACCACGGTCATCATGTCCGACTTCTTCATGTCCGGCAGGTAACAGTGAATGACTGCTAGCGAGATATTAGCGAGTGACATTTCGTCTTCGTACAGCAGGTACCAGCCTTGGTGCGTCGGGTGGAATTTGTGCTTCGAGGCAGCGAGTGAGCGGAAGCCGTAGAGTGGCTCGATCGTCGCACCGGCCTTATCCAGGATGATTTCTACGAGTGATTCCGGCGCATCCGTTCGAGCCAGCGGCGCTCCGGAGAGGGAGACCCATCCAAGTCCTTGCTCGGCAGCGATGCGGGCGCTTTCCGCGAGAAGGAATTCGATGGCTGGCCGGAACCCGTTCGCGTCGCGGCGCATGAAGTCAAGGGTGTAGCCGACGAGGGCGCCGCCTTCGTAGACGGGCAGCCAGCTCGTCACTGCGTGCAGGCTGCCGTCGTCGCCCACTGCGAGGAGGAGTTTGGTGTCCGGGTCGCGGAGCTCGTCGAGCCCTCCCAAGGTGAAGCCCATTTCTGGAAGTGCTTTATCTGCGACCCATTGTTCTGAGAGCGCGACGATGCGCTCACGCATTTCCACTGGGCTTTCGGCCCAGCTCGTCCACACGGCGCGCACGCCTTCTTTCGCCGCACGGTTGCGCGCGGTTCGGATGTTCTGGAATTTCTTGCCTTTGAACTCGATGTTGTCCGTCAGCAACATGGATTCTTCGGCGACGTGGATGCGTCGGAAGTCGGGACGAGCAAAGGTGCCGGGCACTGAGTACCACGCGATTCTCCAGCCTTGACGTGCGGCGAACTCTTCAAACGCACTGGCAACGGCTTCTTCTGTCATCGTGCCTCGGTGCACGGGACTTCCGACCGTGACAGCGACGTTGTAGGAGACGCGGTACGCGACGACGCCTTCTCCGTCGCCGGAGTCCGTCCCGCAGAAAAAGTAGCGGTTTCTTTCCCACAGCCCCATCCACGCGAGGTGGTCACCGGACCCATGGACCAGAATCTCCCGGGCTCGCTGGCGGTCCTGCGCGTGCGCTTCGGACGGCGGCGCGGACAGCACCTCAAACAGTGCAATCAACGCGGTAATCCAGAATATGATTCCCACCCATTCGTAGAAGATCCACGCCACGGAGCTGATGGGGAACGCATGCGTTGGAGCCAGCACAGCTACCACGGGTGGGAGGTACCTGTTCGGCAGCTCAGCAAGCAGCGCGCTTATCGATGCTCCTCCGAGGAAGCCGTCTCGCACAACCCAGGCTCCGCAGGTCCACAGTGCTGCGGTTGCTAACCACGTCCCTCCTATGATCGCCGCGCCACGGTACCAGTTGGACGGAACCGTGAACCGGCGGCGAGTGGCAATGAGGACTGCAATGGTGACCAGCCACGGGAGAACTACCAGTATTGTGTTCACAGCGGTAGAGCCGTCTGCTCCCCCACCGATTGTTTGCCAGCAGATCACCGCAATGGATCCAACGCTGACGAGGACGGCTGCCCACCATGCCAGTTTCCTGCCATGCACGAGCCCCAGCGCAAGGATGGCTGACAAAACGATAGGCAAGGCATTCATCAGCAAGGGACCGAGGCCATGTTGACTGTTTACCGCCATCGCTTCCGCGCAGGCGACGGATGTAGCGTCAGCGCACCGCTGGGCTACTAAATGCCCTGCGACTGTCGGCTCCCACATCAGCTTGCTCACTCCTGCGAAAGGCCCCTGTGCAGCGGGGTTGATCGCCGTGATAACTGGTCCGATTGCAACACTAAGAAACAGGGCAGCCACCAGGACCCGTGCTTCCCGCAGCGACATTCTGCGTGGCGTACCTGTGTCCGTGACAAGGACGCCAGCGACGGTCCCTGCGACAATGGCGACAAGTGCAACGACGCCTGAGAGTGAGCCGTCGTAGAGCACAAGGGTCGTCATCATCGCAAGCAACACGAGGCGGAGGCGACGTCGCCACAGCACGCCCATGAAGGCAGTGGCGAATGCGGCGGGCCCGAAGATCCACGCGACCGGAGACACAAAGGTCTCGTTGGCAAGGTCTGGGCCCCACAGGTTAAAGCCTGCTCGCTCGATGGCACTACCGATAATGAAGCCGAAAGGAAGCGCTACAAACTCGGAAGCCGTCGCCACAACCGCGAAGCGAGCAGAGCCAAGTCGCACCTCGGCTGGAACTGCGAATAGCAGCGCTGCGACAGTGGCCAGGATGAGCCCGACGAGGTTACCTGCGGTCAGCCCTGCGGTGGCCCAGTGCCAAAGGTCGGGATCAACGGGAAGGCGCAATCCGAAAGCCTCCCGCGGGGCCGCACCCGACAATACGCAGGCTAAATACGTGGCCCACGCAATACTCAAGAGGCCGAGCGTGACTGGAACTTTCCTCAAACAGGTGCTGATCAAGTGTTTCATTGAATTCCTCCGCGTTGAGCAACGAAGTCAATGTCTTGGCGCAACGCCACTCGCCACACTTCGAAGCTGTGCCCACCTGGCAGCGAGCGAAATGTGGTGCTCATTCCGGCTTTCTTCGCGAGCTCGTTTTGGTGCGGAAGCGCTGCCATAGCCTCTTGGTCACGCTTGCCGGCGGCAAACCTGCCAGCGATTCCCTTGTAGGTCACAGTCCCGATTGCCTCCTGAAGGAGCGTTTCCGGGTTCACGGATTGGAACGCGGCCTCGTCGCCGCCGAACAGCACGTCGACGGTCCGTTGGTGCCCGCCTAGGTTCGGTTCCGCCTCACCCGAATAGTCGAGGAACGTCCCGTAGGCCGTGGGATCGTTGGTAATCACTTGGAGTGCGCACGTGCCGCCGTAGCTTAACCCACCGATTGCCCACGTGCGTTGGTCTTCCTTCACACGGAAATTGTCCTTGACCAGCTGTGGAATTTGCTGGGCCAGGTAGGTTTGGATTTGCAGATCCGGGCCGTCCACGCACCCGGGATTCCCCGTGGTTGTTCCTGTGCCGTCCGCGCTGACGACAATGGGGGCTACGCCGTCGTGTGCAACTTGGTAGTCGTCGAGCGTCTGTTGCGCCCCGCCTTCGTCAAACCACCGGATTGGGCTGCCGGGGCTTCCCGCGAGCAGCACGAGGACCGGTAGGTGCTCGCCATGCCAGTAGGCGGGCGGAACGTACACAATTGCATCGCGCAGCGGTGGGGCAGGCAGGGTCACTAGGGCGCCCACTTCCCTGCCGTCGAGGGTCGGGGCGGTCGTCGTTTCGCGGAACTGATCCAAATTCATGGACACGGTGACCGGGACCGGGCGGAAGGACCCGAGGGTCGGGTACTGCTCATAAACAAGGTTGACCGCGAGGTACGCCAGCATCAAAGGAATCACTGCGAGCGGGGCGAGGCGCCACCGCCACCGCGGCGCCAAGAAGATGGTCGCCACCACGAACACGGCAGCTGCACAGCTGGCGTAGATGTGCCACGGAATTGCATCCGGGAACGGCTTCGGCCACACCGCGAGCAACAGGTACGCCGCTACGAGCAGCGCTGCCGCGATTGCGAGTGCAATGCGCCGGTGCTGACGGCCGTACCACAACGCGACAACCACGGAAGCAGCTAAGGAGAGGTAGATCGCCCAGGTCGCGCCTGTGCTGACCACGGATAACGAACGGATTGCATCCACGGCGAGTAGTTTAAGACGCTATGGCGTTGCTTTCCTACGTGCCACGGATACTTCCATCGCCTTCAACAGCGAACTCCCAGACAACAGGCCGCATCGTTGTGGCCCTCCATGGCACTGGCTCCTCCCCTTTTGTCTTCCGCCGCCTTGCACACGAACTGGAAAAACATGGGATTGGGTTGATTGCGCCTGGCTACGGCCATCGGGCAACGGCAGGTATCGACGCCTCGTCCCAAGAGATTGCGGCGTTCCTCGACAGCCTGGCTGCGCAGCAGGTCGATGTTGTGGGGCACTCGTATGGCGCGCTGATCGGGCTGAGGGCTGTTCAGCTGAGCGCAATCGCCGCGCGCTGCGGCACGATCGTGGGCCTCGGAGCCTCGTGGCGTGGCACGCACGGCATTGCGCGTCTGTTTCCGCCTGGACTTGTTCGGGCAGTGGTTGGCGACGCGTTCGTCGAATTGGAGCATTTCCGGGAGGAGCCAGTGGCCCCTTCCGGTACCGAAATCGTCTCCATCGTTTCGGATGCTGACCGCATTGTTCCAGCGTGGTCGTCACGGTGGGGAGACGTGATCGAGGTGTCTGGTGTATCGCATGCGGCGCTGGCGTTGCGGACGAATGAGATCCTGGCGGCGCTCGGGGTATGCCCTTCCGGCACCGGCTGAACAGCAACAACCCTACATTGTTGATACGTCACCAATAATCACCTACACTCGCACCTGCAATCATTTTTGATGACACGTCAACGAAAGTAGGAATCATGTCTCAGCTCACCGGTACATACAAGCTCGACCCGGCACACTCCTCCATCGGCTTCACCGTCCGCCACGCGATGGTGACGAAGGTCCGCGGCGAGTTTACCGACCACGACACCACCATCACGCTCACCGACGATCTGGCAGCAAGCACGGCACAGGGCACGGTCCGGACCGCGAGCGTCGATACCCGAAACGAGGACCGCGACGCACACGTGCGCGGCGAGGACTTCTTCGATGTGGAGAAGCACCCGGAGATGACGTTTACCTCGACGGCGTTCAACGTAGACGAGGCCGGCAACGGCACGGTCACGGGTGATCTGACCATCAAGGGCACCACGAAGCCAGTCACGTTCGAGGTTGAGACCTTCGGCGTCGAGGAGGACCCGTTCGGCAACACGCGCATCGGGTTCGAGGCCAGCACGTCAATTAACCGCACCGATTTCGGTATCGATTTCCAGGCTCCGCTCAACTCGGGCGGCATGCTCGTGAGTGAGAAGGTCGCCATTGAAATTGAGGGCTCCGCGATCAAGCAGGGCGCCTAGTCTCTGCCGTACCATCGGGGTATGAGCGCTACCAAGATCCCAACCATGTCGGTCCCTGTACGGGACTCTCGCGGGCCATACGTCCTCGGCATCGACGTCGGCTCGACGGCGAGCCGCGGCGGCCTTTACGACGCCACCGGCCGCCCCGTCAAGGGCGCGAAGCAGCGCGTTGCGCACGCGTTTACTACCACCGCTGACGGCGCGAGCACCATCGACGCCGACCAGGTCGTCGCCGAGGTCCGCAAGGTTATCGACGACACCGTCGCGTTCGCCGCAGCGCATGACCTGCGCATTGAGGCCATCTGCATGGACTCGTTCGCCTCGAGCCTCCTCCTTGTCGACGCCCACGGCGACGCCCTGACCCCGCTGTACACCTACGCGGACTCACAATCCCGCGACTACGTCGAACGGCTCCGCAACACAATCGACGAGGCCGAGTACCACCAGCGCACCGGCGTGCGCCTCCACACGAGTTACCACCCGGCGCGCCTCGCCTGGGCCAAAGAACAGCTGCCAGAGTTTTCGCGCGCAGCCACGGTCATGACGATCGGCGAGTACGTGTACCACAAGCTCGCGGGCATCCATGGCCTGGCCGTCTCTACCGCGGCGTGGTCGGGCGTCGCCAATGCGCACACCGGGGAGCTCGACACCGAGATTCTCGACGCCATCGACATCCCGCACGACATGATCCAGCCGCTGCGCTTCCCCGACGAACCCGACTACCCGGATGACACCGCGTGGCCCGCGCTCAATGGGGTTGCGTGGTTCCACTGCATCCCAGACGGCTGGCCGTCCAATGTCGGCCCCGGCGCGACCGGCCCCGACACCATCGCGGTAGCCGCGGCAACCTCTGGCGCGATGCGCGTCATCCTCCCGGAGGTGCCAGCTCGCATCCCAGAGGGACTGTGGTGCTACCGCATCGCGCGCGACAAGGCCATCTTGGGCGGCGCGCTCAACGATGTCGGCCGCGCCGTCACCTGGCTTGAGGAAACGATCCAGCCGGTGGCCCCGGACGACATCGTCGCCGTGCTTTCCTCCGGACCGGGGCGCGCCCCACTGGTGCTTCCGTTCTTCACCGGCGAGCGCTCCACAGGCTGGGCAGCCACCGCGCAGGCGCAACTCTTGGGCGTCACTGCGGCAACGACGCCAGCTGACCTGTGGCGGGGCGTTTTTGAGGGCATCACAATGTCGTATCTGCGCGTCTACGAGCAGCTCAAGGAGGCGGGCGCGGTCCCCGAGCGCGTCGTGGCCTCCGGCCGTGTCACGGCTGACCACCCGGCGTGGCTGTCGGTGCTCGCCGATGCGCTTGGTTGCGACGTCGTCCCCCTGGAGATGAAGCGCGCCACCCTGCGCGGTACCGTGCTCATCGCTCTCGACGCCATCGCCCCTGAGGCACAGCGGGCAACGCCCCCGTTCGGCCAAGGACACCGCAGCGTGGATGCACACGCCGAGTACTTCAGGAAGCTCCGCGACCGCTTCGAGGCTGCGTACCGCACGTTAGTTGTACAGTAGCTCTACAATCAGTCTGATTGTCCCAGTACTGTTCTCACAAGGGAGCTTCGTTGGCACGCCACGCAACCCAGTCATCGCCATCTCCGCTGCGCACGGCACGCGGCGCGCTAGTAGCGTTCCTCGCGATTGCGAGCATCGCCACGGTAGTGGGCCTCGCCCTACTGTGGCCGGGCGGCAAGCAGCCAGAGGTCCTGCCCGGGTTTGAGCAGACCCAGACGTCGACGGCGGAAACCGTCAAGGCCACCGTCATTGAGCACTCGGTGGCTCCCTGTGGTGGCGTCGCAACGCCGAACCACCCTGAGTGCGACTTCCTGCGCGTCGAGCTCAAGTCCGGAGGCACCACCACGATCGAGACAGCGCAGCAGCCGGGTACCCCGGAGCTTTCGGTCGGTGACCGCGTGGTGCTCTCGGTGCACCACAGTCCCGAGACTTCGTACTCCTTCCTTGACATGGATCGCTCGATACCGCTTGGGCTGTGGCTCGCACTCACGCTGCTGGTCGTCGTCGTGGTTGGGGCATGGCGCGGGGTGCGCGCGATTTTCGGCCTACTGTGCACCTTGCTCGTCATCTTCGGCTTCCTGGTCCCCGGGCTGCTGCTCGGCTACAGCCCCGTAGGGCTTTCCCTGGTGACAGGGGCGGCGGTGCTCTTCCCTGTCATCTTTGTTGTGCACGGCAGGAATTGGAAGTCCGCGTCAGCCCTGGCTGGCACCTTGACCGCGCTGGGGCTCGCGGCGCTCGCGGCACGCCTCGCCATCGATACGACGCAGCTGCGCGGCCTTGCCGACGAAAACAACCTCCTCATCCACATGTACCTCCCCCAGGTGCAAGTGCCAGGCATCATGCTCGCCGGATTCATCATCGGTGCCCTCGGCGTGCTCACCGACGTCACCATTGCGCAGGCTTCAACGGTGCAGGAGCTGTATGAGACTTCGCCCGACGCCCGGCCCCGCACCGTGTTCACCTCCGCGATGAAGGTCGGCCACGACCACATTGCGTCGATGGTCTACACCCTGGTCCTGGCGTATATGGGCGCTGCCCTCCCCCTGTCGATGCTGCTCCAGGTCGCCGACCGGCCGCTGACCCAGGTGCTCACCTCCGACGTGGTGGCCACCGAGATCATGCGTTCGAGTATCGGCGCGATCGCGTTGGTCCTGGCAGTGCCGATCACCACGGCGATTGCCGCGTGGACAATCCGCGCTCCCCAACCCCAACAGTAATGTTGCTAGAGTTGCGGGTGTGACTTCTTTTAATCGACGCCGCTTCCTTCAAACCACCGCACTCGCACTTGCGGGCGCAACCCTTGGCTCCACCGCGCAAGCCCACGCCCAGGGCCGCGTCCTCGGCACTGTGATCGACTACGCGGGCGGGGTTCCGTCCGGTCGCGCAGTAAAGGCCGCCGGGCACCTCGGCGCTGTCCGCTACGTGTCGGAGCGCCGCCCCGGCGCGAACTGGATGCTGGGCAAGCCCGTCACGCTGGGCGAAACACAGGACTTCGCCGCGAACGACCTCGCCACGGCGTCCGTCTACCAGTTCGGCCGTGCCGAGACCGCCGATTGGCTCGGCGGCGCCGCTGCTGCCGCCCGCCACGCACCGGAGGCGATGCGCCTCCACGCCTCCGCCGGCGGCCCAACCGGCCGCCCGATCTACATCGCGATCGACGACAACCCCTCGCGTTCCCAGTACCTGAACCAGATCCGCCCCTACCTCCGGGCGTTCTCCGCGGCACTGGCGCTTGGTGGCTACCAGACCGGTGTGTACGGAAACATCAACGTGATCCAGTGGTGCATCGAAGACGGCATCGGCTCGTTCTTCTGGCAGCACGACTGGGGCTCCGGCGGCAAACTGCACCCGCGCGCAAACATCCACCAGAAAGCAAAGTGGACCGGAGTGATCGACGGCGTCACGGTGGACATCAACAACGTCTACAGCGCCGATTGGGGCCAGTGGACCCCTGGGCGACGCGGCCCCGGCTTCACCCTTGGCGACCTGGGCAGCTCCCAGCTTTCATCGCGCTTTGATTGGCGCGCGCTGCTGCCGAAGTAGCGTCACGCAAAGTAGCGTCACCAGGACATGGCAAAACCCCGGTGCACAGAGCGTTAAGGCTCGCCGCACCGGGGTCTTTGCGTTTGTGCTAGCTAGGGTCTCCCGGGAACTCGCGCGGGTCATTCGACATCCGCTCGCCGCTCAACGCGTCGAGCGCTGCGATATCTTCCTGCGAAAGCTCGACCTCGACCGCCCCGAGATTCTCCTCGAGGCGAACTGGATTCGCCGTCTTCGGCACAACCGAGCATCCCAGGCTCATCACGTACGCGAGCGCAATCTGCGCCGGGGTCCGGCCGTGCTTCTCGGCGAGGCGAGTAAACACCGGATCGTCAAGGTTCGCGCCTCGCGCGAGCGGCGCCCACGCCTCGGTGACAATCCCCTTTTCCTGGTGATAGGCGCGCAGCTCCTGCTGAGTAAACCCTGCGTGCAGCTCCACCTGGTTGAGCACTGGCGCGACGCCGGTGTGCGCGATGATCTCATCGAGCACCTCTTCATAGAAGTTCGCCACGCCTACCGACTGCAACCGGCCCATGCCCTGCAGCTGCACCAAAGATTCGTACGCTTGCACGAAGGTCCCGTGCTGCGGCCACGGCCAGTGCACGAGGAAGAGATCGATAAACTCGAGCCCCATCCGCTGCAGCGACTCCTCGTAGGCTTCCGCTGCACGAGTCTGGTCATCGTTCCATAGCTTCGAGGTGATGAATAGCTCTTCGCGAGTCACATCACCGGCCGCAATCGCGTCGGCGACCGCGCGCCCAACCTGCTCCTCATTGCCGTAAAAGGAGGCAGTGTCGATGTGGCGGTAGCCCAACTCAATAGCTCGCCGCACGTTGTTGACGCAGTCTTCACCTTGCAGCTTGTAAGTGCCCAGACCTAGCAGCGGAAAATCATAACCGTCGTTGAGTGTTGTCACTGGAATGCGCATATCGAATCCTTAGCGCGCGTCAAGCAGGTCGATAATGAACACCAGCGTCAGGCCAGAGAGCGGGTGGCCGCCACCAGCAGGGCCGTACGCCTTCTCCGGCGGAATCGTCAGCTTGCGGCGACCGCCAACCTTCATCCCCGGGATGCCCTCTTGCCAACCCGCGATGAGGCCAGCCAACGGGAACTCCGCGGCCTCGCCGCGGTCCCACGAAGAGTCGAACTCTTCACCGGTTGCATAGTCAACACCCAGGTAGTGCACCTGCACATAACCGCCTGCTACAGCTTCGGCTCCGTCGCCGACTACGAGATCCTCGATGACAAGGTCCGTTGGGGCAGGTGCTTCAGGTACCTCAATCGTGGGCTTTTCCATACGTGAATACTCCTTGCGTCGTTCATTCATGGCGAAACCGCCGGGTACATATCCCCAAAGTATAAAGGAAGATACGTACCCGGCGGTGAACGCTAGAGATTATCGCTGGTCACGCGGCACAAAGTCGCGCTTCGTGTAGCCGGTGTAGATCTGGCGTGGACGGTTGATCTTGGAGTTCATCGCCAGCTGCTCGCGGTACTGTGCGATCCAGCCCGGGAGACGGCCGATGGCGAAGAGCACGGTGAAGAAGTCCGTCGGGAAGCCCATCGCGCGGTAGATCAGACCGGTGTAGAAGTCTACGTTCGGGTAGAGCTTGCGCGAGATGAAGTAGTCGTCCTTCAGCGCGATCTCCTCGAGCTTCATCGCCAGGTCCAGGAGCTCGTCGCCACCGAGGTGCTCCAGCACCTCGTGTGCGGTCTCCTTGACGATCGCTGCGCGTGGGTCGTAGTTCTTGTACACGCGGTGGCCGAAGCCCATTAGGCGGACGCCCTTTTCCTTGTTCTTCACGCGGTTCATGAAGTCGGTGGCGTCGCCACCGTGGTTGTCCTTAATGTCCTCGAGCATCTCGAGCACAGCCTGGTTTGCACCACCGTGCAGCGGGCCTGCCAGCGCGTTGATGCCGCCTGCAATGGAGACGAACATGTTCGCCTGCGCGGAAGCAATCATGCGGACCGTGGAGGTGGAGCAGTTCTGCTCGTGGTCTGCGTGCAGAATCAGCAGCTTGTCCAGAGCCTTCACCAGGATCGGGTCAACCTCGTACGGCTCGGTTGGGTAGCCGAACATCATGCGGAGGAAGTTCTCGCGTGCGTTCAGCGAGTTGTCTGGGTACATGTACGGCTTACCGCGGGATGCACGGTATGCGTACGCCGCCAGCATCGGCACCTTCGCCATCAGGCGAACAGTTGCCTTGTCTAGCTGCTCCTCGTCGAGCGGATCCAGCTGGTCCTGGTAGTAAGCAGAAAGAATGTTCACGGACGACGCCAGCACCGCCATTGGGTGTGCGTTGCGCGGGAAGACGTTGAACGCGGCCTTGAAGTCTTCGTCGAGAAGCGTGTGGTGACGAATCTCGGAGTTGAACTTCTTGTACTCATCCGTCGTTGGAAGCTCGCCATTGATGAGGAGGTATGACACCTCGTTGAACGTTGCATTCTGCGCCAGTTCAGCGATGTCGTAGCCGCGGTAACGCAGAATGCCGTTGGCGCCATCGATGTATGTGATCTTCGACTCGGTCGAGCCAGTGGACACGTAGCCCGGATCGAAGGTGACAAGCCCAGTCTCCCCGAGGAGGTTGCCTAGCACCACTCCGTCGTTGCCCTCGGTGGCGGACTTGATGTCCATTTCGAATTCGCCACCTGGGTAGTGAAGTACAGCTTTGTCTTGACCTTCAGAAGCCATAGCAAACCTTTCTCAGAAGTTTCGGAAACCCTATTCCTTGCGGGATGCAAGGAGGTTGCAATTTACTCCCGCAATGCTAGCAAAAAATGTGACTCGCCCGACACAACTCAATAAATCTATTGACCACCACACCCCCATTTGTTCGATTTTCAAGTATCCGGAAAAGAGCTGGCGAAAGGCGCCCCGGGCGCGTCGTTGGGTAATAAGATGCAGTGAGACGCGAGTGACGTCGTCAAGTTTCTCTACCCCCTGTTACAGGAAAGGCTGTCATGCAAACATTTCCGGTTCTTCCCCCAGCTCTGCTTCCTAGCGATGGGCGTTTTGGCTGCGGCCCTTCAAAGGTTCGCCCGGAGCAGCTAGAGGCTATCGCGAAGGGCGCGGACATCATTGGTACCTCTCACCGCCAGCCAGCTGTGAAGAATCTTGTGGGTGAGGTCCGCCAAGGTTTGCACGACTTCTTCAGCCTTCCAGAAGGCTACGAAATCGTGTTTTCGCTCGGAGGCGCGACCGCCTTTTGGGACGCCGCTACCTTCGGCCTCATCGAGACGAAGTCTGCACACCTGACGTTCGGTGAGTTTTCTGGAAAGTTTGCGAAGGCCTCGGCCGCCGCACCATGGCTGGCTGATCCGCAGATCGTGGACTCCGCACCCGGCACCGCACCTTCACCACACGAGCTCGACGGCGCCGACGCCGACGTCGTTGCGTGGGCACACAACGAGACTTCCACCGGCGCGATGGTCCCAGTTCGCCGCCCGGACACCGATGCACTCGTAGTTATCGACGCTACCTCCGGCGCCGGCGGCCTCCCCGTCAATGTGCACGAGGCGGACGTCTACTACTTCTCGCCACAGAAGTGCTTCGCTTCTGACGGCGGCATGTGGTTCGCCGTGATGAGCCCAGCCGCCCTGGAGCGCATTGAAAAGATCCAGGCGTCTGGCCGCTTCATCCCCGCGTTCCTGAACTTGCAGACGGCCGTCGATAACTCACGGAAGAACCAGACGTACAACACCCCGGCAATCAGCCCTCTGTTGATGCTGGCGGAGCAGGTTCGTTGGATGAACGAGCTCGGCGGGTTGGATGCGATGGTTGCTCGCACGACGGCTTCGTCCTCCCTGCTGTACAAGTGGGCTGACAACCACGAGTTTGCAACGCCGTTCGTCGAGGACCCTGCTGCCCGTTCCAAGGTCGTCGGTACGATCGATTTCGACGAGCGCATCGACGCAGCTGAGCTGGCTAAGGCGCTTCGCCAGAATGGTTACCTGGATACGGAGCCGTACCGCAAGCTTGGCCGCAACCAGTTGCGCATCGGTCTGTTCCCTGCAATCAAGTCCGAGGACGTCAAGCACCTGACCAAGTCTATTGACTATCTAATCGAACAGGGCGTGGGCCAGAAGTAGTCCAGAACAAATGGGCTAAGCTGGTGGAGGTATTTGTCAGCGGAAAGGAGCCACATGCGCGAGTTGTACCTCATGGATGAGGAGTCCACGGAGACTTTTTTCGTCCTCCGAGATGACGAGGGCATCCGTTACCAGCTCGCGCGTTCCGAGATGCAGGCCGTGGCTGAGGAGGAATCCACCAAGCCTGAGCTTGAGGTTGCACCGGACGCGCAGGAACCATCCGCAGACGCTGACAATGCACACGGTGATGAGCACTCCGAGGACGCTACAGAGACAGCCTCCGAGGAGAAGCCCCGCAGCCTGCCGGAACCGGACCCGCTGTACTCCACCCCGCTTTCGATGCGCCCGAACCAGATCCAGGCGCGCATCCGCTCCGGCACCCAGCCATCCGAATTGGCTGAGGAGATGGGGGTAGCTGAAAGCCGGATCGACCCGTACGCCCACCCGGTGCTCCTGGAGCGCTCGCAGGTTGCCGAGGCCGCAAAGCAGTCGCACCCGATGCGCGAGGACGGCCCAGCGAAGCTGACGCTGTTCGAAATCCTCGCCACCGCTTTCGCTGCCCGCGGGCATTCGCTTAGCGATGCCACCTGGGACGCAACCCGTGAGCCCGGCGATGATTGGGTGGTGCATGTCCGGTGGCAGGCAGGCTTGAGCGAAAACGAGGCCCTGTGGTCCTTCCACCGTCAGATGGGTTCCGCACCGACGACGGAGGCGCGAAACTCCATCGCTGCAGACCTCACAGACCCGGATTTTGTGCAGCCAGTTCGTTCACTCACGGCTATCGATCAAGACGTCGATGAGGGCGAAGACGCCACCGATGCCCCCGCTGCTTCGGACGAGGATGCAATCGCGACCGGTGACTTCTTGCAGCACCCGGATGAGGCACCGCAGCCGCAGAAGAGGCGTCGAAAAGCTGTAACTCCGCACTGGGAAGATGTCCTGTTGGGGGTCCGAACAAACACGAAGCGGCCGCGAAAGTAGGGCCCCGCTATGTCTCATAACGCCGTGGTTACCTGCTGGTTTGTCAACGTCGCACACCCGGAGGACGTGCTCGAGGGCGAGCCGAAGGCGGACCGTGGGTTCGGCCGAAAGCTGCTCGCACAGGTTAACCCGGCGTGGCCTATTACCCCGATTGGCCAGTTCCCGCTGAATCGTTCCTCGGTTCCTGGTGTGGACGAGTATTACATCGCGGGGTACCCGGGAGTTGCGGTTGTCCGTTTCTTTGTCAGGGACGCGGAGCGCATCAGCGAAACCGCCAAGGCGCTGCGCACCGCACTGCCTAGCGCTGACACCTACGTCTACGCGGAAGGCACCGATTCGGACTACGCGGCGATCGCCCACTACCAGGGTGAGACGCTGCGCCGCGCGTTCTCTGCCACCCGCGACCACGTCTTCGAGGACGTCGGCTTGCCGGACCCGTTCGAGGCCCCGTACTGGGCCGGGGAAACCGCACCCCAGCTCGGCGGCATTTCGCTACCGTTCGAGCCGCCAGCGCTGATGCGCGAGGCTGAGCGCGCGTGGTTGGGTATCGAGGTCGGCGAGGACGGTCCGGATGTGCACATCATCGGCTACGCGGTGGATGGCCGCCCGGAGCCGAAAGTCGAGGCTCCTGCCCCACGCACCAAGACTGTCAACGAGGTGGCGGCAAAGTTCGCCGAGCAGACCAACACGTACGACGATTACGAGCAGCACGACGAAGAGGCAGAGCGTGACGAGTTTTCCGAGCTTGCCGACGCCTCCGTCGCAGCAGCAAAGCGCGTTGGCCGCGGGCTACGTCGCCGCGCCCGCGACCTGAAGGCTACGATTGCGGAGAAAATCCGCCACGCAGACCGCGGCTGATGAGGTCGCGCTGGCGCTCGTAGAACGCAATCGCCGCAGCCGTGGCCACGTTGAGTGAATCCGTTCCGGGCGCCATGGGGATTTTCGCGCGCACATCGGTCGCGCGCATTGCGTGCTGCGTGAGCCCAGGGCCTTCCCCGCCGACGAGAAATGCCACCTTCTCGTGATCGTTAAGTGCCTCTGAGAGGTACACGGCATCGTCCGCAGGGGTCAGTGACACCAGCCACCAGCCCTGTTCCTGCAGCTGTGCGAGCTCGCGCTGCCACGTGGTTGGGGTGCCGCCAAAGTGCGCAAACGGGGTGCGAAGCACATGGCCCATCGATACGCGGACGCTGCGCCGGTAGAGCGGGTCGGCGGTGGCGGCACCGAACAGCACGCCATCAACGCCCATGCCGGCGGCGTTGCGGAAGATGGAGCCGATGTTCTCGTGGTCCCCTACTCCCTCAAGAATTACCAGGGTGCGGGCATCTGCCACGACGTCTTCGACGCTCAGCGGTTCGGGTTTATCCGCGGAGACTAACAGCCCACGGTGCATGTCGTAGCCGGCGACCTCCCCCATCACTGCGCGGCTGATCTCGTAGACCGGTATTCCCTCCGCTTCGAGGCGCTCGCCGTACTGTTCCAAAAAAGACTGGAGGCGGCCACCGAAGCCGAACACCGCGCGGACAGGAAAGCGGGACTCCACAAGGCGTCCCGCAACAAGAGGCCCCTCCGCAAACACCAGGCCTTTCTCGCGGTCTGAGTGCTTCAGGTCGCGGATATCGTCAAGCCGGGAGTCGGAGGGGTCGTCGATAACTATGCTCACGCTTTACGAGATTAGCGACATCAACGGTCCTTGTGCGAAATAGATCAAGAACAGGGCAGAAATCAGCCACATGATCCAGTGAATGTCCTTGCGCTTGCCAGCGAAGAGCGCCATCACGGTAAACGCGATGAAGCCGACGCCGATGCCGTTGGCAATCGAGTAGGTCAGCGGCATCATGATGATGGTCAAGAAGGCCGGGAAGGCAACGTCGAAACGGGTCCAGTCAATGTTGCTGACCTGCATCATCATCAGCGCGCCAACCACGACGAGGACCGGTGCGGCGGCCTCGATTGGGACGATTTCGTACAGCGGGGTGAGGAACATCGCCAGCAGGAACAGGATGCCGGTGACCACGTTTGCGAGGCCGGTGCGGGCGCCGTCAGCAATGCCGGCGGACGAGTCCACGAACACCGTGTTCGAGGAACCAGAGAACGCGCCACCGACTACTGCGCCGAAGCCTTCAACAACAAGGGCTTTCTTCATGCCTGGCAGGTTGTCGTTCTCGTCGGTCAGGCCGGCCTGGCGGCCGAGCGCCGTCATGGTGCCCATTGCGTCGAAGAAGTTCGCCAACACGAGGGTGAAGACCAGGAGGCTGGCGGCGACGACACCGACCTCAACGAAGGCACCAACCATGTCGATTTTGCCCACGAGGGACAGATCCGGGATGCCACCCAAAGAATCCGGAAGCGCAGGGACCGCGAGCGACCAGCCGTGGTCATTCTCAGCGGACGAGCCTGCACCGACGAAGGACTCCACAATCATCGAGATGATCGTCGTCGCGACGATGCCGATGAACAGCCCACCCGGAATGTTCCGGATCACCATGAAGCCACAGATGAGCAGGCCGGTGACAAACACAGCCGTCGGCCACGAGGCGATCGAACCACCGAAGCCCAGCTGCACCGGGACAGTGGTGTGTGCCTCGTCAGGGATGCGGCGCACGAACCCGGCGTCCACCAGGCCGATCATCGCGATGAACATGCCGATGCCGACACTCATTGCCACCTTCATCGAGTTCGGGATGGCCTCAAAGACGGCGGTACGGAACCCGGAAATCGCAAGAATGCAGATGATAATACCGTCAATCACGATGAGGCCCATGGCCTCTGGCCAGGTCAGGCCCTGTTGCCCAACGAGTGTCACTGCAACGAGTGTGTTCAGGCCAAGGCCCGCAGCAATACCAAACGGATATTTAGCAATAACGCCGAACAAGATACACATCACACCGGCGGCAAGGGCCGTCACCGCAGCTACCTGCGGGATACCAAGCACGACACCTTCGCGGTCGGGGCTCGTGCCCAGGATCAAAGGATTCAGGAGCACGATGTACGCCATCGCAAAGAAGGTCACGATACCGGCGCGGATTTCGCGGCCGACGCTCGAGCCTCGCTCACTGATATGGAAGAATTTATCAAGCCCGCTAGCGGGCTGCTTCGTTGAAGATTCGCTTGGAATACTCACTGCGAAGATCCCCTTTAGTTCGTTGAGGAAGTTATGAAAGAGAGCAAAGTTGTTGCATGCATCGGCTGAAATCTATCTGCCAAAAGCCTGCAATAGACTTTTACCTTAGTGCACACACTTCCTAATAATTTCGACTTGGAGCCCAAAGTGGATGTATTCAGCTTTGTCATTTCGCAAGGCATGGTTGCAGATGCAGATCTGCTCACCTCGAAGCTTCGAGGCTGCGGCATCCCACACTCGGAGTTTGAACGCCTCCGCGTTACGGTCAGCCAGGTTACGGGCCCTCGCAAAGCGGTCGTCCACGTCACGGGAGGCCATGCGTCCTTGACGCTTCGCCCGGCGCCTGCGCCCTCCACGGAGATCACCATGTTCGCGGAGCCAATCCGGGATCAGCGCGCGCAGCCGAACAGGCACGGGCCGGACCTCGGGTGGCAGTTGCACGCATCGGCAACGCTGGGCACCAACGACGGATTGCTTGCCGACGCCAGCGGCCGCATCATCTCCGCACTCCTCCAACCACTGATCACATTTCCAAGCGCCACGCGGGCGGTCATCTCCGGGCACCCTGCTACCGCGGGGTCATACGCGCTGGAGGGGGTTGTGCGTGTGTTGGAGGAGGCGGGCGTCGAAACGCATGAGGCGCACGACGGCTTCTCACGCTTCGACCTGATGCACCAGGAGACGTGGGCCGTCGATGCTGTGCAGGGTGCCCGGCTTGTCGAGCAATGGCAGGAGTACGGCACACCCAAGCCTGGCCCCCGAATGATTTCGCGCGGTCTACTGCCGACGCACCGCGAGATCAATAAGACCCGGCAGCTGCGGGCATCACTGCTCTAGCGGGTTACTTCCCGTCGTGGCGCGGCGCCTTGGTATCTGCGTGGGCACCGCAGCCGTAGGATGCAGCGACGATGCGGCCATCAGCAGAGTATTCGTTGGTGCACACCCCGAAGTTCTCCCCCACTGGGTGCTCCATTGGAATGTAGAACGCGCAGGTCCGGCAGTGCAGCGTTGCCTGCTCGGCGAACGCAGAATTAGGGCCAAACTTGCCCTTCCGCCACCGCGTCTTCGCCGCGTTGAGGCCTTCTTGCGTGAGGTAGTGGTCAGTTTCCCTGCCTGGGAACGTCACTGCATCCTTTGCAAAGGAGTCTGTGGTCAGGCGCTCGTCGTCAGGCGCTGGCTCCATGATGTCGCCGGGGCCGAGGTCGCCGGGGCGAAGACGCTCGGAGTACGGCACCCAGTCCGGCGCCTGCAGCGCGTCACGAGCCGGCATGAGCGCGACCTCGTTGACGGTCACCCATGTTGAGCCCGTGGCACACGCGACGACCGCGTTCCATTCCCACCCGTTGTAGCCAGGCACGCTCGCTTCGAAGCGGTGCGTGGCCACGTTGCTCGAGAGCCCAGCGACACCGATGTGCGCGCCGACCTCGCCTTCCGCGATCTCGAGGATGGCCTCTCGCGCGACCTCAATTGCTTTGTCGCTCAGCAGTGGTGAAGAGTTCTTGTTCTGAGACACGCTCTCCATTATGGCCCATTTCTGGGGAAATGCTGCATGATGGACGTATGCGTGTTCACTCCCGACGGTTTTGGTCCATCCTGATGTGTCCTTTGGTGCTGCTCACTGTGAGTGGTTGCGATGAAGCTGCCACCGAGGTGGAGCAGCTGAAACCCGAAATCGTACAACGCTACGACTACGACCCTGCCCTGTTCACCCAGGGCCTCGAAGTCGATGAGGACGGCACGCTCCTCGTCAGTACCGGCCAATACGGAGCGTCCGGTATGTATCGGCTCACGGCAGAAGGCGACGTGTTGGGCGAGGTTGCCTTGCCAGACGTGTTCTTCGGCGAAGGCATGACCCGCGTCGGAGATTCGGTTTGGCAGCTGACGTGGCAGGAGGGCACCGCGTTTCGCCGCGATGCAGCGTCCCTAGCAACTGTCGATACCGCCCACTACGACGGCGAAGGGTGGGGGCTGTGCGCCACCGATGATGCACTTATTTTCTCCGACGGTTCCGCCGAGCTGCGCCGCATGGACCCGGACACGCTCGCCGAGCTTGCGCGGTTCGAAGTCACCGACCAAGGCAAACCCGTCGAGGGTCTCAACGAGTTGGAGTGCGTCGGCGACGACGTCTACGCAAACATCTTCACAACCACCGACATCGTGCGTATCGACGCCACCTCCGGCCACGTCACGGCCAGAATCGATGCGTCGTCTCTTCCCAACAACGCCGACGAAGACATAAACAATGTGCTCAACGGGATCGCGCATATCCCTGGCACCGACGAGTTTTACCTCACCGGCAAGCGTTGGCCTGACCTCTACCGCGTCCGGCTGGTCCCGTCCCAGTAGAATTTCGCTCATGACTGCTTCCCGCCGTGCTTCCTCTCGCCTTGCACTCCAACTCGGTGCGACAGTTCTCGCCGTCGCTATCCTGCTCGCTGGGGTGTACGCGTTCATGAACTGGCAGCGCTCGCAGCCAGGTCTTCCCGTAGAAGACCTTCGGATTCACGTCACTGCATCCGACGGCGAGCACGAGATCGCCCCCTACACGCTCTGCCCCCTCGATGAGCAATGTGACGGCGGTGAGCCACCGGCACTCACACGTGATGGCTCCGACGAACTCACATTCCGCATCGACCCAGATATCGCTGCGGGCAGCTGGCGCCTCCTCCTCATTTACGACGACCCCTCCGCCAACGAAGAGCGCCTCCACCAGGCGGGCGAGACCACCGAAGAGACCGCTCCTGCCGTCAAAGAAGGCGGGGCGAAACTCCTCGTTGCTGAAGTCTCGACGCTGGCCGTAAAAAATGACGACCACGGGGAAGAAATCCCGGTGGTCGCCACATGGTCGGTCGCGTTTGAATAACGCTTAGGCGTCAAGCTCCTTCGCCACTGCGCGCAGGATGCCCGCAACCTGTCGAGCCTCTTTGCGCTCAGGGTAGCGCCCAGCCGTCAACGCCGGTTGCACGTCGGACTCGATGAGCGTCATCACATCGGCAAGCATGCTTCCGAGTTCTTCTGGCTTCCTACGGTGCACGGGGCGACGCTTCGGCGTCTCCAAGATGGCGACGCGCAGCGCCTGCGGGCCCTTTCGGCCTGCGGCAAAGTCGAACTCGATGCGCTGTCCAGGCACAAGCTCATCCACACCATCCGGGAGCACCGACTTAGAAATAAATACGTCGTCGTCTCCAGGGTTGGATGCGAAGCCGAAGCCCTTGTCGGCGTCGAACCACTTCACCTTTCCAATTGGCATTAGTCTTCGTTCCTTCTCTGTTCTCTATGCAGACTCAGCAGTGGCTATCCATCATAGTCGTATCGCCCGTTCGAGCCCCAACACGAAAGAAAGTGCCACAAATCACACTCGCGCCAATTTGGCTCGTGAACAGGACAAACAGCCCTACCAGTCTCCCCGCGTCCGCGACACCGACCCCAAAAAGTGCCCGGAGCGTGACTAAATCGTTATAAAGCGTTAGGCTGTCCCGCAGCAAGAAAACGAGGCACGCTGAGTTCTGTTCGCCTCGCACAATTACACAAAGAACAGAAGCGGAGGACCCAACCTTCGGAAACTCCCTCCCGGAGCTTCCTTGGGGTGAAGTTGCTACTGCAACCGGACACCTCAGCCCGAACCCGACAGCTTACTTCGCAAGCGACAACAAGAGAGGACATCGTATTTTCATGGGACGCCATTCCAAGCAGACCACTTCCCTGACCAAGAAGGCACTCGCCGGCGCAGCCGCAACCGCGGCGTTCGCTGGACTGATGGCCCCAGAGGCCACGGCAGCGCCTGACTCTGACTGGGACCGTCTCGCACAGTGCGAGTCCGGCGGCAACTGGGCAATCAACACCGGCAACGGCTACCACGGCGGCCTGCAGTTCTCCGCGTCCACCTGGCAGGCATTCGGTGGCGGCCAGTTCGCTCCAACCGCGAACCTGGCAACCCGTGAGCAGCAGATCATCGTTGCAGAGCGCACCCTGGCACAGCAGGGTTGGGGCGCATGGCCAGCATGCTCCGCTCGCCTTGGACTGAACTCCGCTGCGACAAATCGCGACGCACAGGCTGTCTCACCGGCACCTGCTCCTGCACGCGCTGCCGTTGCATCCCCGGACGCAGCCCAGCGCCAGGCAGAGAACCCAGTTGACGCCCTGTACCGTCAGCTCGGCAGCTCCCTGAGCAACTATGGTTTCGCGATTCCGGCGCACATCCAGCAGTCCTACGCTGCGAACCGCGCGAACTACGATGCGTTCTACAGCCAGAACGCTGCACTGATCAACGCTGTTCGCTCGGGCGATCTCGCCGCTATCGGCGCAGCACTGCTGAACCGCTAAGCACTCAATAGAACGTGCCCGCCACAGAAAGCTTGTGGCGGGCACGTTTGTTTTGCTTTATGAAAGGGGCATAGGGACTGGCCAGCCCACTCTTTCAGGGCTGGCCAAAAGGTTGAACACTTAGCGGTTGATTCGCGTCGTTGGGTGGACGTACCCGATTTCTTCCGCCGGGAGTGGGAGCACGAGCTCGTCCCCAAACGGGCTAGATGCACCGGTAAGCTGCGAGGACAGCTCGGTGACAGGCGAACCATTACCAGGGGTGTTGGTGGGCCACGCCGGGTTCGCGCGACCGATCTTCTCTACGTCTTTAGCCATGCGTACTATTCTTTCACGCCTGGACAAAAATCGCACGTACACTAGCCAACGCTATGACTACGTTCCAGGAAGCGCTCCGCACGATGCGCCCCGAACAACTCCGGGAGCTCATTTATCTCAGGCCAGACGCCTTTTACCCCACCCCGCCATCCTGGGGTTCGCTGGGGACGCGGCTGTCGCTGGCTGGGTCTGCAGCACGAGCGTTACGCCGTCTCAACGCTGCCGAGTTGCGGCTTCTGGAAGCGCTCGGGGACGTCGGCGCCGAGCTCTCTCCCGTCGACACCAACAGTGTCCCCGCAGCGCGTGTTCCCGGGGCCGTCGAGCGTCTCCGTGCGATGGCGCTCATCTATGGCCCGGATACTGCTGTACGGGTCGCACCAGGGGCACTTTCCGCGCTGCCGTCGGGCTGGCGCCTCGGGGACCAGGCCCCACCGAACCTCGACGGGCTGCTGGAAGGACTCAGCGCCCGCGAGCGCTCAGTGCTGGATACGCTAGCGGCGTCAGGTTCCGTCGGCACGACGAGGGCCGCCGCGGCGGACGCGGATCCCACGACGCCAGTTGCAACACTCATTGCGAAAGGGCTGCTCATCCGCGTCGACGCCACAACGGTTCGCCTACCTCGCCCCGTCCGCGACGTCCTCCGTGGCCTGCCACCGCGCGAGTTCCCCGAGCACGCCCCTGCCGTCAACGATCCAGATCAGCCGACGATCGACCGCAACGCTACTGGCGCGGGCCTCGACGCGGTGCGCAAGCTCCGCCAGCTACTGCTCCTGTTACTTGAGTCCCCGGTCGCACTGAACAAGGACGGCTCCCTGGGGGTCCGCGCACATGCGGGGTTAACGCAGGCCCTCGGTTTCGATCCTGCGCTCCTCATTACCACGGGCGAATCCGCCGGCCTTCTCGGCCGTGGAAGCACCGACGAGGCCGACGTACTCGCGGCCACCCACGACGCTCTTTCCTGGTTGGACGCCACGCTCGCCGACCAGTGGGCTATCCTCCTCGCCGGCTGGCTCGCCTCGCCCTGGCGCACCGACAAGACGCCGGAGCACCGCCTCCTTTCGGAGCCCACCCACAACCCCGACGTCAGGCATGCCCGGAGGCGCATCGTCGAGTACGCAGGCCCCGACCAAGAGGCCCGATTACTGTTCCACGTACCGCTCATAGCAGCGAATTTCTCGCCCCAACTTATCGAAACCACCATCGCCGAAGCCGCATTCATCGGCGCGATTGGCGGCGTGGGGAGCTCGGCGTCGACACCCCTGCAAGCACTTCTCAACGACGGCGACGTCGTCGAGGCCACGAAGCAGCTCGTCCCCGCGGAGGTCTCGCAACTCATCGCGCAGGGCGACATGACACTGCTCGCCCCGGGGCCGCTCGATGCGGCGACCGCCGCCGTCGTCGAAGATATCGCCGACCTTGAATCGCCGGGCCTTGCCAGCATGTGGCGCATCAGCGACGCCTCCCTGAAGCGCGCCCTCGACCGTGGGCACGACGCCGACTCACTGCACACATGGTTGAAACAGCACATCATGGGCGAGGTTCCGCAGGCCATCACCTTCCTTATCGACGACCTCTCCCGCACCCACGGCGCAATCCGCGCCGGCAGCGCGCTGAGCTACATCCGCTGCGCCGACCCTGCCCTCCTCGCCGTGGCGGCTGAGCACGCCGATCTGCGGATCTTGGCACCCACCGTCGCCGTCAGCCCGCTTCCGCTGCCACGCTTGCTCCACGAGTTGCAAGCCGCGGGCCTGCAGCCAACCGCCGAAGACGACCACGGCGCCTCCATCACACTTGCGGAGGAACCAACACTGGTGCGAGCAACACCGTCCTCGCTCCCCCGAACCGCCTCTCTGAGCGAAGGGGACGTCGATAAGATTGTTGCGGCCCTCAACTCGGATACGAGCCAACCTTCCGGGGTCAGCGAAACGTCAACGACTGATATGCTTCGTGCAGCAGCCCGCGCCCGTCGCCGCGTCAAAGTTGAGTACGCGGACTCGCAGGGCGCGCAGCACACCCTAACGGTCATCCCGTTGACGGTGAGTGTCGGCGTCATTGATGCGCAGGACACGGCCACGCAGCGCGTGATCCGCATACCACTGCGGCGCGTCACCACTGTGACGCTGGTGTAGAAAGAAAGGTCCAACAATGACGTTTGGGGACGGCCCACTGATCGTGCAGTCCGATAAAACCGTACTGCTTGAAATCGCGCACCCGGACGCGGCGAAAGCTCGCGCAGCGCTTTCCCCATTCGCTGAACTCGAGCGCGCCCCCGAGCACGTCCATACCTACCGCATCACCCCACTTGCGCTGTGGAATGCCCGCGCCACCGGCTTCGACGCCGAGACCGCAATCGATGTCCTCGAGCGCTATTCCCGGTTCCCCGTCCCCCAGTCGCTCCTCATCGACATTGCGGAGACGATGGCGCGCTACGGGCGCGTCAGCCTACTCAACGATCCACAACGCGGGCTCATCCTCGCCACGGAAGAGCCCCCAATCCTGGATGAGATTACGCGCAACAAGAACATCATCCTGTTTCTTGGCCAGCGCTTCGACGAGCACACGGTAGGCGTACACCCGTCCGCGCGCGGGCGCATCAAACAAGAACTCATCAAGACGGGCTGGCCGGTGGCGGACCACGCCGGATACGTCGACGGCGAATCCCACCCAATCGCGCTCGACTTTGACGGTTGGGAGCTTCGCGACTACCAGCAGTACGCCGCTCAAGCATTCTGGGAGGGCGGCTCAGGCGTGGTGGTCCTGCCGTGCGGTGCGGGCAAAACCATCGTTGGCGCCGCCGCGATGGCGCAGGCAGAGACGACCACGCTGATCCTTGTAACCAACACTATCGCCGGGCGGCAGTGGTGCGATGAGCTGCTGCGCCGCACCACGCTCACCCCGGAAGAAATCGGTGAGTACTCCGGCGAAAAGAAGGAGATCCGCCCGGTCACCATCGCGACCTACCAGGTCGTCACCCGGAAAACGAAAGGCGAATACCGCGCCCTCGAGCTTTTCGACACCACCGACTGGGGCCTCATCATCTACGACGAAGTCCACCTCCTCCCCGCCCCCGTTTTCCGCATGGCGGCCGACCTCCAGTCCCGCCGCCGTCTCGGCCTGACCGCAACGCTCATCCGCGAGGACGGCCGCGAAGACGACGTCTTCTCCCTCATCGGCCCCAAGCGTTACGACGCCCCCTGGAAAGAACTCGAAATGGCAGGCTTCATCGCCACCGCCGAATGCATCGAGGTCCGCACCACGCTCACGGAAGAAGAGCGCCTCAGCTACGCGACGGCCTCCGCACGCGAGCGCTACCGCCTGGCCGCCACCGCATCAGCCAAGCTCTCGACGGTCAAGGACATTCTCGCCCGCCACGAGGGCGAACCGACGCTCATCATCGGAGCTTACGTCGATCACCTGCGCCACATCGCGCAGCAGATCGACGCCCCACTCATCGACGGCCGCACCAGCACCAAAGCCCGCGAAGAAGCCTTCGAGTGCTTCCGCCAGGGCGAGCTCCGCACCCTCGTCGTATCGAAGGTGGCGAACTTCTCCATTGATCTACCCCAAGCAGCGGTGGGCATCCAGGTGTCGGGCACCTTCGGTTCCCGCCAGGAAGAGGCCCAGCGCCTCGGCCGACTCCTTCGACCCAAGCCAGACAGCAGCGAGGTCTTGTTCTACACCGTGGTCACACGAGACACCCTGGACGCCGAGTACGCCATGCACCGCCAACGCTTCCTCGCCGAACAGGGCTACGCTTATCGCATCATGGATGCCTCAGACCTCAAACGCGGCCTATAGACTGTGGCCTATGACTGAACAACCATTCCGCTTCAACGTCGACGAAGAATACGCCAAAGAACACAACGAACTTATTCGAAATACCAAGAACCTCGTTACCTCAAGCATCGCTCTGTTCGTCGTCTGCCTCATCGCGGGCGTCATAGTCTGGTTCCTCGTCGACCCGACCTCCCCCTGGCGCCTACTCGGATCCCTCTCCCTTATCTTTTTCGGCACCATCATGCTGATCGTCGGTCTTGCTATTCCTCGCGCGGTTCCACGTACCCAAGCAATTTACGACGCCAACCCCCTCTCTCCCGCTGTCATCACCGATGACAAGGGCACCACAGTTACCCTCACCGCGTTAGTAAACACAGTCGTTGACCAGCAGTCCCCTGCCGAGTGGGCGCTCACCTCAACTGTGGTGCAACGGATCCCCGGCGTCACTCCTAAGGTTGGCGCTGCAGTTCCGTGCGTCGCTGTGGGAGGCCAGCGCACATCCCGCGACAAGGCACACTGGGCAACGATTACTCCGATGCCAATCGCGTGGGGCACCCCTTCAGAGGAAGTTATCAAACAAGCCACGGACTACATCCCCGACGATCAGTGGCGCGCCCTCAAGCAAGCTATCCGCGACGAGGATCTAGTCAAGAAGTCTAGAAATGAGCTCATAGCTCTTTAGGCCGACATCCTCGCCTCAGCGTACGCCCCAGGGAATGCTTATGTCCCCTGGGGCGTATTGCTTGCGCCATGCCTCAGCCATTGAGGCCAGGTAGCCTGAGAGGCCTAACACTTTGAACGGAGATTCCAAGATGAACGATGCTTTTCCCCTTCGCACCCCTCGCCTTATCCTCACTCCTCCCACGGACCAAGATATAGACGCCATTTTTAGGATCCACGCCGACGCCCGCACCTATCAACACCGTCCCGACCTCGCGATGAAAAACCGCAAAGAGGCAGAGGAGTTGGCAAGCACATGGCAAGAAAACTGGGATGAACAGGGTCTTGGCTACTACGTAGTGTCCATGCTTGACGGAACAACCATCGGGTTTACTGGAGTACGCCACAGTGAGGAAGCCGGTGAACAGGTACTCAACCTCTATTACCGATTCGCCCCTGAATCTCAGGGCCAGGGATACGCAAAGGAGGCTGCATCTGCGGCGATTGCCAATGCACAGGAACGTTTCCCGCAGCTTCCAGTCATCGCTATCATCGACCCCACTAATGAGGCATCGATCGGTTTAGCATTGAGGCTCGGATTCCAGCACGTCCATGGTGCGGGTGTACCGAACGATTACGAGGTCTACCGCCTCTCCTGAATTCTGGGCTCAACGCGGCGGGGTTCTCGATACGAGCTTCTCTGTATACGCCCTGTTGTTTGTTGTGGGTGCATAAAAAAGAGTGTGGTGGGTACCACCACCCCCACACCGGGAATAATGGAACCCACCACACACAATAAAATGAAGTTATAGGCCGGCGGTAACCTACTCTCCCACACCCTCCCAGGTGCAGTACCATCAGCGCGGGCGGGCTTAGCTAACCGGGTTCGGAAAGGGACCGGGCGTTTCCCCGCCGCCATCAACCACCGACACGACCAAAAACGTGCCAACACAATACTGTTGATAACAACGACAATATTCAAATAATCAGCACAGGCATGTCATGCCAGACACTGCACAGTGGACGCAAACACTCTCTTCTCGCGGAAGAACACTCAATAATTTGACCATAAACAATGCACACCATGTGTTTTGTTTTAGTCTCGGTGTAATTAGTACCAGTCACCTTACACACCTCACAGTGCTACCAGATCCGGCCTATCAACCCCATCATCTCTAGGGAACCTCAAACGAAACCTCATCTCAAAACAGGCTTCCCGCTTAGATGCTTTCAGCGGTTATCCCTCCCGTACGTAGCCAACCAGCCCTGCTCCTGGCGGAACAACTGGCACACCAGAGGTACGTCCGTCCCGGTCCTCTCGTACTAGGGACAGCCTTCTTCAAGTTTCAACGCGCGCGGCGGATAGAGACCGAACTGTCTCACGACGTTCTGAACCCAGCTCGCGTGCCGCTTTAATGGGCGAACAGCCCAACCCTTGGGACCTACTCCAGCCCCAGGATGCGACGAGCCGACATCGAGGTGCCAAACCATCCCGTCGATATGGACTCTTGGGGAAGATCAGCCTGTTATCCCCGGGGTACCTTTTATCCGTTGAGCGACACCACATCCACAAGTAGGTGCCGGATCACTAGTCCCGACTTTCGTCCCTGCTCGACTTGTAAGTCTCACAGTCAAGCTCCCTTGTGCACTTACACTCACCACCTGATTGCCAACCAGGCTGAGGGAACCTTTGGGCGCCTCCGTTACATTTTGGGAGGCAACCGCCCCAGTTAAACTACCCACCAGGCACTGTCCCCAACCCAGATCATGGGCCAAGGTTAGACATCCACTACGGTCAGAGTGGTATTTCAACAACGACTCCACAATCACTAGCGTGACCACTTCACAGTCTCCCACCTATCCTACACAAACCGCACCGAATACCAATACCAAGCTATAGTGAAGGTCCCGGGGTCTTTTCGTCCTGCCGCGCGAAACGAGCATCTTTACTCGTACTGCAATTTCACCGGGCCTGTGGTTGAGACAGCAGGGGAGTCGTTACGCCATTCGTGCAGGTCGGAACTTACCCGACAAGGAATTTCGCTACCTTAGGATGGTTATAGTTACCACCGCCGTTTACTGGGGCTTAAATTCTCCGCTTCGGACATGAGTCCTAACAGGTCCTCTTAACCTTCCAGCACCGGGCAGGCGTCAGTCCGTATACATCAACTTAACCGTCTTCGCACGGACCTGTGTTTTTGATAAACAGTCGCTCCCCTCTATTCTCTGCGACCCCCACCAGCAACACACCGAAAAAGGTATGCAACCAGCAAGGGCCCCCCTTCTCCCGAAGTTACGGGGGCAATTTGCCGAATTCCTTAACCACAGTTCACCCGACCGCTTTAGTATTCTCTACCTGACCACCTGTGTCGGTTTCGGGTACGGGCCATACACACACATCGCTAGAGGCTTTTCTCGACAGCAAAGGATCACCACCATCACCCACAATTGGGCTACGCATCACGCCTCACACAAAATATCGACCGCATTTCACAAGTCGACGTGCCACACGCTTACACCAAGTAATCCAACACTTGGCGCGGCTACCTGACTGCGTCACCCCATCACTGAACTACCACGGATCAGGCCCCACGCATCACCAACAACCACACACCACAAGTGGTGCGCATGTTGCCAGTTCAGGGTGGTTAGTATCACCGCTTCACTCTTTGTCGCATGCATACGGGTACGGGAATATCAACCCGTTGACCATCGACTACGCCTGTCGGCCTCGCCTTAGGACCCGACTCACCCTGGGAAGACGAACTTGACCCAGGAACCCTTAGTCATCCAGCGGATACGATTCTCACGTATCTCTCGTTACTCATGCCTGCATTCTCACTCGCACACAGTCCACCACCCCTTACAGTATGGCTTCACCCCATGCACGACGCTCCCCTACCCATAGTAAAAACTATGCCGCGGCTTCGGCGGTGTACTTGAGCCCCACTACATTGTCGGCGCAGAACCACTCGACCAGTGAGCTATTACGCACTCTTTCAAGGATGGCTGCTTCTAAGCCAACCTCCTGGCTGTCTTCGCGATCCCACATCCTTTTCCACTTAGTACACCCTTAGGGGCCTTAACCGGCGATCTGGGCTGTTTCCCTCTCGACTATGAAGCTTATCCCCCACAGTCTCACTGCTATAGAACACTTAACCGGCATTCGGAGTTTGGCTGATGTTGCTAAGATGATAGTCCCGCTCAACCAACCAGTAGCTCTACCTCCGGCAAACTACTATAACGCTGCACCTAAATGCATTTCGGGGAGAACCAGCTATCACGGAGTTTGATTGGCCTTTCACCCCTACCCACAACTCATCCCCTCAGTTTTCAACCTAAGTGGGTTCGCGCCTCCACAACCTCTTACAGCTGCTTCACACTGGCCATGGGTAGATCACCCCGCTTCGGGTCCAGGACATGCCACTTACAACACCCAATTAGGATTCGCTTTCGCTACGACTACCCCACACGGGTTAACCTCGCGACATGCCGCTGACTCGCAGGCTCATTCTTCAAAAGGCACGCCATCACACACACGCGGTGCTCTGACGGATTGTAAGCGCACGGTTTCAGGAACTCTTTCACTCCCCTCCCGGGGTACTTTTCACCATTCCCTCACGGTACTTATTCACTATCGGTCACACTTAGTATTTAGGCTTACCGGGTGGTCCCGGCAGATTCACAGCAGATTCCACGAGCCCACTGCTACTCGGGCAAACAATCACCACAACACGACACGCCTTCACGTACAGGGGCTCTCACCCTCTCCGGCACACCATCCCAGGTGACTTCCGCTAACACGCCGCATCATAGGGGTACATGGCAGCATACCCACAATCATCGCCCACAACACCACACGCGCAACCCCTGCCAGGTATCACACACGCATGGTTTAGCCTCATCCACGTTCGCTCGCCACTACTAGCAGAATCACAATTGTTTTCTTCTCCTACGGGTACTGAGATGTTTCACTTCCCCGCGTAACCCCCACACAGACTATACATTCATCTGCAGGTAACACTCCATAACAAGTGCCAGGTTTCCCCATTCGGACATCCTCGGATCAACGCTTTGTTGGCAACTCCCCGAGGCATAACGCAGCCTCACACGTCCTTCATCGGCTAAGCATGCCAAGGCATCCACCGTACGCCCTTGTAACAAAACAAAAACACACAACAAACAAACAACAAACAACCACCACACACAAACAGCATGACAATCACTTGTTGTTAGGCAAACTTACAATCAAAAAATTCTTCCACAAGAATAAAGATGCTCGCGTCCACTATACAGTTCTCACACAACACACCCCACACACCAACCACCAACCAAACCAGTCAGTGATCAACACGCGGAATCATTCAAGACAACACAACTGCTGCCTCAGACACCCAACAGTGCACCAACACACAATAATTAACACTTCTTTTTGACTACACAACCCGGTCACACTGCAACCACAACCACAACCACCACACGAATGCGTGGCAACCTTGTAGCTGGTGTGTCTCCACCCGGAAACAACAATTGGCAGCCACACCCACGGTGACTCAACCAACAAAAAACAGCCCACAACTGTGGGCCAACATAAAACTCCTTAGAAAGGAGGTGATCCAGCCGCACCTTCCGGTACGGCTACCTTGTTACGACTTCGTCCCAATCGCCGATCCCACCTTCGACAGCTCCCATGACAGGCCACTGGCTTCGGGTGTTACCAACTTTCATGACGTGACGGGCGGTGTGTACAAGGCCCGGGAACGTATTCACCGCAGCGTTGCTGATCTGCGATTACTAGCGACTCCGACTTCATGGGGTCGAGTTGCAGACCCCAATCCGAACTAAGGCCGGCTTTGTGCGATTAGCATCCCCTCACAAGGTAGCAAACGCGCTGTACCGACCATTGTAGCATGTGTGAAGCCCTGGACATAAGGGGCATGATGATTTGACGTCATCCCCACCTTCCTCCGAGTTAACCCCGGCAGTCTCTCATGAGTCCCCACCATTACGTGCTGGCAACATAAGACAAGGGTTGCGCTCGTTGCGGGACTTAACCCAACATCTCACGACACGAGCTGACGACAACCATGCACCACCTGTATAGCGACCACAAGGGAAACCACATCTCTGCGGCGATCCGCTACATGTCAAGCCCAGGTAAGGTTCTTCGCGTTGCATCGAATTAATCCACATGCTCCGCCGCTTGTGCGGGCCCCCGTCAATTCCTTTGAGTTTTAGCCTTGCGGCCGTACTCCCCAGGCGGGGCGCTTAATGCGTTAGCTACGGCACAAATCCCGTGGAAGGGACTCACACCTAGCGCCCACCGTTTACGGCATGGACTACCAGGGTATCTAATCCTGTTCGCTACCCATGCTTTCGCTCCTCAGCGTCAGTTACTGCCCAGAGACCTGCCTTCGCCATCGGTGTTCCTCCTGATATCTGCGCATTTCACCGCTACACCAGGAATTCCAGTCTCCCCTACAGCACTCAAGTTATGCCCGTATCGCCTGCAGTCCCACAGTTAAGCTGTGGACTTACACAAACGACGCGACAAACCACCTACGAGCTCTTTACGCCCAGTAATTCCGGACAACGCTCGCACCCTACGTATTACCGCGGCTGCTGGCACGTAGTTAGCCGGTGCTTCTTCTCCAGGTACCGTCACAAAAATGCTTCGTCCCTAGCGAAAGGAGTTTACAACCCGAAGGCCTTCATCCCCCACGCGGCGTCGCTGCATCAGGCTTGCGCCCATTGTGCAATATTCCCCACTGCTGCCTCCCGTAGGAGTCTGGGCCGTATCTCAGTCCCAATGTGGCCGTACACCCTCTCAGGCCGGCTACCCGTCGACGCCTTGGTAGGCCATTACCCCACCAACAAGCTGATAGGCCGCGAGCTCATCCCATACCGCAAAAGCTTTCCACAACAATATCCAAAAAGTTGTCCTATCCGGTATTAGACCCAGTTTCCCAAGCTTATCCCGAAGTACAGGGCAGATCACCCACGTGTTACTCACCCGTTCGCCACTCGAGTACCAGTGCAAGCACTGGCCTTTCCGTTCGACTTGCATGTGTTAAGCACGCCGCCAGCGTTCATCCTGAGCCAGGATCAAACTCTCCACAAAAACTATTTCAGAAAGAAACAAGGCCGTGAAAAGCCCGAAAACCTAACCAAAAACAAACCAACCACCAACAACAACCACAACAGTCATCGCCAGTGTCTGGCAAAATCCTAAAATTACAAAAAGTAAAGTACAAACAAAACCGGTCCCAACCCGACGGGGCAAAACAGGACCAGTCACAACCACATCAACCAATACAGTCAACATAACCGTGTAAAACTTGTACCAGTAACTAGTGACACCCAATCATAGGTTCAAGCATCACCGCCGGCACACACCAAAACATGGCACACAGCACGCAACCAAAAGTCAATGCAATCAAAAAAATAAAAAGTACATTGGCACACTATCGAGTTCTCAAACAACAACCGCACACCCAACAACCAACCCCAACCAGAGCCAGCGTCAAGCAGCTGAAACAAAGTTACACACCCGTAAACACAAAGTCAAATCCAACCAAACCAGCCAGACCCGAAACCGCCCACAAGCAGCAACTTTATTCACTTTGATCATTCCCTCCAAGCGGCCAGGCCGCTCGTCGGCAACGAGGGATAACTTAACCACGAACCAACAAACAACACAAATCGCCTGCGTAACGAGCATTTTAGTGATATGTAGCGAGTGGCCCATCCGGGCCCTCAATTACATGCACGGGCGTGTTGAAGATTTGCGTGAGCAACTCGTCGTTCATGATTTCGCGCGGAGTCCCAAACGCGGCGATCTGACCATCCTTGGTGGCGCAGATGTAGTCGGCGTACTTCGCTGCGAAGTTGATGTCGTGCAGCACGATGATGATGGTCCGCCCGAAGTCCCTCGCGGCGGAGTACAGGTGCTTCATCATTTCCACCGAGTGTGCAATGTCGAGATTGTTTAGTGGTTCGTCGAGAAGAACATAGTCAGTTTCCTGGCAGAGCACCATCGCAACGTAAGCGCGCTGACGCTGCCCTCCTGAGAGCTGATCCAGGTAACGGTTTTCGAGTTCGTGGAGACCAAGGAAGTCGATGTACTTCGAGATGATCTGCTCGTCCTCGGGAGTGAGACGTCCATGGCTGTACGGGAAGCGCCCGAAGCCGACGAGCTGGCGCACCGTCAGGCGCGTCACAAAGTGGTTCTCCTGACGCAAGATCGAGATGATCTTTGCGAGATCTTTTGATTTAGCGCTGGTGACGTCCATACGGCCGATTTCGACGGTGCCGGAGTCGATAGCTAAGAGACGCCCAATCATCGTGAGGAGCGTCGACTTGCCCGCACCGTTCGGTCCAACGAGCGCGGTGATGCCACCAGCGGGAATCTCGATGTTGACGGGTCCGATTTTGACGTCGTCGCCGTAGTCTTTGCGGACTTCTTTCAGCGTGATCATAAGCGTCCCTTCTTCAAGATGACTGCCAAAAAGGTGATGCCACCGACGAGCTCAATGATGATTGACACGACGCCCTGCGCATAAAACACGTGGTTCATGATGAAGTAGGCGCCACTGAGTACGCAGAATCCCAGCAGTACTGCCATTGGGAAGATGTAACGGTGGTCGTAGGTATCGCAGAATTGGTACGCGAGCGTCGCTACGAGGAACCCCAGGAACGTCATCGGTCCGACGAGCGCGGTCGAGACCGCCATCAAGACGGAAACCAGCACCAATGTGAAGATCGAGTGGAATCGGTGGCTAACTCCGAGGTTCACGGTGACATCTCTGCCGAGTGCGAGGACGTTGAGGCGGCGTGAATTGAAGACCAGTAGTGCTGTGGCGCCGACCGCGAGTGGGATAGCGACCGGATAGTACTCAGGATCCGCGTTGTTGACGGAGCCAAACAACCGCGCGGTGAGGACGTCGAACTCGCTTGGTGTGAGGAGGCGCTGCATGAACGTCGACACGCTGCCGAGTCCGCCACCGATCACGATGCCGACCAGCAGCATCGCGTGCATATTTGCGTGCTTTCCGGACAACAGCCACGCGTACAGCACAAGGCTCAGGCCAACCATGAGCACTAGCTGCAGCACGAACATCTGGAGCGTATATCCATTGTTCAGGCCAGCGGCACCGAGGAAGAACACGGTCGAGGTGTGAATCGACACGTAGAGGGCTTCAAAACCCATGATGGACGGCGTAATGATGCGGTTGTTCGTCACCGTTTGGAACGAAACGGTCGCCACCGCCTGGCACAGCGCCACAATCGCCATCGCGATAACCGAGTTCAAACGGCGCTTCGCAATCAGCCAGTATCCGGTGGTGCCGAAGTCCATGGGGTTGCCGTACGCCAACAGACCGGCAGTAAACCCTACGGCGGCGATGATAAGGCACGCAAGAATTATCCAGTAGCGGGTTTTGCTCTTGGTGGATTGGAAGGCTCCGACGAAGCGGGCGTCGATAAGCTGTTTAGGCACGGCGACTCTGCCTCACGATCAAGAAGACGAAAACCACCGCACCGATGATGCCCAAGATGACGGACACCGGGATCTCGAACGGGGCGATGATCGTGCGGGCCAGCAAGTCGCACACCGTGACGATGCCTACGCCGAGGAGGCAAACCCACGGAAGGTTGGAGCGGAGGTCGTCGCCACGCATCATGGAAACAATGTTGGGGACAATCAGCCCAAGGAAAGGAAGATTGCCGACGACCACCGTCACGACGCCCGCTGCGACCGCAACGAGGCTCGTTCCGACCAAGATGATGCGGCCGTAGTTAAGGCCAATGTTCGTGGCGACGTCCTCCCCCAGGCCGGCGGCCGTAAGGCGGTCGGCGTAGAAGAACACGGCAATCACGACCGCGACGACGATCCAGAGTACCTCGTACTGCCCGGAAATCACTGAGGTAAACGAGCCAGCGAACCAAATCCCGAGCGACTGAAGCAGGTCAGTTTGAAGCGCCCAAAACGTGGAGAATGCGCTGACAACGGCGCCGAGCATGATGCCGACGATCGGGACGATCAGGCTCGAGCGCAGCGTCACCCTCCGAAGGAACGCAAAGAAGACCATCGTCCCGATGAATGCGAAGGTGACGGAAATGATCATGCGCTGCAGGATCGTGCCGTCGGGCAAAAATACGTACGACGCCAGCAAGCCCAGGCCAGCCCACTCGGTGGTACCCGTCGTGGTGGGCTCGACGAAGCGGTTCTGCGTGAGCATCTGCATGATCAGACCGCTCATCGCCATCGCGGCGCCAGCAAGCACCAGCGCGATAGTGCGCGGAACGCGGGTGGTTTTGAACATGTCCCAGCCGTCGCTTGATCGAAAAACGTCGTACTGGCCAACCAATAAGGACAGGGCCAGCAGCACGATCACAATGACGAGACCCACCCCAAGCTTCCAGTTAAGAAGTTTGGGGTGGGTGCGCGTACCCGGTTGCGCCATTACTTGGCGGCCTCCAGCTGGTCAGCAATGCCGTTCAGGATTTCGGTGTAGGTCAGGATGGACTCGTTGATGTAGGTGTCCTGCGGAGCCACATAGATGTGGTTCTCCTTGACTGCGGTGACATTCTGCAGTGCGGCAGAGTCGCTCAGCACGCTCAGAGCAGCCGGGGACTCCCCTTCCTTCTTAATGGCCGCGTCGCGGTCAAGGGCGAAGATCCAATCTGGGTTGGAGTCGGCGATAGCCTCAACAGAAATATCGTCACCCTTGTGGTCGCTCGAGGCGTTTTCTACCTTCAGCGCCGGAGTGAAACCGATGAGGTCAAAGAGGGGGCCAAAGGTGCGGCCGATGCCCGGCGCAACATATCCGATTTCCCCACCAGAAACGTTGACAGCCATCACGGTCTGCGCTGGGTCGTATGCGTCGCGAGCACGCTGTACTGCCTTGGTGAAGTCTTCGACGGTTTTCTCCGCTTCGGCCTGCTTACCGAAGATTTCGCCGAGCTCGAGGGTCTGACGGATCAACTCACGGTCGAAGGGTTCATCGTCACGTGGTTCGAAGTCGACGAGTACTGCGTTCGGAACAAGTTTCTGAATCTCGTCGTCGTACTTTTCAAAACGCTGGCCCGAGATGATTACGTCCGGGTCAGCTGCAACGATGATCTCCAGATTCGGCTCCTTGTGATTGCCGATGTCCGCAATATCGTCATTGTCTCGCAGGCCCGGAACATCTTTCGAAACCAACTTCTTTGGCGCCGCAACCGGCTTCACACCCCAGGAGTCCAGGAGCTCGAAGGTGCGGTTGTCGAGCGCAACGACGCGCTTCGGCGGAGTCGGCACAGTCTTTTCGCCATAGTTGTCGGTCACGGTCACGGTGCCGTTTTCCGCGGCAGTCGTCGTAGCGGAGGCGCTAGCCTGGGTCTCCGAAGTGGACGCGTTGTTCGACTCTGCTTCAGAGCAGGCGGTCAGCGTCATCGCTGCGGCGGCCGCAACAGCCACGATGGTCTTACGTGAAAAACGAATCATGTTGAAAAGTATCCTTGCTACTCATATCCAAGGGTAGGGTTACCTCACTCACCCTAAGCTACTCATGAGAGTTAGGCAAGGCTTAGAGAAGAAAGTGATTATCGACATCCCCCTCCCCTTACCCCCGTGTCATGCATCTACGCAGCTTAGATCGCATCGAATCAGCCATTGGCCGCAGCCCCATCTGGTGCAAGCACACCTTAGCTGTGACAGAATACTCGGAGCACTGGATCTCACCGCGTCAGTACAATAGGAGGACTCCAAATGTCCACAATCGCAGTCTTCGCATTCTTTCTCGCCTACATCGTTGCCCCTAGCAGTCCCATCGTATGGATCTTGCTCGCGGTCGCGTTCGTCGCCCTCACCTGGGACACAGTTGTGCTCGTGCGAAAGGCTGCTGCCCGATGAACTCACCACTCAACAACGCGGCCGTCTACGTCCTCGTCACTGTTCTTGCATATCTCGCGACCGGCTGGACCTGGTCGATTGCCGTAGGCGCTGCCGTAGCTCTTTCAGCGTTCTCCCGTCATTTGTACACAGACAAGGCGTAACGCCACTGAGGGGAACGGAAGAGATTCTACCGATCGTCAATAAACGTGAGATCCCCTCCAAGCCAAAAGCCGCCACTCACAGTGACGGCTACAACTAGCTATGTGCTTTACTCTTCGGTGAACGAGTCCCACGGAGCACCAACCATATCGGCAAGTTCAATATCCGCTTCATCTTCCGAAACCAGCTTCATATTCTAGGGCCAATACTCACCACGTATTCGAGCAAATCTTCACCCGTGTTCAACTGGCTCGCTCATCACGCTTTACCTTTCACTTGGGGCTCTGGCCTCTAGATGTCTTTGACGCTGCCTTCGCCGTCAATGAACTCCAGCGGCGACGCTGGGAGGATCTCGCGACCGACCACCTCGGTGACAACGTCCGCAACAAGCTCCCGGGAGGTCGTCATAATGCCGGTGGGCTCAGCATCCTTGTCCAGCACGGTAATGCCCCGTGCAAGCTCTTCGGTCAGCGCCGCCGGGCCAAGGATGAGGTAGTTGAGATCCGTCGAATTCAGTTTGTTATCGACGGCCTTCTTCGACTCAACATACGCATACCACGACTCATCGGAAGGATCAGTCGTGTTCTCAGTAGCGCCGACGTAGGAGATCATCACGTATGCCGGTGCTTGTTTCCCCTCCGCAGCCAGTTTCTCTAGCCCAGCGATGGAGGCCAGGGCGGCGTCGCGGTCGACTGCCCACGTCACTTCGGCACCAGCGCGTCCACCGTTGCCGGCGCCCCACACGGCGACGTCATACTGGGCAAGGAGCTCAGCCCAGTCCTCAACGGAGATCTCGGTTAGGTCCCGCAAGACAGGGGTAGCTCCAAGCGCTTCAATATCGGCAGCCTGGTCGGGGTTGCGTATGAGGGAATGGACAGTATGGCCAGCGGCGACGAGCTTTGGCGCTGCCAACAGCCCCACCTTGCCATGGCCACCGATGTACAGAACGTTCTTGCGTGCAGTCGTCGTTTCAGTCATGGGCGCCACTGTACGCGTCATCTGCTTTCTCTAACGGTTGGCCGAAATTTGGGTCATACCCAGACCCTCAACTTGTAGTTACTCTCCTTCACAATCGCCCACAATCGAAAACCAAGTCCATGCAACGTATCCGACATATGCGAGCGGAAGAACCAGCGGTAAGAAAATGCCAGCAACCGCGCACATCGTAAGTACGCCGATGGCCACCCGTGCGAATGACGGTTCAGAACCTGAAGCAACGAGCCTTACCGTCACTACGGCGGTAACGAAGCAGAGGACAACAGTCAGCTCCCACGGGATCCCGCTTCTGGTGGCCAAGATCACCGTCGCAATACCAACACAAATCCACAGGACCTTTGGAAGACTCACACTAGAACCCGATCCATTCCTTAGGGACAGTCACACTGAAGCGTAACAAGCTCGGTCTACCGAGCACCAGGTATGCAACCTGAAGCCGATGGAATAGCCTCGGCAAGATATGAAGAAAATGACCCTCTACCTGCTTAAACAAGTAGAGGGACAGTGGAGCCGCCGGGAATTGAACCCGGGTCCTTCACCACCGCGCCAGGGCTTCTCCGTGCGCAGTTCGCGCACTGCCTCTGCTCGGCCCTCCGGATCAGGCAAACATGTCCGGATGACGGGCCCAGTCAGTGAAAAATGTCCCTCCCAAGGCCCCACTGACAGGGCCGGAAGGCAAGCCCCCTAAGTCGACGCCAGGTACCGGGTCGGGGGCATCCCCGGCCTGACGGACACGCAGGTCGCTGAACCTTTCTAATTAGGCAGCGAGGGCGTAGTCACGCTGAGAGTTCTTCTCTGCGTTTATTGGTTGCTACGACGCTTACGGTGGTCTCTAGCCTGCACCGGCACGCTTCCCCTGGCTTAGTCGATGAAGTCGAAACCAGAATCGACCCCTCGTACTACGGGAACCGTAGAAGCACCACTGTAGCCGACAATCGCGCTCCCGCGCAAGGGCCCCGACCTAGGCGGTTGGGGTGATGCGCAGGAATTCGACGACGGCATCCGGACCGGCGTCGACGGCGAGGCGTGCGGCCTTCGCCACGGACTGTGGTGTCATCTTTGGGCCGTTCGTGTCACCGTGGAGCATGTCGGTGTCGGTTCGTCCTGGGTGCAGGGAGGTCACGCGGACGGAACCGGCTTCCTCCAGGCGAAGGGAATCGGTGAAACCGCGTAGGCCGAATTTGGAGGCGCAGTAGGCGGAGTTGCCGTCGATACCAAAGAAGCCGGCGCCGGAGTTGATGGTCAGGATGAGGCCGTTGCTGCGTCGCAGCGCGGGCAAGAGCGCCTTCGTGAGCAGCATTGGTGCGATCACGTTGACTTCCATGGTGCGGCGCAGGTCGACCTCGGAAAGATCGGTGAGGCGGGCGGGCGTCATGACGCCTGCGGCGAGCACGAGCACGTCGAGCTCTTGAATGTTCGACGCAGCCTCCACCAGCACGGCGCTGTCGGTGAGGTCGACCTCGAAGGGTTCCGCGCTGGGCAGTGCGCTGACAACCTCGGAAGCGTCGCGGGAGGCGCCGACGTAGATGTGGTGGTCGCGGCCGAGTTCCTCGGCGATCGCGTGGCCGATACCGCGGGATGCCCCGGTGACGAGTGCGTGCTTCATCGTGAATCCTCCTTAGGCTTTGATGCCTTTGAACTTCCGGCCGAGGTCGCGGGCGATTTCACGGTCCTCGGTGCGGCGTTTGATGGCTTGGCGTTTGTCATAGTCCTGCTTACCCTGCCCCAGGCCGAGCTCCACTTTCGCGCGGCCGTCCTTGAGGTAGAGCGAGAGCGGGATGAGGGTGCGGTTGCCGTCGCGAAGCTTGCCCTGCAGAGAGTCGATTTCGCGGCGGTGCATGAGCAGCTTGCGGGTCCGGCGTGGAGGGTGGTTCGTCCAGTGCCCCTTGGAGTACTCCGGGATGTGCATGTTGCGCAGCCAGACCTCACCGTTATCGATGGTCGCAAACGCCTCGACCAGCGACACCTTGCCTTCGCGCAGCGACTTGATCTCGGTGCCGACGAGCACGATGCCGGCCTCCCAGGTGTCCAGGATGTTGTAGTCGTGGCGCGCTTTCCGGTTGGTCGCAAGGACCCCGGTGTTGCTCAGCTTTTGTTTCTTCTTCTTGCCCATAGGCGTTCCACCCTACTACTTCCGTACATAGCTGCGCAGTGCCACCTGAGCTGCGAGGGCGCCAATGACGACGGCCCCAAGACCGACAAGCGGCATCACTGTCATGACGGCGGAGTCCGGAACGCGGGCGACGAGTTGGGAGGCGTAGAGGTCACCGAGGATCGGGTCGACGAGCGAGCGCTTCCCCACCCACGCCAACACGGTGGCAAGCACCGCACCGATCAGCACGGAGAGCACCGCCTCCAGCACAAACGGCGCCTGGGTGAACCAGCGGGATGCACCCACCATGCGCATAATGGCGATCTGCTCGCGGCGGTTGTACGCGGCGAGCTGGACCATGTTCACAATCAGGAACAGCGATGCCAGTGCCTGCGCCGCGGCGACGACGAAAGTCACGTTGCGGAAGGTGTCCATGGTGCCCGCGGCCTCGCGTACGGTGTCGGCCTGGTCGCTGACCATGGCAACCTGCGGCATGTCACGGATGGCGTCGATAGGTGCGATGTCGGACGGGTCCTTGAGGCGCACGTGCAGCGCGGCGGGCAGCGCGTCCGGGGAGGTTTCGCGCACGAGGTCCGGCTCGGAGTCCTGGAAGAGCTCCACGAAGCGTTCGTAGGACTGCTCGCGGGAACGGAAGGTCACCTGTTCGACGCGGTCGTCGGCTTGCAGGGTGTCGCGGACCTCGCGGCAGGCCTCCGAGGAACAGTCGTTGTCCTCAGCGGAGATGGTCTCGTCGAGCTCCACCATGACTTCGACGCGGTCGAGGTAGAGGTCCTTCGTCGCGCTCGTCGCCTGTGAAATGAGGATGCCGGCACCAACCAACACGAGCGAGAGCGCGGTGGTGATGATGAGCGCGATAGTCATGGTGAAATTGCGCCCGAGGCCGCGGAGGCCTTCGCGGAAAATGAAGTTCCAGTTCATGCTTATCCCCTCACGGTTCCGTAGACGCCGTTGGCGTCGTCGCGAACAAGTTTGCCCAGGTGCAGTTCCATGACGCGCTGGCGCATCTCGTTGACGGCGCGTGCGTTGTGGGTGGACATCACAACGGTGGTGCCAAGGCGGTTGATCCGCGCGAGTAGCGCCATGATCTCGTCGGAGGTTCCCGGGTCGAGGTTGCCCGTGGGCTCGTCGGCGAGGACGAGTGGGGGCTTATCGACGAACGCTCGCGCGATCGCGACGCGTTGCTGCTCGCCGCCTGATAGTTCGTGTGGCATGCGGTTCGCTTTCGCATCCAGTCCGACCAGCTCGAGGGCCTCTGGTACCAGTTTTGCGATGCGCTGCTTCTTCTTCCCGATCACCTCGAGCGCGAACGCTACGTTGTCGTAGACGTTTAGCTTGGGCAGCAGCCTGAAGTCCTGGAAGACGTAGCCGATGGATTGACGCAGCAGGTTTACGTTGCTGCCCTTTAATGCGTTGACGTGGAAGTCGTCGAAGTAGATATCCCCCGAGGTCAGGTTTTCCTCACGGATCATCAGCTGAAGCAACGTCGACTTGCCGGACCCGGACGGGCCGATGAGGAAGACGAAGTCGCCGTCGGCAATTTCGAATGAGACATCGTCGAGTGCTGGGCGTGTGGACGTCGGGTAGACCTTCGTCACGTTGGAAAAAGTGATCACCCGCTACACACTACTACTTCTTCTGTTACTCCTGTGACTGGAGTTGCTCCATGCGCCAGCGGATACCGGCCTCCAGGAAGCCGTCGATGTCGCCGTCGAGCACCTTCTGCGGGTCCCCCACCTCGTAGTTCGTGCGCAGGTCCTTCACCATCTGGTACGGGTGCAGCACATAGGAGCGCATCTGGTTGCCCCAGCTGGCGTTGCCGCCAGCACCAAGTGCGTCCATCTCGGCCTTTTCCTCCATGCGTTTCTTCTCTAGGAGCTTGGACTGCAGCACGTTGAGCGCGGACGCCTTGTTCTGGATCTGCGATTTCTCGTTCTGGCAGGTCACCACGATACCGGTCGGGATGTGCGTGATACGCACCGCCGAGTCCGTGGTGTTGACCGACTGCCCGCCAGGGCCCGAGGAGCGGTACACATCCACGCGAATCTCGCTATCGGGGATTTCGATCGAGTCGGTGTGCTCTACGACCGGCAGCACCTCTACTTCTGCAAACGAGGTCTGGCGTCGCGCCTGGTTGTCGAACGGCGAGATGCGCACCAGGCGGTGCGCGCCCTGCTCGACAGAAAGCTGACCGTACATATATTCACCGTGCACCACGAAGGTCGCCGACTTGATCCCGGCTTCCTCGGCGTAGGAAATGTCGTACACATCCACCTTGTGGCCGTGCTTTTCCGCCCAGCGGATGTACATGCGCATGAGCATCTCGGCCCAGTCAGCAGCATCAACACCACCGGCGCCGGAACGGATGTTGACGACGGCCTCGCGCTCGTCGTACTCGCCCGACAGCATCGTCTGCACTTCCAGGGAATCGACGTCCGCTTCGAGCGAATCGAGCTCATCGTCGGCGAGCGAAGGATCGCCTTCCTCTTCGGCGAGTTCGTACATGACGGGGAGGTCGTCGATACGCGAGCGCAAGCTCGTGACCTTCTTCAGGCGAGCCTGGACGCTGGAGAGCTCCGAGGTGACCTGCTGCGCGTGGGCGGGGTCGTCCCAGAGGCTCGGGTCGCCGGCTTGCTGCTCGAGTTCTTTGATGCGCAGGGCCATTTCGTCGAGGTCCATGACTTTTTCGATAGTGGTCAACGTGGCGTCAATACGTTTGATTCGAGCGAGCGTCTCCGGTTGCATACCGTCGAAGTCTAGACGACGCTCCACAAATCGCGCGCACAGCCCCATAATGGGTACATGACTTCTTTCATTGAGCAACATCGCGACTCTGATGACGCAACACTGGCCGCCGCGCTAGTTGAGCATGCTGGCTCGCTTGCGCTGCGAATGCGGGAGGAAGGCCTTTCGACGGATTACAAGACCTCAATTTCTGACGTGGTGACGGAGGCGGACCGTGTCGCCGAACGCTTCGTCGCGGAAACGCTCGCCGAGCTGCGCCCACACGACGGCGTCCTCGGCGAAGAGGGTGCTTCCAAACATGGCGATTCCTCACGGACGTGGGTAATTGACCCGGTTGATGGCACCTTTAACTTCACGCAGGGCTCCGACTACTTCTGCTCGGCGCTCGCGCTGGTAGAGGGCGACCCCTCGGACCCTGCGCGGATCCTGATTGGCGCGGTGCACCGCCCGGCGATGAATACGACGTGGCTTGCCCACGATGGCGTCGCGACGCGCAACGGCGAGCCATTGCCCGACCTCGAGGCGGCGTCGCTGGCCTCGCAGGGCCTGGTGACGTACCTGCACCCGACGTTCATGCGCGATGACGCCATCCGGAACGCGTGGTTGCGCGCGGTGCGCGACGCGGCGACGATCCGCATGTGGGGCGCTGGCTCCGTCGACCTGTCCAATATCGCTAGTGGCCAGCTGGGTGGGTGGCTGCAGCACTCCGTCGCCGATTGGGACTGGCTGCCGGGCAAGGCGCTCATTGAGGCAGTTGGGGGCGTGGCAAAGAAGGTGCCTGCGGGCGGGGTGACCTGGTGCGTTGCCGGAAACCCACAAATTGTGTCGGACATTGAAGCTAGGCTTACTGAGCATGACGAATCTTTATGACGATGACCTCGCCCTTGCCCTCGAACTCGCAGATGCTGCCGACGCGATCACGCTCGACCGCTTCGAGGCCTCCGACCTGAAGGTGAAGTCGAAGCCGGATATGACCCCGGTCTCCGACGCCGACGTCGCTGTCGAGGAGGTGCTGCGTGAGCGCCTCGCAGAGGCCCGCCCGGGCGACTCGATCGTCGGCGAAGAGTTCGGCGGGGAGACCGTCTTCGAGGGCCGCCAGTGGGTCATCGACCCGATCGATGGCACGAAGAACTTCGTCCGCGGTGTGCCCGTGTGGGCGACGCTGATTTCACTGCTTGTCGACGGCCAACCAGTCTTGGGCGTCGTCTCTGCCCCGGCGCTGGCGCGCCGCTGGTACGCGGCGAAAGGCTCCGGCGCGTGGCGGACGTTTAACAAGGGCAGCCTGAAGCGCCTCGTGGTCTCCCACGTGGGCGAGCTTGCGGACGCCTCCCTGGCGATGTCTTCGCTTGAGGGCTGGAAGGCCCGTGGCCTGCAGGAGAACTTCATCGCACTCACTGAGCGCACCTGGCGCCTGCGCGGCTACGGGGACTTCTTCGGCTACTGCCTGGTGGCCGAGGGCGCCGTCGACATCGCGGCAGAACCGGAGGTATCTGTGTGGGACCTTGCAGCCCTGTCTGTCCTGGTCACGGAGGCCGGTGGCACGTTTAGCTCACTCAACGGTGAGCCTGGACCGCACGGCGGCGACGCGATCGCCACGAATGGTCTGCTGCACGACGCCGCCCGGAAGGTAATCGGCGTCTAAGGAACTTCAAGCGCTTAAAGCCTTAGGGCAGGCGGAAGCCGTTGTCCAGCGTGGACAGCACCGCGTCCATCCGGACGGCGCCCGTCGGCGCGTGAATCACGCCCTGCAGCGGGCTGTGGCACGAGACATCGAACGGTGATGGGAGGACCCCGCCGTTCAGGATGCCGACGAGGCGGTCGCCCACCACTACGGGTGCGCCCGAATCGCCCTGCATGGCGCAGGTGTGGGAGATGTTCATAGACTCCCAGTCGTGCAGCGTCACGCCGCACGTCCTGCCGGAGGCCACGCCCTGCTTGCACACCACGTTGCCGGGCTTGATCGGCTTGCTGCCGAGATGGTTAATGTGGACGCCGTTGTAGGAGCGTGTGACCTCCGCGTTCGAGCCCAGCTCGATCAGTGCGTAGTCGAGGTCCCGGTTGACCTCCACGATGGTGCCGGAGGGCCCGACTTGCCAGGAGTCGGCGGAGGTGACGGCGTCGCCAACTTCGCCGCAGTGCCCGGCGGTCAGCGCGTATTTGTGCCCTTTATCGTCGTAGCCCGCCACGGCGACGGTGCACATTGATTCGGTGCCGTTCGTGCGCTTCACGTAAATCGGGGTGCTGGGCCCGTAGAGGGAATTTCCCCGAGTGAGCGCCTGGTTCGAGGCCTCCGGAATCCGCGGGGCATCGTGGAAGGAACCGGGCACGCGGTGCAGCACGTAGTCGGTCCAAGGTTTTCCGGCGAGTAGCTTCGAAGCGGCGTCGCTACGCCAGACATAGTTTGGGTCGACGTTGCCCTCGTACTCCGAGCGCACCTGCGCTGTTGCCGGTGGCGCGAACCCCACCCCTGCGACCGCGATTCCAACCCCAGCAACGAGCGCACACACTCGGCGAAGCAACATAGGCACCCTTCCACTCCGACCACAGACGTTTCTTGAGTACACAATGCCACCTTTTGCCCTAATTTGCCCCATCGGCACGGCAGCCAGCACAAAAGGTGTGGGTGCGGAACTATGCTCAAGCCATGCGCCTAGAAGAAAAGTTCACGCCGTTCCTACAAAGCCTGGAAGCTCACCGCGGTGAGCTAGAGAATTTGTACAAGTGGTTCCACCAGAACCCTGAGTTGTCAATGCAGGAATTTGCCACCTCCGCTCGCATTCAGGAGGAGCTGGAGGCGCTCGGCGTCAAGGTGGTGCCCGTCGGCACAACGGGGCTCGTGGGCGTCGTGCGAAACGGCGACGGCCCAACTGTCGGTTTCCGCGCCGACTTCGACGCCCTCCCAATCAAGGAAGAAACGGGGCTTGAGTACTCGGCTTCGCCGGAGCTGGGCATCATGCACGCCTGCGGCCACGACATGCACACGACCGCACTGTTGGGTGCGGTTCGCTTGCTGCAGGAAAATACCGACGCGTGGAGCGGCACCTTCCTTGCCATCTTCCAGCCTGGTGAGGAGACCGGCGCCGGCGCCCAGGACATGGCCGACGCGGGGCTAGCCACGAAGGTCCCTACCCCCGAGGTAGTGCTTGGCCAGCACGTGGGACCGATGCTGCCGAACTACGGCCTCGGCGCACTACCAGGGCCGGTGTTCGCTGCGGCCGAACAGACGAAGGTCACCATTTACGGGCAGGGTGCCCACGGCTCGCAACCGCACAACGGCATCGACCCGGTGGTGATCGCGGCGAGCATCATCACCCGGCTGCAAACGATCGTTGCACGCGAAGTGGACCCGCAGGACATGGCCGTAGTCACGGTTGGCGCGGTCCACGCGGGTAACTCGGCGAACACGATCGCCGCGACGGCCGAGATTTCCGTTTCCACGCGCGCGTTTACCTCCGAGCTTTCGGAGAAGCTCAACGCCTCCATCAAGCGGATCGTTCGCGCGGAGTGCGAGGCCGCTGGCACGCCAAAGCCGCCCGCGTTCGAGTGCATCGGTGGTGCGCCGGAGTTCCACAACGACGAGGCGACGGCCGACACTGTCATGACCGCGTTCCGGAAGAACTTCGACGAGGTCGGCGACTTCGGCAGGCTTTCCGGCTCCGAGGACTTCCCCACGATTGGCAATGCGTTCGGCGCCCCGTACTTCTACTGGTTCTTGGGCAGTGTCAAAGATATCGACGGCGCCCCTTCGAACCACTCGCCGTACTTCACCCCTGACCTGCAGCCGGTGCTTGACCGCAGTATCCAGGCCATCTTGGTCTCCACGTCTCCGTGGTTGATGCGAGGGTAGGCCTGCCGTACGCTTTCGTTGCATGCGTACCGTAGAGCAACAGCAACGTACACGGCTCGTCGTCCCGGATATCGCGCGGGGTTTGGCGCTGCTCGGCATCGCCGTAGCCAACGCGATTTCGTACTGGCTCACTCCTTTAAGCACAACCGTGACAGGCGAGCACCCAGGCACGGCGGCCGACGAAGCCGCGACGATCTTCGCGGCGATGTTCGTGCACGTCCGTGGTCTGCCGATGTTCTCAACGCTCCTCGGCTTCGGCTTCGGTCTGGTCGCGGCGAGTCTGGCACGCAAAGGGTACCCGGCAGGTGCTGCCCGGCGCGTGCTAGCGAAGCGCTACGGGATGCTCGCGCTCTTTGGCCTGGCACACATGTGGCTGCTGTTTAGCGGCGACATCATGTTGACCTACGGGCTTATTGGCGTGCTGATGGCGCTGTTCCTGCGCGTGCGCTCGGGGGTGCTCTACGTCATTGCAGGCATCATTCTGGGACTGTCGTGCATTGTGTACTCGCTGGTTGCGGTGTTTTTCTATGGAACACCCCTGGACCTTGCAACGCCGGCACCGGATGCTAGCTCCTTTGCCACGTACTTTGCCGGGAACCAAGAGTTCGCGATCTACATGTTTTTCTCGCAGCCCCTCGTTGTGATCCAGCTGGGCGCGCTTTCCCTGATTGGTTTTGCGTGGGCGCGTGACGGCGTGCTCACTGACGTGAAGGAACACGCGCGGACGCTGTGGATTTGGGTAGCGGTGGCCGTCGCTGTCGTTGTTGCGATCGGCATCCCACTTGGGCTTGCACAGCTGGGTATCCTGCCTGCGTCGACAGCGGCATTTTGGTCAATTTTGAACCAGAGCTTCGGGATGCTCACCGGACCAGGCATCTTGGCTGCGTTCGCGCTGGCAACGCAGCACTGGAACCAGCAGCCACCGCGCTGGACGTTGCCGATGATCGCCCTGGGCAAGCGCTCCATGTCCGGCTACCTTCTGCAGACGTTCGTGTTGCTTCCGACCGCGGTACTGATCGGCTACTCGTGGCTGCCGGGCCTCGGGGAGCTCCGCCCGATATTGCTCGGGACCGCGGTGTGGCTGTTGTCGGTGGCGCTCGCGGCCCTGCTTGAGCGCATGGGCAAGCAGGGCCCGTTCGAGTCGCTGCACCGCCGCCTCTCATACGGCCCGACGCGCCGCATCGAACCATACTCAGGCCCTGCGACCGGAAAGGCCCTCCCGCAATGAGCGCACACCGAATCCAAGTAGCACCGCTTTCGGAGCTCACCTCGCTCGAGGCGTTCGAACTATTCAAGCTCCGCGTCGACGTCTTCGTCGCCGAGCAGCACTGCCCTTACCGTGAGCTCGACGAGCAGGACACGTACCCGGACACGCTGCACCTGCTCGCGTGGAACGGTGCGGTGTTGGAGGGCTGCGCCCGCGTCTTTCCCACCGCAACGGGTTCCCAGTTTGGCCGTTTCGTCGTCGCCCCGGCCGCTCGCGGCACAGGCCTGGGCGCGCAGATCGCGCGAACGGGCATCCAGCTCACCGAGCGCTGGCCGGGCGACCTCATCGTCGAGGCACAGTCTGGCCTGGTCCCCTACTACGAGCAGTTCGGCCTTGTCGCCGAGGGCGAGGAGTTCCTTGACACTGGAGTTCCGCATCGTGTGATGCGTCTTCGTCGCTCATAAATATTTTTCTAGCTTTTCCTAAGGTTTCGCGCTAGTCTCATTCTGTCAGATCATTGATTATTTGAAAGGAAGCTCCATGCGCGCAATCTCTGCAGCTCTTGGTTCTGTTCTCGTCGCAGGGCTGGCTCTGGCCGGCTGCAGCTCCACGGATGAGCAAACCCCACAGGCACAGTCCGACTCCGCCATCACCATCGATAACTGTGGCACCGAGGTCACCGTTCAGGGACCGGTCCAGCGTGCGACCACGCTCGAGCAGGGCGCAACGGACACGCTGCTGCTGCTCGGCGCCAAGGACCAGATTGCAGGCTACGGCCACCAGAAGGACCTGCCCCCAGCAGGCTTCTCCCTCGACGGCCTGAAGGAAATCAGCCCGTCGGTCCCGAACTCTGAGCAGCTGCGTGACGCTGACACGGACTTCATCTTCTCCCCGTTCGAGCTGAACTGGCGCGCTGACGCCGCAGGTACCCGCGAGGAGTGGGCAAAGCTGGGCGTCGCCACCTTCAACCCGAACAGCGAGTGCCCGTCCTACGGCGACAACAAGGGCAAGGACTCCTTCCAGCTGATCGCGAAGGACCTCGAGGACCTGGGCAAGCTCTTCGGCCGCGAAGAAGAGGCGAAGAAGCTCATCGAGAAGCAGAACTCCGAGCTGGAGAACGCGAAGCAGGCGCCTGAGGGCACCACGTTCATGCTGCTCTACTCCTCTGTTGGCGGTTCCCCGTACGTCGCTGGTGGCCCGTCGATCGTGACCAACATGGGAGAGCGCACCGGCATGACCAACGTCTTCGCCAACCTGGATGAAGAGTGGCCGCAGGTGTCGTGGGAGGCTGTCGCTGAGGCTGACCCGGACGTGATTATCCTCGCGGACCTGCCTGGTCGCGGCGAGCCTGGCGACAAGTGGGAGGAGAAGGTCGCTGACCTCGAAGCCACCCCTGGCACCAAGGAGATGAAGGCAGTCAAGAACAACATGTACATTGTGGTTCCTGGCGTCGCCGCCTCGGCTTCCGCTCGTTCCTACGAGGTAGTGCAGAACATCTCCAAGGCAATTGACGACGGCCTCTTCGACGGAGCAACCAAGTAGCTGTGAAGAAAACCGTCACTGTTTCAGCCATCGCGTTAGTACTGCTGGTACTCGCGATGGTTTGTTCTATTCCGATTGGTTCAAGCTCCCTGAGCTTTACTGAGCTGCGCGGCATTTTCGATCCGGCCTTCCCGGCCCCTTCCCCACTGCGCATGTCCATCCTGACGGAACTTCGTATCCCGCGCATCCTGATGGCTGCGATGGTGGGCGGCATCCTCGCGGTCTCCGGTGTGGCGATGCAGGCCATCACGCATAATGACCTCGCCGAGCCGTACCTGCTGGGTATTTCCTCGGGCGCGTCAACAGGTGCCGTGGTGGCGATCCTGTTTTCCACCTGGCAGTACGGCATCATCGCCGGTGCTGCGGTGGGCGCACTCGTGTCCTTCGGCATGTTGATGCTGCTGCTGCGCAACAGCGCTGCCGATGCCGCGCGTGTGGTGCTCACCGGTGTGCTGATTGGGTTCCTGTTCCAGTCGCTGACCTCGCTGATTGTCACCGCGTCCGGTAACGCTGAGTCGACCCGCGGCATCATGTTCTGGCTGCTTGGCGTGCTTAGCGCCGCGCGCTGGTACACCGTGATTGCGGTGTTCATCGTCGGCACCATCGGCACGGTGGCGTTGTGGATGATGTCACGCTACCTGGATGCGCTCTCCCTCGGTGATGCGACCGCGTCCACGATGGGGATTCCCGTTGTGGCGCTGCGCTACGCGGTGCTGGTTGCGGTGTCGCTGATGACGGCGGCCACGGTCGCGTCCGTCGGCGCGATCGGGTTTGTGGGCTTGATTGTTCCGCACGCCGTGCGCATGATTTCCGGGCCGCGGCACGCCAGCTTGATCCCGATTTCCGCGGTGGTCGGCGCGATCACCCTCGTAGTTGCCGACGCCATCGCCCGCGCGCTGTTCGCCCCGCAGGAACTGCCTGTCGGCGTGATCACCGCGCTCATCGGTGTCCCGGCATTCTTCTTGATCCTGCGGAGGAAGCACTGATGTTAGAAGTCAAGAACCTCGAAACGGGCTTCCCAGGCACGACTATCCTGAGCGGCATCTCGTTTGAGCTCGACGCCCCGTCGGTCATTGGGCTCGTGGGCCCGAACGGCTGCGGCAAATCGACGTTGCTCAAATCCATCGCCGGGGTGCACCCATTCACTGGCGATGTGCTCTTCGACGGCAAACCGCTCCGCGACTACCCTCGCACCGAGCGCGTCCACGTACTGTCCTACGTTGCGCAGCACTCTGGCGACAAGATTCCACTGACCGTGCGCGAGGTGATCCAGCTGGGCCGCAGCGCCGGCCGTGGACCGTTCGCGCAAGCCCAGCCGGAGGACGAGGAGATTATCCTTCACGCCCTGCGTCACGCGGACCTCGAGGGCATCGTGGACCAGAAGATGTCGGAGCTCTCCGGCGGCCAGATCCAACGCGCCATGGTTGCGCGCGCGATGGCGCAGCGTTCAAAGGTGATGCTGCTGGACGAGCCGACAAACCACCTCGACCTGCATCACCAGTACAAGCTCATGAACATGCTTCGCCACCTGTCCCGTGAGCACAACACGGTCATCGTGCTGGCGATTCATGACCTGGCGCTCGCCGCGCGCTACTGCGACCGCCTCCTGCTGCTGCACGATAAGCAGCTCAAGGGCAACGGTGCGCCAGACGATGTGCTTACTCCGGCGGTCCTTGAGAATGTTTTCGGTGTGAGCGGTAACCTAGACCGAGATAGCCAGGACATCCCGGTGCTGCATATTTCCCATCCGGTGTAGTGAATTTTAGGATTCCAGAAAGGTTTCAGTAGTGGCTCAGTCAGTAGATTTCCCCCATTGGGCCGGGATTTTCAAGATCCTCGGGGATCAAACCCGGTTGACGCTGCTTGCTGCGATCCACCACGCCGGCCAGCACAAGCTGACCGTGACCGAGCTCGCAGAGGTCACCGAGCTTCGTATCGCAACCGCGTCCGCCGCGCTGCGCGCGATGGAGAACAACGGCACGGTGTCCTCGAAACGAGACGGCCGCAGCATCTATTACGCCATCGCGGACAATGACATCCACGAGCTGTTGCACTGGATAGGTGCGGGCCATGCCCACGAACATGGACATGGCCCGGATTCGGCCGATAGCAAGTAACTAGTACTGGCGCAGGTCGATCGGCCCCTGGCCGCGCGTCTCGGCGCGAACGACGTTCGCCGCAGCCTTGATGATGCGCATCAGGTCCTCCGTCCAGTCAGCAACACCGCGAAGCACAAAGCCAGGAACTTCGGTCTCTGTGACCGAAGCGCTCGCAGTGCCCTTGCCCTCCAGGGAGTTGCGCACTGCATCCCGGACCTTCTCCAGCAGCTCCGGCGTCATGTTCGGGTCGATGCAGATCGCCATTGCGAAGTGGGTGTGCTGCCCCAGGAAGGACTCCTTCACGTCGTTGAAGAGTTCCTTCGTCGGCTCGATGCGCACGTTGTCCACGACGGCCAGCTTGCCGTCGACACGAACGACGTTACGCAGGTGCGCCTGCTCGTACAGGAACTGGCGACCATCCGGCGACCAGCCCGGCGTGACGATGTCCGACATGAACAGCTGCGACTCCGCGTCCATGTTGACGGTAATTTGCTGGCGGAAGTCCGCCTCCCGGTACAGGATCAGCTGATCCGGGATGTACTCCATCACGGCGTTGCCGTGCAGGGTGAACTCCACGTTCTGCACGACGTAGTCGTTCGGCGTGCGGTACACCTTCGCCGCGGACTGGTCCGTCAGGAGCACGGAGGCATCCGGCTCTACTTCAACGTCCATCCGGTACACGTCCCCACCGACGTAGCCCCCGCCGGGGTTCGCGATGGTGTAGTAGACCTGCCCGGAGTCATCCAAGTAGTGCGGGCGGATGATCTTGAACGCACCCTCGTGGTACTGCCGTTTCGCTACCGACTTGGTACCGCCAATGCCGATGCCGAGCTCCAGTACACCAGTTTCCTCATGCGGCGGTTCGTGGGTGAACACCGCGCGTGACTCGCCCCACATCAAGCTACGCCTTGGTGTCGAGATCTTGCATGAGCACATCTCGACGGATCCACTCGATGACCTGGTCAAGGCCCTCGTCGGTCTTGAGGTTGGTCAGCACGAACGGCTTGTCACCGCGGAACTTCTTCGAGTCATCCGCCATGACCTGCAGGTCAGCACCGACGTACGGGGCAAGGTCCGTCTTGTTGATCACGAACAGATCGGACTTGATCATGCCCTGGCCTGCCTTGCGCGGAATCTTCTCGCCCTGCGCAACGTCGATGATGTAAATCGAGAAGTCGACGAGCTCCGGGGAGAACGTCGCGGACAGGTTGTCGCCGCCGGACTCCATGAACACCAGCTCCAGGTCCGGGTGCCGGTTCAGAAGCTCCTCGTAGGCGGCCTCGTTCATCGAGGTGTCTTCGCGAATAGCGGTGTGCGGGCAGCCACCGGTCTCAACACCAATGATGCGGTCCTCCGGCAGCACGCCGTCGCGAGCCAGGATGCGGGCATCCTCGGTGGTGTAAATGTCGTTGGTAATCGCGGCCATGGAGATCTCTCCCTCCAGGGCGCGCGTAATACGCTCAATGAGCTGCGTCTTGCCGGAGCCGACAGGGCCACCGACGCCAATCTTGATTACTGACATACTTCTATCTTCCTTCCAAGTTTTAAGACATAAACATTCGCGAGTGCAGGAACTCGTGTTCCATCTGCGCAATTTCCATATCCGGCGCCGCCACACCCAAGTCGTGGATCGTGTGCTCCATGGTCACCGCGGCGTAGCGCGATACCCAGTCATACACTCCGACGAGCAGTCGCTGCCCAGCGTCCTGGCCGAGCGGGATCGCACGGATGGCGTTCTGCACCATCGAGGTCGCAAGCTGCATCAGGTACGCCTCAACGGCGGTGTACTCCTCCACACCAGCTGCGCCGAGCACCAGTCCGAACGCGATGCCGGGGTTGCCCTTGTACTCACGGGCAGCAAGCCCGCGGTCGTACTCGGTGACGAGCGCGTCGCTGGCGTCGACAATCTTGGCGACCTTCGACATACGCCGACCCATCGACTGCATCGCGGCGCGTAGCTCCTTCGGCGTCTGCGTCGCGTGCACCAGAGCATCGAGCTCTGCGAGCTTTTCGACGCGCTCCGCCTCCGACAGGCCAGACTGCTGCAGCTCGATGGCGAACCTGGCCGCCAGGGCGTCATTAAACGTGGCCTGGTACAGGTAGCCGCGCAGCCACGTCGCGAACGTGTCGGCGTCGCGGATGACGTCACGCTGCAGGTACGTTTCCATGCCCGCGGAGTGCGCAAAGCCACCAGTTGGCAGGGCGGAGTCGGTGAGGTGCCAGACGACGAGCTGGCTGCGATTAGTGGGTGTGCTCTGCATGACGGAACGCCTTTGGCATCACGTATTCACCGCGGTGGTAGGACACACCGGTGTGCTGGATATGGTGCTCGACGGTGTGGTCGTACCGCACAACCATAACGTCCTTGTCGAATGCATTCTCGCCTGCGGCGAAGAACTGTGCCTGGAGGTGGCGGTTACCGAGCGCGTGCGCAACCTCGAGCGCCTCGCGGATCGTTGCAGGTTCGATCACCAGGACATCGGAAGCCGCGATTTTCGCGACGATCAGCTTGTCCCCCTCGCGGGCAAGAATGTCACCGTCGACGAACTCGCGGAAGTCGTTGTCGAGACGGATGCCGAGCTCGGTGCCTTGCTCGGTGGTCAGGCGCTGAATGCGCTTGACGCGGGATTCGTTGTCGAACACGACGTAGTCGCAGTTCGACGCATCAATACCCTCGGTTGTATTCACGTTGCCGAGAATCTCAGTAACGATCATTTTACGATAAGTACCTTTCAATAGTTTTTGTCGCAGAAAGAGAAAAAGCGAGCGTAGGCAGCGTCTGCTGCCCCCGCTCGCTTCTGCTACACGTCCACCTTAGAACAGGAAGTAGCGCTGTGCCATAGCCAGTTCTTCAGCTGGCTCGGAGTGGATTTCCTCACCGTTGACGGTCAGCACGTAGGTCTCCGGATCGACCTTGATGTCAGGCGTCTCGGAGTTGTACTTCATGTCTGCCTTGGAGAGGTTGCGGATGCCCTTCGCCTCAACAAACCTGCGGTTCGTGTTCAGCTGATCCGGCACGCCGGCCTCGAATGCGGCCGTCGGCAGGAAGGTGACGCTGGTGCGACGAACTGCATCGCCGTATGCCGCGTAGGAGTAACGCATCGTACGTGGCTGTGGCGTCGGAATGGATGCGTTGGAGTCACCCATCTCTGCGCGTGCAACGTAGCCGGACTTGAGCACGAGCAGCGGCTTGACGCCGAAGTGTGCCGGCTCCCAGACCACCAGGTCAGCAAGCTTGCCCTCTTCAACGGAACCGACTGCGTGCGCGATACCGTGAGCGATCGCTGGGTTGATGGTGTACTTGGACACGTAACGCTTGATGCGCTCGTTGTCGTTGCCCTCGGAGTCACCCTCGAGCGGACCACGCTGCTGCTTCATACGGTCAGCGACCTGCCAGGTGCGCAGCACGACCTCGCCGACGCGGCCCATTGCCTGGGAGTCGGAGGAGGTGATGGAGAGGATGCCCATGTCGTGCAGGACGTCCTCCGCCGCGATGGTCTCCTTGCGGATACGGGAGTCTGCGAACGCCACGTCCTCCGGAAGATCCGGGTTCAGGTGGTGGCAGACCATGATCATGTCAAGGTGCTCTTCCAGCGTGTTGTGGGTGTACGGCAGCGTCGGGTTGGTCGACGCTGGCAGCACGTTGGAGTGGCCAGCCAGCTCAATGATGTCCGGCGCGTGACCGCCGCCAGCACCCTCGGTGTGGAAGGTGTGGATGACGCGGCCGTCAATTGCCTTGATGGTGTTGTCCACGAAGCCACCCTCGTTGAGGGTGTCGGTGTGGATCGCGATCTGGACGTCCATCTCGTCCGCGACCTTGAGCGCGTTGTCGATGGTGTTCGCGGTTGCGCCCCAGTCCTCGTGAATCTTCAGGCCGATAGCGCCGGCCTTGATCTGCTCACGCAGCGGGTTGAGCGCGGACGCGTGGCCCTTGCCCAGGAATCCAACGTTGACCGGGAAGTCAACCGAAGCCTCGATCATGTGCTTGATGTTGGTCGCACCAGCGGAGACGGTGGTTGCGTTGGTGGAATCAACCGGGCCAACGCCGCCACCGATGAGCGTGGTGGTGCCGTTGTCCAGCGCAGCCAGGACCTGCTCTGGGGAAATGAAGTGAATGTGGGTATCCACTGCACCAGCGGTGACGATCTTGCCCTCGCCGCCGATGACCTCGGTTGCGACGCCGACAACGATGTCGATGCCGTCCTGGATATCTGGGTTACCTGCACGGCCGATCTTGAGGATCTTGCCGTCCTTGATGCCGATGTCAGCAACGTAGATACCGGTGTAGTCAATAATGATCGGGCCGGTAATGACGAGGTCCGGAATCAGTTCTTCACCAGTAACACGGGAGTTCTGACCCATGCCGTCGCGGATAACCTTGCCGCCACCGAAGTTGACTTCTTCGCCTGGCTTCAGCAGGTTCTTCTCAACGCGTGCGATCAGCGAGGTGTCCGCGAGGCGGACGCCGTCACCGGTGTGTGGGCCGTAAAGCTCGGCGTACTGACGCCTATCCATCTCAAATGCCATTTTGTTCCCTTCCTTAAAGGTTTCGTAATCCGTTTACTTGACTGGGCCGTTGACCTGGCCGTTGAAGCCGTGAACTTCGCGCTTGCCGCCGAAGTCGATCAGCTCAACAGTGCGGGAATCGCCTGGCTCGAGACGGGCTGCGGTGCCCGACGGGATGTCGAGGCGCTTGCCCATCGCAGCTTCACGGTCGAACTCGAGGGCGCTGTTTGCCTCTGCGAAGTGGAAGTGGGAACCGACCTGGATCGGGCGGTCGCCGGTGTTCTTCACCTCAAGCGTGATTGGCTCGCTGCCTTCGTTCAGGATGACCTTGCCTTCAGTGATGAAGTACTCGCCTGGAATCATGGATAGTCTCCTTTTATCGGATTGGGTTGTGGACAGTGACAAGCTTGGTGCCGTCAGGGAAGGTTGCCTCAACCTGAACGTCAGAGATCATCTCTGGAACGCCTTCCATGACATCGTCACGGGTAAGCACCTGGATGCCCTCGGACATCAGCTGCGCTACCGTCTTGCCATCGCGGGCGCCTTCCATGAGGTAATCCGTGATGAGGGCTACCGACTCTGGGTAGTTCAGCTTCACGCCGCGTTCCTTGCGGCGACGTGCCACATCAGCAGCAACCACGATGAGCAGCTTTTCCTGTTCGCGTTGGGTCAGCTTCATTTCTTCTCCTTGCTCGTTGACGATTGATATTCGATTATTTGCCGACGCCCCGTCTGTGCCTTCTGGAACAGACGGGGTTCAGTTTTCACTCATTGTGTGAAATTTTTTCGGTTCGCCCCGAACCTACTCCGAATTAGTGGTGATGGTGATGCTTCTTCGGGTTATCCGAGGCTTCTTCCGGTGAGTGTCCGGGCGCTAATCCCTCTCTGATGAGTTGTTCATCGAGTGAGTGGTCCGGATTCTCATGGTCGGTTTTCATCTTCGATTTTGTAAACATTGAGAACAGTCCGTTCTGGTATGCCACTGTACCCAGAATCAGGAAGATACCGATGATCTGGAGTACCGATGGGATCTCGCCGAACAGCGGAGCTGCAATGATGACGGAGGTCACCGGCGAGAGCAGCAGGATACCTGCGGACAGGGTCGGGTCGAGCCAAACCGTGCCGTACTGGACGAAGGTCCATGCCAGCGCCTGGCCGAGGATAGCCAAGCAGATCAGGTTGAACCAGTTCCAAGTGGTCAGCGCGTCACCGACGGTGTGCTCAGGATCAACCAGCGGGAGCTGGCCGTCGATCAGAACACCGTTCACGAAGTCGAATCCCTTACGCGGGGAGATGAAGAATGCCACGATTGTTGGCGGGACTGCCTGCGCCATCATCGTGTACATCATCGGTTGGACGTACAGGTCCTTACGTGCGGAGGTACCAGCCTTACGGGAGAGGTACAGGTAGAACGAGTAGCACACGCCCGAGGTCAGGCCGAAGATGGTACCCAGGGTTGCAGTCTTAATGCCGTAGATGGACTCCGGTCCACCAGATGCCTCAGAGGCCTCGAAGACGCCACCGGTCAGCATCACACCGACGGCCATGATCGGGACAAGGATCAGGAAGACCGGCGGAATCTTGTACTTATCAAAGACTGCCGTAAGCATCGGCACGATGATGACCTGCAGGTTCAGCAGAATTGCGGCAATGCCGGCGCCTACGTAGAAAATGGAGTAGTTCCAGCAGGTAAAGTCCACGCCCAGGAAGAGGCCGGAGGCAATGGAGAGCATGATGCCCTTCTTGCTCAGCGACGCCTTCTTGCGGATTTCCATAACACCGAACGGGATCAACACGAGGCAACCGATCACGACGCGCAGGAAGGCCTGCGTCGCTGGATCCATGTTTGTCGCCTTTACCCACAGCGGGGTGCCGGCAAGGAATGCTGTACCAAGCGCAAGGAACAAAACCGCCTTGCCGTGGCTCACTGGTTTGATTGGCGGACCCTTGATGTCCGCTGCCGTAGTGGCGCTAGAAGTATTTGACATGCCAAACACAATACATTCCGAAACACATTTCAGAATTCCCTAAGGCACTATTTGCATAACTTTCAAACTATTGCATATATAATCCCCCTCCGAGCGACTTTATAAAAGCCCCATTCATATTTTTATACATTTCGACTACCCCCGTATTGGGGTGTGTTTAAACAGTACAAATGTACTGTCAGCTGCATTTTTCCCAAAAATGTCCCGAAAATTGTGCCAAAAATAGAAACCCTCTACCCCTTTATTGAATATCCGAGATTCGATGGTTCGATTGAATTACATACTGTTGTTTTTTCATTATTTTATAAATCAACATTCAAAAGTTTCCTGGGAGCTTTTTAAGGTCCAACTTTCAACCTTTCCCGGTTCGCCTGGTCCCATACCCCTCCCCGACCGCACTGTTAACATATTGCAGGTCAGATATAGGGAGGCGGAAAGCAGACATGCCTTTGTCCGAAATCAATGCTGAACGTAAACGAGAACAGCGGCTCCTCGAACGGTTTATGTGGCTCTCCATCACAGCGTCCGTCATCACCATTGCTTTGAAGATGGCAGCGGCCGGCATTACGGGATCAGTCGGTTTCCTCTCAGACGCCATCGAGTCCGTGATCAACCTGGTTGCTGCCCTCGTCGGCCTGTGGGCACTGAAACTTTCCGCTAAGCCCGCAGACGAAAACCACAACTTTGGCCACGCGAAGGCCGAGTACTTCTCCGCGCAGGTGGAGGGCTCGCTGATTCTGGTGGCGTCCGTGGCCATTATCTATACGTCCGTGCAGCGCATTATTCACCCGCAGCCCGTTGAGCAGATCGGTATCGGCCTGGCGTTCTCTGTTGCCGCCACGGCACTAAACCTCGCGGTGGGCGTCGCGCTGGTGAAGGCTGGGAAGAAGTACCGCTCTTCAACGCTGGACGCCGACGGCCACCACCTGCTCACTGACGTGTGGACGACGGTTGGCGTGATCGTGGGCATCGCGGCGGTCTGGATTACGGACTGGCAGCTGCTCGACCCGATCATCGCGCTGTGCGTCGGCTTCAACGTCCTGTTCACCGGCTACCGCCTGCTCAAAGGCGCCATTCTTGGGCTGCTCTCGGAAGCGCTGCCGCAAGATGAGCTGGAGAAGCTGCACGGCTTCCTTAATAGCTACGCCGCCGAGCACGGCGTCGAGTTCACGTCGGTGCGCACGGCTGCGTTTGGCCGCGATCGACTCATCAGCCTCGTGGTACAGGTGCCCGGCGGCTGGACAGTGGCGTACTCCCACGAACACGCCGACGCCATCGAGGACGGCATCACCGAAGCTATCGGCGAATCGGAAACCATCGTGCACGTGGAGCCCGCGGGGTACCACACGCGCACCGGCCCACTCTGGGCTTAAGACCCGTCTTCGGTTACGGACGCGTACTGCTCGCTGAGCTTGTCCGCCTCCGTGACGTAAAACATTGCGCGCTTCCCCATCGACTCGTCGCGCTTGTCGGTGCGGGCCTGTAAATCTTCGATCTCGGACTCGGGCACGCCGATGCCCCGCATCTCGTCTGTCTTTGACCAGATGGCAATGATGGCGTCTTCGAAGGCGGGCTCGTCCATCACGCCTGGATCGGCATCGGGCGCGGTCTCTGCTTCCTGCGAAGCCGGTGCGGCGGGTGTTTGCTCGAATGGGAGGGGCTGGGTGGTGCACGAAGTGGCCGTCGATACGCAGGCGGCGGCGAGTGCTGCGACGAAAAGCTTTGAGTGTTTCATTCTGCTTATTCTAACCACCGAAATTCGCTGGTCATACGATTAAGATACAGAGGTATGGCTGTACAGCATGGAACGATTCCACCACCGGCGCTCCAGCAGCGCGCCCCCTCCCTTTCGAAAAAGCAGTGGGCGGGCCTCATTCTTGGCGCCGTGCTCTTCGCGCTCCCCTTCTTTTTCAACATCCCTGGCCTCGAGGCGCCCGGCCAGCGGATGCTTTCTATTTTCCTGTTGGCGATTGTCTTCTGGATCCTCGAGCCGATTCCGCTGACCGCGACCGCGGTGCTAGTGATCTTCCTCGAGGTCATACTGCTTTCGAAGGGCGCCATCGTTGACCCGACGGGTGGCGTCGAGGCGCTGAAGGAGACGGTGCTGCCGGCGTCCGACTACTTTGCGGCGCTGGCGAACCCGGTGATCATCCTGTTCTTGGGCGGGTTCATGATTGCGCATGGCGCGGAGAAGTTCGGGCTGGACAAGAACCTGGCGGCGATTATGCTGCGGCCCTTCCCGGATAAGGCGCGGCTGACGGTGCTGGGGCTCATGCTGATTACTGCACTGCTGAGCATGTTTATGTCGAATACGGCGACGACGGCCACGATGTTCGCGGTGGTCATCCCGATTTTGCGCACGCTGCCGCCGGGTAAGGTGCGCGCGGGTGTGGCGCTGTCGATTCCGCTGGCAGCGAACGTAGGCGGCATAGGCACCCCGGTCGGGACACCACCAAACGCGATCGCGATTGGTGCGCTGGCGGAGTACGGCATCAAGGTGTCCTTCGCGCAGTGGATGCTGCTTGCCGTCCCGTTCATGCTGGTTGTGCTGGTGTTTGCGTGGCTGTTCCTGTGCATTGCGTTCATCCCCTCGGAGACGCGGATCTCGATTGCAATGGATGCGTCCTGGGATACGTCGTCGAACGCGAAGCTGTTTTACGCCGTCGCGGGGCTGACGATTGCGCTGTGGATGAGCGAGCCACTTCACGGGATCTCCTCGAATATTGTCGGTTTCTTCCCCGTCGTCGCGCTGCTGAGCCTGAAAGTGATGAAGGGCAAAGACGTCCAGGCGCTGGACTGGCCGGTGTTGTGGCTGGTCTCCGGCGGTATTGCGCTGGGCACGGGCGTGGGTGCGACGGGGCTCGATGACTGGTTGGTCGGCTCCGTGAACTGGAAGGTGCTCGGCCCGATGATGATCCTGGCGCTACTGGGCCTGATCGGGTTTGCCATGGCGAACGTCATTTCCCACTCGGCGGCGGCGAACCTGCTGGTGCCGCTGGCGGTCTCGCTGGCGATCACGCTGTCCGAGCCGAGCCCGATGCTCATCGCGGTGATTGTGGCAATCGCCTGCTCGCTGGGTATGGCGCTGCCGATCTCCACCCCGCCGAACGCGATTGCGTACGCCACGAAGGAGATCACCATCCCACAGATGGCGCAGGTCGGCCTGGTGGTGGGTACGGTGGCAACGCTGCTGCTGATCTTCGTGATGCCGTCAGTGTGGACGCTGTTGGGGTTGCTGTAGATGATTCCACACTCAACAATCGCGGTCATCGGTGCGTCGGAGGCGTCGCGCACCATCCAGACCATCGTGCGCGACGCGTTCGGCGGCACCCACACGGTGCTCACCTACCCGTCGCTGACGGACTTGCCGCGCACGGACGACCTCGCGCTCGTCACCGTCACGGTGCACGAGCACGGGCTCACCGCCGATCACCCGCTGGTCAAATTTCTTGACGACGCCCACTACGAACACACCCGCATCATCGTCTTGACCACGGCGCCCTCGGTGTCGGGCCTGGACCGACTCAGCGAGCTGGGCAGGCTCGACATGCTGGTGTACACGCCGGAGATCCACGACGAGGCCCTGGCACGGAACCTGCAGCAGCAGCTCACCCGCTATTGGGCGTCGCGCTACCACGACAACCCCGAGTTGGCGTCGAAGTACGACCAGCCGGCGGCGCCGGCGCTGGACGTGGAGCTCAGCGACGAGGAGATCATCAGGCACATTATTGACGCCGCCGACCGGCACCTCGGGCGCCAGCCCCGCCTGGTGTTCCCTCCCGGGGTGAACCTGACCACGGAGGGCAAGGAGGTTGAGGAGGTCATCTTGACTATCTCGGGCGAGGTGGTGCTGCAGCGCAACACGGACGCTGGCGACATCACGATGCACCGTGGATCGACGGGCCTTGTCATCGGGTTGTTGGCACTGGCGGGCACGCGCATCGGCTTCTTCACGGCGCGGACCACGACAGAGGTCACCGCGGTGCAGCTGCCGATGGACCAGCTCAACTACCTGCTCGACATCGCCCCTGGCCTGGACCGCATGCTCGCCGTGTTGCTGGTGCGTTCCTACGACCGGCGCCTACGGCGCTCCGAGGACAGCCAGGTGCACCAGCACGAGATGACCGTGGAGCTCGAGCAGGAGCGGGCGCGGCTGAGCACCGCCCTGCGCAATCTGGAGGAGGCCCGCCGCGAGTTGATGAGCCAGGCCCGGTTCGCCTCGCTCGGCGAGCTGGCCGCGGGGGTGGCGCATGAGCTGAACAACCCGATGGCCGCGATTGAGCGTACGGCGGCGCATCTCGGAGAGGACGTCGATACGCTGCTGGCGTCAAGCCCGAACCGGAAGTGGCGCGAGGGCGTCCTGAAAGCCCTTGAGCAGGCGAAACTAGCTCCCTCGGTGAGTACGAAGGAGGCACGCAGGTTGCGGCGTGAGCTCACGGAGGTCATCGGCGACCGGGCGCTTGCGCAGCGCTGGGTGCTCGCCGGGCTTCACGACGCCGCCTTTGCCAAGCAGGTGGCTCGCTCCCGCAGGCTCGACTTCGAAACCATTGAGCGTGCCGCGGCGATCGGCACTGGGGTGCGCAATCTCTCAACCGCGGCGACCCGTATTACGGAGCTCGTCGCCTCGCTGCGCTCGTACGCGCGCCCTGACGGCGACCCCGTCACCGACGTGAACATCCACGAAGGTGTCGACGACACCCTCCGCCTCATCTCACACCGACTCGACAACGTCGAGGTCATTCGCGATTATGCGGAGCTGCCCAACATCACGTGCATGCCTGGCCAGCTGGCCCAGGTGTGGACGAACCTGCTGACCAACGCCGCTGAAGCGATGCAGGACACGGGCGTTGGCGGCACAGTCACGATCCGCACGAGTGCGCCTGAGCCGGGCTGGATCGAAGTCGACATTATCGACGACGGCCCCGGCATCCCCGGCGAGCGCCTCGAGCGACTCTTCGAACCCCGATTCACCACGAAGAACGGCCAGGTGCGCTTCGGGATGGGCATCGGCCTGAGTGTGTGCCGAAGCATCATCAATAAGCACCACGGAACCATCACGCTGGAGTCCTCCCCGCGGGGCACCAAAGCCAGCGTTCGCCTACGTATCAACGGACCAAGGAGACACCATGAACCTCACCATTCTGATTCTTGAAGATGAAGCCGAAGTGCGCGCCGCCCTTGAGCGCGACCTCCTCTCGTTTGCGGACACCGTCCGCCTGGAGGTGGCCTCCAGCGCCGACGAAGCCTGGGAAGTGATCGACGAGCTCAGCGACGACGGCGACCTCCTCGCGCTCGCGCTGTGTGACCACCGCATGCCAGGCACCACCGGCGTGGAGTTTTTGGTGCAGATGGCGCAGGACCCGCGCACCGCAGCGACCCGCAAGGTGCTGGTTACCGGGCAGGCGCAGCTCAAGGACACCGTGCACGCGGTCAACGAAGCGAACCTGGATTACTACATTGCCAAGCCGTGGGACGTTGAGAACCTGCACGGGGTGGTGCGTGACATGTTGACGGACTACGTGGAGGCGCTAGACATCGACCCGCTGCCCTACTTCGAGGTGCTTGACCAGCAGCGGGCGCTGAAGCTTACCCGCCACCGGGACTAATGAATGGAGGTTGGGGTGTGCTCGGACGGGATCTTCGGGTGGTCTAACAGGTCGAACCCGAAGAGGATCCGGTCCTTGACTCCCGCCAGAATCGCCTCGACGGAGTAGACGTCACGGAACGTTTGCTTGGTAAACACCTCGGCGGGTGAGCCTTCGGCGTAGATTTTGCCTTCGTGGAGCACGATGATGTGGTCCGCGAAGCGCTCGATCAGGTCGATTTGGTGCAGGCTTACTACCGTCGTGATGTTTCGTTCAACCGTGAGCGCCTTGATTTGGTGCAGGATTCTGTACTGGTTTTCGATGTCGAGTGCGGACGTGGGTTCGTCGAAAAGCAGGATGTCTGGCCGTTTGACCATGGCCTGCCCGATGAAGACTTTTTGGCGCTGGCCACCGGACAAGTTGCGGATGGCGACGTCGCGCAGGGGCTGCAGCTCAAGCATGTCGAGCACCTCGTTGACATCGTCGACATCCTCTTGCGTGGTGCGGATCCCGAGCTTGGCTACTTTTCCGATCATCACCGTTTCAAACACGGTAAAGGGTAGGTCGCCTTCCGTGTGCTGGTTCAGGTAGGAAATGTTGCCGGTGGTTGTAACCTCGCCGGTGATTTTCTTGCCGCGCCCAGGCTTGCCTGAGCGGGCTATCGATGTCATCAGTGTGGTTTTGCCTGCGCCGTTTCGGCCCATCAACACGGTGACCTCGCCGGGTTTGGCTTGGAAGCTGATGTCCTTGATGATCTGACGCTCGCCGTAGTCGAACGAGAAGTTCGTGACGCGAATCATGCGCTACACCGTCCTTTGACGGCGCTGGCTGGTAAGCGCGTAGACCAGGAATGGGATACCGATGATCGAGCTGATGATGCCGATTGGCACCACAACCCCCGGGACGATCAGCTTCGAGAGGATCGAGGACACCAGCAGAATCATCGCACCAAGAATGGCGGAGCTGGTCAGGTAGAACCGTTGGTCCTCGGAGACCAGTCGGCGCGCCAGGTGCGGCGCGGCCAGGCCGATGAAGCCGATCTTGCCGCAGAAACTCACCGCCAGCGCAGTCAGGATCGAGGCCAGGACGAGGGAGAGGATCTTCACGCGCCCGACCTTGACGCCGAGCGCTTCTGCGCGTGCCTCGCCGAACTTCAGCGCAGTCAGGTTCCACGCGTTGCGCAGCAGCACCGCGAAGACTACGACGAACGTGGAGAGCAGAATCCACGCTTGCGGGTAGGAAGCGCGGGTCAGCCCGCCCATCGTCCAGAAGACGATGTACGACAGGCTCTCTTCTGACGCGCGGTACTGGATCAGGGACAGGAAGGCGTCGAAGAGGAAGTTCAGCGCGATGCCCGCAAGCACCAGTGAGGAGTTACTCATCTCGATGTACTTGCCCACCGCGAAGATCACCAGCACAGAGAGCAGTGCGAGCACCAGAGCACCGCCGGTAACAAATACCATCGGCAGCGCCATCACGAACACGATGGCAGCACCAAGGCTCGCCGCCGAGGACACGCCAAGCGTGAACGGGCTGGCAAGCGGGTTATTCAGGATCGTCTGCATCACGGCACCCGCCAACCCCAGACTCATCCCCACCCCAACTGCCATGAGGGCAGCCGGCATGCGCATGCGGAAGAACGCAACGTGCTCAACCGAATCAGGATCTAGCACGGCGGAGAAGTTCGAGAGCTTGATGTTGGCGGGGCCGACGCAAAGATCCACCACGAAAAGGACTACGACCGCCAAAATGGCAAATGCGACCAGTAGTCCTTTCGGGAGGCTTTTTGTTCTTGCCTTACTCATACTTGATGAACCAGGTTCCCTCGTATGGGATCGGCATGTACTTATCGAAGTACTCCTTGATCAGCGCTTCCGGATCCAGGTCCGCGAACTCCTCCGGGTGGAAAAGCTTGGCAAGCTGCGCGTAGGAGTAGAAGTCCAGCATTTCGCGGGTCATAGGGTGACCAATCGCGTACAGCTCGTTGTTCTGGATTGCCTTAAGCTTGTCCCAGCCCTCGCGCTGGCGGAACGGCTCCATCGAGGCCAGCGCCTCCTCATTGGAGACAGAGAAGCCCATCTTGACCGAGTCCGGCTGGTTCGCCCACAGGGAACCCGAGAGCACGATTTTGTCCGGGTTGCTGACCAAGACCTGTTCGGCGGAGAGCGCCTCGGCGTCGTCCGCAGCCATAAAGTGCGTCGCAATGTTGTCCGCGCCGACGGCGTCCAGGATGGCGCCCCACATGATGCCGGCGCCGTAGGTGTTGCCGAATTCGGTCGGGCCGTTCGAGGTCGTCTCAAAGTAGACCGACGTGGTGTGGTCCAGCTTCGAAGCGCGCTCCTCGATGTCGCCGACGACGTCCTCGTAGAACTTCGTGATCTCGTCGACGTTCTTCGTCAGCCCAGTGGCTTCAGCGATGATCTTGGTGGACTGAATATGGTTTTCCAGCTTTTGGCTGTGGTAATCGATGTAGATTACCGGGATGCCAGTCTGTTCAGCGATGACATCCATCTTTGCTTTCTGGCGAACCGGAGCAATGACTCCGTCGACACCCATCGTCAAAAGTTGTTCGGCGGAGATCTGATCCTTCGTCGCATCACCAATCTTCGGGATATCAGCAAGCTCCGGGTTCGCCTCAAGCAAAAGGTCCCACAGGTCCTGTCGGTTGGACTCGAGGCCCTTATCCATCGCAGCGATCTTAGACGTGTAGTTGTCCCGGTCAAGGGCCGCCATCGTCAAAAGCGGCCCGCCAGAACCAGAAAGCTGAATGGCTGCGTGCTCGAGTGGCTTCTCCAGCTGAATCGTGTTCCCGGTGATGTCCGTGATGGTCACTGCATGCGAGGCGTCTGCGGCAGTCTGGCTCGTTTCCGAGGCAGGCTCGTTGTCCGCAGGGCTGCTGCATCCAGTCACTGTCCACATCATCGCGGCACAGAGCACTACAGCTGGGAGGGATTTCTTCGCGGAGAAGGCCATGATTATCGACTTTCACTGTGGTTTGGTTGCACCGATTCCGAGCAAGGAATGTGAAGGCGCAAGGGTGGATGGCTCCACCCCACTAGCAAATGTTCAATTAATGAATTGAACAATCAAATTACAGCACATGTGAAAGCGATACGTCAAGCCTGTCAAATTATTGTGAGACCTCTTCTGAGGCCTCCGCAATCGCGGCCGCGAGGCGCCGGGCCGCCTGTGCGATCTCCTCGTCGCTGATCACCAGTGGCGGCGTCAGGCGAATCACGTCATCCGCCGGCGCGTTCAGGATCACGCCCTGCTCAAGTCCCAGCGTGACGACGCGCTTCGCCACCGGCTGCTCCAAGACCACGCCGAGCATGAGCCCACGCCCGCGGACTTCCTTCACACCCGGGATCTTCGAGGTGGCGTCGTAAAGCACCTGGCCTTTGCGACGCACCTCCGCGAGGAAGGCGTCGTCGATGGTGGCCAGCACTGCCGTGGCCGCCGCGCACGAGACGGGGTTGCCGCCGAACGTGGTGCCGTGGCTGCCCGGCGTAAATAGCTTCGCTGCCTCGCCGCGGGCTATGGTCGCGCCGATTGGCATGCCGCCGCCGAGGCCCTTGGCCATGGTGATCACGTCCGGGAGCACGCCCTCGTGCTGGAAGGCGAAGAAGTCGCCGGTGCGGCCGACGCCGGTCTGTACCTCGTCGGCGATGAAGAGGATGCCGTGCTTATCGCACAGCTCGCGCACCTGGGTGAGGAAACCCTCCGGGGCTGGGATGATACCGGTCTCGCCCTGGATGGGCTCCATGATGATGGCCGCGGTGTCCGAGGGGTTCTGCTCCACGAGTGCGGTGAGCGCCTCGATGTCGCCGTAGGGGTAGAACTCCACGCCGGCGGGCATGGGTTCGAACGGTTTTTGCTTGTCGGGCTGGCCGGTCATCGCGAGCGCACCCATGGTGCGGCCGTGGAAGCCGTGCTGCGCTGCGAGGATGCGGCGGCGACCCGTCAGGCGCGCGAGTTTGAAGGCTGCCTCGTTGGCCTCGGTGCCGGAGTTGCCGAAGTAGACGCGGGCGGTGTCATCACCGACGTGCTCGCGGAGTGCCTCGGCGACCTTGACCACGGGTGCAGAGCCGAACAGGTTCGAGACGTGGCCGAGCGTCGATAGCTGGTTGGTGACCGCCTCGACCACTGCCGGATGCGCATGGCCGAGCGCGTTGACCGCGATGCCAGCCAGCATGTCGATGTACTGCTTGTCATCGGCGTCAGTCACGGTGGAGCCGGAACCTTCGACGAGTTCGACTGGCGGAACCGGGTAGTTATCTAGAAGCGCGCCCGCCCAACGCTGCGTAAAGTCCTTCATGCGTCATCCTTTCTAAAAATGGTGCCGTCCGGGTACTGGGAACGGTCGTAATCATCTGGCAGAACCATGGTGCCCACACCGCCCATCGTGAGCAGCTCAAGAAGTACGGAGTGCGCGACGCGCCCGTCGATGACGTGGGCGGCTTTCACCCCACCCCGCACCGCGGTCAGGCACGCCTCCATCTTGGGGATCATCCCCGAGTCCAGCGCTGGCAGCATCTGCTCGAGATCCCCGGCCTCGATTTTAGACAGCAGCGAGTCCCTATTCGGCCAGTCTGTATAGAGGCCCTCCACGTTGGTGAGCACCACGAGGCGCTCCGCGCCGATCGCCGCGGCGAGCGCGCCCGCGGCCTCGTCGGCGTTGATGTTGTACACCTCACCGTTCTCTCCCGGCGCGATGCCGGAGACCACCGGGATGCGGCCGGCCTCGATGATGTCCATGACGGCGGCGGGGTTCACGTCGGTGATCGTGCCGACGAGCCCGATGTCGCGGGTTTCGCCGTCGACTTCGACGGTGCGGCGCTTCGCGGTGAACAGCCCGGCGTCCTCACCGGAGGTGCCCACCGCGTACGGCCCGTGGGAGTTGATCTTGCCCAGCAGGTCACGCCCGACCTGGCCGAAGAGCACCATGCGCACCACGTCCAGGATCTCGGGTGTGGTGACGCGGAAGCCACCGACAAACTCGCCGCCGTCCAGGCCGAGGCGGGAGAGCATCGCGCTGATCTGCGGGCCGCCGCCGTGGACGACGACGGGCTTCGCGCCGACGGTGCGCAGGAAGACCATGTCGGCGGCGAATGCGGCCTTGAGGTCTTCATCGATCATGGCGTTGCCGCCGTACTTGACCACCACAATTTTGTCGCGGTAGTGCTGCAGCCATGGCAGTGCCTCTGCCAGGACGGTTGCCCGCTGCTCGCTGCTGAGATTCGCTAACACGGTGCCTCCTAGCTGCTGTATGCGGAGTTGATTTCGACGTAGGCGTGCGACAGGTCGGTGGTGCGCACGGTGGCGCTGCCCTGCCCGCCGGTGCCGAGGTTGACGACGACCTCGATGTCCGCACCGCTCAAGTCCACTTCGCGCGCGCCCGGCGCGCCCGCGGACTGCGCGCACACGGTGTGCCCGTTGAAGGTGACGGAGATGTTCTCGGCGTCCATCTCGGCCTCGGCCATGCCGACGGCGGCGAGCACGCGGCCCCAGTTCGGGTCGGAGCCGAACATCGCGGTCTTGACCAGGTTGTCGCGCCCGATTGTCCGGGCTGCGTTGAGCGCCTGGGCGTCGTCGGCCGCACCTTCGACGGTGATGGCCACGCGTTTGGTTACGCCTTCGGCGTCGGATTGCATCATGGCGGCGAGCTGCGAGCAGGCGTCCTGCATCGCGGCGTCGAGTTCCTCTTGCGTCGGGGTGACGCCGCTTGCGCCGCTGGCCATGGCGATGACGGTGTCGTTGGTGGAGGTGGAGCCGTCGATATCGAGGGTGTTGAAGGTGGTGGCGACGGCGCGGTCGAGCGCAGCCTGCAGCGCTTGGCTTTCGACGTCCGCGTCCGTGGTGATGCACACCAGCATCGTGGCCAGCGACGGCGCCATCATGCCCGCGCCCTTACCCATCCCGCCGAGCGCCCAACCGTCGCCCTTGACGACGACCTCTTTCGCCACCGTATCCGTGGTTTTGATGGCGACGGCGGCGTCCGCGCCATGGTCGCCGAGCTGTTTCACAACGACCCCGATGCCGTGCTCTATCTTGTCCATCGGCAGCAGGTCACCAATGATGCCGGTGGAGCACACCGCGATCTGCGAGGCGTCCACCCCGATACCCTCGGCGGTCAGCTGCTGCATCGCCTTGGCGTCCTCGACGCCCTGCGCGCCGGTGCAGGCGTTGGCGTTGCCGGAGTTAAACACGACGGCGGAAATAGCGCCGCCCCTGATTACTTCGCGGCTGACCTTGACCGGAGCCGCGAAGACCTTGTTGCGGGTAAACACGGCTGCAGCCGCGTTCTTTGGCCCTTCGTTGACCACGACGGCCATATCCGGCTTGCCGGATGCCTTGATGCCGGCCCAGGTTGCTGCGGCGCTGAATCCCTTGGGGGCGGTAACACCAGTAGTGCTCATGATGAAAATGTCCTTTACAGTCCGTTATGAGAAGAAGTAGAGATGGAGTGAGGCTGGCGGTTACGGAGCCACCCCGGCTCGCGAGAGCCCCGCGGTCTCTTCGAGCCCGAGCGCGAGGTTCATGCACTGCACGGCACCGCCGCCGGTGCCTTTGGTGAGGTTGTCGATGGCGCTGGTGACCACCAGTTTCTTGGCCGATTCGTCGACTTCTACCTGCACGTGGCACATGTTTGAGCCGACCACGTGCTGCGTCTGTGGCTGCTGCCCTGCCGGAAGTAGGGTGACGAAGGCTTCGCCCGCGTAGGCGGATTCGTACGCCGCGCGGACAGCGGCAGCATCCACGCCCTGGGCAAGCGACGCCACCACGGTGGTGAGGATGCCGCGCGGCAGCGGTGCGAGCACCGGCGTGAAGCTGATGCCGACCGGAGACTGCGCTACTTCCTGCAAGTTCTGATGGATCTCCGGGGTGTGCCGGTGGGTGCCGCCAGCGCTGTAGGCCTTCAGCGAGCCCATCGTTTCCGCGCCCAGCATGGCAACGCTCGCCTTCTTGCCTGCGCCGGACACGCCGGTGACGGAGACGATAGTCAGGTCCGGCTCGACCAGGCCGGATGCCACCGCGGGCCACGCCGCGAGCGTAGCGCCCGTCGGGAAGCAGCCGGGCACCGCGATCCGCGTGGCTGCCGCGATCTGCTCGCGGTGGCCGGGCAGCTCCGGCAGGCCGTACGGCCAGGACCCGGCGTGTTCGGAGCCGTAGTAGTGCTGCCAGGCATCGGCGCTGCGCAGGCGGAAGTCCGCAGCACAGTCGATGACCGTGACTTCTGGCGGCAGCGCCGCGCCGATCTTCGCGGAGTGCCCGTGTGGCAAGCCGAGGAAGACGACGTCGTGGCCCGCGAGCACCTCTACCGTGGTGGGTTCGATGACGCGGTCGGCAAGCTCGGGCAGGTGCGGCATGAGCTCCCCGACCGAGGCTCCCGCGTTGGAGGCCCCGGTGAGCGCACCGATCTCGAGCTCGCCCGCGAGGTATGCCGGGTGGCCGAGTAGCAGGCGGAGGATCTCACCGCCGGCGTACCCGGTAGCGCCCGCGACTGCTACGTTCAACACTTTTTGCTCTGACATACACGGGAGTGTAACAGATATGCGGCCCGGTGTATGTTATTCAGGAAAATTTCTTTCCTCCTACCCCCGGAAACACGTCTGCCCACCACCGAACCGGCCTTAAGCCAGTGTCGGCAGTGGGCAACCGAGCGTATTTTATGCCATCAACGCATATTCATATATCCCTAGATGACGCCCTGCGCCAGCATCGCGTCAGCGACCTTCTTGAAGCCCGCGATGTTCGCGCCGGCAACGTAGTCACCCTCCATGTCGTACTCCTTCGCGGTCGAATCGACCGTCTTGAAGATGTTCGACATGATTTCGTGAAGGCGCTGGTCGGTGTACTCGAAGGACCAGGAGTCCCGCGAGGCGTTCTGCTGCATCTCCAGCGCGGAGGTGGCCACGCCACCCGCGTTGGCGGCCTTGCCCGGCGCGAACGCGATCCCCTTCTGCTGGAAGTAGTGGGCAGCCGCAGGGGTGCACGGCATGTTTGCGCCCTCGGCGACGTAGCGCACACCGTTGTCCACGAGGAGTTTGGCGTCGTCACCATCGAGCTCGTTCTGGGTGGCGCACGGCAGGGCAACATCCGCCTGGACCTCCCACACGTTGCCGTCCCGGTGGTACTCGACGCCCTCCCCGGCCTCAGCCGCGTAGGTGGAGATACGCCCACGGCGCACTTCCTTGACGTCCTTGAGCAGTTCGATGTCCACACCGTTCGGGGTGGTGACGTAGCCGGAGGAGTCCGACATGGCCACAACCACGCCGCCGAGCTGCTGCACCTTCTCCGCAGCGTAGATGGCTACGTTGCCGGAGCCGGAGACGATCACCTTGGAGCCTTCGAAGGACTCGCCGTGCGTCTGCATCATCTCGGAGGCGAGGTAGACCAGGCCGTAGCCGGTTGCCTCGGTGCGGACGAGGGAGCCGCCCCACTTCAGGCCCTTGCCGGTGATCACGCCGGACTCGTGGCTGTTTTCCAGGCGACGGTACTGGCCGAAGAGGTAGCCGATCTCGCGGGCGCCAACGCCGATGTCACCGGCCGGCACGTCGCGATATTCGCCGATGTGGGTGTGCAGCTCCGTCATGAAGGACTGGCAGAAGCGCATGATCTCGGCGTCGGACTTGCCTTTCGGGTCAAAGTCGGAGCCGCCTTTCGCACCGCCGATTGGCAGGCCGGTCAGGGAGTTCTTGAAGATCTGCTCAAAGCCCAGGAACTTGATGATGCCCAGGTTCACGCTCGGGTGGAATCGCAGCCCGCCCTTGTAGGGGCCGAGTGCGGAGTTGAACTGTACGCGGAAGCCGCGGTTGACCTGGATTTGCCCGTTGTCATCGACCCATGGGACGCGGAACACAAGTTGGCGCTCTGGCTCGCAGAGACGCTCAATGAGGCCGTAGTCAGCGTAGTGAGGATCCTTATTGAGGACGATCTTGAGGGAGTCAAGCACTTCCGCGAGCGCCTGGTGGAACTCTGGTTCCCCCGCGTTCCTCATCTGCAATTTGCCGTAATAGTCAGAGATCTGTTGATCGATAGACATGTGAATCCTTTCTTCGTGGCGCCCCTTCCGTGGCGAGCACTTCATTGGCTGGACCCCTGTTAGTTTTCCCTCATTGCAAAGGTGTCGCAGGAAAAAATCCACCGAATTTTTGCGACATAGGTCACATTTTTGGCGCTATTTCGCCAGCGTTTCCACGAAGTAGAACAGTCCAATGCCCAGGAAGATGATCCCCGGCAAGTACTGCAGGCCCGGGATGTTGCGCAGCTGCGTCTTCGCCGCCACCCGAATCAGCACGGACATCGCACTAAACACCAGCAACGTCACCCCCAGCAGCAGCCCCAGCATGCTGAGCTTTTCCGCCAGCCCGTCATAGTGGCTCATCATCGGCGTGAAGAAGGAGGTGAAGAACACCAGCGCCTTCGGGTTCGAGATGTTGGTGACGTACCCCAGCCGCACCGAGGCACCCGCCGTGCGCGCAGCCACGCTCACCACTTCTTGCTCTTCATTACTTTTCGACGTCCCCTTCGCCGCCTTCACGCTCCCCCACAGACCGAACGCGCCGAGCAGCATCAGCGCCACCGACCCCGCCAGCGGCAACACCACCGACAGCGCGGGCACGACGTGCAGGAGCGCCTCAATCCCGAGCAGCGCGAGTATCGACCACGTTGCCACCCCAAGCATCGCCCCGAGCGCCGTCCAGAACCCTGCCCGCTGCCCGTAGCGTGACGTCTGCGTGCCGATCGCCTCAATGTCCGGACCCGGAATCGCCATCACCGTTGCCCAGGTGAGCACGTCTACGAGCACGGGCATGCCTCCTCCGCAACATCTCTCGAGCCAATGATTTCAGTAGGTGCCAGGATATGCGTTGTTTGTGGTGTCCGGGGGCGATTCTCAACCCGAACATATCTGCGACCGCCATCGAGCTGGCTCGGTGCCATGTCGGACCCGTTCGGTACATTGCGGCAACACCTACAACGCCGAAGGAGTCCAATCATGGCAACGCCCACAGTGCGGTTCCACGGCTACCCGAAACGCCCCGTCCCCGATATTTTCGGCGGCTCCGACTGGGACCTCCCGATGACCGACCGCGATAGCGACTCTATCTTTTTCCTCGTGGAGTACCTGAAAATCACCGACCCGGAGAACGCGAACGAGCCGACGGCCTACAAATTACTTCGCGAGCTTCACAGCGAACACCGCGCAATGAAGCAGAGAGTATTTCACCAACTGTGTGAGCCACCAGGCATCCAGGAGGAGAAGGACCAGGCGTTTTACCGGGTGATGTTCCAGTTCCTGCAGTACCAAGCCGGGCAGCTCGTAGCCAAAGCCCTGGAAGCTACCGACGGCAACCCGTACAAGGTGGTTGGGATGATGCGCTACCACCACCCATCGATCGAACGCGCAGCAGCTGTCGATGCCGTCATGAAAACCACCGTGGAGGAAGCACTGAAAACGCTCGGGAGGGACCACAGTCCGCAGGCCGTCGAGGAACTCTGGTTGGAGCTCAACCAGGAAGCGGACCTGTTCGCGCAAACGAAGAAGGTGCTGCGCCTCGCCGGGTGGGCAAAGGACATCGCCGACATCCCGCGCAGCAGAAACGCGATGGAACAGATCTTCCTACAGGACCAGCGCGAAGCCGCCTGGACCGTGATTGACCAGCACCTCACGGAGCCAATCAACGCCCTCATGAACCAGCAAGAAGAGGAAGACCCCTGGGCGGTGGACTGAGACAGCTAGGCCTTGTCCCCTGCTTGTTCACTGGTCATCTTCGCGTAGTTTGCGAAGAGCGCGCTCCCTGACGCTGGCGTGCTCAAACAGGTCCATGCGTGAGGCGGTAATGCCGAAACATGCGAGGAGTTCTGCCCAATATGACTGTGCGTATTTGCGTTCTAGTGCGCCTTCGTGGAGTGAGCGCCACCCGTCGAGACGTTCGTTCCAACGGTGTTTGAAGCCGTCGAGGTTGCGGCGCATGGTGGCGCGATCAAGGCGCGGAGCAGTTGTCACAGAACTCATACAGGTAGCTTAACGGAGGCGCCCGACATGCGAGCGGGCGAACGTCGAAAAGAAGCGCGGGCCGAGAAGATCCCGGTCCCGCGCTCCAGCGTGGTTCTAAGCGAACATGCCCTCGCCAACAAAGCCAGTATCACCTACACCTGGAGGGATGAGGTAGGTGCCGGTTTTGGTGGTCTTGAGGTATTCCAGGAGCATCTCGTCACGCGACATCGACTGGTGTACTTTGGCGAACCGATCAACGGTGCGGGTAAACGCAATGAAGAACAGGCCCGCGTCGAGGCGTCCCTGCTCGTTCGAGCCATCGACGTAGTTGAACGCTCGGCGCAGGATGCGGATGCCATCGTTCTGGTCAGGGTGCACGTTGAATACGTGGGAGGCATGGTCGATAACAGGGCGGCCGCGTTCATTGGTGGCGGCAAAATCCGGTTCGTCGAACTCATCAGTGCCAGTGAGCGGCGCACCTTCGACCTTGTCACGCCCCGTGACGCGCTCCTGCTCCTTCAACTGAAGCGTGTCCCACACCTCAATATTCATGGCGATACGCCGCGCCGTCAGGTACGACCCACCCGCAGCCCAAGGCTGCGAAGAGTCCGCCGGAATCCACACGTGCTCATCCAACGCTTCGGTGTCCTCTGCTCGAATGTTCCTAGTGCCGTCTTTCTGCCCGAAGAGGTTGCGTGGAGTCGGTTCTTCACGGGTGGTCACGGCGGCCTTACCAAAGCCAATCTGCGTCCAACGCAGCACTGCATCTGGCACGGCCAGACGCGTCAGATTGCGTATGGCGTGGGTGGCAACCTGGGGGTCGTTCGCGCAGGCCTGGATGCAGATGTCGCCGTCGGACTGCTCACGGTTCAGGAAGTCGTTGGTCATAGGCGGCATCGCGGTAAACTCATCCGGCAGCTTGTCAGCTAAACCGAACTGGTCACGAAATAGGCTTCGGCCAAAGCCAATCGTGATGGTCAAAGCGGAAGGTCCCAAGTCAAAGGCTTCGCCAGAATCGTCAGGTGGGAAATCCTCACCACCACCGAATGCGCCTTTCGCGCTCACCTCACCACCGAGCGTCAATCGCCGTGCAGCATTCGTCCAGCGCTGCAGGAGGTCGATGAGGTCGTCGCGAGAGGCCTTCTCGTCCATGTCGAACGCCGCGAAGTGGAGGCTGTTCTGCATCGGGCTGACAATCCCAGCTTGGTGCTCGCCAGCGAAGTCGATGATCAGCTGGTTGTTCGTGCCGTCGGCGTTATCGCTCGCATCCTCACGAGATTCATCCCGCGAACAAGCAGCGGCGACGGCACCGGCAGCACCCAGGCCGCCGAATGTTAAAAACGTGCGTCGGTCAAACCCAGTCATGTTAGGACTCCGCCTCCGTATCAACGTTGAGTCCCAGCACGGTACCAGTCAGGTTCGACAGCGGCTCACGCAGCGCATCCAGCGCACGGGTCAGCTTCGCCTGCTGGCCAGCGTCGACCTCGTCGTAGTCGACGTACCCGGTCTCCAGGCTGCCGTACTGATCGAGGAGCGCTTGTATGTCGTCGAAGCGCGACTCGATCTCGCTGACCAACTTGGCACCTTCCTCACCGCGCTCTGCGGCAATGCCCTTGACCATGTCGAACGCGATGCGCGAGCCCTGGATGTTGGCCTGGAAGTCATAGAGATCCTTGTGCGACCACCAGTTTTCCTCACCAGTGACCTTGGTGGTGGCTACCTCTTCGAGCAGCCCCATCGCACCGTTGGAGACGGTGTCCACAGTGATGTCGTTCTCCGCGGCGAAGTCGTCGGCCTGCACGGTGTCGTGCAGCGCCTCGACGTCAGCGACGAGGGTGTCAGCGATCTCGCGGCGCTTCTCCGGGGAGGACGGCTCCCAGCCTTCGCGGGCAGGTGCGCCGTCGGCGTTCTTGGTGTCGGCAGCTGGTGGCCACAGGTCCTTTTCCATACGGTGGAACCCGAGCCATTCGGTGAAGGTCGGGTCATCTTCCTTGAGCTGGTCCGCCTCGGCGATGTAGTCCACTTCGCGGTAGTCAATGCGAGCGTCGAGAACACCGAGCGCCTCAGCGATCGGCTCGATGCGCTCGTAGTGGACACGGGTGGTGGCGTAAAGATCCTTGGCCTTGGCATCGTCGCCTGCGGCGTATGCTGCGGCGAACTCCTCGACCTTTGGCAGCAGCTCTGCGACTTCGTTCTTCACAAAGTTGACGTAGTTGTCGCGAGCCTCGTTGAAGCGCACCTCATCAGATTCGTCGTACTGAATCGGTTCACCAGTCACAGTGAATTCAGCCTGGCCGATGTTCGGTCCGCGCAAGCCTGGCTTGCAGGCGGTGAAGTAGGAACCCGGTTCAAGCTGGACGGTGAGGTCTGCGGTGCTGCCAGGGGTGATGTTCTCGCGTTCGGCGATGACGCGCAGTCCGTCGTCGGCCAGCAGGTAGAACTCGGTGACACGCTCACCGGAGTTGGTGATGGAGAAGGTGCTGGTGCCGGATTCCACCGAGTCTACGGCGACCGTGCAGGCGTCCTCTTTCGCCTGCACTTCGATAGTGTCACCGGCACTGTTTTCCACGCACCCCGCAAGCGGGAGCGCGAGAGCGAGGGTGGCGACAAAGACAGGAGAGCGTTTCATTATGAGACCTTTCGTGTGTTCTCGGTGTGTGCTGAAGAAGTTTCGTTATTCAGTTTCTTGGCGTCGCTACGCTTCTTCCCTCGCACGTGTCCCACAAAGATCGGGACAATGATGGCAAGGTAAGCGCCCCAAGCAATGACCTGCAGCCACGACATTTGAGGCATAAACCCGGTAAACGCTTGCAGCAGCGTGGCGACGATGCCTGCGGGATCAATAAACTCGTCCAGGTTAAACGCCCAACCGAATGGGAACGACGCCATCCAGAATGGGTACGAGGCGAAACCCGTGAGCACCTCGCCTGTACGCGGATGCGTCGGAGCAATCGGCGCGCCGGAGAACGGGCCAGGGAGGAACTGTGCCTCCTGCAAATCATGAACGGCGTACGCGAGAATGCCAGCCGCGACAACGATGAGCAACGCACTCGACCACGTGAAGAACGTGCCCAAATCCAGTCGAAGAGCACCCCGGTAGATCAACCAGCCCATCACGATGGCGACGCCGATGCCGGCGAACGCACCAATGACAGCACTGGGCGTGGTCATCCACCCCCACAGCAGGAGTGTGAGCTCGATGCCTTCACGGGCGACGGCGACAAACGCGAGCCAAAACATCGCCTGCTTGCCTTTCGTCAGCGCAACGCCTGTTTTGTCCTCAAGCATGGTGCGCAGTTTGCCACCCTGATTGCTTAACGAGAGAACCATTCCGGTGATCATGGCTACCGCAATCAGGGACATAAAACCACCGATGGCTTCTTGGGCGCGGAACGACAACCCATAGCGCCCGAACGTGAACAGTGCGCCGAGCGCAGTGCAGATTGCTGCTGCCAAGACCACTCCCACCCACACGGTGCGGGCGGCGGTGTTCAGGTGGCCCTCTCCGGTGTTTGAGCTGGTGCGGCGTTGGATCGCAGCGAACAACATCCCGACAATAAGGGATGCTTCCAATCCTTCGCGGAGACCGACAAGGAAAGCGGCGATGAACATATGTAGAACTTTCTCGTGTGTAACCTGGCCTGCCAATGCGCACTAGCCCACGAAGCTAAGGCTTCCCTTGGCAAGGCAAGTCTAATCTTAAGTGCTCGCCAGCGAGAAAGTAAGAGTTTCGCTAGTTATATGCTTAACCGGGGGGTAAAAACGGGGCTTCTTCCCCGCTGTTTCACCGCCGCCCGCCTTACACTTAGACGACCAACCCAGCCCGTTTGACCAGAGCGTAGCGCGGCCAGGCCAAGGTTCGAAGCAGTTGTCACAGAAGTCATTCCGGTAGCGTGCTGCAAGCGTCCGACACGTGCGTGGGCAATCGTCGATACGCTTATGTCGGCGACAAGATTTCAACCGCTCGAATGCGTGTAAAGGGGTACCTGGCCAGGAATTCCAGCACGGGATCCGCACATAGCACGAGGCCTCAGCGTCCTCCGCTCATCAAAATTAGTACTGAAACTGGTCTGCCCAAGCTGTTGTTGCCGCCTTACTCCCGCCCTTCACTGAAGTAGTACCCAATGATGCGCCAAAGGACACTGATGATGACTGCGGTAATTAAGTACGCGCTGAACGCATAGCTAAAGTTCCCGCTGCCCTCATAGTTAGACATGACCCTACACATCGCGACATTTCGCACGTCATATACGAGATAAACGGGTGCTATTAAAACCATCACTACTAAGAACCTGTATGGAGAAAGCACTTTTCGCTTCACTGAAAAGGGGTCTAGGAAGAATTGGATTAGGAACCCAATTATCACGATGAATAAAGCGCTGAACAGCGCGACCACAGCACCGAGCACCACAAGGATCATGCCCTAGCCTCCTCCGAGCGCGACCTCTCTTCCGCAAGTCGCCGTTCAACTTTCACGCTGGACGTATAGAGCGCCTCCGTAAAGGCGAGATTCCCGCCTTCCATAATCTCTCGTGCAGACTCGGCGACAATGAGCATCGAGCCGTTCTCCGTCCGGACCCCGAGACCAAACGAGAGGTAGAGGGCTGGCTTGTCCACAAGCATGGGGACGAAATCCCAAACACCATCAACCTGATCCATATACCAGCACCCCAACAGGTATGTGATTGCTTTCTGACGCTCCTCTTCGCCGAGGTCCGAATCGCGGATCCTCTCCACTGAGCTCCGCGGGAAAGCGGCCCCACGGAGATTCGTGACATCCATATCCGGCGAGACGAGAGGCGGCTGTAAAGTCTGGTATTCGGTAAGCAGGGCGCGCGACTCTTCGTCAATCTTCTTCAGGCGCGGCCCGTAGGAATCAGCAAGGAAATAGCTGGAGTGTACGTCGGTGCTCATGAGGCTGCTCCTTGTAGGTTTCATGCCGGTACTGGTACCACTTTAATCACGCACCCATATTCGATTCAGCCCATACGCAAAACCCAGCAAATCGCTCCACGTTGTGGGAACGAAACGTTTCGTATCAACTCTCATCCAAGTGATACGATCCGGATCCTCAAAACTGAGTGTTTGAAGAAACAAATCGCCAGCAATTTCGTACGCCCACAAATCATGGACATTCTCATACTCGACCGAATATTCTCGGAACGTTCCCTCGGGCTGAAAGAGGGTTTCAAACCCCACGAAGGTTTTCCCGCTCGACGTTTTTACTTCCAAAACGAGATATAAAAATGTATCAATCCAAGCGGCAGCCCCATGAAACTTCGGCAAAGAACCGGCACCTTCAACCCTAGAGTTGCTTTCGCTCAACGCATCCTTATTGAGGATGTCCGCCAAATAGTTTGCAGCGGCCTTTAAATCGAATTGATGCTCTGGGGCTTTTGCCATTTCCGTAAATCCAAAGTGAGAACTTCTGTAGGGTCTACGCCCGCCCGTCACCAGATGCTAACACGCGCCTTACCGACTACGCGTCCCCCAGCAAGGAAACGTGGTCCAGGTCGGCGTGCTCGCGACGCGAAGGTCTGACTTCAGACGTCCCCTACGACACGTTGCCACGCGATACACACTGACGAGGAAACTCGAGCACACACCAGCCCGTTCCGGTCGAGGTGCTTAAAGCGTGCGACGCTGGTCGTCGAAAATCAGCCGGGCTGGCCGAAAAAAGCGCGACCTGCATCGCACTCCTTAAGCACCTCGACACGAGCAAACCCCTGCAGATCAATCGAGCTACAGCACCTTTTGGCCCCAAGCAAGAATCGGAACGCCCAGTGAAATCCCCTTGCCCACTGATATGTACAAGATGTACATTTACGATATGGAAATAAAATCAGTGGCATCCAGCGAGTTCCGCAATTCGCAGAGCCAGCTATTAGAGGAAGCGCAGCGCACACCTGTCGTTATCACCAGCCGGGGCAGCCGCGCTCGCGCAGTTGTCGTCTCTCCTACATTCTTTGCCCGCGCTGTCGAAGCTCTCGAGGACCTGGAAGACATCCGCGCCGCCGAAATTGCTCGGCAAGAGAGCGAGGAAATCTCGTTTGAGGACCTCAAAAAGGAACTCGGCTTCGCGTAAAGCTCGGTTATGTCAAACGCCACTTATCGCATCACCTTCAAATCTTCTGCTGCGAAGGAACTAGGCAAACTCGACAAGCAGACCCAGAAGCGTATCCGCGTCGAGCATCACCGCGTTGTATACGAGATCGCAGACGCTAGATGCTCGGCCTCAGTGCAACCCAGCCCGTGCGGCCAGCACCTGGGCCGTCACCGAGCGCGAATCCGGGTCCACGCCCTGCTGAGCGACTGCCGCCGGCGTCCCTGTGGCCAGGATCTGACCACCTTCGTCGCCGGCGCCTGGGCCGACGTCGATAATGTGATCGGCCTGCGCGACCACCCGCAGGTCGTGCTCGACGACGACCACCGTGGCGCCGTCGTCGACAAGGCGACGCAGCTGGGCGAGCAACAGATCAACGTCCGCCGGGTGCAGGCCGGTCGTCGGCTCGTCAAGGAGGTACAGGCTGTGCTTGCGGCTGGAGCCGCGCTGCATCTCGGAGGCCAGCTTGATGCGCTGCGCCTCCCCGCCCGAAAGCTCCGGGGACCCCTGCCCCAGCCGCAGGTAGCCCAGGCCGAGCGCGTGCAGGAATTCGACGGAGCGCAGCACCTTCGGCTCCTCCGCGAAGACCTCCAGCGCCTCGTCCACGGTCAGGGCCAAGATATCCGCGATGCTGCGGCCGTTCCACTGCACCTCAAGGATCTCCGGTTTGTAGCGCTTGCCGTGGCAGGCCGGGCAGGTGGTGTACGTGCCCGGCAGGAACACCAGCTCGACCTCGATGCTGCCCGCACCGTCGCACTCCGGGCAGCGGCCCTTCGTCGTGTTATAGGAAAAGTCCGACACCGACATGCCCCGCCGCTTGGCCTCTGGGGTCGCGGCGAAGAGCTTGCGGACGTGATCGAACAGCCCCGTGTACGTCGCGACGGTGGAGCGTACCGTGCGCCCAATCGGCTTCTGAGTGATGTGCACCAGCCGACGAATCTTCTCGACGCCCTCTACGTTGTCCACCCGGAAGTCCTGGGACTGATCGGCTCCTGCCGTGAGCTCGGCATCCGCATCCTCTCCCGATGTCTCGTCGGCGCCGACCACCTGCTTTGCCGAGCGGGACACCACATCCGCCAGCACCCCGATGACCAGGGTGGACTTGCCCGAACCAGATACTCCCGTGACTGCGGTGAGCGCACCCAACGGGAAGTCCACGTCGGTGCCGTCGAAGGCGCGTGCGTGCACGCCGCGCAGGCTGATGGAGTCACCGGTGCCTGCAGGGGTGTCCGTCAGCTTGGGGAAGGCCTCGTTGAGCGCGGTCGCGGTGGGCGAACCTAGCTGTTCGGCGTTGGCGCGGAACTGGTCAAGAGGCCCAGAGAACACCAGCTCCCCGCCACGCTCACCAGCGCGAGGGCCGATGTCCACAATCCAATCGCACCCCGCCACTAGGGACATATCGTGCTCCACCAGCAGCACCGAATTACCAGCGTCGATGAAGCGCTGGAGCAGCTCGGAGACCGCCTTGCGCTCCACCACGTGCAGGCCGACAGAGGGCTCATCCAGCACGTAGGTCGTACCGAACAGGCTCGAGTTCAACTGGGAGGCCAGCCGCAGGCGCTGGTGCTCGCCCGCGGACAAGGTCCGTGCCGGGCGGGAAAGGCTTAAGTGTCCCAGACCCAGCTCATTCGCCGCCCGTACCGTGGGCAGCACCTGATTCAGCAGCAGCTCTTCGGCCTCGTCGTGCTCGTTCCACTGCTGCTCCGCGATGCTCTCCAGGCGCTGAAGGCGCTCCTCCAACACAGCCAGCACGTCCTTCAACGCCAAGTCGTTGAACTCGTCGATGGCGTACCCGGCGTAGGTGACCTGCAAGGTATCCGGCTGGAAACCGCGGCCCTGGCATGTCGGGCACGTCGATGAATGCATAAACGAGAGCACCCGGCGACGGTTCTTATCCGACTCCGTCTCCGCCAACGTGTCAGTCAGGTAGGTAGCAACCGAGCGCCACTTGCCCTTATACGACCCATGCACGGCGTTTTCGTCTCGCACCGGGTGGACGGTCACCACCGGCTGCTCGTCCGTGAACAGGATCCAGTCGCGGTCCTTCTGCGGAAGATCCCGCCACGGGACGTCCAGCGGGTAGCCGAGGGTGCCCAGGATGTCCCGGAAGTTCTTCCCCAACCACGCCCCCGGCCATGCGGCGATCGCGCCGTCCCAGATGGACAGGCTGGGATCCGGCACCATCGACTCCTCCGTCGGCTGGTGCACGGTACCAGTGCCCTGGCACTCGGGGCACATGCCGGCCGTGGTGTTGGGAGAGAAGGCGTCGGAGTCGAGCCTGCCGTATTCCAGCCGCTCGCGCATGCCGTCCGGGTAGCTGCCGGAGCGGGAAAAGAGCAGCCGGATACTATTCGACATATTCGAGATCGTGCCCACGGAAGAGCGCGCTCCACCCAGGGTGGTGGACTGCTGCAGCGCCACTGTCGGCGGCAGCCCCGCGACCGAGCCGACGCGCGGGTTGACCGCGCCACCGATCAGACGCCGCGCAAACGGCGAGACGGACTCCAGGTAGCGGCGCTGTGCCTCCCCATGAATCGTGCCGAAGGCCAGACTGGACTTGCCCGACCCCGACACACCGGTGACCGCCACGAGGGTATCCCGAGGCAGGTCGACGTCGATGTGTTTCAGGTTGTGCAGGTGCGCATCACGCACCCGAATCATTGGATCGTGACCCGCACGCGCCGAAACGTGCGCAGCCGGGGACTCGGACGTGGAGTGAATCATGGTGGCCACCCTACCGTGTGGGCTGCTCCCCTATCTGGCGAGGTAGCTGATCGCTTTGGACGCGGCCCGGGACGATCTTCCAGGTATAACAGCCTCTTCGGAAAACCTCCGCCGAAGCAATCACTGGCCATATAAAGAAAAGTCGCAAATCTTTGCGATAGAAAACACGCTGAGATACCCCTCTGACCAGCGCTGACTCAAACACAGAATGCCAATATGCCGTCCCGTCAGCATAACTCCATGCCGTCATGTCGGCATGCCTGCATAGCATTACCCAAAAAGTAGAAGGGAGTAACGATGACCACACCACAGATTCAATTTCACGGTTACCCGAAGCGACCAGTACCAGACATCCTGGGAGGATCGGATTGGGACGTTCCGATGGTCGATCGCGACAGCGACTCGATCTTTCTGCTCGTGGAGTACCTGAAGATAACCGATCCGGAGAACGCGAACGAGCCGACCGCGTACAAGATGGTGTCCCAACTCAACCAGGAGCACACAGAATTGGAGCGCAAAGCGATCGACGTACTGCGCTCGACACCGGGCATTCAACAGGACAAGGATCAATCCCTGTACCGAATAATGTTCCAGTTTTTGCAGTACCAAGTAGGACAGCTCGTGATTAAAGCCTTGGAAGCGACGGGAGGGAACGCAACGAGGCTGGTAGGAATGATGCGCTGGCACAATCCAGGGATCGCACCAGCAGAAACGAACGACGCAGTGATGAAGACTACCGTGGAGGAAGCACTGAAAACGTTGGGCAAAGACCACAGCCCGCAGGCTGTCGAGGAACTTTGGCGGCAGCTGAACCAACAGGTCGATCTGTTGTCGCAGACTCGGAGAGCGCAGCGATTAGCGGGATGGGCGGAGGACATCCAGAGCCTTCCGGACAGCAGCGACGAGATGAAACGAATCTTCCTGCAGGATCAGAACGAAGCCGCCTGGACGGTAATCGACCAACATCTGACGGAGCCGATCAACGCGCTGATGGAGCAGCAGGAAGAAGAGGATCCCTGGGCGGTGGACTGGGACAGTTAAGCGGGGTTGTCGATACCGCAACTCGTTCTGGCACACCGGTTCGGTTTGACCGGTCAAGCTTGGAACGGGTTGCGTCCTCGCCGCGAGCGCGCGTCGAAGCCAACATTGAGGCAATACGTCCCGCGCAGCACGGAATACACGGTGCGCTCAATATCGTGTGCGCTCATGACTGCCCTGCTTCAAATTGCTCGAACGCGTGTTTTGCCTCAATAAGATGGATACGACGAACCGCCTCCTCAACGACTTCGCCTACAACGCTCCTAACATCGCCCGTGCCCAGGAGAGCGTTGACAGCATCAATCTGTTCATCCGTCACTTCGTCGTCGACACCCGCAGGAACCTGGTAATACTTGGCCAACAAGTACCTAGAAAGGTCTTCTGTCAACGCGTTCAATCGCTGAAACTGCGCTCCAAGGGTTTCCGGCCCCAAAAGCCGCACTGCTTGGTCAATGCCAAAGACCTGCCACCCGCTTGCATCCGCCTTGCTGTCATCTCCTCCCCATGTTGCCGCGCACTCGGCGATATGTGATACGAGCAATTCTTTGGTTCGGTGCTTAATCAGGCTCCATGCCCGTGGCGACACACCGTTAAAAGCCCTGCTCATTGACACAATGTGTTCATTAATCGTGGTTGTTTTCATCATGGCAATACTCCATCTGCGAATGCTTGTCTATATTTAGACGCTGGAGACCGCGTCTCGGTTCCCAACGCTATTGCTCGAAGATCGAGTGTGGGCGTAAGCGACATTTTGTGTGTATATGTCTATCTGGTTTCCCGGGATGGCCTCGGCCAACAACCAGATATGGTTTTCAAAACAGTTCCATTTGCCCGTTTTGAGAAATCAACACCGAATGACGTCTGGTGTGTGGTATGGAGTCTGCGGGCAGCACAGGAACCCCAGCGAGATCAAGGACTCTAAGGAACTAGAACCAGCCGCCTGTGCGTTGGGCGGTCGCATATAGCCAGGGGGACGAGCAAAGCCCTTGACGTGCACAATTCTGGTCGCATAGAGGTATCGGGGGTTCCGGTCGACCTCATTGCATCGACCAACCCAGGTCAGCGGTGATTTGGATGATTTTGGGGCTATTTTGCCGATTTTGCGCTGACCTGCGTTGGTAAACCGGAGTAGGTCGACGGGAAGAGGTCGACGGGCCGAAAGAATTCGATACCGGCATTGATCATCAGTGGAACCCCAGCTTAGGCGTGAGAAAAGGGTGGGCTGGACGCAGCTAAACACACACAAAATGTCCCTTATCGCGACACACCGTAAAAACACACAAAATGTCCCTTAAGCCCCTAACAGGATGTCGCCAGGGTCAGTGTCCAGCGACAGCGCTAAAACCGCTCTAATTCAGCGAAAATCGAAGAATTAGAGCGGTGTTTTTTGAAGCGTCCTGGGTTCAGATTCAGGTAACTCAAGGATGAGTGTGAATCCGGGGTTTGTGTCTTTGAGAAGGCCCTTTAGAAGCCTTCAAGTACTTCGTAGAGGGCGGTGGCTAGGGTTAGTCGCCGTCGCTAGCTGTGCTTGGCTGTTAATGTCATGTCGACCAACTGCAGGAAGCGTATAACGTAGTCTTTGACAAAGCCTGCGGTGCCTTCATTGAGATGGCCGGAGTCTTCGAAGAGGGTGGGGGATTGGCCAAGGAATACCTCGGGCTGACCAGGAAGCGGCATATCGAAGTAGGACAGGGCGAGCCGGAGGTTCTTCTGTGAACTGTAGCCGCCCATGCGGCCTACAGAGTGACTGATGATACCTGCGGGAAGGTTCTTCCAAGCCACATCCGAGTTGGGCTTGGAACCGATGTCCACTGCATTCTTGAGACAGGCAGGGATAGTACGGTTATTTTCCGGGGTAACAAAGAGGACGCCGCTCGAGTTCTTGATGGTGTCGCGGAAAGTGGTGTACTCAGCTGGAATGGGCTTGTCCGTGACCGAGGGGTCATCGTAGTCGAAGTCATAGAGCGGCAAGTCACGGATTTCAACGATGTCTGCCTGGTAGTTTTCAGGGATCATTGTGAGCACTTCGTGTGCAATCTTGCGCGCAAATGAGCCGCGGCGCAGGCTGCCGACGATAACACTAATGCGTGGGGTGGTCATAGGAAGTCCTTTCTTCTTAGTTGGGCGTAGGTACGTGCGATCAAGGGAGAAAAGGCTTGCAGCCAAAGGCAGGCGGTGGCCCGGCGGCGTGGGCGGCAGTAAGAAAGTTATCCACTTTGTCTTCTTCATGGCGGAAGTACAGTTCGATGAGTCCTAACAGTCCCCCGAGGACGGCCTCCCGTGCGGCGGACGTATCCAAAAGCCGCATGGCTGCTGGTTGGTTTCCTTCGCGGATGGCTTCAAACAGCGCGATGGTCTCAAGCCAGCTTCCTTGGTCTGGTCGTGGAAACGGTTTAGAAATCCCAGTCATCATCACTCGTTTCTTCAGCGGTGCCAATGACATAGGAGGAACCGGAGCCGGAGAAGAAGTCATGGTTTTCATCTGCTCCAGGTGCTAGGGCAGCGAGGATTTCCGGGTTCACTTCCGTTTCTTCAGGTGGGAAGTAGTCCGGGTAGCCCAAATTCATGAGCGCCTTATTGGCGTTATAGCGAACGAATACAGCTACATCATCCATGAGCCCCAACGGCTCATATAGCTCGCCGGAATAATCCAGCTCTAGGGCATAAAGCTCTTCGAGCAAGGAAATAGTGAAATCATGCATCTCCTGTTGCCGTTGTGGAGCAGACGTTTCCAGTCCGCGCTGGTACTTGTAGCCTGAGTAGTAACCGTGCACTGCCTTGTCACGCAGAATGAGGCGAATCATGTCTGCCGTATTTGTCAGGGTGGCGTGGACGGAAAAATGCAGGGGAAGATAGAAACCCGCGTAGAGAAGCAGCGAGGAAAGCAGCGTCGATGACACTTTGCGCTTGAGTGGATCGGGCCCAAAATAATGAGTGAGCACTTTTTTGGCGCGTGCCTGGAGAAGGTCATTATTCACCGCCCAGCGGTATGCCTCATCAATTTCTTTCGTACTGCTCAAAGTAGAAAACACTGAAGAGTAAGAACGGGCATGGACTGATTGCATGAAGGCGATGTTGGTATACACGGCCTCCTCGTGCTCGGTGCGGGCATCTTGGATCTGACAGATTTCGCCCACAGTGGCCTGGACGGTGTCCAGGGTGGTGAGTCCCGTGAACACCCGCATGGTGAGGTTGCGTTCCTCCGGTGTCATCCTCTGCCACGCCGGGAGATCGTTTGAAAGTGGAACCTTTTCTGGCAACCAAAAGTTGGCGGTGAGGCGGTTCCACACTTCAAGATCCTTCTCATCGCTCACCCGATTCCAATTGATGGCGCGGATGCGGGCTGAAGGGTCATGCCGGTAACTTGGCGGCGTAACTGAGATGCTGGTTAGCTCAGCAGTGTTTGATGTTGAAGACATAGCTTCTTTCTTTCTTGATGGATGGTTGTGAATGAAGGAAGGACCGTGTTCCTACAGAGCACAGGAAACGCAGCCTTCGACCTCGGTTCCCTGGAGTGCAGGTTGGCGTAAACGGATGTAGTACAAGGTCTTGATTCCGGCTTTCCAGGCATAGATTTGTGCCTTGTTGATGTCCCGCGTAGTGGTGTCAGCGGTGAAGAACAAAGTCAGGGAAAGCCCTTGGTCCACGTGTTGGGTGGCCATAGCGTAGGTGTCGATGATTTTTTTGTACCCCACGGTGTAGGAGTCATCGAAATACTCCAAGTTGTCGTTGGTCATTTCCGGTGCGGGGTAGTACACGCGCCCCAAGCGGCCTTCCTTGCGTATTTCAATCTTGGAGGCAATCGGGTGTATGGACGCGGTGGAGTCATTGATGTAGGAAATTGATCCAGTGGGTGGAACTGCCTGCAAGTAGGCGTTGTAGATGCCGTCTTGCATCACTTGGTTCTTGAGCCGTAGCCAATCCTCGCGTTGAGGAATCTGCACGCCAGCCTCATGGAATAGCTGTTTTACGTGGTCAGTGGCCGGCGCCCAGTCTTGGTCGATGTACTTGTCGAAGTAGACGCCAGTGGCATAGGTGGATTCTTCAAAGCCAGTGAATCGTTGACCTTTCTCAACCGCTAGCGCATGGGATGCACGGAGCGCATGATAGGTCACGGTCAGGAAATAGATATTTGTAAAGTCCAGTGCTTCGGCGCAGCCATAAGGAATACGCTTGGAAGCCAGGAAACCGTGGAGATTCATTTGGCCCAACCCGATGGCATGCATGGATGCATTACCGTGAGCGATGGAAGGAACAGCTTCGATATTTGTTAGGTCTGAGACCTTCGTGAGAGCGCGCACCGCGGTTTCAACAGTTTCCCCAAAGTCCGGTGATTCAAAAGCTTTAGCGATGTTGAGCGACCCTAGATTGCAGGAAATGTCCTGGCCAACGGTGGTGTAGTTACCTGAGGCGCCGTAGGTGGATGGCGTGTTGACCTGGAGGATCTCACTACACAGATTGGACATATTGATATGTCCTTTGAGGGGATTAGCGCGGTTGACCGTATCCTCAAAGAGTATGTAGGGGTATCCAGATTCAAACTGAAGCTCAGCCAGCGTGGTGAAAAACTCGCGGGCCTTGATAGTCGTATGAGAAATTCGCGGATTGGAAACCAGCTCGTCGTAATACTCGGTGATAGACATGTCAGACATGGCTACGCCGTACTCGCGAGCGATGTCATACGGGCTAAAAAGATGCATATCCTTGTTCTCTTTGGCCAGCTGGAAGGTTATATCTGGAATAACAACTCCCAGCGAAAGAGTCTTAATGCGGACTTTCTCATCGGCATTTTCCCGCTTGGTATCCAGGAAACGAAGAATATCTGGATGGTGCGCATGTAGGTAGACGGCTCCAGCGCCCTGTCGAGCGCCCAATTGGTTGGCATAGCTGAAGCTATCTTCCAGAATTTTCATAACTGGGACTACGCCGGAAGCTTGGTTCTCAATCCTTTTGATTGGGGCTCCGGATTCGCGCAGATTGCTCAGTAACAAGGCCACACCACCGCCGCGTTTTGAAAGCTGCAGTGCAGAGTTCACGCTGCGGCCAATGCTTTCCAAATTGTCTTCGATGCGAAGGAGGAAGCAGGAGACCATTTCGCCACGCTGGGCTTTTCCTGCGTTGAGAAAAGTAGGGGTGGCGGGCTGGAAGCGTCCGGTCATGATGTCATCCACCAGCTTCTCCGCAAGCTCTTCATCGCCCTGTGCAAGGTACAAAGCTGTGGTGGCGACGCGTTCTTCGTAGCCTTCCAGAAATCGCGAGCCATCAAAGGTTTTCAGTGCGTATGAAGTAAAGAACTTAAATGCGCCGAGGAAAGTGCGGAACTGATGCTTGGCTCGGTGGGCTCTGTCGTACATAGTGCACAGAAAATCGTCATCATAAAGCTCAAGGAATTCCCGCTCGTAGTATTCGTTATCAACCAACCACTCCAAGCGCTGCTTGGTGGATTCAAACTGATGCATGCGGGGAGTGACATGGTGCGCTAAAAAGTCTTGTGTTGCCTCAATGTCCTTGTCGAACTGGATTCTTCCCGAATCGTCGAATAGGTTCAGCTGCGCGTTGAGTGCATGGTAGCTCTTGCGCTTACCGACACCGCCGGCATCGTCTGCTGAAGCGGTGCGGGGCGTAGGGCCAATGGGCTGTGTGGGGGTGGCCTTAAGTGGCGGCATTGTGGTTTCCAATCTGTGTGTTGCGGATGTGGTCTTCATTTTGTGGGAAATCAATGGGGTGTAATTGTTAGTTGCTTTGCTGCTCCCAAAACTTGTGAAGGCCCTGCTTTACAGCGGCAACGTCCTTCTGCGTGCCGAGTAGCTCGAAGTGATACAGCTCTGGAACGTGGCACTTAGCGGAAATGATGCGGCCGGCGACGCAGTAAGCGCTTCCGAAGTTGGTATTGCCTGAGGTAATCACGCCCCGGATAAAGGAACGGTTGATTGGGTCATTGAGGAAGTCGATGACCTGTTTGGGGACTGCGCGTTTGAGCGAGCCACCGCCGTAGGTTGGAACGATGAGTACGTACGGGTGTGAAACCTGGATCATTCCGGTTTTCTTGGGCCGCAGTGGAATGCGCACTGCGGGTCTATCTAAGCGTTCGACGAATCTTTTTGTGTTTTCAGAAACGCTAGAAAAGTACACCAAATCTGGTGAGTCTGACATGACAATCCTGCTCATCCTGGCCTTAGCCATAAGTGGGATAGGTGATGATCGAAAAGATTAACTACGTACTACCGTAGTTGCAAACTACGCCGCACCGTAGTTTTTAAAAGGGCAGGTAGGGACAGGATTAATGAGAAAGGGAAAGACTACAGGCTGTGGTGTGCTACAAACACTGCGTCCGTAGCTGGGCGCCCAAGTACTACCCACTGAGTACTGTCGGCTACCTGTACTTCGAGCGATTCTGAAAAGGGCGTTCCTTCGCGCGTGGTAAGAACAGCCCCAATGACGATGCCTTGCTCTTTGAGGAAGGCCAGCAGTTGTGGGTCGGAATCAGAAATGCGTTCCACGGTCACCTGCGGTTGTGCGCCGCTGTCGGTGAGACGGTGCGCACTGGGGATAGTGACCTGTCCATCAACCGTAGGGATAGGGTCGCCGTGTGGATCCCTAGTGGGGTAATTGAGGAACTTATCCACGCGCTCTATGAGCATGTCAGACACCGCGTGTTCAAGATTTTCGGCTTCATCATGGACCTCGTCCCACGTATAATCCAATGCTTGAACCAAAAAAGACTCAAGCAATCGGTGGCGGCGCACCATGACCAATGCGTACTGCCTGCCAAGTTCGGTTAACTCCACAGAGCCATAGGGCGTGTGTGACACGAGCCCTTGCTTCGACATTTTGCGCACTGCATCGGAGACCGAGGAGAGCTTGAGTCCCAGCTGTTTCGCTATAAGTGTGGCGGTAACGGGCTCGGATGACCATTCCTTTAGCCCCCAGATAGCTTTCAAATAGTTCTGGGTACTGGTGGACAGCTCAGAAACAGACATGAGTAAATGTTAACCCAGCTTCCGTATGCGCCTTAGGCGCTGTGCCCCAACGCTCATAGCGAACAGAGGCCAAGTTTGAGAGGAATGCCGGTAAGGTGGGGCCAGTTAAAGCATTCTTCACTTGAAGGAGAACCACTAATGTCTGAGAAGATTTCAATGAACTTGAAGTGCGCCAGCGTAGTGCGTAATGGAATGGCTAGTACACAGTGCAGTAAAACAGCGCATGTAATGGCTCATGTAATGCACTGTGTAGAGACAGAGCGTCTGGAGCAGGAGTATCAGCGCTCCCGTACTGGACGGCGACGGCGTTATGCGCGGTCTGTGCTGAAAAAATAACCCCGCAGGTTTCCCTGCGGGGTGTTGTTGCAACTAGAACGGCACTTCTTCAGAGTCATTAGCAGCAGCGTTATCTGCGCTGTTCTCGCGGCGTGCTGCTCGTGCCTCAGACTCCTTCTTGGAGTCGATCAGCTGCACAGTGTCGATGCGCGCTACCAGCGGATAGTGCTTGTTGCCGTCCTTATCGGTGTAGTTGTCAGTCTTCAGCGAGTAGCTCACTGCAACGCGATCACCAGCGCCGATGCATCCGAAGACGCCGAGGTTCTTGGCGTCAGCCACGTAGCCAGTGAGTTCGACAATCTCTGATTCCACCTTGCCTGTGGACTTGTTCTTGAACGTATTACGTGCGTAGACGTTGAGCTTCACCGTCGCACCGCCGTTTGCGTGCTCAAAGATCTTCGGCTCGCGTGCTGCGTTGCCAACGATGGTGCCATTGTTAAACGGGTTGGACATTGTGATTTCTCCTTATATGAGTGAGTGTGTGATTGTCTTTCAATTGTGTGTTTGAGCAGCGGCTTTGCTGCTGCTGTAAGTGCTGTTACAGCACTGCCCAGGGCAGATGTGCCCCTGCTGCTTCCAGGTCGCGTAGCTCTTGTGCGGCACCCGGATCGGCGTCTTCGCCATCCATGCCGTCAGACATGAGGTAGAGCAGCTCTAGGTCTTCGTGGGTGTAGTGGTACATGGCGTGCCTCCGTGTCGTGGATTGATTCTCAATCCGTTCTTTGAGACAGCTCTGCTGTCTAGAGACCTCTCCCCTGCTCGGTGGAGATTTCCTTCTTCCCTGGTCACGGCGTGGGTAGAAAAGAAAAACCCCGCTACAGCAACTGCTGCAACGGGGTGTGAAGTACTAGTTTTCGAACAACTGCACGCGAGCCTGAGCACCGCCCTCGTGAACCACTTCTGCGAGACGACTGCCCTCGCCAATGTCGATTAACTTCGCCACCAGCGACGGGAACGTCTCTTTGCTGCTGATCTCGGTGGCCCTGTGTGCGGCAACGCCAGCCAGACCCGTCTGGCCGGTTGCCTGGGCCAGCACGGCGACAGTGGCCGTAAGCTGTGCCCTCATCCCAGGCCAGTGAGCCGGTACAGCGCGCATCACCTGCTCAGCGAACTTGAGACCTGCTTGTGGCTCCTCAAGCAGCGCAGCAAGCAATGGATCACGCAAGCGCGGTGTCGTGAAGCACTTCAGCGCAGATCGGATAGCACGCGCACTCGGCTGCGTCATCCCCGCCGCTGCCTGCTCGTACTCACGCTGCAGTACGTCTCGGAAGATGGGTGGAACATACGCCAGCGCGTCTTCGATGATGTCTTCATGCTCTGCGGCGTCGATGTCGTGCTCGGTGCTGTTCAGCCTGTTCTCAATCTCTTCACGCGAGAGCGCTGGGAGATCGCCGGTCTGCTCAAGCAACTGCTGTAGCGCTGCTGAGGCGTGGATGTTGCTGATTCTGCCCGCCTGTGGCTCACATGAGTTTGGGTGCAAGTACATCGCACACCAGGCAGTACCAGCGGTGATTTCTGACGTTTGAATGACCGCCAGTACCTCACTGCGCAGCGGGGAATCCTCGCTACAGAGGAAGTGCGCCGCTGCATCTGCTTCAACCATGTCGTCGGTGATGACGTACGCCGCAACAGCGTCGAGATCCAGCGTCTCAGTCCATGCTGCGAACTTCTCACGATCCTCGGTGAGCTGTTGGATCGCTCCGTCGAGATCAAGCCGGGCAAGTGGCCCGAGGCTCAGGCTGTGCGTGTCGCTGTCTTGTTTGAAAAACGCGAACACCAGCGAGTCCTGCGGGTAGAAGCCCAGGATGCCGGGGATGTTTGCGAGAATCTCGCCGTGAGAGGTAAGTGTCTGCGAATAGTTGGACATGAAACACTCCTTGCCAAATACGGGATGTGTAAGGTCAGTCCCGTATTTGGTCCCGGCTCTGCCGGGCGGTGTTACCACCGCCCGGCAGCACCCCAGCGTGCTCAGTGCGTCGCTAGTGCTCACCTGGTGCTTGCTTGCAGGACACAAGCACTAGCGGCGCAGCCTGTGCTTAAGCGTCTGCTTCGATACGCTCAATAGCGCGGTAAATCGTTGGCCTGGACACGTTGAACGTCCTCGCCACTGCACTCACGGACTTACCACCATCGATGAGTTCTTTTGCGACTTGTGCCTGTTCGTCGCTGAGCTTGGGCTTCGGCCCGGCTACCCTGCCCTGCGCACGGGCGTGAGCCACGCCTTCACGGGTGCGCTGAACAAGCAGGTCACGCTCCCACTCAGCCAAGCTGGCCATGACGTTGATAACCACTTTGTCGGTGGGCTTCGACGTGTCCAGCGCTGGCTCCAACACCTTGACGTTGATTTTGCGTGCAGCCAGGTCGGCGATGGTGTTCACGGTATCTGCGAGGCTGCGGCCGAGCCTGTCGAGGCGCGTAACAACGAGCGTGTCGTCGGGGCGCATGTATGCGAGAGCATCGTCGAGGCCAGGTCGCTGCCAGTTGGTGCCGGAGATGGTGTCTGAGTAGATGTGGTCCGGGTCGCAGCCAGCGTCGATGAGCGCCTCGCGCTGGGTATCAAGTGACTGCCCCTGCTTGGACGTTGAGACACGGGCGTAGCCGATGAGCATGGTTAATCACCGACTTTAAGCGTTGCCCTTGGCACGGTTGTGCGACTTGCAGAGCAGCTCACAGTTGCTCTCCTCGGTCGATCCACCCTTGGACCACGCAGTGACGTGATCAGCGTCCATTTCTTTAAGCGCCCAGATCTTTGCTTTCTTCTCATCGTGACCGATAGCGCAATACGAGCAGTTGGAGACACCCTTCTGTTTTGCAGCATCAGTCTGGCGCTTGTAGACGCGCTTCTTCACCGCTTCAGTGAAGACACGTACGTTAAGTAGTTTGGTGTCTGTCTTGCCGCCAAGCAGGTACTCGTAGATACCCTTCTTGGACTGAATTTGCGGGTCAGACAGCAGCTCCTTTGCAGCAGCCGTCATCTCAGTCGCGTTGTAGCCCTGGCCGCCGTACTGCTCATACAGAGTGTTCCATTCGATGCCTCGCATGGACGTGTCTGTCATTTTGAACACACTTGCTGCCCAGTCGATAACTGCAGTGAAGTAAGTCTGTAGTTCGTTGCAGTTATCGTCTTCACGGTGCTTTGCCATGTAGCTGTCGATGGTGGTGCCTTCACGCTGAGCGATCCAGTCAAGGGCTACCTCAAGCACCTCCTGGCGAGCAGGGTCGCCTTTTACGAAGTTCGACCATTTCGACATGACCGCAGAGCCGGAGTTGGAAAAGACCTTCTTAGCAGCATCAACGAATGGGCCAGAGTACACGGCGTTACGCAGCTCTTGGGCTGTCAGCGGCACACCAACGATGTTAATGGTCTTGAACCACTCCTTGATCTCAGACTCAGTGCCATTGCAGTCGTAGATAAGCAGCTCAGTCTCAAGGATCTGCTCTTGCTGGTGCTCACTCAGCGACGAGAAGTACTGTTCGTTGCCGTCGGTATCTTTGACGACGAACAAGTCCTTGAAGAAACGGCCGATAGAGGTAATACGCTGCTGGCCGTCAAGGATCTCGAACTTGTCTTCGTCCTGCTTGGGCTGGTTGAAGTAAATCAGCCCCAGCGGATAGCCCTTGAGCAGCGAGTCAATGACGGCAACATCTTTCTTACCGTCGTTGTAGATGTAGTTGCGCTGGTACTCAGGCTGGATGGTGAGGTTGCCAGCCAAACCGTACAGACCTTTGCCTTCGAGTTCGTTGTAGTGGAATCCGTCAACGATGTCACGGGTCTTGCGGGGGTTGAGTTTTGCTTCCATGGCTTAAGACTCCTTGACATTGGGGTTGCGGTGGCGGATAAGAACTCTGCAATACGGTTTAGTAAAGAATTGTCCGTCGACCTCGTAGTACGTCACGTCTTGAGGCTCTGTGTCATGCGGTATGGCGGCACCGTCATTAAGCTTGCCCACCCGAGATCTAACGCCGTTCTTGCTGACCTGAATCTGGGTTGGATAGTTCTTGAGCTTCAACCCCGAATGATCGTCCCATGCCTGCGTGATCCCAAGGATTTCAAACTGGTCTGGGCTGTACTTATCGAGGAACGAGATGGGAACACCCATCATGTCGTTGTAATCGTTGGGGATTGCTTTGGTCTCCGGTACTTCTATCGCGTCGTAATTGTCGTACTTTGGATACCTCACGTTTCGGACCGTCTTTGAACCGTAGATCAGGTTGTCCTCCATCGACATGAGCACGAGCTGTTCATGTCGGCGTCCATGCTCAATGTTGGTAAACCATCTAACACCCTTTACACGGACGAATTTATTCCCCTGTTCATCCACACGCTGACCTGCAGCGGTAAGCGGGTAACTTTCGGGTACACGAAATTCGCGATCACCACTTGAGATTGAGGGGCCGTACCAAACCTTGTTGTCTTTGAAAAGCGGGAATACCTCTTTATAGGTAACTGCGTTCATGTTCCCGATAACGGAGAACTGGACGTCGCCATCAATCAGCCACGCAAGGAACTCGCGGAATAGGGAGAACGGTGGGTTGGTGATAACGATGTCGGCTTCATCGCGGAGTTTCGTGACCTCTTCAGAACGGAAATCGCCGTCGCCTTCAAGATAATCCCACTGGAGGTCTTCTTTGTTAAGGCGCCCGTCATCGTTAAGGTCCTTGCCCTGTTCCATGACGTAAATGCGTCCCCGGAGCCAAGTGTCGTCTTCGTTGAACTTCTCGTCCTGGTCCTCACCAAGTGCGAAGTCCAGCAGCATCTGCCCCTTCTCAGTCACGGCTGGGTTTGATGCTGGCACATAAGACGTAGAGACCAGCTTCTTCAAGCCGAACTTCTCAAAGTTCAGTGCAAAGTACTTGGTGAAGTTACTTGCCCCGGGTCGTCACACGGCAGCAGAACTGTCTTACCTCTGAATACGTCGGGGTCGTATTCGAGATAGGCTTGCATCTCGTTTTCAATGTCATTCCACTGCGTGTAGAACTCGTCCTTCTTGGCAGTCTTGGCTGTGCCTAAGTTAGTATTGCCGCCCATTGCCTACATCACCTTGTAGATTGATTCAGTCTTCATCCGGCAGTGAAGAATGAGAGAACCCGGGTGAAGCAAGGTTCTCAGATAGCGGAAGACCCCGGGGAGCAGGGGGGATTGCTCGACCCAGGGCCTTCGGACGCCTGCGGAGCAGGAACCCACCCCAGCGTCATCACGAAACTATCATTTGTACAAGCAGCGTGCAGGTCTTACGCGTTAGGGATGACTACTACGTCAGTCAATTTGTCGATTTTGCTGATGAGCTCTTCCTCAATTTTGTAAATCTGGCGGTATCTTTTTGCGAGAGCCTTTTGGCGGTCCAGGAGGTGTGCCCAATTGGATTACAAGTACCTACACACTTGATCGGTGCTGCACGTTTCAGGGTCCGGGTGTGCGGCGTCCTGTCTGAGGTCCGCGATAGTGTCGCGCAGCACGGAGAGCTGCGCGATCTGCTGCTCGATCTCAGCGAGGCGCACGTCAAGCAGGTCGCGCACGTGCTCGCAGGGCGCCTGGCCGCCGTCGCGGATGTCGAGGATCTGGCGGATCTGGGCGAGGGTCAGCCCGGCGGCCTGGCCCCGGTGGATGAACCCGACCCGACCCACGGCATCCTCGGCGTAGTCCCGATAGCCGGAGGCCAATCGCTCGGCCGGAGGGAGCAGCCCCGACTCCTCGTAGAACCGCAGGGTCTTGGTCGTGGTTCCGGTTGCTTCCGCAAGCTGTCCGATCCTCATGTTCGCCGATTCCCTTCCAATGGCCACCACACTTGACTTGACCTTCCATTGTACTGGAAGGTTCACAATGGTTCCATAGGAGCTTTTGAACCACAGGGAAGAGACATCTGGAATGACAAACGAAAAGTTCGATCTGGCGATTATTGGTTCCGGCGGCGGAGCGTTTGCGGCCGCGATCCGGGCCACCGAGCTGGGCAAGCACGTCGTGATGGTGGAGCGCGGCACCGTGGGCGGGACATGCGTGAACACGGGCTGCGTCCCGTCGAAGGCGCTCCTGGCTGCCGCGGAGGCCCGCCATGTGGCGTTGGATTCGGCCCGCTTCCCTGGGGTGGCGGCCTCGGCGGGCCCGGTGGACATGCCGGCCCTGATTCAGGGCAAGGCCGCGCTGGTTGAAAGCATGCGCACGGAGAAGTACGTCGATCTGGCCGCGGACTACGGGTGGACGATGATCTCGGGGGACGCGTCGTTCACCGGAACCCAGGACGCACCGCTGCTCCGGGTGATCTCCCCGGATGGTGCAGTGAGAACGATCGAGGCCGGGCACTACCTCGTGGCCACTGGCTCCGCACCCTACGTGCCCCCCGTTCCCGGACTGGCCGAGGCCGGGTACCTGACCTCGACGACGGCGATGGAACTGGACGAGGTGCCCGAATCAATGCTGATCCTGGGCGGAGGCTATGTTGCCCTGGAGATGGCACAGCTTTTCTCCCGGCTGGGCTCCCGGGTGACCATGCTGGTCCGTTCCCGGTTGGCCTCGCAGGAGGAACCGGAGGCGTCCAAGGCGTTAGCGGGGGTGTTCGCCGACGAGGGGATCCGGGTGGTCCGGCGGGCCATGGCCGACTCCGTGGCCTCCGGCCCGGACGGGGTCTCGGTGACGGCAAACGTGGCCGGGGGCGAGGAGGTGTTCCGCGCTTCCCACATCCTCGTGGCACTGGGCCGCCGCCCGGTGACCGAGGGACTGGACCTTGACGCCGTCGGGGTGAAGACCGGCGCATCCGGCGAGATCGTGGTCGATTCCCGCCTGGCCACGTCCAACCCGCGGGTTTGGGCCGCCGGGGACGCGACCGGCCATCGGGAGTTCGTTTACGTCGCAGCGGCCCACGGCGCCCTGGCCGTGGACAATGCGTTCACCGATGCCCTGGCCGAGGTCGACTACCGGCACCTGCCCCGGGTCACCTTCACCAGTCCCGCCATCGGGGCGGTCGGGATGACGGAAAAGGAAGCTGTCGCCGCCGGGATCAGCTGCGAGTGCCGGGTCCTCCCCCTGGAGTACGTGCCGCGAGCCGTGGTCAACCGCGACACCCGCGGCTTCATCAAGGTTGTCGCGGACCGCGACACCGGACGGATCCTGGGCCTCTCCGCGGTGGCCAAGGACGCCGGGGAAATCGCCGCCGCCGGCGTCTACATCCTCGAAGCGGGCATGACCACCGCGCAGGTCGCCGCCGCCTGGAGCCCCTACCTGACGATGGCCGAGGGCATCAGGATCGCCGCCAAGGCCTTCAACACCGACGTCTCCAAGCTCTCCTGCTGCGCCTGAGCTGCAGCCCCCACTACCGAAGCAAAGGAATGCCATGACCGCCACCGACCAGGCCCTCACCTATCTGTTGTCCCCCGCGCGCTCCGGAATAGACCCGGAATTGTTCGTGCCGCTGCTGCGGCTCCTGGCCGAGGGCGAGCCCGTCACGGTCGCCGAACTGGCCACCGCCAGTGGCCGGAGCGAAGACACGGTCCGGCAGGGACTGGCCGCCGTCCCGGACACCGAGTACGACGACGAGGGCCGCATCATCGGCCTGGCCCTGACGATGCGGCCCACCCCGCATCGCTTCACCCTGGCCGGGGAACAGCTCTACACCTGGTGCGCCCTGGACACTCTCTTCTTCCCGGCCCTGATCGGGAAGGCCGCAACCATTGAGTCGACCTCCCCGGGTAGCGGGACCCTCATCCGGGTGATGACGGGCGCGGACGGCACGGTGACCTCCGTACAGCCGGCCACCGCCGTCGTGTCCATCATCAGCCACCCGGGCACGGGGCCGGTGCGGTCATCGTTCTGCAACCAGGTCCACTACTTCGCCTCCCGCGAGGACGCCCAGCCGTGGTTGGATTCCCATCCCGACGGCGAAGTCCTGGACATCGAGGCGGCACACCGGGCCGGTGCCGCCATGGCCGCCGCCCTCCTCGCCGCGGCCGCCACGCGGGCCCCCGCGGCGCAGGACTCCTGCTGCTGAGCTTTAAAAGGACATGACATGACCCAACACCCAGAACAGCCAGACACCGGCCATCAACCCGTCCGGCAGACCGGTCGCCCCGGGCGATACCACACACTGGCCGCAGGAATCGGCATAGCAGCGGCCATGATCCTGTGCTGCGCAGGACCCATCCTCATCGCCGCCGGAGCCCTCGGCGCGATCGCCGGATTCTTCTCAAATCCCCTCGTGTTACTCGCGGCCGCCACGGTGCTCCTGGCCGGGATCATCGCCGTCACCAGGCAGCGAAAACGCCGCAGGACCGACGACTGCTGCCCTCCCGCATCCCCCGAGCACCACCGCACCGACCACGGCACCGCCTGAGTCCCCATACCCATTCCTGGAAGGAACCACTAGACACCATGACATACCCGAGATCCCGCCGTTCTCTGTCCGTTCCCCGGCCCAGGCACCTCGCCTCCGCCCTGTTTCTGACAGCGGCCATGGCACTGACAACCGCTTGCGCCAGCTCACCGAGCGGCCCGTCGGCCGCGCCAGGCGGTTCGTCGCCCGACGCGGCCGGTGCCGTTGCTGTTACGGTCTCCGACATTGACGGCACTACCCGGACCATCCCGGACGGTAAGCCCGCAGCACTGTTCTTCTTCTCTGTCGGATGCGGTGAGTGTGTGAAAGGGGCCGATTCCCTGAACAAGGCCTCCACGGCCCTGGGAAGCTCGGCCGACTACCTCCTGGTGGACGTGGACCCCCGAGAACCGAAGGAGACCATCAACGGATTCCGCGATTACATCAAGGCCCCTGAGCTCCCTGCCGTCATCGACACCGGGGCCACACTGACCACCCGGTACAAGGTCACCTCCATAAGCACCCTGGTGGTGGTCGACGCGAAGGGTGACGTTACCTTCCGGGCCACCGACCCGTCTGCGGAAAAGATCCAAGAAGAACTCACCAAGGCCGGCGCCCAATGACAGCCCTGCTTGCCCTGGCCTTCGCCGCTGGAATGATTGCCCCGGTCAATCCCTGCGGTTTCGCCCTCCTGCCCGCCTGGATAGCCCAGACCATCGGGGACGCCCGGACGCGCCCGCTCGCGCTGCGTCTGGCCCACGGGCTCCGGGCCGGGCTCGCGCTCAGCTTCGGCTTCGCCGGGACCCTGGCAGCCTTCGGGCTGATCGTCAGCGCGGGCGCCAGGACCCTGATCAGCGCAGCGCCCTGGCTGGGAATGGCCACCGGGGTGATCCTTCTCCTGCTGGGCCTGGCCATGCTCACCGGACTCACACCACGGCTCCGTCTGCCGGCCTGGGCCACGAAACCCCGCACACAAGAAGCCGCAGGGGCAGGTCACAAAACCGGGCGCATGGTGGCCTTCGGGGTCGGATACGCCGCAGCATCCCTCGGCTGCACCCTCGGGGTGCTCCTGGCCGTGATCGCCCAAGCCCAGGCCGTCGCCAGCTACGCCGGGCTGCTCGCGGTCTTCGCCGCCTACGCCGCAGGCTCGGCCACTGTCCTGATGCTCGTTTCGGCAGGCACGGCCATCGCCGGGGCCGCCCTCGGGCGAAGAATCACCGGCCTGGCCAAGCACAGCAACCGCATCGCCGCCTTCATCCTCACCATAACCGGCGCCTACCTCAGCTGGTATTGGTATCCCGCCGCCACCGGCGGAACCGCGCAGGCCAACAGCCTCGCCGTATGGTCAGCCGCCGCCAGCGCCTGGATCAGCGACAACAGCACCCTGATCGCAGCCCTCGCCGCAGCCGTGGTGCTCGCATCGGCATTGGCCGCCCTCAACCGGCGCAGGAGACTGCGCATCAGACAGGGAACGCCGCCCACAGGCGAGGGCCCCGGGCAAAGCGGGGAACCCGACTGCTGCACACCAACTCCGGACAACAACTCGACCGAGGACCGGCCAGGCACGATCCCGTAGCTGGCCGAGGACTCCCAAAAAGCAAGGGGGAGAGGGAACCTTGCCCATCTTCTGGCAAACGAGGCGCCCGCCTATCAGGACAGGTTGGTACAGTGGCATCAGGCCGGAAGTCAATTCGTGCAGAGGACTTCGGGCAATCCGTCAGGAGCCCTCTGTGCCGCCCCATTACGAGATAAATAGGCAGACCCCCGAACTGCCGGCTCCCGTGGCGTTCCTTCGTTGCCGCCGTCCTCGCAATCAGTAAGCAATGCACCGAAAACCTGCGCCGCGTCGTTGGAGCGTCGCAGTTCCGTTTGGTGCAGGATTTTGACCCTAGTGCACCAGCTAGTGCACCAAATGGCGATCCGATCACAAAATGAAGAAGGCCCCTACCAGCGTTTCCACTGGTAGGGGCCTTATCTTAGTAGCGGGGGCTGGATTCGAACCAACGACCTCTGGGTTCTCACCCTCAAGTTCGAGCCACCTGCAGTTATTACCCTTTTACCTGCTGATTAGAGAGGTATAAGCATACTGGGCCTTACTGCGCCTTACCGCGGATTACCGACTCTTAAGTCCCGTTTTGAGTCCCACTTTCTTCACCGAGATTCAAGGCTCCCCGCATAGCGTCGACATCAGTCCAATCCGTGTAGTTGCGCGCGTTCACGTCGACGTCAAGCGCACTGACGAAGCAATTATTTATATCCAATCGTGGGCTAAAGACGAGCTGGATAAGGATAACCCGGCCGATGTAGCTCGGGCTAATGCGGCTGGCTCAGAGCTGGCGATGCGGCTGACGCAGGGCACGGGAGTTCCGTTTACCGTGGCTACGCACACCGACAGTAAAAGCGGCTGTGTCCACAACCATATCGTCTTTGCCAACCACGATACGCAGACAAAGAAGGCTGCACCTCGGGATATGCGCAACTGGTACAAGCTGCGCAATATCAACGACGAGCTGATGCGCGATTTGGGGATGCGTGTCCTGGAGCGAGAGCCGGAAATATCGCTGCTTCCTGCTGAGCGCAGGGCACGCAAGGAGGGCAAGTCCACAGACTCGACGGGCCTGGGCGTGGATGAGCTGACCGCAGCCACGTGGGCTGATTTTGCCCGCAAGCGCATGGATGAGCTGTGCGCGGATAAACAGGTGGCAGATGCTGACGACCCACTGGCGAAGGCAGTAGAGATTGCTGGCAAATACAACCTGTCTCTAAAAGTGCAGCCCAACTCAAAAACCGAGGGTGAGTCGCTAACCGTGGCCCTGGTCGACGACGACGGCGAGGATGCCTACTTCACGAACACCACGAAGGCCGGACGTACTCGAAAGCGTAAAGCAGCTAAAGCTGGCTCAAAATTGGGCCGCAGCTACTCGCTAGAGGGTGTGACCGAACGCGTTAACGAGGCCCAATCAGCCCTTCTTGCGCGGCAGCTTGCAGCACTTCAAGCCAATTCAACCGATGACGACCTGGAGGCGAAATACGGCTCCAGCCTTCTCGATGACGAGGAGGAAGAAAACTATAACAACCAGGAGGTATTCAATCATGGTGTCAGTGACCGAGATGACGAAGCTAGCCCAAGCAGCGGCGAAAGGCAAGATGGACAGCGTCTTGAAGGTTCTCAGCCCACGCCTGGACAAGGCGGAGAAGGCTATCAAGACGCTGCAGGAGAAACTGAAGAGTCTGCCGGAGAATACAGGGGACATTCTCAGTTCTCTGCCCAGCGACTTCTCGACGAGGTTGACGCAAGCGGAAAGCGAATTAAGGAACGTAAAAAGCAATCTCGCCGCAAACAAGAACTACGTGAGCAGCAGTCACTTCCAAGTAACGATGATGGAAGTGCAGCAGATGATCACCGGGCTGATAAGGAACATCGAGGATCTGCCCAACGGCCTGGAGGGGGTAAAAGGGTACCTAATCGAGATAAGCGAGCAGATGTCGCGTCTGACAAGGATGCAACAGCTGGTACTCAAAGCAGCCGAAAGCCCCATCCATCTCGACAAGGATTCCAGCCAAGCAGTAGCCCAGAGCCTGAACGCTCAGATGACTTCGAGCCTGACTTCTAGCCTGGAACCGCTGGTAGAAGTAGCTGTATCTGAGGCAATGTCGAAAGAGTCCGAAAGCCTGCACAAGGCAGCAGAAGCATCTAAGAAGGCTCGCAGCGCCCTGCTCCAGGAGAAGGAGTCCAACGAAAAGCTGCTGGAGAAGATACGTGCAGAGCGCAAAAAGTACAACGACGACATGGAAAAGTCGAACACGAACTTTATTAAGGCCTGCATGTCTGCCTCGTGGATTGCAGCCAGTGTTCTCTTCGTTGCTATCGCACTCGTTGCTGTCGGAGCCTTGGGGAACGGGCTGCTAAGTATGCTCGGCATACCCGACGGCGTGTCTGCCTTGTGGGGTCACGTCCAGGAGGCCAACGGCATCGGCCCAACACTGGGCTGGTTGGCGTTAACACTTATCGTCATAGGGGTTCTTATAGCGCTTATGACCTGGATGTTGTCCCAGGCTGCGCCGGGTATTGCTCACTTAGTCGAGGAATACCGTCGCAATCACCCGAGGAAAGAAACGAACCACTAACTAGAACACGTGCACCGTAAAAAGTAAAAATCCCCACAACACAGCGTAGCGGTTAACCGCTACGCTTCTTTTATGCTCTTCCTATGCCCCAACTTTGCAACAGCACCAATAAACTGGCGCCCCGGTTATAAGTTGGGGCGCCAAGTCGATGTGCTCGAGTCGGGGGATGTTAGTGGCCGGTGCCAAGCCGGCCAGACAGGCGGTTCAGCCGGTCCTGACTGGGACCGTCGAGCCCGATAATGGACACGGTTTTGCCTCTGTCCTGGAACTTCTGCGTAATCGCGTCAAAGGTCGCGACCGTGGAGGCATCCCAGATCTCCGCCTCAGTGAGATCAATAGTGATATGACGGGCAGAATCGGTGTAATCAAAGCGATAAACCAGGTCATTGCTTGATGCCCAAAACAACTGGCCATGCACCCGGTAGGTACGAGTATCAATCTCGCCATCGCCGTCGCCGTCGATCTCGGAGACCTTTTCAATGGAAGCGATATGTGCCATCCGACGGGCGAACATGATCATCGCGGTGACCACACCCAACACCACACCAATGGCCAGGTTGCTGGTGGCTAGGGTGGCAATAATCGTCACGGCCATAACAATGGTCTCAGAGACCGGCATGAGTTTAAGGGTGCGTGGATGCACCGAGTGCCAGTCGATGGTGCCGACCGAGACCATGATCATGATTGCCACCAGCGCAGCCATCGGGATCATGCCAACGATGTCGCCCAGTGCCAGGACCAGGACCAGCAGGAACACACCGGCTAACAGGGTGGATAGGCGGGTACGTGCCCCGGATTCGCGGACGTTGATCATGGTTTGACCGATCATCGCGCAGCCACCCATGCCGCCGAAGAAACCGGAGGCAATATTAGCCACCCCCTGTCCCCAGGATTCACGAGTTTTATCGGAATGAGTGTCGGTGATGTCATCGACGAGCTTGGCGGTCATCAACGATTCCATGAGACCGACCACGGCCATGGCCAGGGCATAAGGCGCGATGATCTGCAGGGTCTCCAACGTCCACGGCACGTTCGGAATAAACAGGGACGGTAAGGTCTCCGGCATCTTGCCCATGTCCGAGACCGTCGGGACAGTCAAACCGGCGGCAATGACCAAACCGGTGAGCACGATAATCGTGACCAGCGGGGCGGGGATCACACTGGTGAGCTTGGGGAAGAAAATCATGATCACCACACCCAAGCCGACGAGTGGGTAGACTATCCAAGGCACATCAATGAGGTGTTCGAGTTGGGCGGTGAAAATCATAATGCCCAGTGCATTGACGAAACCCAGCATCACCGATCGGGGGATAAAACGCTGAAGTTTCGCCACACCGAGGGCGCCGAGCACGATTTGTAGGACACCGCCCAACAGGACGGTGGCGATGAAATAATCCATCCCGTAACCACGCGCCACAGGAGCAATGACTAGGGCAATAGCCCCGGTGGCGCCGGTGATCATTGCCGGGCGGCCACCGGTAAAGGCGATCGCAATGGCCATGACTACCGAGGAAAACAGACCCATGGCTGGGTCAACACCGGCAAGGATGGAAAAGGCAATGGCCTCAGGGATCAGCGCCAGGGATACCGCCAGTCCGGCCAGAATCTCTATACGGATACGGGCGGGGGAAGAAAATGCGTAACGGAAGGATGCGATGATCCCGGTAGGGGCATCAGCGCCGTCTGGACTCAGGAGGGGGCGGGGGGCCGCCGTGCTAGTTTCAGTCATAGATGTCCAATCTTTGAGGGGATAGGTAACTGGGCGAACGCCCGAAAGGAATCCAACCCTCTAGTAACTTTAGGTTTGGTGATGGTGGTCATGGTAGCGGGAGTTTTACTCAACCGCCAACCCAGGCACAGGAACCCGTGGGCAACATCACCGTGAAGGAGAACAGGCAATGCAAAACAGTAATTTCAAGATCGGCGAGGTCGTTGACCGGACGGGGTTGTCGATTCCCACCTTGCGTTATTATGACAACGTCGGCCTGATTACCCCATCGGGGCGTAGCCCTGGTGGGTTCAGGCTTTATAGTGAGGCTGATGTACGTCGTGTTTTGCTGGTGCGACGGATGAAACCGCTGGGGTTTACTCTGGATCAGATGCGGGAGTTCCTGGAAGCTGCGGAGATTCTTCATAGTTCAGATGGCGGGCAGGACAGTGATACCGCACAGCAGGCACGGAGTAATGCCAAGGCCACCCTTGCCGACATTCGTGAGGAGACGCGCACCCGCTACGAAAAGCTACGCAAGCAAATTGCCTACGCTGAGGAATTCCTCGATCTGGTCAACACCCTGGCACCCTAAACCGCCCCCATCCTTCGCAGGGAGAAAAAGACCATCGTATTGAATGCGCTCTGTCGAATCGCGTTCCAGATGAAGTGGACGAACGCCCGCGGCCTCTCCGGAGTGGATGGCGATAGTACAGAGGACTTCTGAAATCCGTGCAGACGACTCCTCAAAACGACACAGTCATCCAAGGTCACAAAATCGAAAATTGTCACTTAACCCCATCACTTCCAAACCGGCTTAAGTGACAAAATGCCATCGCTAAAGTCCCGATTTGAGTCCCAGGACGTGCGCCTTAAGAGAAATAACTAAAGCCCCTACCAGTGTTTCTCCTGGTAGGGGCTTGGAAGTTGGTAGCGGGGGCAGGATTCGAACCTACGACCTCTGGGTTATGAGCCCAGCGAGCTACCGAGCTGCTCCACCCCGCGTCGGGTGATGTTGAATTTTCACCTGCTGCCTTAACGGGCAACGAGTGATAACTATACGCATACCCCTTTGAAACGCCAAATCCCCTGCGCATCTCACGGATTCGCAGGGGATTCAGGCGGTCATACGGGAAGGGTTACATGCTCTGGTATTCCTTCACGGCGCGGTCCAGCTCGTCGAGCGCCTTGCCGTACTCCTCGAAGGAGCCGTTGCGTGCGCCTTCCAGGTTGCGCAGCGCGTCATTGATGTTGTTGAGGGCCTCATCCTTGTTACCGGCAGCCGCTGGTGCTGGGGTTTCGGCCTTCTCGCCATCGGCTGGTGCTTCCTCGGCAGGCTTCGTGTTGCCCTTGTCGTCGACGATGTCGATGTCCTGGGCAGCCTCAGAGTGAATGCCAACCTGCTTCAGCGCCTGGGAGATCGTCGGCGCGTAGCCAACCTGGCCGCGGTAGAACACGAGCACGCGCAGCAGCTTCGGGAAGGCCGATGCCTGGTCCTTGCGCTGCGAGTAAATCGGCTCCACGTAAAGGATCTCTCCTCCGCCGACCGGCAGGGTGAGCAGGTTACCGTTCTTCAGGTCGTTGGTGCCCTGCCACAGGGTGCGGTCGCGCGCCACCTGGTCAGAGGACATTAAGGCATCCTGCGCCTGCTTCGGGCCCTGAGTCTGCGTGTTGGTTGGCAGCACGCGGACGGTGATCTGGCCGTAGTTCTCCGGGTCGGAGGACACGGACATGTGCGCGGAGAGGAACTCGCGGTTCAGGCCACGGAACGGCGTGATCAGCTGGAAGGAAGGCTGGTTGGTCTCCGGGTCGCCAGCGACGACGTAGTACGGAGGCTGGTTGAGCTCCTTGCGGCCTTCCGGCGCGGTCGGGTCGTTCGGCACGGACCAGAAGGCGTCGTTGTTGAAGAACACGCCTGGGTCGTTCACGTGGTAGCGGGCCAGCAGTTCGCGCTGCACCTTGAACAGGTCCTCCGGATAACGCAGGTGGTCGCGCAGCGAATCGGAGATGTCGCTTGCCGGGCGCACGGTGTCCGGGAACGCACCCATCCACGCCTTGAGCACAGGGTCGTTCTCGTCGAATGCGTAGAGGTCCACCGTGCCGTCGTAGGCATCAACGGTGGCCTTGACGGAGTTGCGAATGTAGCCGACGTTGTTGTTCAGCAGACGCTGCGTAGTGCCGTCCGGGTTCAGTGCGTCCTGCGTCGTATCGGTCAGGGATTCGCGCGTTGCGTACGGCAGCTGGGACAGCGTGGTGTAGCCGTCCACGATCCACTTGATCTTGCCGTCGATCACGGCTGGGTAGGTCTTGGAGTCCGTGGTCAGCCACGGCGCGACCTTCTCAACGCGCTCGCGTGGGTCGCGGTCGTAGAGAATCTTGGACTCGGAACCAACGCGGTCGGACAGCAGGAACTTCAGCTCCTGGTACTTCGCGGAGTACGCGATGCGGTTGACCCAGTTGCCGATGTTGACGCCACCTTCGCCCTGGTAGGTGTAGGTGGAGCTGTCCGTGTCGTACTCGACGGGGCCCTGGCCGTTATCACCGACGATAGCGTAGTCTAGCCCGTCGTTCGCGGAAGCGATCACCGGGCCGTAGTAGACGCGGGGCTCGTCGACCTGGATGCCCAGCTCGTCCGCCTGGTCCTTCTCAGCAGCGATCGCGTTAGTCTGCAAATCGGAAACGGTGAAGATCGGCAGGCCACCACGGGTGGAGCCTGCGTCCTGCGCGGCCTCGTCAACGCGGTTCGCCTGCGCTGCAATGAAGCCGTTGCCGTGGGTGTACACGGTGTGGCGGTTGATCCAGTCACGCTGGTTTTCGCGCAGCGCGTTCGGGTCCATCTCACGGGCGGCGACGACGAAGTCGCGCATCTTGCCCTCAACCTCGTAACGGTCCATCGCCAGCTGGTCAGGGAAGCCGTAGAAGTTACGCAGCTGCTGGTTCTGGGTAAAGGTCGGGGAAATGATCTCCGGGTCCAGCAGGCGAATGTTGCTGATCGTGGCGGCGTCGTCCGCAACCTTATCGTTGGAGACCTTTTCCGCGCCCCAGTTGTCCTGGTACTTCACCTGCTCGTCGGTCAAGCCGAACGCGTAGCGGGTGGCCTCAATGTTGCGGGCGATGTACTCGGCTTCCTTCGACTGGCGGTTCGGCTTGACCGAGAACTGCTCCAGCAGCGCCGGCCACACACCGCCGACCACGAGGGAGGAAACGAGCATCAGCACCGCGGCCAGCACAGGAACGCGGAAGTCCTTATATACAACGGACGCGAAGAACGCCGCCGCGACAAGCACCGCGATGACCGTCAAAATCACCTTGGCCGGCAGCGAGGCGTTGACCGTGGTGTAGGACGCACCGGTGAAGATGTCGTTCTGGGAGTACAAGAGGGTGTAGCGCTCCAGCCAGTAGCTGACTGCCTTGAGCACCATCCACAGGCCGGCGGTCACGGCGAGCTGCACGCGAGCGGACGTCGAAATGTGGCCCGGCACCCCGCTGACCTTATTGCCGATGCGGATGCCGCCCAGCAAGTAGTGGCCCACCGCGCCGACGATGAAGGCGACGAGCAGCAGGAGCGAGAGGCCGTCGATAATCGCGGTGATACCCGGCAGTGCGAAGGCGTAGAACCCGAGGTCCTTGCCAAACTGCGGATCATTCACGCCGAAGGATTCCCCGTTGAACCACAGCATGAACGTGCGCCACAGGCGCTGCCCTGCCAGGCCGGAGAAGACCGCGATGACCACCGGAACCCACACCAAGAGCGTGCGAACGCCCTGCTGCAGGTTCACCTGGGTCCGCGTGTCGCCGACAACGGCTTCAAAGCTCAAGGCTTCTTTTGTACGGCCGCGCCACGCAAGCCACGCGGCGAGGTAGGTGATCAGCGCGCCGACGGCGGCGAAAATAACAAACAACACCACTCGCGCCACGATGACGCGGTTGAAGACCCCACGGAAATCAAGCTCCCCGAACCAAAGAAAATCGGTGTAGAGACCGATCAGGATCGGGATGCAAAACAGCAATACACCGAGGACACCAATGGTGATGGCAAGTCCGGAGTTCTGTTTCTTCGCGTGGGGCTGTGGTTGGCTGAGGCGGGTGGCCAAATCCTGCTCCTTCGAAATAGTCTTAGTACGCGTATTAAGGTTCTACCTTAAAAAGTGTAACGCCTGAACTGACAGAAGGGTTCCCGTGCTCAACCAACAAGCATTAAATAAGGCCATGTCCGAAGCCGTCGAGTTCGTGCACGCGGAAGGCTGGGATCAGGGCCCGACCCTCTTCGCACTCGTGCCCTCCTCCCTGCTTGTCGACGAGCTCGCCCAACTCGAGGTTGACGACGCCACTTCGCCGCTGACCCTCGTTGTCCAGGACAACCTGCCGGAAAACATTCGCCCCGGCTCGGAGGAGCTCGCGGAGTACGTGGCGCGTATCGCCTGGCCACACGCGGTGGAGGGTGCCGTGCTGGCGCAGGAGATTATGTTCCGGGACACCAGTAGCGATGACCCCTCGCCACGCCCGGCGCGCCTCTTCTCCGGTGTGCTGCGTGAGGAAGGCATCGAGCAAACCCTGCTCCAGATGCGGCTGACCGAGGAGGAGCTGGAGGAGCGCGGTATGTTCGCCCAGGACGATATCGAGCTTCGCGGTGGGCCAAACGTAGCGCCGAACGTGATTGCTGCGTTACGCTACGGGTTGGAACAAGACCCAGATGAGCTGTCCTAAGAGGGTAAAGGAGCACAACGTGGCTACATTTTCGAACGTTTGGCGTCGGCGCGTCGGTACGCCAGCGGTGCTGGCGATGGCGCTGGTGGTAGCCACCGCGTGCGGTGGCAAGGACGAGCCGTCGGAAGATCCGACCACGACGGAGGCACCGGCCTCCTCCACCACTGAGACCACGGAGTCGCCTTCGCCGTCGGAGTCTGCGTCTGAGGCTGAGTCCGCGGAGGCTACGACGGAGGGGACGACGGAGGGGACGTCAACAAGCACTACGAGCACTGCGAAGAAAGACGATAACGGCGTTGCTGAGGTCGCCAAGCAGTTCTCGACGCTCGCTCCGCCCGAGTTCTTCGAGAAGCTGGACAGCTGCACCCCGACCGGCCTCCCGGACGCGTTCGATTGCAGCAGCTCTGAGATGGGCCAGTTCCAGTTCATGGAGTCCGAGTCCGTCGCCACCACGAGTACGCAGGTGCTCACCGAGCTGCGCTCGAGCGAAGTCGTGGAAGACACCGGCCGTTTCGTGGTCGGCTGGTCCACGGTTGGCTCCTCTGCCGTGGTGACCGTCATTGATAATGACAAAGGCCAGATTATGAAGCAGCTGCTCACCATGGACCGCGAAGGCCCGCGCGAACACATCTACAAGCTCGGGCTGGCGAAGCGCCCGGAGGGCGCCACCACCCCTGCGGAGGCAACCACCTCCACCGAGTCTGAGTCCTAGCTGCAGCTGCGCACCGGCTGGCCGTGGGCGAACGCGTCCATGGCCTTCACGGCGTCATCAAGCGTTTTGACTGCCGCGACCTGCATCTCCCCGCTGTCCGTGCGCATGACTTCCGCGCAGTTGCCCTCGGGCGCGAGGAAAAGCTCGGCGCCTGCGTCGCGGGCACCGGCGATCTTGTGGGAGATGCCACCGATCGGGCCGACCTCCCCTGACTCATCAATCGTGCCGGTTCCGGCCACGAACTTCCCGCCGTTGAGCAGACCCGGCGACAACTTATCGATCACCGCCAGCGAGAACATCATCCCGGCACTCGGCCCGCCCACATCGTTGAGGTTGTAGGTCACCTGCACGCCATCGGCCGGAGCGGACGTCATCAAGATCCCCAACATGGGCACCTTCTTATCCTCCGGATTCGCGCCGAGGGTGATCTCCTCCGTGTGCGGCGCGCCGTCACGCAACACGTCGACGCTGAGCCGATCGCCAGGGGCGTGCTCGCGCACGATGCGCTGCACCTCCCGCGGCTGCGCCACGTCCTTCCCCCCGACCCTCGTGATGATGTCTGCCGCCTGCAGCGCACCGCCTGCGGCGCTGCCGTCCATCACCTCGTGAACCACCACTGTCGTCGGGCGGCCGAGGTAGTTCATCGCGGCGATCGTCGCCGCCGACTCCGAAGCAACGAATGCCTCCTGGTTGCGCTGCTTCATCTCCTCCCGGTTCGTATTCGGAGGCATGATCTGCTCCAGCGGCACAATCGTGTCATCCGTGGTGATCCAGCGGGTCAGCGCCTGCACCAGCGTCATATTGGTGCGCACAGACACCGTGGTCATGTTGAGGTTGCCCTCCGTTTTGTCGGAGTCCGCGCCCTCGATCTCAACAACGGGCACGCCCTCAACATCGCCGAGCGTGTTAAACGTCGGCCCCGGCCCCTGCGCCGCGTACGGCACGGCCAGGGAGATATCGGTGCCAGGAATATGGTCGAGGCTCAGCGCCGCGGCCAGCACCGCAAGGGGGATGGCGCCCCACACAATCGTGGCGAGGCGGCGGCTGCGCGGCTGTGCCTGTGCTTGTTCTTGCTCGGCGTTCATCACGCCCACAAATCTTAGATGTTCGCCCACAGCGTTGCGATTTTCCCGCTTGCACCCAACACAACCTGCGCACACGACTGTAGGGTGGTGCCTATGAGCAATGGATTCGGATTTACCTTCCCCAACAACGACAACGACGGTGACAACGGTGACGACGAGCGTCGCAACCAGCAGAACAACCCGTTCGCCGCGTTCGGGTTCGGGGGCAACGTTGGCGGTGGCCAAGATGGCTTGGGCGATATTTTGAACCAGTTCGGGCAGATGCTCTCCGGCATGGGCTCGACGATGAACGCCCGCACAGAGGGCGAGTCCGTGAACTTCGAAATGGCACTGCGCATGGCACGCCAGCACGTCGGCGACAAGGCTGCGGTCTCCGCGGGGGATCGCACCGCGGTTGAGGAGTCAGTACGCCTCGCCGACCTCTGGCTTGACGACGCCACTACGCTTCCTTCCGCGAACGCCCAGCCGCGCACGTGGAACGCGGACGACTGGCTGGTTGAAACCATGCCGATGTGGAAGCGCCTGGTCAACCCCGTTGCGGAGCAGATGAACCGCGCACAGCGAGACACCATGCCCGCCGAGGCCCGCGAGATGATGGGCCCGATGGTCGGCATGATGGAGCAGATGAACGCCATGAACTTCGGCGTCAAGCTCGGCCACGCCCTCGGCGACCTTGCCGAGCAAGCCCTGACCGGCTCCGACTTCGGCCTGCCCGTCGCACCCGCAGGCGTGACGGCCATTTTGCCGAAGAACGTCACCGCCGCCGCCAAGGGCCTCGAGATCCCCAGCCAGGAGGTTCTGGTCTACATTGTGGCCCGCGAGGCGGCGCGCCAGCGCCTGTTCAAGCATGTGCCGTGGCTCGTCGAGCGCCTCGTCTCCTCCGTTGAGGAGTACGCGGCAGGCCTGGAGATCGATACCTCGCAGCTCGAGGAGATGGCCCGCGGGCTGAACCTGGAAAGCGGCGACCCGCAGGCCATCCAGGAGGCGCTGCAGCAGTTGGAGGGCGCGGACCTCTCCCCGCGCGTGACCTCCCGCAACGCATCCGCCACTGCCCGCCTGGAGACGCTGCTCGCGCTCGTCGAGGGCTGGGTCGACGTTGTCACCGACGCTTCCCTGGCAGACCGTATCCCGTCGACGCCGCAGCTCGCCGAGGCGTGGAACCGTCGCCGCGCAACGGGTGGCTCCGCCGAGCGCGCGTTTGCGAACGTCGTCGGCATCGAGCTGGGCGCCCCGAAGGTCCGCGAGGCCGCCGAGCTGTGGCGCCGCGTCGAAACCGCCGTGGGCCAGGCCCGCCGCGACCAGATCTGGGACCACCCGGACTTCCTGCCGGCCCCTGAGCACCTGTCCAACCCGGCGGCGTTCATCGACACCCTGCTGGACGATTCCTCCGACGACAACTTCGACGAAGAGCTCGCGCGCCTGGAAGAGGAGCTGCGCAAGAACGACGAGGACTAGCCTTCCCCGCCGAACCGCTGGTAGGCCTCAAGGTAGCCCTTCGCGCGTTCCGCGAGGGGCGCTTTGTCTGCCCACTCCCAGAACTTCGGGCCGTGCCCCGGGATGAAGGTGTGCGTCAGCTCGTGCACGATCACCGCGTCGAGGACGTAGCCCGGCACGTGCTGCAGCCTGTCACTAATCCGAATCGTGCCCGTTGACGGGGTGCAGCTTCCCCACCGCTTCGTCTGGTTCGACACCCACCGTATCGAGCCCACCTTCGCCCGCCCCTCAAGCACCTGCGCGTTGAGCGCCTCCGCGCGGGCTTGAAGGTCGGCGTCGCTGACGTGTTGGTGGCGGGTCTTCCTCCGGATCTTCCGCAGCATCTCGGCCACCGCTTCGCGCTCCTCGCGCTCGCTGAACCGGGCTGGGATGCGTACTTCCACGACGCCGTCGATAAGCCGGGCCTGCACTGTGCGCGTGCGCCGCGGCGAGCGAATCACCCGATACTCAAACTCCGACTCCTGCATGCCGAAGATTGTATGCTGTACAACCGACACAGCTTAAGGGGCACGAGGGGGAAGCATGTGTAACCAGTCGGATACTGTCATTGCGCTGGCCATGGGGGTACAGGTACTCAGCAGGGGCCCTCACGCGCTGCAATTCGGACTCGACGCCACACGCAGCGGCATCATCGAAGTCGGCGACGCCCGCGCAGTCGCCGCGGTGCTCGACTCGCTGTCCACACCGCGGCCACTGCCCGAGGTGGTTCGGCGGCTGGCGGTTTCCATGGACGCGGATGCCGCGCGCAGCCTCATCCAGGACCTCATTGCCTACCGCGTCCTCGTCGAAGTTTCGCGCCGCGAGGTCCTCCTGCTCGGCACCTCAACGCTTGCGAACACGCTGGTAGAAACACTGCGTGCCAGCGGCATCCACGTGCGCTCCCCCGAGCCCACCCAGCCGCTCTCCCGCTTTCTTTTCGACGCCCCCTCGGCCCTCCCACTCATCATCGTCGACCAGGCACACCGCACCCGGGCGCTTGCCGCGTACACCCGGCACCGCACGGGACCTGTGATTCCGGTGCTGCAAATCGACTCCCGCGTTCTCGTCGGCCCCTACGCAATCGGTGTGGAGGGCCCGTGCCTGATCTGTCGCGAGCACTACCTCCTCGAGCGCGACCCCCAGTGGGCAGCGATCGCCGCCGCGGCCCCAGCCGGGGTGCGCAACCCGGACCCGGTCGTGGTCCAGGCAGGCGTGGTCGCCGCAGCAACGATGGCTCGGCGGGTCTGCCAACTGCCGGACCCGCCGGGCGTGTCCGCCCCGGACCCCCGCACCGGCGACACCCTGCTTGTGGACCCCTTCAACCGCACCCCACTCAAGACGCTTCGCCTGCAGCCGCACCCCGACTGCCCGCTGTGCTACTAGGTTGCCAGGCGTCTAGCGGAACTCCGCGAGTGTCTCCAGGACCTCGGCGCCGTAGCGCTCCACCTTGACTGGCCCCACCCCCGACACGGCGAGCAGCCCCTGCTCGTCCTCCGGCATGGTCTCCGCGATGGCGAGCAGGGTGGCGTCGGAAAACACCATGTAGGCGGGCTGCTTCGCCGCGCGCGACGTTTTGAGCCGCCAGCGCTTCAGCGCCTGGTAGACGTCCTCGTCGATGTCGGCGTCGCAATCCTGGTGCCGGCCGAGCGCCTTGTCCGCCGGGGCGAACAGCACGTTGCCGCACACCCGGCAGCGGCGGGTCTGCTTCAACCGCTGCGGGGTTTCCTCCGACTCAAGCTCGGGCACCAGCCCGTCCAGGAAGCGCGAGCGCGAGCGCGACTTCCTGCCGCCCTCCTGCCTGGCCAGCGCCCACGACAGCTGCAGGTGCTCCCGGGCGCGCGTCACGCCGACGTAGAAGAGCCTGCGCTCCTCCTCGATGTTCTCGTCGCCCGCCTTGATCGCGTGCGAGATCGGCAGCGTGTTTTCCACCAGGCCAACGAGGAAAACCGCGTCCCACTCCAGGCCCTTCGCCGCGTGCAAGCTGGCGAGCGTGACCCCATCAATCGCCGGTGGTTGCTTCGCCTCCGCGCGCTGACGCAGCGAACGCAGTACGTCTTCCAGGCTCGAGGCCTCCTTGGTGTGCACGATCTCCTCGATGAGGTCCACGAGTGCGCGCAGCCCCTGCCAACGCTCCCGTGCCTGGGCGCCCTCCGGCTCCGTCGGCGTCAACCCGAGCGGCGCGAACGCCGCCTTCGCCACCACCACCGGGTCATCCGGCAAGTCGTGGCGCCTGGTTGCCGCCACGAGCGCCTGCAACGCCTCGCGGATCTCGCCGCGCTGGAAGAAGCCCTCCCCACCGCGCACCTGGTAGACGATGCCCGCGTCCGCGAGCGCGGCTTCAAACGCCGCCGACTGCGCATTAATCCGGTACAGCACCGCGATCTCCTTGGCAGGTACCCCGGAATCAATCAGGCGCTGTACCGCCGCGGCGACCTCGCGGGCCTCCGTCGGCTCGTCGTCGTAGGCGTGGAACGTCGGCTGCGGTCCGGACTCCCGCATACCGATAAGCTCAAGCCTGGTGCCCGCGGCCCGGCCCGTCGCGCGCGAGATGACCGCGTTGGCCAGCTCGGTGATTTCGGGCGTCGAGCGGTAGTCGCGCTGCAACTTCACCACAGTGCCGTGCTCATAGGTGCGCGAGAAGTTCAGCAGGTAGTCCGGGGTCGCGCCGGTAAAGGAGTAAATCGTCTGGTTCGCGTCCCCCACCACCGTCAGGTCATCGCGCTGCCCCAGCCAGCCCTCCAACACGCGCTGCTGCAACGGGGTCACGTCCTGGTACTCGTCCACCACGAAGGACTGGTACTGGGAGCGGAACTCCTCCGCCACCGCGGGCGCATTCTCCAGGGCACCCGCGACGTGCAGGAGCAGGTCGTCGAAGTCGATGAGCATGCCCTCCGGGCTCGTCTTCGCCTCCTCGTACAGCCGGTAGACCTCCGCGACCTTCTTCGGATCCGTCGGCGGAGTCCGGTTCGTATCCGCGATGCGGTCCACGTAGTCCTCCGCGCCGATCACGCTCGCCTTCGCCCACTCAATCTCGCTCAGCAGATCGCGGACCATCTCCTTATCCGACTCCAGCCCGGCCGCGCGAGCTGCCCGCCCCACCAGCGGGAACTTGTTGTCCAGCAGCCGCCACGGCAGATCCCCCGCAATCTGCGGCCAGAAGTAGCGCAGCTGCCGCATCGCCGCCGAGTGGAACGTGCGCGCCTGCACGCCGCCAATGCCCATCGTGCGCAGGCGATCGCGCATCTCCCCTGCCGCACGCTGCGTAAACGTCACCGCCAGCACCCGGTTCGGGCTCACCGTGCCCTGATCAATCATGTGCGCGATGCGGTACGTAATCGTGCGCGTCTTACCCGTCCCGGCACCGGCCAGGATGCACACCGGGCCACGCGGAGCGGTCGCCGCGATCCGCTGATCCTCATCCAGCAAGCTCAGATCTACAGCCACTTACGCTCCACTCCCGTTCTCGTTGAACTCTCCTCGAGCCCATTGGTCAATCATCCGCCGCGCAATCGTCCCCGGCACCGCCAGCGTGACAGTGCCCAGCTCGTCGCGGCGCAGCCAGCGCAGCTGCGTCAGCTCCCCATCCAAGGGGCCCACAGCATCAACATCACTTGTCGACGCCACCATCCCCAACATCAGCGCACCCGACAGCGCCCACGGCTGCGACCCAACATAGCGCACCACCCCGACACGACGCCCCGTTTCCTCCCACACCTCACGCGCGAAGGCATCCTCGATGGTCTCGCCGACATCGATGTATCCCGCGATCAGCGTGAAGTAGCCCGGGCGGCGCGCATTTTCCCCCAGCAAAATCCGCTCCCCATCCGTCGACTGCACCACCCCGATCACCGACGGGTCAATGCGAGGAAACAACGGTTTCCCGCTGGCGCCACGCGCGACAACGCCGCCCTCACCCCAGGCGACTTCGCTGCCATCGCGCGGGTCGAAGCGCAGCTGGCGCTGATTGCGCAGCAGACCGAACCCGCGTGCAACCAGATAGTCGCTTGCGTGGCTGCGGCAAGTGCCGAAGCGCTCGCCCATTGCTTCAAGCTGCGCCTCGCTGACCAGCACCGCCCACACATCGTCGCCGACGTGCACCGTGTTCTCTGCGTGGGGTTGGGCGGAGTGGGCGTCGAAAAGTGTGGGCGTGTCATCAGCTCCAAGCACAAACCTGCCGGCGGCATCGAAGGCAATGAACCGCTTCATAGGCCGCCTACTCCGTCGGGCGCGTGCGCTCAGTCAGCGGGGTCGGCTGCGTCATCTGCACGAACAGCAGGCGGTCGCCGGGCTCAACCGTCTCGGCCTCCGGGGCGTCAATGCGGTAGAGCTCACCGGAGCGCACCACACCCAGCACAATGTCGGCGAGGTGACGCGGGTTCGCTCCGACCTCGTCGTCCGCGATCGGACGCTCCGCAACCGCGAAGCCCTCGTCCGGGCTGAGCAGGTCCTCCATCATCTCCACCACCGGCGGCGTGACCGTCGCAATGCCCAGCAGGCGGCCCGCCGTTTCAGAGGAGACCACCACCGAGTCCGCGCCCGACTGCATCAGCAAGTGCTGGTTCTCACTCTCACGGACGCTGGCAACGATCATGGCGCTCGGCGCCAACTCACGGACAGACAGCGTGACCAACACCGCGGTATCGTCCGAGGACGGCGCCACCACAACTGAGCGCGCACGCGCCACACCAGCGACCTTCAGCACGCTCGAGCGAGTGCCGTTGCCGTGGACGGTGACCAGGCCGCGCTTCTCGGCGTTCGACAGCACCACGGCGTCATCATCAACAACAACGATGTTGCCCGGGGCGGTACCGCCCGCGAGCAGCGCATCCACCGCGGACCTGCCCTTCGTGCCGTAGCCGATAACGATGGTGTGATTGCGCACTGTTCTCCTCCATTGCTGAATCTGTAGCGTCTTGCGGGAATCCTCCGTCAACACCGACAACGTCGTACCGACCAAGAGCATCAGGAATGCCACACGGCACGGCGTGATGACCAAGATATTCATCAGGCGCGCGCTTTGCGTCACCGGCGTGATATCGCCGTAGCCGGTCGTTGAGAGCGAAACCGCCGAATAGTACAGGGCGTCGATAAAGGTCAGTGGCTCGGTGTACCCCTCTTTGTCGAAGTAGACCACCGTCGCCACGGCCAACACCAACATGGCCGCGTAGCCGAAGCGCCTCGCCATCAACGCCCATGGAGTGGTGCGTTCCGCCGACGGAATCCGAACGACATCCAGCAGGGTGTGCACCGGTATTTCCGACGGATCCGCATCCGCACGGAACCGGTCACTCCATGACAACGCAAACGGCAGTTTCACTCCGCTATCCTTCCTCGCTACTACGGCGTGAAACTGTACCGGAAGTTGCGCCGTTTGCTGCATCTTCCAACAACTTCGTCAGCTGCTGCGCATCCGGAAGCTCCGTCGCGGTGAAGTCCTTTCCGTCGCGGACATAGAAGAACACGGCCTTCACTGGGCAGCCGTCGTTAGCGATTCGCTTCCACGCCTCCGTGTACACGGCAAGCTGCAGCTTCGCTGCCTCCATCGCCGCACCCACCGGGCGGTTGCCGGTCTTCCAGTCCACCACGACCCAGCCGTCGCCGTCTGCAAAGACCGCGTCCATGCGGCCACGCACCACCGCCTTGCCGAGCGCCAGTTCAAACGGGCACTCCACGTGCGTCGGCGTCTTCGACGCCCAGTGACTGTTCTCGAAGTTGGCTTTCAGCTTCTGCAGCGTCGACGGATCCACCTCAAACTCGCCCATGCCCGGCAGCTCGTCCTCAGTGAGCAGCGGGTGCGCACCGTAGAAATCCTCGATCCACTCGTGGAATGCGGTGCCGCGCTTCGCGTACTGGTTCGGCTTGAACGGCACCGGGCGACGTGCCCGGCGCGCGAACTGTTCCACGTCCGCCTGCATGGCCACCACGTCCGAGGCGGTCAGCTCACCGGGCAGCATGACGGGCACGTCCGGCGACTGCGCCGCCTTGTGTTCCTCGATGAGCGCGGTGGCGTCGCGCTCCCACAGCTCGTAGAGCTCGCCGGCAGCGGGCGCGATTTCGGTCTCGAGCGCATCCCTGACCAGCTCACTCGGGCGAGTGGCCTGGCTACTCGCGGCGTGCGCGGCTTCGTAAGACTGCACAGGCCACGTGCCGACGGCCACCTCCGGCTGCTGTACCGTTTTCTCTGCATCCTCGTCCTCGACCTGCTCCGGCAGCTCGAGGCCCTCGAACGCCGCGAAGTGCTCGTACGGCCCGTTCGTATTCTTTTTGCCTCCCAGAGAGATGTTCGACCCGGTAAGCAACAGCCTGTTTTCCGTACGTGTGATAGCCACGTAGAACAGGCGCGCCTGCTCCTCAGCGAGATCCTCGCCGATGTGCTTGCGCCACGCATTGGCAGCGTTCTTAAACTGCGTGCGGTGCTCTACCTCTGCGAACTCCTCGTAGATGTCTGGGTCGCCGAACGTCTCAGGCTGCAGGAATGGGATCTGGGCAAGGAAGGTCTCAATCTTTGAGCTGTAGGTGTCCTTATCCGCGTGCAACACAGCGACGGTATCCCACTCCAGGCCCTTCGCCTTGTGCACCGTCAGGATCTGCACGCGGTCCCCGCGCACGGTGACGTTACCCGGCGCAAGCCCGTCCTCCTGCTGCTTCGCCAACTCGAAGTAGTCCAGCAGCGCTTCCACGCTCGTGCCCGGGTATTCCTCGACGTAGTGCAGCAGCTGGTCCAAGTGCACCGTGCCCGCCGACGAGCGCCGCGCCAGCACCTCAACGCGAATACCGAAGACCTCGATGATGTCCGCGAACAGGTCACTGAGCCGCTTACCCAGCGAATTGCGCCGCAGCTGTCGCAGCCGTGACGCCAGCAGCTGCAGGCGCTTGTAGCCTTCCTCGCTGTAGCGCTCTGGCTCGCCCAGGTCCGCCACCGCGTCCGCCAGGCCTGCGGGCTTCGCCGACTGTATCTTCAGCGCCTCCGCCTCGAGTGCAAGCTGCGTCAGCTCCTCGATGAGGCGCTCCTCCGGGTCCGCGGGCACCAGCCTGGCTGCTTCCTCCTCCGCGGCCGGACCGTCCGCGCGGGCTTGCAGGTTCTTGGCACGCGCGGCGAGCGCCTCCATATCCGCCAGCCCGAGCCCGACTGACGGCCCACCCAGCACGCGCAGTGCCGCCTCAGAATCCTCAGGGCGGACCAACATCGTGGCCACAGCCAACGTGTCCTGCACCTCCGGGGTATCCAGCAAGCCGCCGAGCCCCACGATCTCATACGGCACACCGCGGGCCTCAAGCGCCTGGGCGATCGGCTGCGCATGCCTGTTCTTCCTGGTCAGCACCGCGGCCGAGAGCTTACCGCCCTGCTCAAACTGCTGCTGCAGCGCGTCGGCAACGAACTCAATTTCTTCCTCCTCCCGCTGGAAGAACTGCATCTCCACGTCGCCTGCCGCAGCGTCTTTGCGTGGTTCCAGGGGCGCGACGGCTCGATCTTCCCCGCTGCCAAGGATCGCGGTGGAGACCTGGTTCGCCATCTCAAGCACCTTGCTCGGGTTACGCCAGGAGATGGTGAGCTGCTTCTTCTGCGCCGGCACACCGCCCGCGGCAGGGAAATCCTCCACGAATGCCGCGAGGTTTTCCGACGTCGCCCCGCGCCAGCCGTAGATTGCCTGCATCGGGTCGCCCACCGCAGTCACCGTCAACGTGGGGTCCTGCCCCTCGCCGAACAGGCTGCGCAGCAACACTCGTTGCGAATGCGAGGTGTCCTGGTACTCGTCGAGCATGACCACGCGGTACCTCTGCCGCTGCGCAGCACCGACGGACGCGTGCTGCTCCGCGAGCGTGGCCGCAATGTTCATTTGCTCGTTGAACGTGACCACACCACGCTCACGCAGCGCCGCGTTAAGCTCCTCAACCAGCGGCAACATCAACTGGCGCTGGCGCTGCTTGTTGCGCCACCCCGTCATGGTCTTGCAGAACTCGGTTTTACTCCGCGGCGACTTCGGTAGCGATTCCGTCTCTTTCAGGAAGATCTCCGCGGCCTCGTAAATATCGTTTGGGTCTGCCAGTGCGTTGCCCATCGCCGTGGTGAGCTTCAGTAGGTCCTCCACCACTGTGCTCATCGCGGGGGCAGGGGCACCTTCCGCGATGAGTGGTTTGTTGTAATTGCTCACGACTTCGACGGCGATCGCGTGCAGCTCAGCCTGCGTAATCAGGCGCGCATCCGGCTCCACCGGGACGAGCAGACCGTAGTCGCGAACGAGCTCGCCCGCGTACGAGTCATACGTAGCAACAGTCGGCGCGATAACCTCCAAGCTTTCCGCCAGCGCGCCCGAAGGATCAAGCTCCCGTACGAGCTCCCGGTGACGAGCCAACGCCTGCAGCCGGTTCCGGATCCGCTGCCCCAGCTCGCGGGCCGCCTTGCGGGTAAACGTCAAGCCGAGGACTTCCTCCGGCCGCACATACCCGTTGGCGACGAGCCACACCACGCGGTCCGCCATCGTCTTCGTCTTGCCCGCACCAGCACCGGCCACGACCAGCATCGGTCCCGGCTCGGCACCAATTACGTCGGCCTGCTGGCTACTAGGGGGAAATGCGTCCCCGAGCGCCTGGAAGAGTTCCTGGGGTGTGAAATCAGCCATTGTAAATCATCGTCCCTTCGATCTGGACCGGGCACAGCGCGCGCACAGCGCAGTAATCGCAGTGCTTGCCCGCCTGCGCTTCGAGTTGCGGCCCTGTTGTCTTGCCGGGCAGCGGTGCAATGAGTTCGGTGAAGTACTCGAGTTCTTCCTCTTCTTTGCGCGGTTGCTCGCGCGTGGTTGCGGCGTTCGTTCCGTGCTTCGAGTACACGAGCGCCGCCCCACCAACGTCCAGGCCCTCCTGCCCATCGGTGGACGTCACAACGCGAAGATCGTCGCCCTCACCGATGAGCTGCCCGTGGCTCAGCGCAAGCTGGTACGCCATGAGCTGCTCGCACTCCTTCGCGCTATCTACGGAAAGCATCGTCGAGCCAGTCTTGAGATCGACGATGTGCACGCTGCCGCTTTCTTCCTTATCCAGCCGGTCGGCTCGCCCACGGATATGGACGTCGTCTGTGACCTGCACGGAGATCGGTACCTCCATGCCCACAACTTCGAACTTCTTAGCGCGGTTTTCCCACCACTTGTTGGTGCGCTCCAGCATCGCCTCGAAGTCGCGGACTTGGGCCTCGGCCTGCCACGCGGGGGCGTCAACAATCGCGCGGTAGGTCGCCAGCGTGTGCATCCGAGCCTGCTCTTCCGGCACGCCTCGGCCGAGGGCCTCGAAGTAGGCGTGCACGATCGATCCGATCACCATCGGCATCGAGCTATCAAAACCGAGAGTGCGCTCGAGCACCGAGCTCATCGGGCACTTCAACAGCGCCTCAATCCTCGACGGCGACAGCGAACGTTGCCCTTCAACGGGCTCATCCGTCGAAGGCTCCGTGGTGGTCCACCACTGCTCCGGGTCCGCGAGCGGCACCCCGGCCTCCACCAGCCGCGCAATCTGGCGCGCGGCCTGGCGCCGGTCTGCCTCCGTACTGTGTTCCTCGTCCGCGAGTGTGCGGCGTAACTCCCCCAGGAAATCATCGCGGGACAGTACGCGCACAACCGTGGCCTCCGCACCGTCATCCCCAGCCGCGGCGTCCTCCGCGGACAGCGTCACCAGCTGCGGGGATATGCCGGTTTCCTCGCAGAGCTCCTCAATGAACCGGGACGGCTCGATGACCTCCTCGCCGTCAGTCTGGTCGACTGCCGTGACCAGGACGCGCTCCGTCGCGCGGGTCAACGCCACGTGGAACAGGCGACGCTCCTCCTCGAGGCGCTCGCGCAAGTGCGACACCGGGGTGGCGGGATCCACGTCGTGGTCAACCAGGTCCACCAGATCCTGCTGGCCGAAAATCGAGCCGGTCTCGCCCAGGCTCGGCCACTCGAGGTCCTGCACACCGGCAACGACAACACGGCTAAACTGCCTGCCCACCGCGCCGTGCGCGGTCAACAGCGCCACTGCGTCCGGCGTGGCCGCTCGGCGATCGCGCACACCGGTGGGCAGTTCCTGCTCCAACATGCTGTTCACGAACAGCTCGAGCCCACCCTGGGTTTTACGCTCGGTGAAGTCACCGGCGGCGTCGAATAGCGCCATGACCGCATCCAGATCCCGGTCAGCCTGCGAGCCCGTCGTGCCGCCCCGAAGCGCAACCGCAGTGAGGTGATCTGCCAAACCCGTGGCGTTCCACAGCGCCCACAACACCTCCTCGACGCTGCCGTCAGCGTCGTAGACCTCCCTGGCGGCATCCAACACCTGGCGGATGCGGTGCAGCATCTGCAGCTCACGGTCAGTGAGTACCTCGCCGAAATCCGGCAGCTCTGCCTTGGAAACAACAAGGTCACGCAGCGTTTCCTCCGCACGCGCCTCTGGTTTCCAACGCCGCAGGCCGCGCAACAGGCGGCGCAGCGTCACCGGGTCCGTACCACCGATGGGCCCAAGCAGCAGGTCACGCCACTGCTCAACCGTCAGCGGTGTGTACAGCGACTGCAACCCAAGCAGCAGCGAGGCAACAATACGTTGCTCGCTGAGCACCACATCCGTCGGATTCAGGGCGACCGGCACGCCCGCGTGCAACAGCGCGCGGCGGAATGGCTGAATCATCCCTGACGAACGCACAATGACCGCCATATCCCGAAACGCGACCTCCTCCTCGAGGTGCGCGCGACGAAGTGCGTCCGCCACCGCCGCGAGCTGCGCCGTCGGCGTCTGCGCTAGCGCCACCGAGACCTCCGGCGCACGCCGCGTCTGCCCCAAGTCAATCACCGTGTGCTCAAGGCCCCCCAGCGTGGCAAAGAACTCCGGGCTTGCCCCGCGGAACTGGTAGACGGACTGATCCAAGTCACCACCCACAACCCCGAGTGTGGCCCCCTGCAGCAGGCGCTGCACGAACTTTGCCGCCGCGGGCGAGAGATGCTGGGCGTCGTCCACAATCACGGTGTGCCACGTCCGTCCCAACGGCACGTCGAGCGCCCTGGCAATCAGCTCGGATGCCGAGTAACGCACCGTCCCGGTCAGCGCCATGACCTGCTGGTATTCCTCCAAAAAGTCGCCGGCCGCGCTCCAAATCCCCTGCCCGTAGCGGGCTCCGAGCACCTTGAGCTGCTCAGCGTCCAGCCCGCGCTCGATCGCGCGCAGCAAAAAGTCACGCAGCTGGCGCGCAAAGCCCACCATCGGCAATGCCGGGCGCAGCTCCGCAGGCCAGCTCCCCCGGCCATCCTCAACATGCCCCTGCAGCAATTGGCGGATGACCGCGTCCTGCTCCGCGCCAGAAATCAGGCGCAGCTGTTCCTGCTGCTCCCGCAGCACGGCAAACGCCAGGGAATGCACAGAGCGCACCATCGGGCCGTCGGCAACAAAGTCAGTATCAGCGAGCCGCTCCGAAATCTCCGCCCTGATCCGCGCGGCGGACTCCTTCGAATCCGTCAAGAACAAGACGCCCTCCGCGTCCGACTGCCGCTTCGCCGACGCCACAAACGTATCGATGAGAAAGCTGGTCACCCCCGAACCCGCCTGGCCGGTTACCTTCCATAACCCCTCGGTGGGAAGTGGCTGCGACCACGTTCTATCGTGCGCTTGGTGTTCGCGCGGGACTAAAAACGCGCGGGGTGTGGTGGACTGCTGGTCATTCATGCCCACCATTGTGGCATGTTAGCGGGACATAAGGAGCTCGGAAACCTCCGAAAATTTCGAACGCGCGTTCGCATTCTGGAACGTTCCGTCGTGCTGCGCCATCCGCATCCGGAAATCCAACGCGCGCCCCGCCAGGAACACAAGGTCCGGAATGTGGGACCAGCGCTCGACGATTCGCGGATCGACAGCCCCGGCGAGCAGGGCGTCGACAATTACGACGGCAGCCGAATACCCCCTCGGGCGAAGCCGCGCCGAAGGTACAAGATCCGTCAGCACAGGCGCGGCGTAGCCCGAAAACAGCGTGTGGGAGAGCACATCCACGTGCGCCACACACAGCCCCTCAGCACTGGCATCCTCGTGCCCCTTCCACGCGCCGCGATCCGCCTCTGCGATCACGTCAGAGCTATCGCGTTCGGGCAGCTCCTGCACCACCTCGGCCTGCTGCAGCGCGCGCTCCAGCGCAAGCGCCGCCGCCACGGCCTCATCCACGCGGGCCGCCGGCGCACCCGGCGAGAACTCGTTGGCCACGAAGCCAGCCACCACGAAGCGCCCGTCCGTCGCACGCACCGGACGCGCAACGTGCACCCCCTCAAGGTGGTCAGCGATGCGCTCACGCACCTTGCCCGACCACGCCGCCGTCGGCGCAGCCTGCGAAATCACAATGCGCCCAAATCTCTTCGCCTCACCCCAGGCAGCATCAGGTGTCGACGCCGCCTCCCCATCAACCTGAAACGCCGACAACACATGCTCGGGAATAGTCACAGCGCAGCTCGCCTTCCTCTCGTCGCCTGTTTATAACTACAACAACTACAGCACTTACAACACTGCCGGGCGCGGGTACGGCCACGGGTTCGACCTGCAGGTGTCCTGGTTATCCGGGTACACCTCTTCCTTATCAAAGGAGTACAGCTGCGCATTGTTCAAGCTCAGCGTCTGCTGCATCATCACCGGCGCCAGCACGCCATTTTCCGGGCACGGCTCGTGGTGCGCGAAGCCGAGCGCATGGCCAACCTCGTGATTGATCAGGTACTGGCGGTAGCGGCCCAGATCCCCCTCGTAGGGCGCAGCACCCCGGACCCAGCGGGCCTCGTTCAAAATGACCGTGTCCTCACCGGTCACGCGGGTGCGGCAGCTGGTCTCCATTTCAAGGTGCACGCCGCACAGCTCCCGCGTTGTCGCCGCGGACGCGAGCCGAATCTTCAGCGATGGCTCATCGGCCGCCGTGACGTGTTCAAACCGGAAGCGCGGGTCGTTGGTCCAGCCACGGGGGTCGCTCAAGGTGGCGTCGACAAGCGCGGCGACAGCCTCATTGCCCCCGTACAGTGCCGTGTCGAGCCCATGCTCCACCTCAACAACAAAGCGGACCGTGAGCTCATCCCCCTTGCCAGCCTGCATCCCAGGGTGGCCAACCTCGTAGAAGGTGCCCTCGCCAGTCTCCGTGAACGGACCTCCCGGCGGCAACTGCAGTACGTCCTGTTGGCCCTCCGGCAGCACACTCACCGTGCGCGAGGCTTCGTCACCGTCAGGCTGCTCGACCGCGCTGTCACCAGCGCTTCCCGCAAACACCTCCCCGTCGGGGTTTTGCAGCATGTTCACAATCACGAACACCGTCAGCACAGCCAACACCGGAATCGCGTAGGCGCGCCACCCGTACTCGCGGGCGAAGCGCACAAGCCGACCCTCCGCTTCCGGGTCTACCGCGGTGAACTCACCGTCGTCCTCAAAGTCCCAATCCTCGAAAACGTCGGTGTCGTGATTGTTCTTCATGGTCGTAAATGTAGCGGGTTTTAACGCATGAACCCAACGGAACGAGCCTGCGCAGAGCCAAGCTCAACGTACGCAATCTTCTCGGTGCGCACCAAGTACTTCTTTCCCTTGTCATCCTCCAGCGTCACCGTCGGAGTTTGGTCCTCAATCGCCTGCTTCACCGTATTGAGCACATTCTCGTGCCCCTCAGCAATCGCGATGGAGAGCTCACGTGCGGTGTCTGCAAGACCGATCTTGATATCCATATGTTCGTTTCCGTCCTTATCGTTGTTCATCTTCACGGATGTCAATCCATTGTAACGGCCTACAGCTAAGATGAGGGCGTGTCCAAATCAGCTGCTAGAGAACAGTCACCCGATTTTCATGAGCTAGGGGTCGCCGCCGAACTCATCGATGCCCTCGAGGAGCTCGATATCCATCGCACATTTTCCATCCAGGAACTTGCGATCCCCCTCGCGCTCGACGGCCGCGACATCATCGGCCAAGCCCGCACGGGAATGGGCAAAACCTACGGCTTCGGCATCCCGTTGCTCGACCGAGTATTTGACGACGCCACCATCGCCGAACTCGACGGCACACCCCGCGCCCTCGTGGTCGTCCCCACCCGCGAGCTCGCCGTGCAGGTCGGCGACGACCTGGAGCGGGCAGCGAAGTACACCCCGGTGCGCGTCGCCACCATCTACGGCGGGCGGCCCTACCAGGAGCAGATCGACGCGCTGCACAAGGGCGTCGACGTCGTCGTGGGCACGCCCGGCCGCCTCATCGACCTCTACCACCAGGGCGAGCTGCAGCTCAGCCACGTGGCGATCCTCGTCCTCGACGAAGCCGACGAGATGCTCGACATGGGCTTTTTGCCCGACATCGAAACGCTGTGGTCCGCCCTACCTGACCAACTGCAAACGATGCTGTTCTCCGCGACCATGCCCGGCCAGATCCTGCAGCTGGCGCGCTCCAAGATGAACACGCCGATCCACATCCGCGCCGAGCAAGGCGAGGAAGCCGCCTCCACCCACGAAAGCACCAAACAGGTCGTGTTCTACGCCCACCACATGGACAAACCCGAGGTGCTCGCGCGCGTCCTGCAGGCCAACGGCCGCGGCAAAACCATCATCTTTACCCGCACGAAGCGCTCCGCCGCGCGCGTCGCCGACGACCTCGGCCAGCGTGGCTTCTCCGTCGGTGCCGTCCACGGCGACCTTGGGCAGGGTGCGCGCGAGGCCTCCCTGAACGCCTTCCGCGAAGGGGACGTCGAAATCCTTGTCGCCACCGATGTTGCAGCACGCGGCATCGACGTCGACGACGTCACCCACGTGATCAACTACCAAGTCCCCGACGACCCAATGACCTACGTCCACCGCATCGGCCGCACCGGGCGCGCAGGGCACTCCGGCACCGCCGTGACCATGGCCGACCTCGACGAAACAGCGAAATGGGAAGCAATCAACGAGGAACTTTCCCTCGACAAGCCCCAGCCCCCAACGTGGTTTTCCACCTCCGAAGAGCTCTTCGAGGCCCTGGACATTCCGGACTCGGCTTTATCCACGGTGGGCAAACCGCGTAAAGTGCTCGGAGCACGCCCGCAACGCTCGGGCGAGAGAACACCCTCCACGAGACGTGGAACGAACCGCTCAGGAAGGAAACGGCGTTGAGTCAGCCCCTACGTCGCACCCGCAACGACTTGATCGCGACCGCAGTCATCACCGCGATCGCGATCATCCTCCTTGCCATCGCGTTTTTCACCGCACCGATCCGCAGCTCTCACCTGGAGCCGGCGGCGGAGGAATATGAGAACGCGGGACGCCTCGCCGTCGTCCCCTCGAAGGTCGAGGAAGCCTTCCGCCTTCCGGACACCTCCCCCGGCGTCCAACCCGTTATCGCTGCAGGCATGATCATCACCTACAACGACGGCACCATCACCGCAACCACCCCAACCGGCGACACCGCTTGGACCTACAAGCGCCCGAACGAGCTATGCCTGCTCGGCCATGCGTGGGACAAGGTCGTCGCCGCATACCGCGACAATGCTGGCTGTGGGGACGTCGTCACGATTAACGCGCTCACCGGCGAGTACGCGGGCACACGCTCCGCCATCGCACCCGAGGTAATTACGCGAGTGCAGTCGAACGACCGCGTCGGCTACGTCAGCTCCCACCGCGTCGAGCTGTGGCGCTCCGACATGGTCAAGACCGTCGAGTACGGCTACAACGAGGCCCCGCAGGAGCCGGACATGCAGCCCGAATCCTGCACCATCAACTCCGCGCTGACCCGCACCGACATTATGGCGACCACGGAGTACTGCGACGACGGCCCCAAGCTCAAGTTCCAGAACACCACTCCCGAGGACTCCCGTGAGCCCGAGATGTACGAAAGCGTCGACATCTCCGAGAACGCCTACCTCGTCGCGGTGTCCCAGGACGCGGCCGCGATCTACGACCCAGACAGCCACAAAGTCCGCACCTACGACAAGGACGGCAACGACCTCGCCGCCTCCGAAATCCCGCCACTGGACGGCCCGCAGAAGATCGACCAAATTGTCGACGTCCTCCCCGTCGCCGACCTGCCCCACCACATGACGTACCACGAAGGCGACACCCTGCTGCTCATGGAGCCCTCCCGCCTGAGCGTTACCGGCGTGTTCCAGGGCGCGCTTGGCACCGGCTTCCCCGCCGGCGAGCGCCTGCTCTACGCCTCCGACACCGGCATCGCCGTCGCCAACTGGGACGACAACAAGGTGGAGAAGATCATCCCCGTCGATCGTGGCGGATACACCGGCCCCGTTTACATCGACTCCGCCGGCACCACGATCGTAGAAAAGCGCGGCGAGGAGATCGTCGTTCTCAACACGAACCTCTCCTAACGCCGCGCACCCCGATCCCCCGCGCCCGTCGCTTGGTAGCTTTGGTAGCTCTGCTAGCGGCGGGCCTTTTTCAGCTCATACATCGCCTCTTGGTACGCCGCTGACGCCGGGTGGAACACCGTAATCAACACGAGCACCGCCGACAGCGCCGTCGCCGCACTGAGTAGGTGTGCGCCCCCGAGGAACATATAAAACGCCACACCGAGCAGGATCGCCTCGATGAGCACGATCGCGCCCGAGCCTCTTGGCCGCCCCCGCAGCGTCGAGATAGCCACAAACGCAACAAAACCGAAGACGATGGCAAGGAACACCGCCGTGCCCAACGCCACGTAGTGGCTTGCTTCGGCGCTCGATTCGATGCTGCTATCGCTAATGCCTTCAATCTGGGCGTAGATCAGCATGATGATGTAGCCGAGCATCGCCAAGCACTGCAGCAACACGACGACCGCTCCGAACCGCAGCATGCCCGGAACGCCAGGGTGGTCCAATGAGTTTTCTTTGCTGTTCACACAACGGAGTCTAATGATCAGGGCCAGATTCCGACACCAGTTGCGGTGCAGACGATTGCCGATTTGACCTTAGCGAACACATATGTCAGCTAATTATTTTCTTATATATGCAGCTCAAGAGCGTACAGCTCATTGGTTCCACGTTTTTGCCGTGCGTTATGAGCGGTAACCATGAATACAATTCTTATGATTCCAGTCACATTTTTGGCCAGAACCCTAGCGGAACGGCGAAATACATGCCATCATTTTCGAGTAGCAAAAATTACGGGCTGGTGTCACAGCCCTTAACCCTAAGTCACCACAGGGTTAACGCCAGGTCTGGAAGTGGAGTCCCGCACAATGCGGAGCACTCGCCCGGGCAATGGAATCAAACTTAGTTTGCAACACGCCCCAAAAGGGTTGTGAATGTGGTGCGCAAAAAATACATAGTCACGACACATTCTGAACTTGAAGGAGTACTTATTATGGATTGGCGCCACGAAGCCGTTTGCCGCGACGAGGACCCAGAACTCTTCTTCCCTGTCGGCAACTCCGGCCCTGCACTCGCTCAGATCGCCGAAGCCAAGCTTGTTTGCAACCGCTGCCCAGTCACTTCCCACTGCATGAAGTGGGCACTGGAGACCGGCCAAGACGCCGGCGTCTGGGGTGGCCTTTCTGAGGAAGAGCGTCGCGCACTGAAGCGCCGCAACAAGGCCCGCGCGCGCAACCGCGCACGCCTGTCGGCCTAAGCTCTACGGCTTTTGCCGGTGCCTCTCACAGAATTTCCTCGGGGGATTTCACCGCACTGCGGCAACAACGATAAACTGAATACTTCGTAACTAGGTTTGCACCTAATTCATCGCATTTTAAAGGAGGCACCATGAGCAAGCGTGGCCGTAAGCGTAAGGACCGTCGCAAGAAGAGCGCGAACCGCGGTAAGCGTCCAAACGCATAAGAACGCGAACACTCCCCATCGGCAAGGACCATGAGTCCACGCCGGTGGGGAGTTTTTCGTGCCATGAGCTCGTGTTGCTAGCTGCAGTAGTTGCCTGTGTGTTGGCTGGGCACCACATTCCTATCACGGGCACGCGCGACCAGGGGATTCCGATTGCCAGCCAGAGCAAAACCCGGAATCTGGTGCGCCGCCCTCACACCTCCCCACGCTCCTGAAAAATAGTTCCCACCCCCGGGAACTATCTCGTTCTTCAGCCCCACTCCGGTCGACCAACACCTATGTTTCCCCAGCTCACGACGAGTGACCATAAAGATCGTTCCCGGCACCACAGACCTGCAGGGAACAATCCCAACCCCCAACCACAACGAAAAGGGCCCATGCCACCAGGAACACTCCCGGTATCACAAGCCCCACGGCCCACTACCCTTTGTTTAGAAGTGCAGACCACCAGACATCGCAGCAGCAACACCACCACCAATTAACAGCAGCAGCACCACAATCGGAGCAACAATCGCCGCGATATTCGTCTCACCAGCAGGCGCACCACTTACATCACCAGCACTCGGTGCTGGACGCTGCGTGGTCAACTGCGAAGACTCATGCTTACCAGCCTTCGCCGTCGTCGTCGGCGCAGTCTGCGCATTGTGCTGCGGTTTACGCGGCGCACCAGCCATCGCATCACCATCAACATCAGCATCCATGACCGCGGCAACATCAAACCGGCCAGCAAAGGCCTGCGAGCCATCCTCATTGACCACACGCACATCCAACGGCAACGACGACGTCTTAACCACACCAACACTGATTGGCAGCGCAACCGTTGCCTCGCCTTGGCCTGCAACCGTCACAGTCTGCTCAGCCTTCCCAGACGGGTAGATAACCTCAACACGCATCCGGGCCGCATCCAACCCAGGATTTGCAACCTTCAAGCTCACCATATTCTCACCACGGTGAAGCTGCGGGGAACCTGCAACAGCAACCTTCGCACTACCCTGCGCGGCCTCAGCTTGCTGCATCGCTTCCTGCTGGGCAGCCAATGCCTTGGCATCAACCTTGCCACCGGCGGCACCGATGGTGGAGTTGTAATCCTTGCCGATCTTGCCGGTGTTGATCATCAGGTTGTCCCAGTCGGCTGGCACACGGTAGTCACCTTTGTAGCAGTCCATGCCCGGCTGGTTGCACACCTCCGGCAGTGGCCCACCGGAGACGGATTCTTCATCCGAGTAGTTAAAGTGGGTGAACTGGTAGAGGTAGTTCATCACCGAGTAGTAGTTCGGCAGGTAATCCGACTGCGGGACCTCGTTGGCGAACTTCATCGAACCATTATGGTTTAACCCCAACGTATGCCCCAGCTCGTGCATGATCGTGTTGCGCAGCTGATCATCGGTGCGCATGCGTTCATGCTTGGCAACATAAAACGAGTTATCCGCAACCAGGGCCAACCCGGTACCCCAGTGGCCACGCTGCATCTGGTCCCCAATGACACCAACCCGGAAGACTGCCGCACGCGCACCCAAAATGGTATCGATATTATCGACCAGCTTCATACCCGGGATGGTGCCCTCAAAGTAGTACGGGGCATACGGCTCAGTCTGCCCACCATGACGCGTCGGATAGTTTGCAATGTTGGTGTAGGTATCACCGGCATCGATGTGCAGGTTGACCCCGTACTGGTCGAAGCGATCCACCAACTGCTGCAAAATATCGCGGTGTGGGCGGTAGCTTGCCACCGACATCTGCGCACACATGGCAGCATCCGCACCAGGTGTGTCGCAGCCAGCCTGCTGCCACTGCGAGTTCATCCAATTAAGCTGCAGGAACAAATCCGGGCGCTCAGGATCAGCACCCCACTGATTCAGTGGCATGGCCGTACCGTCGCTTAGGGTAACGCCTTCGCGTTCCCACATATCCGGCAGACCGTCACCATCAGAATCAACAGCACTGTCCTGGGTTGCAACCTCCATGTGCATGGCAGCAGTCAACGTGTTGCCTGCATCAATGCGCTCAAACCAACGACCACGCTGGAAGCTTGCCCCTGCTGGATCCACAAACCCAACCTCACCGGAAGCCGTGGTGCGCTGGAACGCATCGGCTACACCAGACGAGGTTGCATTATCGAACGACACCGAGGTCTCATAGCCAAGCTGTGCCGGGGCAACAACAAACTTCCCATCATCATAGGAGCCGGAAAGCCCGACCTGGGAGTTAATCTGGTTCGTCAGATCCGCCTGCACAAACGCCGAGGAATCCTTGTTGTTGGTCACCCGCACAATGACATCGACACGGTTGCCATCAAAGCGGTATTCACGCTCCACCGACACACCAGCGCCTTGATCTGCACCACGGTAGACAACCACCTGGGTGTCCCCATCACGGTAGGTATCCACGTTAAGGTCAGACTCTAAATCCACTAGCGCAC